>CAYVIN010000036.1:0-37271 GCA_964451375.1 uncultured Sulfuricella sp.
TAATCATTAATAAACAATATGTTATAGAATTGCCGCACTTAAGTCAACAACATTGCCGTCCTCCCCACCCCATTTGTTTGAGCGTGACTGATAGCGGGTTTTAATCCACGTCGGCCTGCGAAAACGGTCGGCGCGGATAACCGTCGCTTCCCTCAAAATTCGTTCTGCAATTTCTTGTATCCCTTTACCAGTTCGTGATTGGCGCGGGTGACTGACTCGGAGAAGTCGACGACCTGCGCGGAGACTTGCTCGATTTAACACAGGTCGGAGCACGAGTGGATGTTGGTTGTGGAGGGGATATAGAAGCCGGACGGGATGTCGCAGCCTTCCACCACCGAGTTGTGACGGACTACCGAGCGGTCGCCGACCACGCAGTTGAACAATACCGAATTGAATCCGATGAAGACGTGGTTGCCGACTACGCATGGCCCGTGGACGATGGAACGATGCGCGATGGAGGTGTATTCGCCGATTTTCACCAGTCCGCCCGCTTTGGAATGGATCACCACGCCGTCCTGGATGTTGGAGTGTGCGCCGATGACGATCGGCTCCATCTGTCCGTCCTCGTCCACCTCGTCGGCGCGGATCACCGCGTAGGGGCCGATGAAGACGTTTTCGCCGATGATTACCTTGCCGCAGATGATGGCGGTGTTATCGACATAAGCGGATTCGTGTATGACCGGCAGATCGCCGTTGGGATTTTTTCTGATCATGAATTCAATACCTTGGTGGTGGGTTTAGGTGGTGAGTTTATAAAGTAACTGCAATAGACCCATAAATTATTTCGTTGGGGAGCATGACGGTGCTGGGGATATAATCCGGCGTTGCGTATTGCATCATAGCTGTTTTATTTCGCAATGATGTGGTTGGGTTTATTGCCTCCCGGCTTCAAATAGGGTCTTTTCATGATTACCAACAAGTGGCTGTTGCGTTTTTTCCCTTTTCTGGCGTGGTTCCCGGTCAGCACCACCATCCTGCGCGGCGACCTGATCGCCGGTATCACCGGTGGTCTGGTGCTGGTGCCCAAGGCTATGGCGTATGCCCAGCTTTCCGGTCTGCCTTTGTATTTTGGCCTGTATACGGCGTTTGTGCCGGCCATTCTCGGCGCTTTGTGGGGTTCCTCGCGGCAATTGGCGACCGGGCCGGTGGCGATTATTTCGCTGATGACCGCCGCCGCAGTGACGCCACTGGCGGTGCCGTTTACCGATGACTATATCGGTCTGGCGCTGCTCCTGACCTTGATGGTGGGGGTGATGCAGTTTGGCCTGGGGGTGATCAAACTCGGCACCATCGTCAATTTTGTTTCTCATCCGGTGATTCTCGGATTCATGAACGCGGCGGCGCTTATCATCGGCCTGTCGCAGCTTGATATGTTGCTGGGTATTCCCAAGGGGCGCAGCGATTCCTTCCTCAAGGATATCTGGGAGATGTTCGGTTATCTGCCGCAAACCCATCTGCCTACCCTGGCGATGTCGATTTTTGCGCTGGCGCTGATGCTGGGTTTGAAGAAGGTCAAGGGGCTGGCCAAACCCTCAGTATTGATTGCCGTGGTGATCACCATCATCGTCAGCGTGGTGGTGGGTTTCGAGCACAAGACCAAAAGTGCGCCCGAGGAAATCGCCGATCCTGCGGTGCAGGCGTTATTAAACGAATATATTCAGACCGACGCCCAGATTTCCTCTCTGGCGACGGTCATTACCAGCCGTTCCTCGAATCTGCGCGCCGCCGAAAAAGCGCACGAGGAACGCACTTCCGTGAATCTTTCCCATCAGGTTGATTTGCTGAAAATCGAAATGGCCGGTGCGGAAAAACACAATATTGCGTTGATGCACCAGTTGCGCCATTTCCAATTCGAGCGCGCCAAAGCGCCGGAAAACGAACATTCTCAGCTGTATGTGGCGGGCAAGGTTCCGCCGGGGGTGGAAACCGATGGGCGGAGTTGGCATATCAAGAAAATCGACAAAGGCCATCTGACCCTGACCGGCGGCGGCGACGTGGTCGGCAAAATCCCGGAAGGTCTGCCGTCACTGCGGATTCCTTCGCTGAGTCTCGATGCAATTCTGTCTCTGCTTACTGCTGCGCTGGTGATTGCGCTGGTGGCGTTTATGGAATCGATTTCCATGGCGAAGGCGATGGCCGCCCAATCCAAGCAACGCCTCGACCCCAATCAGGAACTCATCGGCCAGGGCATCGCCAACATCGGCGGCGCATTTTTCCAGGCTTATCCGGCGTGTGGTTCGTTCACCGGTTCGGCGATCAATCTCCAGGCCGGCGCAAAGACCGGCTTCGCAATGGTGTTCAACGGGTTGTTCGTGGTCGTCACTTTGTTGTTCCTGACGCCTTATCTCTACCACCTGCCCAAGGCGGTGCTGGCGGTGATCATTCTGCTGGCGGTGACCGGCCTGATCACGCCGAAGGCTCTCAAACATACCTGGCAGGCGAGCAAGGCCGACGGTTTGGTCGCCCTGACCACCTTCGTCATCACTCTGGTTGCTGCGCCGCATCTGGACAAGGGCATCATGGTCGGCGCGACATTGGCCATCCTGCTTTATCTGTACCGCACCATGAAACCCCGCGTCGCGATGCTGGGGCGCTACAAGGACGGCACTCTGCGCGATGTGAAGGTGAATCCCGACCTGCCGACCAGCCCTCATATCATCGCGATGCGTTTTGACGGTTCGCTGTATTTCGCCAATGTTTCGTATTTTGAGGACACTGTGCTGGAGGCTGTGGCCCACAAGCCGGACGCCAAGTTTTTGCTGGTGGTGGGGGATTCGATCAATCAGCTCGATGCTTCCGGCGAAGAGGTGGTGCACCATCTGGTGGAAAGGTTGCGGGAAAACGGCATGGAAGTGATTTTCTCGGGGCTGAAGAAACAGGTGCTTGATGTGATGCGTAACACCGACCTGTTTGACTTGATCAGTCAGGCCAACATCTTCGCCACCGAAGATCAGGCCATCGCGGCGATTTACGAACGTCTCGGCGATGCCGCCGCCGACGATCTGTTTTGTACGATGCCTATCAAGGCGGCTTGAGGTAAAGAATATCCAGTGAAATTCAGGCAGTGCAGTGTTCGGCGCCCAATCGGGCGCCTTTTTTTTGGCGGGCCGGAGAAAAAAATTTCACCAATTAGTTGACAAAAACGCTCGGGTACATTTAAACTGATTCCAAGTTCAAAACATAACCCAAATACACATCGACAAGGAGTTTTTATCATGGAATTTGAAATCAATGGCATTACCGTGGAAACCGATTCGGAAGGATATTTGCGCGATCTTTCCCTGTGGTCGGAAGAGTTGGCTGAGTGTATCGCCGCCAAGGAAAAACTGGAGCTGACCGACAATCACTGGGAAGTCATTCATTTCCTGCGTCAGGGTTACGCGGAAAACGGCACTGTCCCCAATATTCGTTTGCTGCAAAAAGCCATGGCCCGCGAATACGGTGCCGAAAAAGGCGATTCGAAATATCTGTATTCATTGTTCCCGTATGGGCCGGCGAAGCAAGGTTGCCGTATTTCCGGCCTGCCCAAGCCGACTGGTTGTGTGTAACAGCAGTTACAACGGGCGTGTGCCTTTAAGCGTAGCCCCGTTCTCCTTTCTCTCCCCTTTACCGCCCGCCTGGGCGGTTTTTTTTGTCCACGGAAGAATCCAGGCGATTCCGACAAAAGCGTCAATCCGGGAATACTGGGATGCGTCGGGATTCTTCCTCGGATAGGGGATATTCAACTTCCCGGCGAAAGCCCATGTTGCTGACGCGGCGAAGAGTTTCCGTTATCGGAGTGGTGAATCAAAGCCGGGTTTTAATATATAATATGTCTCATAGAAGATTGAGCGAGTAATAGCGGCGCTCAATTGTTTTTTTGTCATCAAGGTTGAAAACTGCCTGCCGAAACCGAATGTCGCGGTACGCAGCTTTTCCAACATAATTGTCGGACTCCTGTCATTCGTCCATCGCGGAAAATTCGCAACACATTGATGATTATTGAAATTGTCTTCTGGCATTAGAATTGCTGAAAGGCAATGCCTGTGGTTAGCTCCGCAGCCGATTACATACATTGAGATCAATCGCCATGCATACCAATCTGTCACGCCGCCGCTTCATCACGCTCGCCGCCGCTGCCGCCGGTTTGCCGCTGCTCCTGAAAATGGGTTCCGCACAAGCCCGGATGGTTCGCTGGGAAGGTACTGCGCTGGGTGCGCCGGCTTCCATTCAGCTATTTCATGACGACGCAGCTCAGGCGCAGGCCGCCATCGACGCTTCGTTGAAGGAATTGCAGCGCCTTGAGGCGATTTTTAGCGTGTATCGCGCTGACAGCGCAATTTCCGCTTTGAATCGCCATGGCGTTTTGGAAAACGCGCCGCAGGATTTCGTTGCGATGACCAGTCGCGCACTGGCGCTCGCGCAGATCAGCGATGGCGCTTACGACCCCACCGTGCAACCTTTGTGGCAGACCTACTTCCGGCACTTCACTGCGACCAACCCCGATCCGGCAGGCCCTTCCGCCGCTGCCATCCAGGCGGCGCGTGATTTGGTCGATTGGCGCGCCGTGGAGCTTGATGCAGCCAATCGCCGCGTTGCTTTTGCCCGGCCCGGCATGGGGTTGACCCTCAATAGCGGTGCGCAGGGATATATCACCGACCGGGTTGCCGAGGTGCTGCGCGCCCACGGTTTTGACCGCATGTTGGTTGATATGGGTGAGCCCCGCGCGTTGTCCGCCAAGCCGGACGGCTCGGCGTGGCGCATCGCTATCGCCAATCCGGCCAGCCCGTCGAATAGCGTTGTCACCCTTGATGTGGTGAATCAATGTGTCTCCACCTCGGGCGGCTACGGCACCCTGTTTGATCAGGCCGGCAAATTCACGCATTTGATCGATACCCGTAGCGGACGCACGGTGCCAGCGATGTTGGGTGTTTCTGTGGTCGCCAATCTCGGTGCGGTTGCCGATGGGTTGTCTACGGCGATGCTGATGGCCCCGGTTGAACGTCGCCAGGAAATCCTGCGCGCCGCCGGTGGCGAAAAAGCGATTTATGTCACGCCGCAAGGCATCGTTGCGACGGTGACGGCCTGAGCATGATGGAAGACACCTACACGCCCGACTATGGTGCGCCCACCCTGGTGGAGGGGTTTGCCCACGTGGTTGCGGTGGATAGCGACGTGGTCTGGCTGGAGCCGGAACAAACCACCAGTTGCGGTCACTGCGCCTCGTCTTCGGCGTGTGGCGGAAAAGGCGGCATTGGCACCCTTACGGATCGTCTTGAAGCGCGTCGTTTTTCGTTGCCCAATCGCGATGGTCTGCGGGTCGGCGAAAGGGTGGTGATCGGCGTGAGCGAAAAGGCGCTGGTCAAGGCGTCTTTGACTGCATATGCGATTCCGCTGGTGTGTTTGCTGTTTTGTGGTGCGATGGCCCAATGGGCGGCGGGCAGCGACCTGATTACCATGATCGCGATGGTCGTCGGACTGGGCATCGGCATGGTTGGCGCGCGTTTCAACGCACTCCGCCTCGATGCGCATGGTGAATTGTCTCCCCAATTTCTGCGGCGCGCCGACGTCGTGATTACTTGTCATTTTTAAAAAGCTAGAGGTAAAAGAATGAAGGAATACATACTTCTGATGATAGGCGCTGCGCTGGTGAACAATGTGATCCTGGCGCGTTTCCTCGGCTTGTGCTCGTTCATGGGGGTGACCACCCGCATTGATACGGCGGTCGGTATGGGGCTGGCGACGACATTCGTGATCACCGTCTCGTCGATGGCCGACTGGGCGGTGGAGGCTTATTTGTTGCAGCCGTTCGGTCTGACTTATTTGCGCACCGTGACCTTCATCCTGGTGATCGCCGCTGCGGTGCAGTTTACCGAGTTGACGGTCAAGAAGGTTTCTCCGCCGCTCTTCCAGATGCTCGGTATTTATCTGCCGCTGATCACTACCAACTGCGCCGTGCTGGGTGTCGCCCTGCTGCTGGTCGAAGCCAAGATGAGCTTCATCTCCGCCACCCTGTTTGCTTTCGCCTCTTCGGTTGGTTACAGCCTGGTGATGGTGATGTTTGCCGGCCTGCGCGAGCGCCTCGCCCTGGCTGACGTGCCGCGCCTGTTTGCCGGCCCGCCGATTGGTTTTATCGTCGCCAGCCTGTTGGCTCTGGCGTTCATGGGTTTTTCCGGAATGAGCACAAACTAGGAGTTTGAAACATGTTGATTTCTGTCGGTAGCCTGACGGCGATGGGCGTGGTGCTGGGCGGTATGCTCGGCGCGGCGGCGAAATTTCTTGCCGTAGAGGAAAATCCCCTCGAAGAAGAGTTGAAGGCCATGTTGCCGGGTTCTCAATGCGGTCAATGCGGCTACGTCGGCTGTGGTCAGGCGGCAGCGGCGCTGGCGCGCGGCGAAGCGCCGGTTACCTTGTGTCCTCCCGGCGGCAAGGCAACCGTGGAAGCGCTGGCGAAAAAGCTCGGCGTCACCGCCGATCTTTCCGAACATGAGGAAAAAGCGCCCGAATATGCGGTCATCGTCGAAGAGTTATGTATCGGCTGCACCCGCTGCATCAAGGAATGTTCGGTGGACGCCATCGTCGGGGCCAACAAGCTGATGCACAGCATCATCACCGAAGATTGTCATGGTTGCGCCAAGTGCTTCAAGGTTTGCCCGACAGAAGCCATCAAGATGTGCCAGATCCCGGTTACGGTGGGAAGCTGGCATTGGAACAAGCCGGACGAGCATCAAATTCACTGATCCCAAGCAAAAACTGATCGAGGCAAGCATGAAACTCTTTCCCATACGCGGCGGGATACATCCCGAGTACCGCAAGGAACTAACCAGCGAAAAGGCTATCGAGGTGTTGCCGATGCCGGCGGAGCTGTTTATTCCGCTGCAACAGCATATCGGCGCGCCTGCCGAAGCTCTGGTGCGCGAAGGTGATCTGGTCAAGAAAGGCCAGATGATTGCGCGCAGTTCGGGCGTGGTATCCGCCCCGCAACATGCGCCGACTTCCGGTCGTATCAAGGCGGTTGCCGAGTTGCTCGCACCCCATGCCTCCGGCCTGCCGCAACCCACTATTGTGATTGAGCCGGACGGCCTGGACGAATGGGCTGAATTGCCTGCGCCAATACCTGATCCGTTTGCCGCCAGTCGCGAAGAAATCAACGAACGTGTCGCCATTTCCGGCATCGTCGGTCTTGGCGGGGCGACATTCCCGTCTGCCGTGAAACTGAATCTGGGTATCCAGAACAAGTTGGAAATCCTCCTGATCAACGGCGCGGAATGTGAACCCTACCTGACTTGCGACGACCGCGTGATGCGTGAATACGCCGATGAAGTGATCGACGGCGCGCGCATCATGGCCCACACCCTGGGTGCGCCCCGTGTGGTGATCGGTATCGAAGACAACAAGCCACAAGCCATCGAAGCGATGCGCAAGGTCGCTGCCACCTTCTCCAATGTCGAAGTTGCAGCGGTGCCGGTGCAATATCCGATGGGCGCGGAACGGCAACTGGCGCAGGCGATTACCGGGATCGAAACCCCGGTGCGCCGCCTCACCGCCGAAATCGGCGTGGTGGTGCACAACGCCGCCACCGCGCGCGCCGTCCATCAGGCGGTGCGTTTTGGTCGTCCGCTGATTTCCCGTGTGGTCACGGTGAGCGGCAAGGCGGTGCGTCAGCCCAAGAATATTGAAGCGCCTATCGGCGCGATGGTTTCCGATCTGGTGTCCTTCTGCGGCGGGTTCTCGACCACCCCATGGCGGCTGGTCAACGGCGGCCCGATGATGGGGCAACCCTTACCCAGTCTGGAAGTCCCGGTGGTAAAAGGGACTTCGGGGATCCTCGCGCTGCTCGCCGAGGAAACCAACGATGCGCCGGCCAGTCCGTGCATCCGTTGCGGCGCGTGTGTGACGATCTGCCCGTGCGGCCTGGTGCCGGTGGAAATGTCGGCGTTCATCCGCAAGGATCATCTGGAAGAAGCCGCCAAACTTGGCGTCCAGGACTGCTTCTCGTGCGGGAGTTGTTCCTGGGTTTGCCCGTCGCACATTCCGCTGGTGCAATACTTCAACTACGCCAAGGGCATGTTGAGCGCCCAAGCCCGCGAGGCGCGCAAAAACGACCGCGTCAAGACGCTCGCCGAAGCCCGTAACGTTCGCCTGGAAAAAGCCGCCGAGGCCAAACGCGCCATGCTCGCGGCGAAAAAAGCCCAGGCGGCAGCCACCTCAACCACCGAAGATAAGGCAAGCGCATGAGTACCCAACCTACCCAACCGATTTGCGCCCCCTACGCTCACGGCGTCAATACCGTCCAGAAAACCATGCTCACGGTGGTGCTGGCGTTATTGCCGGCGACCGCGTTCAACCTCTACCTGTTCGGGTTGCCGGGGATATTCCTGTTTCTGGTGACCATCGGCGCGTGTCTTGCAGTCGAAGCTGGCTGCCTGATGCTCGCCGGCCAGCGTATCAAACCGGTTCTGGCCGACGGTTCGGCGTTGCTGACCGGCTGGTTGCTGGCAATGACCCTGCCGCCCTGGGCGCCGTGGTGGACTGGCGTGATGGGCGCGGTATTCGCCATCGCCTTGTCCAAACATACTTTCGGCGGGATCGGGCAAAACCTCTTTAATCCCGCCATGGTGGCGCGTGTTGCGTTGCTGGTGTCGTTTCCCGTCGTGATGACCGCCTGGGTGCTGCCGCAGCCGCTGTTTTCTGCAAATGCGCCCGGCGTGAGTCAGTCCATCGCAATTACCTTTGGCGGGCAGTCTCCCGACTCGGTAAGCGCCGCGTCAGCGTTGGGTTTTGTCAAGACCGAATTGTCGCGCGGTGTGCCGGTGTCGGAATCGCTGAAAACCTATTCACGCGACAGCGACCTCACCCACATCCCGGACATGCTTGATCTGGCCTGGGGCTACAAGGCCGGCAGTCTGGGTGAAACGTCCGCGATCCTGATTTTGCTGGGCGGCTTTTTCCTGCTCTACAAACGCATTATTTCCTGGCATATCCCGGTTGCGGTACTGGGCTCGATATTCGTGACGGGTTCCATATTTCATATCGTTGATTCGGCGCGCTTCGCGCCCGGCCTGTTCCACATGTTGTCCGGTGCGACATTTCTGGGGGCGTTTTTTATTGCCACGGATTACGTTACTTCGCCGGTCTCCAAAAAAGGCCAGATCATATTCGGGGTGGGCGTGGGCTTGCTCACCTGGATTATCCGTAATTTTGCGGGTTATCCGGAAGGCATGGCGTTCGCCGTGCTGCTGATGAATTCGCTGACCCCCATCATCGACCAATACACCCGTCCGCGCGCCTATGGCCGCACCAGCAAGGGTGAACCGCTGCCCCTTGGGAGAGACTGACGATGAAAAAAGACAACGCAATGAAACATGGCCTGATCCTCGGTGCGTTTTGCTTGGGATTCGGCATCCTGATCGCCCTGACTGATATGGTCACCGCCAAGGAAATCGCCGAACGCGCCATGGAAGACAAGATCGCCTCGTTATCCCAGGTGCTCCCGGCGGAACGGCAAGACAACAATCCGATCAAGGACGCCATCACCCTGAAGGGCGAGCACGATAAGGAAGTCACGATTTACCGCGCCATGAAGGATGGCAAGGTTACCGGACTGGCGTATGAAATCCACGGCTCCGGCTACGCCGGCGAAATGAAGCTGATGATGGGTATCGACCCGGAAGGCAAAATTCTCGGTGTGCGCGTCCTGGCCCACAAGGAAACGCCGGGCTTGGGTGACAAGATCGAGGTTAAGAAAGGCGACTGGATTTTGCGCTTTAACGGGCTTTCACTAGGCAACCCGCCGGTGGAAAAGTGGAAAGTGAAAAAAGACGGCGGCCAGTTTGACCAGTTTGCCGGTGCGACCATCACTCCGCGCGGCGTGGTCAAGGCGATCCGTGAAGGTATGGAGTTCTACGCCGCCAATTCGGCGAAAATGACGGAGGTTAAATAATCATGGCAACTTACGGCACTATTGCCCGCGACGGGCTGTGGGACAACAACGGCGTGTTCGCCATGCTGCTCGGCATGTGTCCGACCATGGCGATGACCACCAGCGCCACCAACGGTCTTGGCATGGGCCTCGCTACCGCCGTGGTGATGGCCGCCTCGGGCTTGCTGGTGGCGATGTTCCGCAACTACATCACCACCGAGGTGCGCATCCCGGTGTACATCCTGATCGTCGCCGCGATGGTGACAGTCGTTGATCTGGGCATGAACGCCTGGATGCACGAACTCTACAAAGTGCTGGGCCTGTTTATTCCGCTGATCGTATCCAACTGCCTGCCGCTGGCCCGTCTGGAAGCCTTCGCCGCCAAGGAACCGGTGCTGCCTTCATTGTGGGATGGCATATTTATGGGGATTGGCTTCACCATCGCATTGACCGTCATCGGCGCGGTGCGCGAAATTATCGGCGTAGGCACTCTGTTTGCGGATGCTTCGCTGCTGCTCGGGCCTTCCTTCAAGTTCATGGAGTTGCGCTTGTTGCCGGAAGATATGGGCGTGTTGCTAATGATCCTGCCGCCCGGCGGCTTCCTCGTGACTGGTTTGTTGGTCGTGGCCAAACGTATGATCGACGTCAGGGCCGGCAAGGAAATCCAGATGGGCGGCGCCCACAGCGCGGCTTAAGGAGAACATCATGAAAGTCGGAGTTTTCTACGCCAGCACCACCCGCCACGCCAATCTCACCGCCGATCTGCCCGATGGCGCTACGGTTAAGGACGCCATCGAGAAGTCGGGGATAGTCAAACAATTCCCCGAAATCGATGTGGCGACAGCGAAGGCGGGGATTTACGGCAAACTCGTCAAGCTCGACGCGGCGGTGGCGGACGGTGACCGGGTCGAAATCTATCGTCCCATCATTTGTGATCCGAAGACTGTAAAACGTCGTCCCAAGCCCGAAGGGGCAGGGGACGACGACGAATAAGCGTCATCGACCACAAGCTACAACGCCGGCGCAAGCCGGCGTTGTAGCTTGTGCCTTCCTCACGCGAGTAAGCGCGGGGAACGGCTTGACTGCAGCGGTTTGGTAGCGCCGGAAACCAACGCTGGATTCTGGCAGGTGGTTATAACCCGGCGTGATGGTGGGGGAAGCGGATAGTGATCAGGGTGCCCTTGTCCTGTTTGCCACTCTCCAGTTTGATGTGCGCGCCGTGTAAATTGGCTACTTCGCGGACAATCGCCAATCCCAGGCCGCTGCCTTTCTGACCGCTGCCGAGGATGCGATAGAAGCGTTCAAATACCTGGCTGCGGTGTTCCGCCGCGATGCCGGGGCCATCGTCTTCGACGCGTAATACGCCGCCCCCGGATTCATAGCCGACACTCAGCGTAACCGTGCCGCCTGGCGCACTGTAGCGAATCGCGTTGTCGAGCAAATTGCCGATCATCTCACGCAGGCTGACGGCGTCGCCACGCACCGGAACGGCTTTTCTGAATCCCTCAAAACCCAGGTCGATATTTTTTTCCAGCGCTTGCGGCACCCACAACATGGTGGTTTCCTGAGCCAGGTAATTCAGCTCCAAAGGTTCCAGACGGCCTACCAATTGGGCGTTAGGTTCATTGCGGGCGAGTGATAACAGTTGATTGACCAGATGGTTACACCGCTCCGCGCCGGCGAGAATCTGTCTGAGCGCGTGTTGTTTACGTTCGGGGTCGGATTCGCGCAACGCCAGTTCCGCCTGGGTTTTCAGCCCGGCAAAGGGGGTGCGCAACTGGTGCGCCGCGTCTGCGACAAAACGTTTTTGCGACTCCACAACCCGATTGAGGCGTTCCAGCAAATCGTTCACCGCACGTATCAGTGGGCGCACTTCTTCGGGGGCGCGGCTCTCGTCGATTCTGCTCAAATCGTCGCGGGAGCGTTGCTCGACACCCCGCCGCAGGTGTTCGAGCGGGGCAAGGCCGCGTTTTAACGCATACCAAACCGCACCCGCCGCCATCAGGATCAACAATATCTGGGGGATCACGATATTGCCCAGTATGCCGCGCGCCAAATCCTGGCGTTTGCCGATGGTCTCAGCCATTTGCAGAAGAATCTCGCCGCCGCCCGAATAGGCGTAATGGAGCGTCACCATGCGTAATTTTTCGTCCTTGCGGGAGGTGTCGCTGAATACCGGGCCTTTTTTTTCGCTTAACGAAGCCAGCGGGCGCGGCAAAGTGGCGTTGCCGGCGAGATGTTTGCCGTCCAGGGTGGAAATCGAGAAATAAACATGATCCTTGATCCCGGCAATGGTGTTCTCCTGAAGGCTGATTCGGCCCCCCAGACGTTCCTTGCCGCTACCCAGTCCCAATTGTTCGCCGAGCGCCTGGGCGCGTTCGAGGAGCGCCAGATCATAAGGTTTGTTGGCGAAATTAAGCGTAGCCATGTACCCCGAAGCGGTGCTGAATATCCACAAAACGAACAGCGGCGTGAACAGCCAGTTCATCAGGTGGGTGCGCAGGGAATGGATGTCGTCGGTCATGATTAGGGACTAGCCCCTAGTCCCTAGATTTTGTCCATGAGATAGCCCAGCCCCCGAATCGTCCGAATTGTGACTCCGGCGGACTCGACTTTTTTTCGCAGGCGATGGATGTAAACTTCGATGGCGTTGCCGGTGGCTTCCTCAGCGTAGCTGTAGAGATGTTCTATCAGTTGGTCTTTGCTGACCACTCTTCCGGCGCGGGAGATGAGAATTTCCAGAACGCCGGTTTCGCGGGAGGTGAGTTCAAGTCGCTCGCCATTGAGGGTGACGCGCCGCCCGACACTATCGTAGGCAAGCGCGCCGCAGGTAATCAGCGGGTTCGCGCCGCACTGCCCACGGCGCAGCAGGGCGCGCACCCGCGCTTCCAGCTCCGGTAGGCTGAAGGGTTTGGTCATATAGTCGTCAGCCCCCAGATCAAGCCCTTTAACCCGGTCATCCACACTTTCGCGTGCGGTAAGGATGATCACCGGGACGGTCTGGTTATGTCCGCGCAGGTTGCGCAACACGGAAAAACCGTCGAGTTTGGGCAGGCCAAGGTCGAGAATGACCAGATCGTAAACTTCACCTTGCAGGATATGTACGGCGTCTTTGCCGTTGCCGACGCAATCAACCGCATGGCCGGAATGACGCATGGAGTGGCACAAGCCATCCAGCAGGACTTCATCATCTTCGACGATCAGGATGCGCACGGCGCGATACCTCTATAAGACATGTGACCCAAAGGGCTTTCCAAGTAAGTTTCGCGTAAGGATGCACCGCTACTGTGCACGTTGTATCCCCGTGGGTGGGGAACATATCGTTTCGTCAGCAATTTTAAATGGAGGGTACGAAATGTCAAAACCAGAAATGAACTGGGCTGCAATCGATGCAGACCCGAGGTTCCAGGAGTTGCATCGCAAAAAGACCAGTTTTCTGTGGGGTCTGATGATTTTCTCCGTGATCTATTACTTCCTGTTGCCTATCGGTGCGGCCTACTTTACCGACCTGTTCAGGGTCAAGGTATGGGGGCCGGTGAATATCGGCATCCTGTTCGCCTTGTCTGAATTCGTGGTGGCGTGGACGATTGCCGGTGTTTACGCCAAGCGCGCCAATGCCGAATTTGATGTGATGGCAGAAGCGATCATCAAAGATGCACACAACATGGGAGCGAAATAAGATGACCCAAACCCTGAAAAAATACTGGCCGGCTGGATTGGGGCTGGTTGCTTTCCTGGCGAGCTTCGCCGCCTTCGGCGCGGATGGCGCGGTGAAGGATGAGTTCAAGTGGATGACCTTCGCGGTGTTCGGCGCGATTATCGCCGTTACCATGTATGTCACCTATGTGGCTGCCCGTCAGACCCACACCACCTCCGAGTTCTACGCTGCCGGTCGTTCCGTGACCGGCGTACAGAATGGTTGGGCGATTGCCGGCGACTATCTGTCCGCAGCGTCGTTTCTGGGGATTGCCGGTCTGATTTCCCTGTACGGGTACGACGGTTTCATGTATTCGGTGGGTTGGCTGGTGGCGTACATCACCGTGTTGCTGGTGATCGCCGAACCGTGTCGTAACATTGGTAAATACACTTTGGGCGACGTGCTGGCATTCCGCAACGATCCGAAGAAAGCCAAGACCGTCGCGGCACTGTCCACCATTACCGTTTCGACCTTCTACCTGACCGCACAAATGGTCGGTGGCGGTGTGCTGATCAAGACCCTGATCGGTATCGATTACGAAATTTCGGTGATCGGCGTGGGCGTCCTGATGCTGGCTTATGTGGTGTTCGGCGGTATGAAGGCCACCACCTGGGTGCAGATCATCAAGGCCGTGCTGCTGGTGACCGCTTCCATTCTGCTGGTGTTGTTCACCTGGGGCCAATATGGCTTTTCGCTGCCGGGCTTCCTCAGCGCCGCAGTGGCTGATCCCAAGATTCAAGCGCAAGTTGCCAAGCTGATTGGTGACGCCGCGACCAACATGACGCCGGAAGAACTTGGTCAGCGTTTCCTGGAGCCGGGCCTCTTCCTCAAGAACCCGATTGACCAGATTTCCTTAGGGATGGCGCTGGTGCTGGGCACCGCCGGGATGCCGCATATCCTGATGCGTTTCTTCACCGTGCCGACGGCGCAGGATGCACGTAAGTCGGTGATCTGGGCGATGGCCATCATCGGTGGTTTCTACGTGTTGACCCTGTTCTTGGGCCTGGGCGCCGCCATGAACATCGGCGCAGCCAAGATCATCGCAGTGGATAAGGGCGGCAACATGGCGGGTCCCTTGCTCGCCCAATACATCGGCGGCGGCGAAGACTCGATGCTCGGCAACCTGTTCCTGGCTTTCGTTGCGGCTGTGGCTTTCGCCACCATCGTGGCGGTGGTAGCCGGTCTGGTGCTGGCGGCAGCTTCCGCGATGGCGCATGACATCTACGTCGGCGTGATCAAGGGTGACCACGCCACACCGCAAGAGCAGGTGGTTGCTGCCCGTGTATCTTCGATCATCGTGGGTATCATGGCGATTGTGGTGGGTATTCTCGCCAAGGGGCAGAACGTGGCGCACCTGGTTGCGTTGGCGTTTGCCGTGGCGGCGTCCTCAAATCTCCCGGCGGTGTTCCTCACCCTTTACTGGCGCAAGTGCAACACCACCGGTGTGGTGCTGGGCATGGTCGTTGGTTCGCTGACCGCTATCGGTCTGGTGATGGTTTCCCCCAACATGACCTACCCGCTGGCCAAGATTGCCGCTGCGAACAAGGTTCTGGAAGGTGAAGCCGCCAAGGACGGCAAAGCTGCCAAGCCGGGTGCTCTGGCCAAG
The DNA here is from genome assembly GCA_964451375.1 of uncultured Sulfuricella sp. Classification (GTDB taxonomy): domain Bacteria; phylum Pseudomonadota; class Gammaproteobacteria; order Burkholderiales; family Sulfuricellaceae; genus JAGXQV01. The sequence continues at coordinate 15,205 of CAYVIN010000036.1, forward strand.
GAAGAAGGCCTGAAGGCGAAGATTGCCCTGGCTGCGACGCCGGAAGAAAAAGCCAAGCTGGAAAAAGATCTGGGTGGCGTTCAGAAGGCAATCGCCGGAGCGAAAAAGGAGTTGGATACCTACAAGGATCAACGCACCAGCATGGTTGGTCTGGAGAAGCCGCTGATTGAACTCAAGAACCCCGGTCTGATTTCCATTCCGCTGGGCTTCCTGTGCGTGATCATCGGTTCCTTGCTGACCCGCGACAAACGCGCCGACGAAATGTGGGATGAACTGTATGTTCGCCAGAACACCGGCATCCACGCCGAGGCGGCCAGCGCGCACTAAGACGCCAATTATAGTTATACAGCTTTTGTCCTTTGCGCCCCCCGCCTAAAAACGGGGGGCTTTTTCTTGCTTTTCAAGGCGGGGTAAAGCTTGCACAATAGCTGGCTATAACCAGCAACATATCATTCCAACGAATTACCGACACTTCGGAAACTTTGCCATGCCATCCCCCAATTCCATGCCGGCTTCCCTTTTGGCCGCCGTTATCGAGCATTTGCGCCGTTTTGCGCCATTCGACCGAATGGAACGCGAGCATCTGGCGTTTTACATCCAGCGTCTGGAACTGGCTTACTACCCCAAGGGGGAAATCGTTCTTTCCCCGGAACAAGGGCCGGTGTCGGCCTTTTACGTGATTCGCCAAGGGGTGGTGCAGGGCGAGCAGGGCGTGGCCCAGACGCAACGCGAAAGCGCCTGGCTGGAGCTTCACGAAGGCGAATGTTTTCCGCTTGGCGCGCTGCTTTCCAAACGCGGCGTCACAAGCACTTACCGGGCCGGGGTTGATACTTTCCTGTATGTATTACCGGCTGAAGCGTTTTCCAAACTTATCCACCTCAGTCCCGCATTTCAGGATTTCTGCACCCGCCGTATCGCCAGCCTGCTGGAACAGTCGAAACAGGCCATTCAAGCCCAATACGCGCATTCCAGCAGCGGCCAGCAGTCGATGAATAGCCCGCTTTCCGCCATCGTGCGACGCTCGCCGGTGACGTGTACGCCGCACACCACCGTGCGCGAGGTGCTGGGTGTTATGCACCGGCTGGGCATTGGTTCGATGGTCGCTACCGAGGAGGAGCGCCCGGTCGGAATATTCACGCTGCACGACGTATTGAAGCGGGTGGCGTTGCCCAAAATCAACCTCGACCAACCCATCATCGGCATCATGAGCACCCAACTCACTTCCTTGCCGCCGACCGCGCCCGCTTACGAAGCGGCACTAGTGATGGCGCGTCACGGCTTCCGCCATATTTTGGTGACGGATCAGGAAAAGCTGGTTGGGGTGATATCCGAAAAAGACCTGTTTTCCCTGCAACGGGTTGGATTGCGCCAGATCAGTTCGGCAATCCGCAGCGCAAGCGCCGTGGATAAACTGGTCGAGGCCGCCGCCGACATTCGCCAGTTGGCCCACAACATGCTCGCTCAGGGGGTGGCGGCGGAACAGCTTACCCAATTCATTTCCACCCTCAACGACCTGTTGACGGTGCGGATCATCGAACTGGAATTGGCTGCCGCCGGTCTTGCCGAGAGCGCCGAATTACAGGCCGGCGTCTGCTGGCTGGCGTTGGGCTCGGAAGGGCGCGTCGAACAAACCCTCAACACCGATCAGGACAACGGCCTGATTTTTGTCGTACCCGCCGGGAAAACGGCGGATCAGGTGCGCGACGTATTGCTCCCGGTCGCCAGGCGGATCAACGATGCGTTGGATGCCTGCGGCTTCCCCTTGTGCAAGGGGGATGTCATGGCCTGTAACCCGCAGTGGTGTCTGTCACTGGAAGAATGGCAGGACAAGTTCGGGGCGTGGATAGATCATGGCGACCCGGAAGCCCTGCTGAATGCTTCGATCTGCTTCGATTTCCGTGCGTTATACGGCAAAGTCGAGTTGGCTCAATCCTTGAGCGCCTGGCTTGCGCCGAGGGTGGCCGCCACCCCGCGTTTCCTCCATCAGATGGCTGCCAATGCGTTGCGCAACCGGCCTCCGCTGGGTTTGGTGAGGGACTTCGTGGTGAGTGAAGGACATAAGCTGGATCTCAAGCTCAATGGAATGACGCCGTTCGTCGATGCGGCGCGTATCCACGCCTTTGCCGCCGGGATCAGCGTCACCAACACGGTGCAGCGCTTGCGACTGTCTGCCGCACATTTGAACATCGGCCCAGCGGAAATCGAAGCGTGGGTGGAAGCCCTGCATTTCATCCAGTTGTTGCGCCTGCGCCGCCAGCATGAGGAAAGCACCGGCGGCGCGGTGATGGACAACCTGCTCGACCCGGACGCCCTCAATGACCTGGATCGGCGCATTCTCAAGGAAGCCTTCCGTCAGGCGCGCAAATTGCAAACCCGTTTAGCCATGGAATACAAACTATGAACCTCTTCTCCTTTCTGTTCGGCAAAAAGGTTGTCCTGGACGAAGACGCGGCGCGCCGCCTTGCCGCCTGGCAGGCGCTGCCCGAGGAAAGCTGTTCCGGCCCCTTGCAGGGAGCGCGCTTCGTGGTCGCCGACGTGGAAACCACCGGCCTGATTCTCGACAAGGATCGCCTCATCGCTATTGGCGCGGTGGCCGTCACCAACGGACGCATCGATTTCGACGACAGTTTCGAGATCATTCTTCAGCAGGAGCGCGCCAGCGACAAGGACAACATCCTGATTCACGGCATCAGCGGCACCGCGCAACGCGAAGGCGTACCGCCGGTGGAAGCAATGCTGCGGTTTCTCGAATACATGGGTAAAGCGCCGTTGATCGCGTTTCACGTCACTTTCGACCAGACCATGATCAAGCGGGCGCTCAAGGAGTATCTGGGGCTGAATTTCAAACATTCCTGGCTGGATCTGGCCTACGCCGTGCCGGCGCTGTACCCGGAAAAAGCCCGGCGTTTTCGCGCCCTGGATGACTGGATCGGCTATTTCGGCATCCAGAACTTCGCCCGCCATAGCGCGCTCGCCGATTCGCTAGCCACCGCCCAGTTGTTCCAGGTCGCCAGCGCCAAGGCCGCCGAAAAAGACATCCACCAGCTCAGCGGCCTGATGGAGCTGGAGAAGGCCCAGCGCTTCGTGAACTGGACTGCTTAACCGCCGGAATGGAACTCACTGAAAGGCACAAGGCCTACTGGCGCAAGAATCTGCGGATAACCGGCCTGTTGCTGACCATCTGGTTCGTGGTTACCTTCGTCTTCAGCTTTTATGCGCGCGAGCTGAATGAAATCGTGATTCTTGGCTTTCCGTTGGGGTTTTATTTCGGGGCGCAGGGGGCGTTGATCGTCTACGTCCTGATCATCTGGTATTACGCCCGCTACATGAACAACCTCGACAAGGAGTATGACGTTGATGAAGGGGAGGAATAAGTCCCCCAGCCAATTGCCGCAATACGCCCGGCAGCCCCGGCGGGACGGGGTTCTGGGTTAAAATGCCGGCCATGCCCGCTCCAGAACTGTTGATGATCAGCATCACCCGCGCCATAGTCGAAGTGGCCGGTTTTTCCCTGCTTGGGCAGGGATTGCTGGCGTTGTTTGCGGGGCGGGGCCGCGACGGCAATGTTGTCTACCGCCTGTTTCAGATCGTTACCCAGCCGGTGATTCGAATCGTGCGGCGTATCACGCCGCGCTGGATCATCGACCAACATCTCCCGCTGGTTGCCTTTATCCTGCTGTTTTGGTTGTGGATCGGCCTGGCCCTCGCCAAACGTTATTTTTGCCTCCACCACAACTGCCTTGGCTAATTCCCCTCCCAACCCCGGCAGCAAAGCGTTTTCCCGCACCCTGACGCGTTATTACGGTATCTACACCGGCGGGTTCATATTTTTTGTAGTGCTGCTGGCGATTGCCGAGCAGATGGGACTACCCAACGAAATCATCGGCTATTTCTTCATCGCCGCCACCGTCGGCCTCTATGCCGGCATCGGCATCCTCACCCGGACAGCCGATATCGTTGAATATTACGTGGCGGGACGGCGGGTTCCCGCGATATTCAACGGCATGGCTACCGGTTCGGACTGGATGAGCGCCGCGTCCTTCATCGGGATGGCCGGCACCTTGTACCTCTCCGGTTACGATGGCCTGGCTTTCGTGATGGGCTGGTCGGGCGGCTATGTGCTGGTCGCGCTGCTGCTGGCGCCGTATCTGCGCAAGTTCGGCCAGTTCACCGTCCCGGATTTCCTGGGGGCGCGCTACGGCGGCAACGTGGCGCGTTCGGTCGGGGTGGTGGCGGTTATCCTGGCGTCTTTCATCTACGTGGTCGCGCAGATTTACGGGGTCGGGTTGATTGCCAGCCGGATTCTCGGTCTGGAATTCGATGTCGGCGTATTCGTCGGCCTGGCCGGCATCCTGGTGTGTTCCTTCCTCGGGGGGATGCGCGCCGTGACCTGGACGCAGGTGGCGCAATACATCATCCTCATCATCGCCTATCTGGTGCCGGTCATCATGTTGTCCCAACGCATCGCCGAAGTCCCGGTGCCGCAGGTGATGTACGGCCAGGTTCTGGAAAAACTCAGCGAACGCGAAAAAATCATTTTTAACGATCCGCAGCAAATCGCCGCCCGCAATTTGTTCAAGCAGCGCGAAAGCGCAATCGGCGAAAAAATTCACCGGCTTGAAGCCAACCCCGCCAACGAAACCGAACTGGAAAAGCTTCGCAAGGATCATGACGCCGCGAAAGCCGGGGCGACTCCCCCGACACCCCATGTCCAGCCCTATCCCGGCGTTGATCCGCAAGCCGAGCGCGAATCCTTGCTGAATTTCCTCGCCCTGACCTTCTGCCTGATGCTCGGAACGGCGGCCTTGCCGCATGTCCTGATCCGCTATTACACCACTCCCAGTGTGCGGGAAGCGCGCACCTCGGTATTCTGGTCGCTGTTTTTTATCTCCCTGCTGTATTTCACCGCGCCTGCACTGGCGATACTGGTCAAGTTCGAGGTTTATTCCAATCTCATCGGGTCGAGTATCGCCGATTTGCCAAGCTGGGTCGCCGCGTGGGGCAAAGTCGGACTGGTGAGCATCGACGACATCAACCACGACGGCATCCTGCAACTTGCCGAACTCACCCTCAATCCCGACGTGATCGTCCTCGCCACCCCGGAAATCGCCGGGCTGCCCTACGTCGTCTCCGGCCTTGTCGCCGCCGGCGGATTGGCCGCCGCCTTATCCACTGCCGATGGACTGTTGCTCACCATCGCCAATGCGCTTTCCCACGACGTTTATTTCAAGATGATCGACAACAGCGCCTCCACCCGTCAGCGCGTCTTCATTTCCAAATTTCTCCTCCTCTTCGTCGCAATCGTCGCCGCCTACGTCGCCTCACGCAAACCGGATCACATCCTTTTCATGGTCGCCTGGGCCTTCTCCATCGCCGCCTCCGCATTTTTTCCCGCCCTCGTGCTGGGCGTATTCTGGCGGCGCGCCAATCAATATGGCGCAGTCACCGGAATGCTGACCGGGCTTGGCGTATGCCTGTTTTACCTGATCGGCGTGAAGTTCTACGCCATGCCGCCTTGGTTCGGCATCAAGGACATCGCCGCCGGCGTTTTCGGCGTCCCGGCGGGAATCGTCACCATCATCGTGGTCAGCCTGCTCACCCCCGCGCCCGGCAAACAAACCAGAGAACTCGTCGAACATTGCCGCTACCCCCACATCAAGCCTAGTCGTGTCCAAAACACCGAAAACGTGAGGGAAGAAGGTTGACTTTCAGGTGAAATCAGGGTCTAATGCGCGCTTCCGAATTTTGCCGAAAGCGCACTCAGCGTCAGGTGAAACGGACAAATGGCCAAGTAGCTCAGTTGGTAGAGCAGAGGACTGAAAATCCTTGTGTCGGTGGTTCGATTCCGCCCTTGGCCACCAAAAATTCAAAAGGCTTGCAGGATATAAACCGGCAAGCCTTTTTGCTAAAAACCACCTGTTTCAAAGCGCTGATGTAGCTCAGTTGGTAGAGCAACTGATTCGTAATCAGTAGGTCGGAGGTTCGACTCCTCTCATCAGCACCATAAATAACAACGGCTTAGAGTCAATTGCTCTAGGCCGTTTTTGTTTTGGGTTACGCCGGGTTTGCGGTGTTGCTCTCCCCTGGCCGGTATGGAGGCTTCCATCACCTCAACATGTAACTTGCCGCATCATCCACCAGAGACCGCATCATGGCTTGAATCTCAGATTTTCTGAGGTTTTTAGGATTGTCGCTTTGTCTCGCCGAAATCCCCCGGAGTGGGCATAATTCCGCGCAATTCCAAGAACAAACACGGACTCATTGATGAATCAACAAGCACTTTCTTCATTCATCTGGTCTGTCGCCGACCTGCTGCGTGGTGACTACAAGCAATCCGAATATGGCAAGGTGATCCTGCCGTTTACCGTGCTGCGCCGTCTGGACTGCGTACTGGAACCCACCAAGGTTGCGGTGTTGGCGGAATATGCCGACAAACAAAAGGCCGGGCTGAATCCCGAGTTGTTCCTGTTGCGCAAAGCCGAGCAGGGCTTCTACAACACCTCCCCGCTGGATATGAAAACGCTGATGGGCGACCAAGACCACATCGGCGAAAACCTCTATGCCTACATACAGGCATTCTCCCCGGCGGTACGGGACATCTTCGAGCGCTTCGATTTCTACACTCAGGTAGACCGCCTGACCAAGGCGGGCCTGCTCTATCAGGTCGCCGAGAAATTTTCCAACTTCGACCTGCACCCGGAAGCGGTGAGCAATTCGCAGATGGGGCTGGTATTCGAGGAGCTGATCCGCAAGTTCGCCGAAATCTCCAACGAGACAGCCGGGGAGCACTTCACCCCGCGTGAAGTCATCCGCCTGATGGTCAACCTGCTGTTCATCGAGGACGACGAGGTGCTATCCAAGCCGGGCGTAGTCCGCACCATTTATGACCCGACAGCAGGCACGGGCGGCATGTTGTCGATAGCCGGGGAATATCTGGAAGAGCATAACCCGCAAGCGCGGCTCAGCATGTTCGGGCAGGAACTCAACGACGAGTCCTACGCGATCTGCAAGGCCGACATGCTTATCAAGGGGCAGGATGTCGCCAACGTCGTGGCGGGCAACACGCTCTCGGATGACGGCCACCCCCACCGCAAATTCGACTACATGCTCTCCAATCCGCCGTTTGGCGTGGAGTGGAAGAAGGTCGAGAAGGAAATCCGCAAGGAATTTGAGACCCAAGGCTACAACGGGCGCTTTGGCCCCGGCCTGCCGCGTGTCTCGGATGGTTCGTTGCTGTTCCTCTTGCACCTCATCAGCAAAATGCGCCCCGCCGTGGAGGGCGGCAGCCGCTTCGGCATCGTGCTCAATGGCTCCCCGCTGTTTACCGGCGGCGCCGGGTCGGGCGAATCGGAAATCCGCCGCTACGTGCTGGAGAACGACTTGGTGGAAGCCATCATCGGCCTGCCCACCGACATGTTCTACAACACCGGCATCAGCACCTATGTGTGGATACTCTCCAACCGCAAACCGGAGCATCGTAAGGGGCTGCTGCAACTGATTGACGCCTCGGCGTTCTGGCAGAAGATGCGCAAGAGCCTGGGCAGCAAACGCAAGGAAATGAGCGATGAGCACATCGCCGAAGTCACCCGCCTGTTCGGCAGCTTCGTAGAAGCCGAGCGGGACGGCAAGCCGATTTCGCGCATCTTCAGGAATGAGGACTTCGGCTACCGCACCATCACCGTGGAACGTCCGCTACGGGATGCCGGCGGCAAAATCGTGCTGGGCGAAAAAGGCAAGCTGAAGGGCAAGCCGCAGCCGGATACTGCACTGCGCGACACCGAAAACGTGCCGCTGGCAGAAGACGTGGGAAGCTACTTCAAACGCGAAGTGCTGCCCCATGCACCGGATGCGTGGATAGACCACGACAAAACCAAGGTCGGCTATGAAATCCCCTTCAACCGGCACTTCTACGTGTTCGAGCCGCCGCGCCCGCTGATGGAAATTGATGCCGACCTGAAGCAATGCACCGACCGGATTCTGACCATGATCGCAGGGCTGAGCGCATGAGTTTGCCGCGTTATCCCGAATACAAGGACAGCGGCGTGGAGTGGCTGGGGGAGGTGCCGGGGCATTGGGATGTGAGGCAAGGTCGCCGCTTGTATTCGCAAAAACGTGATTCTGCATTACCAAATGATGAACAGCTTTCCGCCACGCAGAAATACGGGGTTCTACCTCAGCGTTTGTTTATGGAAATGGAAGACCAGAAAGTCACACTGGCACTCAGTGGCCTCGAAAACTTTAAACATGTTGAGGTAGATGATTTCGTAATTAGTCTGCGTAGTTTTCAAGGCGGCATCGAAAGGAGCAAGTATTCTGGGTGTGTTAGTCCTGCCTACACGGTTTTACGCCCAGTTTGTCAGATTGAAGCCGTATTCATGGCGTATTTGCTCAAATCTGCTGGATACATAGCGGCACTACAAACGGTGACTGACGGTATTCGTGAGGGGAAGAGCATCAGCTATGAGCAATTTGGACAAATTGGGTTACCCCTTCCGCCGCATACCGAACAACAAACCATCGCCGCCTTCCTCGACTGCGAAACAGGGAAGATTGATGCCTTGATTGCCGAGCAGAAACGTCTGGTTGAATTGCTGGCGGAAAAACGCCAAGCGGTGATTTCCCACGCCGTCACCAAGGGGCTGAACCCCAACGCCCCGATGAAAGATTCCGGTATTGAATGGTTGGGCGAAGTGCCAGCGCATTGGGATGTCTGGCTGATCAAACGCCTCATACATTCAATTGAGCAAGGCTGGAGTCCCCAGTGTGAGGGGGTTCCAGTTGAGACACCAAACGAGTGGGGAGTGTTGAAAGTTGGATGCGTAAACGGCGGCAGGTTTAACCCAGCAGAAAACAAGACGCTTCCTGGAACCTTGGAGCCGATAGCATCTCTTGGAATTGTGGCAAATGATGTTCTTGTTTCACGCGCCAACACTCGTGAATTAGTCGGTAGTGCCGCAGTCGTTCAGGAAGACTATCCAAATCTCATGCTTTGCGACAAGCTCTATCGGCTCAAAGTGGATGTTGATTTGTGCCTGCCAGAATTTCTGGTTTCCTACTTGGGCTCTGTACCGGTTCGTGGCCAAATTGAACTGGCAGCGACAGGAGCAAGCAGTTCCATGCTCAACATTGGTCAGTCAACCATTCTTGAAATTGGAGTCCCACTACCGACTGCAGATGAACAGAAAACCATCGTGACTTTCCTCGAAAGCGAAACCACCAAATTCGACGCCCTCACCGCCGAAGCCAACCGCGCCATCGCCTTGCTGCAGGAACGCCGCAGCGCCCTGATTTCAGCAGCCGTGACGGGCAAGATTGATGTACGCGGGTTGCATCTGCGTGACGGGGTGTTATAACATAGTTGCAACATTATATTTCGGAGGTTGCCATGCGTACCAGCTTGAGAAAGGTGGGCAATTCCCGTGGAATCATTATTCCGGCTGCATTGCTGGCGGCTTGTGAAATGACCGATGAGGTGGAGATTCGCCTGGAAGGTAAAAATCTGGTGATTGCGCCGGTGAGTGTGCCGCGTGCAGGGTGGTTTGATGGCTACCAGCCGGAAGCCGATGCAGAGCCGCTGGCTGCGTTGCCAATGGATGAATCCACCGAGGAATGGGTGTGGTAGCGCGCGGTGAAGTGTATTGGGTCAATCTCGACCCGACCATCGGCACGGAAATCAAAAAAACGCGCCCCGCTTTGGTGGTTTCGCCGGATGATCTGAATACCGCGCTACCGCGTGTCATCATCGCGCCGCTGACCAGCCAGGGGCAGCCGCTTGGCTGCCGCCCGGAGGTGTTATTTGCGGGCAAACCAGCGCGGATTCTGCTCGACCAAATCCGCTCGGTGGACAAACGCCGTCTGGCCGGGAAGATGGGCGAGATTGAACTATCAGTCTGGCATCCGGTGTTGCTGGAAATGCTGAGTTAGATCAACCTCCGTACCACTTGATTAATCACACTATCTGGCGCACCATCAAGCATCTTGAAAACAGCACCATGAGGTAACAAGCCATGTCGCATCTGACGGCCAACGATCTGAAAACCAAGGGGGTGGCTGCCATCGAGGCGATGCTGGCCGAACATTCCGAGGCGATTGTTTCGGTGCGCGGCAAGGATCGCTTCGTGGTGATGGACATCGCGCATTATCACTATTTGCGCGAATGCGAGTTGGAGGCGGCGTTGGCGGAAACCCGCGCCGATCTGGCAGCCGGGCGGTTCGTGCAGGAGTCGCCTGAGCAGCATGTGGCGCGGGCGAAGTCCGCTATATGAGCTATCGCTTGGTTTTCACCGAGCAATACCTGAAACGCGCCGCGCGTTTTCTCAAACGCCATGCCGATCTGGAAAAACAGTATCTCAAAACCCTGCAACTGCTTGAGCTGAACCCCCACCATCCTTCGTTGCGCTTGCATCCGCTGAGCGGCAAGCTGCAAGCCCTGCATTCGGTTTCCATCAATCTTTCCTACCGCATCACGCTGGATCTGCTAATTCAGGATGAGCAGATTATCCCGGTGAACGTGGGCGACCACGATGCGGTGTATTGATTCCCGGTTAAAGCCGATTGCGCGAGCCCTCTTTCTGGATACAATGTACAAATTAGCTAGTTGAAGGAGCGCTGCCATGAGAACCGTTACATCCGTCGAAGCCCAGAACCATTTCGGCGAATTGCTGGATAACGCCCAGCGCGAGCCGGTCTCGATTACCCGGCGCGGTCGCCCGGTGGCGTTTATCGTGTCGAATGAGGCGTATCGCGCTTTGGTCGGACGTGCGGCGGAATCCACGCAAACTGCGGCTTATCTGGATGCGATTGCCGCCTTTCGCGGCAGCGGAAACAAAGGGGCGACGGATGCGCTGCTGGCTGACCGCAAAGCCGACCGGCAGCGCGAGGCGTGAGCGCTTATCTGCTGGATACCTCCGCATTGCTGACCTTGCGCGGTGATGAGGCGGGTGCCGCGCGGGTGGCGGCATTGTTGGCGGATGCCGGTACGGGGGGCGCGTCCTGCCACGCTTGCTTTATCTCTCTGATGGAAGTGCTATACCGCGTCTGGAAAAACGAGGGGGAGGCGGCAGGGCGCGAGGCTTATGCCGCCTGCCTGAATTTGCCCATCATCTGGTCGCATGAGTCACCCGCCCTGCTGGAGCGCGCAGCCAGCATCAAGGCCACTCATCCGCTTTCGCTCGCCGACGCCTGGATCGCCGCCGCTGCGCTGGAACTGGGCGCGACGCTGGTGCATAAAGACCCGGAGTTCGAGAATCTGCCCGGTTTAACCGAAGAACGCCTGCCCTATAAATGATCCTAAAAACCTCATGAACCTGCACAAGGAAATCAGCTTCGAGACTGAAATCTGCGCCACCCTGGCCGCGCAAGGATGGCACTATGCCGAGGGGGATGCCCAACACTATGACCGCGCCCGCGCCTTGTTCCCGGCGGATGTCATTGCTTGGGTGCAGGATACCCAGCCCAAGGCGTGGGAGGCATTGAGCAAGAATCATGGCGCCGGCGCCGAGACGGTGTTGCTGGATCGCCTGCGCAAGTCGCTGGATGACCGGGGTACGCTGGACGTATTGCGGCATGGCGTGGAATTGCTGGGGCTGCGCCAGCCGCTTGCCTTGTGCCAGTTCAAACCGGCGCTGGCGATGAACGCCGAAACCGTCGCCAAGTACCGGAAGAACCGCTTGCGGGTGGTGCGCCAAGTGCATTATTCGCTACATAACGAAAACGCCATCGACTTGGTGCTGTTCCTCAACGGGCTGGCGGTGGCGACGGTGGAACTCAAAACCGACTTTACCCAGTCGGTGGACGATGCGGTTGACCAGTACCGCTTCGACCGCAACCCGAAACCCAAGAATCAAGGTTCGGCGGAACCCTTGTTATCCTTCCCCAACGGGGCGCTGGTGCATTTCGCGGTGAGCAATAGCGAAGTGCGCATGACCACCAAGCTGGACGGCGCTCACACCACCTTCCTGCCTTTCAACCGTGGCAACAACGGCGCTGCGGGCAATCCCCCCAGCGAAGGCCACCGTACCGCCTACCTGTGGGAAACCGTGTGGGCGCGGGATAGCTGGCTGGAGATCGTGGGGCGCTATCTGGTCGCCAAGCGCGACAGCAAGAAGCAGATTCAGAAAATCATCTTCCCGCGCTTTCACCAACTGGATGCGACCCGCAAGCTGCTGAGCGCGGTGCTGACGGAAGGTGCTGGCGGCAAATACCTGATCCAGCATTCGGCAGGCTCCGGCAAGACCAACTCGATTGCGTGGTCGGCGCATTTCCTTGCCGACCTGCACGATGCCGAACACCACAAGCTGTTCGACTCGGTGCTGGTGGTGTCCGACCGTAACGTGCTGGATGCGCAGTTGCAGGAAGCGATATTCGACTTCGAGCGCACTTCCGGGGTGGTGGCGACGATCACCGGCGAGGGGGCCAGCAAGAGCGCCGAACTGGCGCAGGCGCTTTCCGGCGGCAAGAAAATCGTGGTCTGCACCATCCAGACTTTTCCCTTCGCGCTGAAAGCGGTGCAGGAACTGGCGGCAGCACAGGGCAAACGTTTCGCGGTGATTGCCGATGAAGCGCATTCCTCCCAGACCGGCGAAACCGCCGCCAAGCTCAAGCAGGTGTTGAGCGCCGAAGAGTTGCAGGCGTTGAACGACGGCGGCGAAGTCTCGACCGAAGATATATTGGCCGCCCAGATGGCGGGGCGTTCCGCCGAGAGCGGCATTACCTACGTGGCCTTCACCGCCACGCCCAAGGCCAAGACGCTGGAACTGTTTGGCCGTCGCCCCAACCCTGATTTGCCCGCCAGCGCCGACAACCTTCCCGCGCCGTTCCATGTGTACGGAATGCGGCAGGCCATCGAGGAAGGCTTCATTCTGGACGTGCTGGAGAACTACACGCCCTACAAGACCGCTTTCAAACTGGCGCACAACGGCAAGGAAATGGATGAAGCCGAGGTGGAGCGCAGCGCGGCACTGAAGGGCATCATGCGCTGGGTGAAGCTGCACCCCTACAACATCAGCCAGAAGGTGCAGGTGGTGGTGGAGCATTTCCGCGAAACCGTTTCCCCCTTGTTGAGCGGCAAGGCCAAGGCAATGGTGGTAGTCAGCAGTCGTCTGGAGGCGGTGCGCTGGAAGCTGGCGATGGAAGGCTATATCCACTCGCAAGGCTACAAGATCGGCACGCTGGTGGCATTCTCCGGCGAGGTAAACGACAGGGAATCCGGGGCGGAGGCGTTCAGCGAAACCAGCCAGGCCATGAACCCGAATCTCAAAAGTCGCGACATGCGTGTAGCCTTCGCCAGCGATGAATATCAAATCCTGCTGGTCGCCAACAAATTCCAGACCGGCTTCGACCAACCCCTGTTGTGCGGCATGTACGTGGATAAGCGGCTGGCGGGCATACAGGCGGTGCAAACCCTGTCGCGCTTGAACCGCGCCTATCCGGCCAAGGACACCACCTACGTGGTGGATTTCGTGAACGATGCCGATGAGGTGCTGGCGGCGTTCAAGACCTACTACGATACGGCCACGCTTTCCAATGTCACCGACCCGCATCTGGTCTATGACCTGCGCAGCAAACTGGATGCGGCGGGCTTCTATGACGACTTCGAGGTGGAGCGGGTGGTGGCGGTGGAGTTGAATCCCCACGCCAGGCAAAGCGAATTGGCGGCGGCGCTGGAACCGGTGGCGTCGCGCATCCTGCAACGTTATAAGGCCGCACAGGAACAACTGAAGGCGGCGCATGACCGCAGTGATGCCAAGGCTGCGGAAGAAGCGCACAACGCGGTTGATGCATTGCTGCTATTCAAGGCCGACATCGGCGCATACCAGCGCCTCTATGCTTTCCTGTCGCAGATATTCGACTACGGCAACACCGCGATTGAAAAACGCTACTGGTTCTTCAAGCGCCTGTTGCCCTTGCTGGAGTTCGGGCGGGAGCGGGACGAGATTGATCTATCCAAGGTGGTGCTCACCCACCACCATCTGAAAAACCTGGGTAAGCGTACCTTGCCGCTGGCTGCGGGCGGCGACTATCCCAAGCTGGAACCGCTGGGCGAAGCCGGTAGCGGCATGGTGCAGCAGAAGCAGAAAGCCTATCTCGTCGAAATCATCGCCAAGGTAAATGACCTGTTCCAGGGCGAACTCACCGACGACGACAAGCTGGTGTATGTGAACAACGTGCTGAAGGGCAAATTGCTGGAATCCGAGATTCTGGTTCAGCAGGCCACCAACAGCACCAAGCAGCAATTCGCCGACTCGCCCGACCTCGCCAAGGAAATCATGAACGCGATCATGGACGCGCTGGCGGCGCATGGCGCGATGAGCAAGCAGGCGCTGGATTCGGAACGGGTGCGGGATGGCCTGAAGGATGTACTGCTGGGGCCTGCTCAGTTGTATGAGTCATTGCGGGGGCGTGGGGAAAGCGGAGCGCCGCTTTAACGGGTGCGGGTGTGGCTGTTTTGCATTGGGGCGCGCCGCGCCGCTGATGCAGAGGCAAGATTGTCACAGCCATGACGCGCCAAGCCGGTACAATGGTCATCAATATGATTTCAATTTAGGCCGTCATGACCAATATCCGCAAGACTTACCCGATTCATCCGGGGTGTCGCTATCCGCATGGCGCCACCCAGAAAGGCGATGGGGTTAACTTTTCGATATACAGCCGCCACGCCACCGGGGCGGAATTGCTGTTGTATGAAAACGGGGCTGCGGAAACGCCTTTTCAGATTGTCCGGCTTGATCCCGAGAGTAATCACAGCTTTTTCAACTGGCACGTCAAGATCATCGGTCTGCCGCCAGGCATCCACTACACCTGGCGGCTGGATGGCCCAAGCGATGCTGCAGGGCACGGCTGGCGTTTTGATGCGGCGGTGGAGTTGGTTGATCCATGGGCGCGGGAGGTTGACACCCGTTTCTGGAATCGCCGCGATAGCGGGCGCTTGGGGCTGGTTCCGCATCGTTCGATGCGCGCTGTGGTGATGGATGACCGCTACGACTGGGAGGATGACCAGCACCGCCACATCCAGACCCAGAAAATGATCATTTATGAGTTGCACGTGGGCGGTTTTACCCGCCATCCTTCTTCCGGCGTGAAACATCCCGGCACTTTCGCCGGCGTTGTCGAAAAAATTCCCTATCTCCAGTCGCTCGGCATTACCCATGTGGAGTTGCTGCCGGTAATGGCTTTCGATGAAAGCGACGTGCCGCCGTCAGTGGCGGATCTCGGATTGGAAAATTACTGGGGTTACAGCACCCACAGCTTTTTCGCGCCGCATCCCGGCTATTGCGTGAAAGCCGAAGGCTCCAGCGCCCGCGATGAATTCCGCGACATGGTCAAGGCGTTGCACAAGGCTGGTATCGGCGTGATTCTCGACGTGGTGTTCAACCATACCGCCGAGGGCGGCGCAAGCGGCCCCACCCTGAATTTCAAGGGTATCGGCAACGAAACCTTTTATCATCTCGACCCCGCCGACCTTAGCCGCTATCGCGACTACACGGGCTGCGGCAACACCCTCAACGCCAATCATCCCTTTGTCGCGCATTTCATCATCGATTGCCTGGAATACTGGGTGGATGAAATGCACGTGGACGGCTTTCGTTTCGATCTTGCCAGCGCCCTGGCGCGCGGCGAGGACGGCGAACCGATGCACAATCCGCCGGTATTGTGGGGCATCGAACTGTCGGACACCCTGGCCGGGGCCAAAATCATTGCCGAAGCATGGGACGCCGCCGGGCTTTACCAGGTCGGCAGTTTTCCCGGTTATCGCTGGATGGAGTGGAACGGGCGCTATCGCGATACCTTGCGCCGCTTCGTCGCCGGCGAAGCGGGGCTGGCCGCCGAACTGGCGACCCGCATGGCGGGCAGCAGCGACCTTTACGCCGCGAATCTGCGCCACCCGATCAACAGCGTCAATTTCCTGACCTGTCACGACGGCTTCACGCTGTGGGATTTGGTGAGTTACCACCACAAACGCAACGAAATCAACGGCGAGGCCAATGCCGACGGCTCTGACGACAACATGAGCTGGAACTGTGGCACCGAAGGGGTGACCGACGATCCCGCCGTTCTCGCGCTGCGCCGCCGCCAGGCGCGTAATTTCGTTGCCCTGCTGATGTTGAGCCAGGGGGTGCCGATGTTGCTCGCCGGCGACGAAATGCTGCGCACCCAGCACGGCAACAACAACGTGTGGTGCCAGAACAACTCACATGCCTGGATCGACTGGCGCAACGCTGAAGACAACGCCGACATGGTGGCCTTCGTGAGCGGCATGATCGCCCTGCGCAAGCGCCATCCCAACCTGATGCGCCGCAATTTTCTGGCCGGTCAGCGCAAGGTTGGCGAGACCCTGCCGGATATCGCCTGGCACGGCACAAAAATCGATTCCCCGCAGTGGCGGGCCAGCTATTGCCGGCAGATTGCCTTCACCCTGGGGGGGCGCGCGCCCGGAGAACCAGCGCTGCATGTGATGATAAACAGCGGGGGGGAAACGCTGGACTTCGAATTGCCGCAAATCGCCGGAGGCCACTGGCGACGTGCGGTGGACACCTTTCTCGTCGCTCCCGATGACATCCTCGAACCCGCTGCGCAGCCGCACGTAGCGGCCACTCAATACCGGGTCGCGGCGCGCAGCGTGGTGGTGCTGGAGTTGTGGGATGAAGAGGGCAGAGCGTAGTAGTCAGTCACGGTGAAACAGAAGGACAAACAGTAGATGGGTGCGCTAACGCTTCACCCATCCACTTTCCGATCCCGCCGGGTTAGTCATGACTGACTGCTAACAGTCGGACTACCCGGTGATGGGTAATGAAAGCCATCTCTCATTACTCATCACCGTTCTGGGGGGCGGCTCGTCCGGGTTGGTTGATGTTGCCGCGCAAAGCGCATTCCTCAACTAAACACTGCTTTTCCTTACCTCGCCGCCATTGCCGGATAGTCCGTATAACCCGCCGCGCCGGGCACGTAAAAAGTCGCCGGGTCAGGCTGATTCAACGCCGCACCCGCTGCAATCCGCGCCGGCAGGTCAGGGTTGGCGAGGAAACTGACGCCGAACGCCACCGCATCAACTTTGCCTTCCGCTACCGCTGCGCCGGCTTCTTCCGGCGTATAACCCATGTTTCCGATCAACACGCCCCGGTAGTTCTCGCGTATTGGCGTCATCACGTCGCCGCTTTGTTTGCCGAAAAAGTCGCTGCGCATTACGTGTAAATAAGCCAGATTAAAATCGTTGAGGCGGTTCGCCAGCCACACCGACAAAGCGATGGGGTCGCTGTCCAGCATACTGTTGTAGCTGTTGAGCGGGGAAATCCGCACCCCCACCCGCTCGCCGCCCCACACCCCACAGACCGCCTCGGTCACCTCGCAAAGCAGGCGCGCCCGGTTTTCGAGCGAGCCGCCGTAAGGGCCGCTGCGCTGGTTTGCGCCGTCGCGCAAAAATTCGTCGAGCAAATAGCCGTTGGCCCCGTGCACCTCCACTCCGTCAAAACCCGCTGCCTGGGCGTTCAGCGCCGCCTGCCGGAAAGCGGCGACGATGCCCGGCAACTCGTCGTCGCGCAACTCGCGGGGCGTGGCGTGAGGTTTTTCACCCTCGGGGGTGTAGACCATCTCGCCGGCAATCGCTATCGGGCTCGGCGCAACCGGCTGCGCACCCTGGTTAAAGAGCGGATGACACGCCCGCCCGCCGTGCCATATCTGAAGAAATATCCGCCCGCCGGCGGCATGGACGGCGTCCGTCGTCAGCTTCCAGCCGGCAATCTGCTCAGCCGAATAAATCCCCGGCTCCATATAAAACGCCGAAGTCCCTTCCATGGCCATGGTCGCCTCCGCGACGATCAGGCCTGCGCTCGCGCGCTGCGCATACTGTTCCGCCATCAACGCATTGGGAAGGTGCTCCACACCGGCCCGGCAGCGGGTCAGCGGCGCCATGAAAATCCGGTTCGGCACGGTCAACGCGCCGAGTTTGAGAGGGCTGAAAAGCGTGGTCATGTGTGGGGTCTCCCTGGAGGTGAAAACAACAAATTCGTTGGCTAGGCGAAAAGCACAGTATGCAACAGAAAGCGGCGGGCTGGGGAGCCATGCTCATCAGGGACATCAATGTGCGTTATGCCCTGCGCCCGATCCCTGAATTCACCGCTTGCATCGCTTATCTTGGCCCAATCATCGGGCTATAATGCCCCACCCTCAAATCCAGTTTGGAGACCGAAATTGAAATCGCGACTGCTTGCCCTATTGCTTTCCACGCTTTTGCTCAATCTCGCCGCCTGCGGCAACAAGGAAGCGCCTGCGCCTGCCGCTACGGGAGCCGCGCCTGCCGCGCCGACCGAGGAAGTGGTGAAGATCGGCGCGGTGCAGCCGTTGACCGGGCCGCAGTCGCATCTGGGCAAGGATTTCGAGAACGGCATCCGCCTGGCGGTGGACGACGCTAACGCCAAGGGGGTGACCATCGGCGGCAAGAAGATCAAGTTCGAGCTGATCAGCGAGGACGATCAGGCTGATCCGAAAACCGCGACCATCGTTGCGCAGAAGCTCGCCGATGCGAAGGTCGCCGGGGTGATCGGGCATCTCAATTCGGGCACCACTATTCCCGCGTCGAAGATTTATTCGGACGCCGGAATTCCCCAGATTTCCCCATCCGCGACCAACCCCAAGTACACCGAGCAGGGCTTTAAGACCGCCTTCCGGGTAATGCCCAACGACGTGCAGCAAGGCAAGGCGCTGGGTGACTACGCGGTCGGCAAGTTGGGCGCCAAGGCCATCGCCATCATCGACGACCGCACCGCTTACGGGCAGGGCGTGGCCGACCAGTTCGAGATGGCCGCCAAGGCCGCCGGGGCAAAGATCGTGGCGCGCGAATTCACCACCGACAAATCCACCGATTTCATGTCCATCCTCACTGCGGTGAAAGCCAAGAAGGCCGACCTGCTGTTCTTCGGCGGGATGGACGCGCAAGCCGGACCGATGGTGAAGCAGATGCGTTCGCTGGGCCTGACCGCCAAGTTTTTGGGCGGCGACGGCATGAGCACCCCGGAATTCATCAAGCTCGCCACCGGTGGCGCGGAGGGTGCGTATAGCTCGCTGCCCGGTCTGCCGCTCGACAAGATGCCCGGCGGCAAGGCGTTCGGCGAGCGCTTCTCCGCCAAACACGGGCAGATTCAGCTTTACGCGCCGTATTGTTACGATGCCGCCAGCGTGTTGATCGCCGCGATGCAAAAAGCCGATTCCACCGATCCGGCCAAGTACCTGCCCGCGCTCGCCGCGATCAGCCATGAAGGCGTGACCGCCAAGGTGACGTTCGACGCCAAGGGCGACATCAAGGACGGCGCGGTGACGCTCTACCAGGTCAAGGACGGCAAGTGGGAAGTGCTGGAAACCGTGGGCGGCCCGGCCCCGGCTGCCGCGCCTGTTGCCGAGGCAGCGCCCGCACCGGCCAAGTAAGCACCTTGGATATTTTCCTCCAGCAGTTGATCAACGGCCTGGTGCTGGGCAGCGTGTATGCGCTGATCGCGCTGGGCTACACGATGGTTTACGGCATCCTCGAACTCATCAACTTCGCCCATGGCGAGGTGGTGATGTTCGGGGCGCTGGTCACGCTGGCGGTGGTGAATGCGCTGGTCGGCAGCGGCGTCGATCTGCCCGGCGTGATGCTGGTGGCCGGCGGCCTGCTGGTGGCGGTGCCGACCTGCATGGCGCTGGGTTTCGCCATCGAGCGCATCGCCTACCGCCCGTTGCGCCGCGCCCCGCGCCTGGCGCCGCTGATTACCGCCATCGGCGTCTCGATCATCCTGCAAAATACCGCGATGATCATCTGGGGCCGCCAGTACATTTCTTTCCCGCCGATCCTGCCCAGCGTCCGGCACGACATCGCTGGGGCCGGGATCACCGATTTGCAAATCTTCATCTTCCTGCTCGCGGTCGCGATCATGGCGGCGCTGGTCACGCTGGTGAAAAAGACCCGCATTGGCCGCGCCATGCGCGCCACCGCCCAATCGCCGGAAATCGCCGGGCTGATGGGGGTGAACGTCAACAAGGTGATTTCCTTCACCTTTATCTTAGGCTCGGCGCTGGCCGCCGTGGCCGGGGTGATGGTCAGCGCCTATTACGGCATTGCGCACTACTACATGGGTTTCATGTTGGGCCTGAAAGCCTTTACCGCTGCGGTTCTCGGCGGCATCGGCAATCTCGCCGGGGCGATGCTCGGCGGCCTGCTGCTGGGCGTGATCGAAAGCCTCGCAGCGGGCTACATCGGCGACCTCACCGGCGGTTTCCTGGGCAGTCATTACCAGGACGTATTCGCCTTCTTCGTGCTGATCGGCGTACTGGTGTTCCGTCCCTCCGGGCTGCTCGGCGAGCGGGTGGCGGAGAGGCCGTAACGACTCGATTGGAGAAAACAGGGTTCGTTTGCTGCTGGCCGCAATAGTCGATAAAATTCTATCCGTACAATTTCCGCACAAGACTGGAGTAACCCATGTCCGCCGTCGCCCAACACTCTCAGGAACGCATCGACCTGCGCACCTCGCACGAGATCAAGGAACTGATCGTTCGCGCCGCCGCCAACACCGGGCAGACGGTCAGCGCTTTTCTGCTCGGCGCGGCTCAGGAGCGCGCCCGTCAAGTGCTGGCGCAAGCCGAAAACCTGGCTTTGTCGCCACGCGACTGGGAGACCTTTTTCACCGCGCTGGATGAAGTCGATCAACCCCGTCCCAAGCTGACCGCAGCCCTGCAACGGCATCGCCAGTGGCAAGACGAACAGGGTCAGGCATGACGGAATATGCCTGCGTCATCGAGGCGCTCTCGGGCGATCATGACCGGCGCGCATTCTCCTGCGGCGAAGCGGCGCTCGACGAGTATTTACGGCGCTTTGCCCGTCAGCATGGCGAGACGAAAATCAGCCGTACCTACGTCGCCTGTCAAGGTCGCCACATCGTCGGCTATTACACCCTGGCGATGGCCGCCATTCGCAAGGAGCAGTTGCCGGCGTCTTTTCAATCACGTTTCCCCAACTTCCCGCTGCCGGTGGCCAGGCTGGCGCGGCTGGCCGTCGATACCCGTCAGCAGCGCCAAGGCTATGGCGAATTGCTGCTCGCCAATGCGTTGCACCGCTGTTACCGGCTCTCCGAGCAAATCGGCATGATCGGGGTGGTGGTCGATGCCAAGGACGAAAAAGCGCTGGCCTACTACCGGCGCTATGAATTCGTCGTCCTGCCGGATACGCCGCTGACCTTGTGGCTACCAGCGGCGGCGATTGCAAAATTGATACAGTAAAAAAGAACGGCACATGAATATTCTCCCGGCTGATTTCCGCACCGACCGCCGCACCGCGCACATCGCCTTCGCGCTGCTCGGTGTGCTACTCGCCGCCGCCCCTTTTCTGGTCGGTGCATCGCTGGGCAACGGCTGGGTGCGCATTCTCGATTTCGCGCTGCTCTACGTGATGCTGGCGCTGGGGCTGAACATCGTGGTGGGGTACGCCGGGCTGCTCGACTTGGGCTATGTGGCGTTTTATGCGGTCGGCGCGTATCTCTACGCGCTGCTGGCTTCGCCGCAATTCGGCTTACATCTGCCGGTGTGGCTGATCCTGCCGCTGGGTGGGCTGGTGGCGGGGCTGTTCGGCATGGCGCTGGGTACGCCCACGCTGCGTCTGCGCGGCGATTACCTGGCCATCGTCACGCTGGGCTTCGGCGAAATCATCCGCATCTTCCTCAACAATCTCAATGCCCCGGTCAACATCACCAACGGCCCGCAGGGGCTGAACCTGATCGATCCGATTGCGTTTGGCGGTTTTGCGCTCAACCAGCAACAGGTGCTGTTCGGCGTGAAAATCCCCGGCACTTACGCCTATTACTACCTGTTCCTGGCCCTCGCGCTGCTGATCGTGTTTGTCTCGCTACGCTTGCAGGATTCGCGCATCGGGCGCGCCTGGGTGGCGATCCGCGAGGACGAAGTGGCTGCCGAAGCGATGGGTATCAACACCCGCAACGTCAAGCTGCTGGCCTTCGCGATGGGGGCGAGTTTCGGCGGAATTTCCGGTGGGCTGTTCGCCGGTTTCCAGGGCTTCGTCAGCCCGGAAAGCTTCAACCTGATGGAAT
>CAYVIN010000037.1:0-37096 GCA_964451375.1 uncultured Sulfuricella sp.
AATGGGGAATGGGGAATGGGGAATGGGGAATGGGGAATGGGGAATGGGGAATGGGGAATGGGTCAATGGAGTCTGACCCCCATGGCACTTAGTTAAGCAAACCTCGCAGATATATACCGCGTGAAACCTCAACCCTGTCCTTTCCCTGAGTGGTAAAGGGCTGGGTTGAGGCAATGAATATCGCGTAAATCCCCAGTTTATGTGCCTCCGCCAAATTTCGCCTTTTTGCGGAAGAAGGGGGATTGCCTTTGCAAGCAGTGTTGGTCGGGGTTTTACTGCTTAACTAAGTGCCATGGGAGTCTGACCCCATTGATCTTGTAACCCCATTGATCTTGTTCGCTCATATTTGTAGCGAGAACCTCTCCAAACCCGCTTGGCAAGGCGGGAAAGGGGCAAAATTCGGGCACGAAGCAGGCCTTTGAAATTTTCACAGGCTCTCAGACCATAGTATCTCGTGCGGGCCGACGTGGGGTTGCCTAGCGATGAATACCATCCCGGAAGCCTTTGTTGGCGTACATTACGCCAGCGTCAGCCGAGCGGTACGGGCCTACGAGTCAATACGTCGTGGGGGGAATGTAATTTTGCAATAGCTGCCCCCGATGAGTAGATTTGGCACGGCGGGGCATATACTGCATATACAAACATCGGTGGCGATGGGAGAATCACTGTTTATTTCGCTTTGGAACGTTCCATGTCTTGGCTCTCCGCCAAACGCCTGAAAAGCATAGGCCTCCATCTGCTTGCTTGCGCCCTGCTGGGTGCGGCCACAGTGGCCATGGCTGCGGACGTGCGGGTTGCCGTGCTGGCTTTTCGTCCGAAGGCGGAAACCCTGGCGCAATGGCAGCCCACTGCGGATTTTCTGAGCCGCACCCTGGCGGGACAGCGCTTCACCATGGTTCCCATGAATTACGACGAAATCGGGCGAGCGATTGACGCCCGCGAGGTGGATTTCGTTCTGACCAATCCCAGCCATTACATCGTGGAGATGCGCCATCACGGACTGAACCGCATCGCCACAGTGATCGCAGAGGAAAACGGTCAAAAGGTTTCAGCTTTTGGCGGCGTCATCGTCACCCGGGCAGACCGAACAGATATTCGCGAACTGCGCGACTTACGCGGCAAGACCATCGCCACGCCGGGAATCAAGTCGCTGGGCGGCTATCAGGTTCAGGCTCTGGCGTTGCTCGAAGCGGGCATAAAAATGCCCGATCAGGTGCGCCTGCTCTCCACCGAGATGCCCCATGATCGGGCCGTGGACGCGTTGTTCCAGGGACAGGCCGACGCGGCATTCGTGCGTACCGGCCTGCTCGAATCGATGACCGGCGAGGGCAAGTTGCACCTCCATCAACTACGCGTCCTGAATATCCAGAAGGTTTCCGATTTTCCCTTTGCCCTTTCCACGCACCTCTATCCGGAATGGCCGTTTGCGGTGTTGCCCCATGTGGACAACGATTTGTCGCGGCGGGTCGCGGCCGCCCTGTTGACTATGCCGCTCAAGGATCCAGCCGCACAGGCAGGACGCTATTTCGGCTGGACAATTCCCGCCGACTACGAAATGGTGCGACTGCTCCTGGAGCGCTTGCGTCTGCCGCCTTATGAGACACCGCCCCCGTTCACCATTGCCGACGTGGCGCAGCGTTATCTGGTGGAGCTAGTCGCCGGAATGGCGCTGTTATCCCTGCTCGGTATCGCGGTTTTCCGCCTGACCTTGGTAAATCGCAAGCTCCGCGAGCAGGAGCAGCGCACTGCAGAAAGCGAGAGCCGCTACCGTGCCGCTCATGCGGAAACCGAGCGTCTGCTGCAATCGGCAGGAGAAGGCATTTACGGGGTGAATCTGGAAGGACGCTGTACCTTCATCAATGCGGCGGCATTACGAATGCTGGGAGTTTCCCGCGAGGAGGTGATCGGCGCTGACCAACATACCTTGTTCCATCATTCTCACCTTGACGGCACTCCCTATCCGCACCACGACTGCCCGATTGCCCGCACTCTGCACGATGGCGAGCCGCGCCAGATGGAAGAGTGGTTCATTCGCAAGGGCGGAACGGGATTCCCGGTGGAGTTGATCATTACTCCGGTCAAGGAAAACAACCTGCTGATCGGCGTGGAGGTTTTGTTTCAGGACATTACCGCCCGTCGCAATGCGGAAGCCGCCTTACGCCACCTCAACGAAACCCTGGAAAGCCGCGTCCGCGAAGAGGTGGCCAAGAATCTGGAAAAGGAACATATGTTGATCCAGCAATCCCGTCATGCGGTAATGGGTGAAATGATCGGCAATATCGCCCATCAGTGGCGTCAGCCGATCAACGCGCTGGGACTTTTGCTGGCCAATATCAAGGACGCCTACGACTATGACGAACTGGATCAGGACTACCTGAACAACGCGGTTGCCAAGGGCGACCATCTGGTGCAGAAAATGTCCTCGACCATCGACGATTTCCGTAATTTCTTTAAACCCAACAAGACCAAGGGAAGTTTCAGCCTGAAGCAGATGGTTGCCGAAGCGCGCAACATCCTCGGCGGCAGTTTAGCCAGCCACGGCATTCAACTGGTGGAATCTGGGGAAGAAATCACCGTCGTGGGATACGCCAACGAATTTTCCCAGGTGCTGCTGAACGTGATCAACAATGCCAAGGAGGCGATTGTTCAGAGCGGGGTAACGGCAGGCCGGATTTGCGTCGAACTGGATACGGAAAACGGTTTTGCATTGGTACGGATATCGGACAACGGCGGCGGCATTCCCGCAGAGACCCTGCCCAGGGTTTTCGATCCCTACTTCACCACCAAGGAAAAAGGCACCGGCATCGGCCTGTACATGACCAAGCTCATCCTGGAGCATATGGACGGTTTTATAGCGGTAGACAATATCCAGGACGGCGCCGAGTTCACGATTAAAATTCCTCTGGCGAATCCGAAATAACCGCATCAGGCATCAGGGGCCGGCCTTGCGGATATCGGGGTCACATGGGTATCGGGCCGGGAATTGGTTACTTGTTTGCGCTGCAACTGAGACAAACGCCGCGCCACGTCAAATCAACCGAGACTGCCCCTCATGTCGCCAAGTTTAGTTTTAGCCCGACACGGGCGGGAGCGCCGGCATCCTGCCGGCAGGCCGACGAGACGCCGGCGCTCCGAGGCAAAAGGCTGGCCGACACGCTTAACTTAGGAACGAGTACGAATTAACTTCCCATTTTCATTGTGTAAGTCGGGTGAAGCGTAGCGCACCCGACAATGTGTGATTCTCACCACCTTGAATCGTGACATTTGTTACCAATCAGTATGTTGAATGTTTTTTGCCTGCTTGAGCAAGGAGGATTGGGTTTGTTGGGTGCGCTATCGCTTCACCCAACCTAAATCAATGGGGGTCGCGGTAGGGACAGGAGTTACCTCCTGCCCCCCGCACAGATCCCTGCGAGCGGAACTACCGCACAAGGCTCCTGCCTCAGGTCGTGACACGAAAGCGCTGCTCGGGATAAGGATGAGTGTTATGGTTCTGCGGGATATAGCGGTTTATCAACGTTTTGAACCTCACCCAAGACAGATGATGCTTCTGGCTACGCCGTTTAAGCATTCGCAGCCAAGCCCGACATACTTCTGCACGGAAGCTGCTCAGCCGATACGAATTTCGGGGTACGCCAAAGTAATTGAAATAACCACGAACCACGCTCCCCAGCCATTTTCCGACTTCGGGTATAGGATCGTGCATCTTTTCTCGCAACTTCGCCCGTATCGCTTTCAGCGTTGCGCGCATCCGCTTCTATATTGTCAGGCGCAATATCGCAAACCATCCCTTACGGGTGCTGCTGCAACAGTGCGTAAATCCGAGAATCGGGGTAAGCAGGGATGATGCCCAGCGGGCATCAACTCGCAAAATCGAATTTTTCCGGCTTTCCCTCGCCCCGCTGCTTTCGGTTCTTGATCGCATTTCGTCCAAATTCGATCAGCCGCGTCTTGCTCGGATGCAACTCCAAACCAAACTGCGCCAGTCGCTCCCGCAAGTCCGCCAGGAACTGCACGGCTTCGGTCTGATGCTCGAACCCAAATACGCTGTCGTCAGCGTATCGGACGATGATGACCTGTCCTGTTGCTTTTCGATTCCGCCATTGATTTGCCCACAAGTCGAGCACGTAGTGAAGGTAGATGTTCGCCAGCAGCGGTGATATGACCGCCCCTTGCGGGGTGCCTTTTTCTGCCTCTATCCGGTTCCCTTCTTCTATCACTCCCGCCTTGAGCCATTTACGAATCAGACGAACCATCCGCCTGTCCGCTATCCGGTGTTCCAGGAATCGCAGCATCCACTTGTGGTCAATGCTGTCGAAGAACGCCTGTATGTCTGCGTCCAGCACCCAGTTCACTTTGCGGCTCTTGATTCCCATGTAGAGCGCATCCAACGCATCGTGCTGGCTACGCCCCGCCCGGAATCCGTACGAAAAACCAAGGAAGTCTTCCTCGTAAATCATGCTCAGCACCTTGACTACGGCCTGTTGCACAATTTTGTCCTCCAACGCGGCGATTCCCAGCGGGCGCAACTTGCCATCCGCTTTTGAGATATAGGTTCGCCGCGACGCTTGCGCACGATAAGCACCTGTGTGTATCTCCCGATGCAGTTCGTGAACTCGTGTATGGATGACTTTCTCGTATTCCCGCCACGTCACTCCATCTACGCCTGCCGCTGCATTCCGCTTCAAGTCGTAAAAACTTTCCTCCAGTAACGCTGGCGTTATATGGTGGAGGAGCGCCGTGAATTTCATCCGCTTGTCCCGCTTGGCGGCTTCGCGTATGCCTTCGAGTCCCTTCGACGCAGTTCCCCGGCTCTGCGTCCGGCCTGCGGGAGGCTCTTCAGCATTCCCCTTGGCTACGCGCCCCTTCCCTCCACCGCCTCCGCAGGTTGCCCGTTGTTCGGCGCTTTCTTCGGTACTATAGGCGTATCCGACTTCTCAATGACGTGTATGGCAGGATTGCGGTCTTTGACCTTCCCTGCCCTGCCCGGTGGAACTGCTCCGGGCATCATTGAGACCTCCCAGCTTCTGTGCAGATTGCTTCCCGACATGCGCAGGGTCTTCGACCGCGCGGGATCAGTGCATGGCTTGCGATTATCGCCATACCCCGTGTTGCCTTCCGGTAGTCTGAACTCCGTCTGCATCCCGATTTCTTGATTTCGCGGCTCAATGGCTGGCCTGCCGGTCTCCCCTGTCAACGCTTCGCTACTCACCTCACGATGCGCAACGCATGACTCGGGGTCAGAGTGATTCGCCATTCCTTCTCCGTGTTGAACTTCCATCAACTACAATCTGCCAGCTTGTGCTGGCGCACTCAGACTCCCATGGCACTTAGTTAAGCAGTAAAACCCCGACCAACACTGCTTGCAAAGGCAATCCCCCTTCTTCCGCAAAAAGGCGAAATTTGGCGGAGGCACATAAACTGGGGATTTACGCGATATTCATTGCCTCAACCCAGCCCTTTACCACTCAGGGAAAGGACAGGGTTGAGGTTTCACGCGGTATATATCTGCGAGGTTTGCTTAACTAAGTGCCATGGCACTCAGACTCCATTGATTATGGGTGATGGCGTCGCTACGCGACGCCTTTCCCCATCACCCATTTAGCGATCAATCTCCCAGACTGGTGCCGACGTGGCGGGCGCTGAGCACCCACGGATGATCGGGCGGCACAGTCTTGACCTGCCCCGCCACGTCTTCCAGCGCCACCGCTGCCACGCCATCGCCGCGCGCCGCGACCATCACGCCAAAGCGTCCTTCGTTGACCATTTCCGCACAGGCGGTGCCGAGGCGGGTCGCCAGCAGACGGTCGGCGGCGGAAGGAATCCCGCCGCGTTGCAGGTGGCCGAGGATGGTGACGCGCGACTCCAGGCCGGTGAGGATTTCCAGTTGTTTGGCGAGACGCAGGGTGCGGTCGGTTTCCACACAATCCTGGGAGGGTGCCGGTTCTGCGGTTTTTTTGTTTTCCCCTTTGGTTTTGCCTTTCGGCTTGGGTTCGGCTTTTTTCGCCAGGGCGGCTTGCTGGTCGGCGTGATCCTGACGCGACAACGCCCCTTCGGCGACCGCCACGATGCTGAACGATTTGCCGCGCCGGCTGCGTTCGCGGATGGCTTCGGCAACCGCTTCGACATGGTAGGGAATCTCCGGGATCAGAATCACGTCCGCGCCGCCGGCGATGCCCGCGCCCAGCGCCAACCAGCCGGCGCGATGGCCCATGATTTCCACCACGATGATGCGGTGGTGGCTGTGGGCGGTGCTGTGGAGGCGGTCGATGGCGTCGGTGGCGATGCCCAGCGCGGTGTCGAAGCCAAAGGTGATGTCGGTCAACGCCACGTCGTTGTCGATGGTTTTCGGCAAGGTGATGACGTTCAGTCCTTTTTCCTTGAGGCGCAGGGCGTTTTTCTGGGTGCCGCCGCCCCCTAAGCAGACCAGCCCGTCGAGGTGGTTGTCGTAATAATTGCCGACTATCACGTCGGTCATGTCGAGGATTTTGCCGCCCACCGGCATCCGGTGCGGTTTGTCGCGGCTGGTGCCGAGGATGGTGCCGCCTCGGGTAAGGATATCGGAGAGTTCCGCGCTTTCCAGGCGCATGGTGCGGTTTTCCATCAAACCACGAAACCCGTCACGAAAACCGATGACGCGCATGTCGTAACGATTCAACGCGGCTTTGCCGACGCCTCGGATGGCTGCGTTGAGGCCAGGGCTGTCGCCGCCGGAGGTGAGGATGCCGATGAATTTTGTCATTTGAGTATGCCTATTCACTTGTCATTCGGGAATATAATCGACGTTTTGCGCCGTCTGAAACGGCCCCGTCAAATAAAGAAGGGGAGAGTATATATGACATTCCTGAGCGAATTGAGCGTCCTTTCCGTGTATCTGGTCGAGCCGTCGAGCGCTCAGGCGCAATTTATCGAGGCGCGCCTCGTCGAACTGGGGATTTCCCAGATCAAGACTTTCAAGGACGCCACGACGGTGCTCGCCGCAATGCGCGAAGCGCCGCCGGAAGTGGTGATCAGCGCCATGTATCTGAAGGATTTGACCGGCGCGCAACTGGTTGAACAGATGCGTAGCGAAGAAGCGCTGAACGGCATCGCCTTCATCCTGGTTTCCAGCGAAACCAATCTGCGCTACCTCGATCCGGTGCGTCAGGCCGGCGCCAGCGCCATTCTCCCCAAGCCTTTTGAAATCCGTCAGCTCAAAACCGCGCTCTCCGCCACCATGGATTATCTGAATCCCGGCAGCCTCCACCTGAGCGTCGGCGATGTCGATATCGAGGGACTGAAGGTGCTGCTGGTGGACGATAGCCGCATGGCGCGGGCATTTATCCGCCATGTTCTGGAAAATCTCGGGATCAGCCATTTCGTCGAGGCGGAAAACGGTCGCCAGGCGGCGCAAATCATTCAGGAACAATATTTCGACCTGATCATCACCGATTACAACATGCCGGAAATGGACGGCAAGGAATTGGTCGAATTCATCCGGGGCAAAAGCTGGCAAAGCTCGGTGCCGGTGCTGATGGTGTCCAGCGAAAGCGACCAGAACCGCCTCGCAGCGGTCGAACAGGCAGGTGTTTCGGCGCTCTGCGACAAACCTTTCGAGCCGACGCTGGTGAAATCGCTGCTGGAGAAGATGCTCTCGGAAAACGTCTGATTTGCTGGAGCGACTTTCTGGTCGCGACCCGCTGAATTCGCGACCGGGAGGTCGCTCCTACACCCTCTTTAATGCAAGCGCGGATCAACCTGTTTATCAGCCTCCTGCACCAATATCCACGGCTTCACCACCACCGCCCACAGTTCGGCGTTTTGTTCGGCCCAGGCGAGCGCTTGTTCATCGCTGACGCGCGCGACTTTTCCGACATTCATCCAGGCGGCGACTTGTCCGGCGGCGTCGCGCGCCACGTTGACCGCAACCTCCAGCAAATCCAGTTCGGCATCGACAAAAATCACCGCGCCCGCCGCAAAAAAGCGCTGCAACTCGCTCCACGCCAGGCGCGAGGTTTCCTGGTTGAGCTTGGTGCGTAATTCGTCGGCGCTGTCGTGATCCATGAGTTATTCCCGAAAAAACAAACGCCCCACACGGGGCGTCGTTGTTTGAGCGGCGTTAACCACTCAGAAGGCGTGTTCGGCCTTGGGCAGGCCGGATTCGCCGGGAAAGTGTTTTTTGATCCGATACAGCAGGGTGTAACGGGTGATTCCCAACATTTTCGCCGCGTGGGTGCGATTGCCCTTGCATTGCTCCAGCGCGTGAACAATCATATCGCGCTCGTTTTGCTCCAGACTCATCGAAGTCGCCTTGCGGGTCAACGCTTCGCCGGCGCGCAGGTCGAGCGGCAGGTTTTCCGCGCCCAGCGGTTCACGTTGTCCCTGGCACAGGATGGTCAGACGTTCGCAGATATTTTTCAGTTCGCGGATATTGCCCGGCCAGGTGTAGGTACGCATCACCCGCATGGCTTCCACCGAAAAAGTAATGCCCGGCAACCCATGTTTACGCGCCGCGTGGATCACGAAGTGTTCAGCCAGCTCAGCGACATCCCCGGCGCGTTCGCGTAGCGGCGGAACCTCCATCGGCACAACTTGCAAACGGTAGAAAAGGTCGGCGCGGAAACGCCCGGCCTTGACCATCACATCGAGATCGCAATTGGTGGCGGCGATGACACGCACATTGACATGCTGCGGGCGGTCGCTGCCGAGCGGCAGGATTTCGCCGTTTTCCAGGAAACGCAGCAGCTTGGCCTGAGCGGTCAACGGCAGTTCGCCGATTTCATCAAGGAACAGGGTGCCATTGTGCGCGGATTTCACCAGCCCGTCGCGGTCGCTCAAGGCATTGCTGAACGCGCCACGGCGATGCCCGAAGAGTTCGGACTCGACCAGGTTTTCCGGCAGATTGGCGCAGTTTACGGCGATGAACGGGCGCTGCGCCAAGGGACTGTTGGAATGCAGGTGGCGCGCCAGATTTTCCTTACCACAACCGGATTCCCCGGTGATAAGTACGCTGGCGCGAGTGGCGGCGACCAGTTGGGCAGTATTGAGCAATTGCCGGAAGGCGGGGGAATTGCCGATTAAAGCGAACGAATTATTGGTATCCATAGGTGCGACAGTATAGAAATCCGGGGGGGCTGCGTCAATTGCTTCTTTGTGTGTTTTCGCAGACCGACCAAGCCAATGGCCGATGTCCAGATAATAATAGTCGCGCCCCGGTTTGCCCATACGCACCTCAGAAAAAAAGACCTGGCTTTCACCAGGCCGAATGATTGCCGAAGCAATCGGAGGGAGTAAAACAGTTTCAAATATCAGTGAACAGCAGCCAAACAACACCAGCCAGAAAAATCCACACGAAACGCCCCCACATGCGGGTCTTGAGCGGGCAGAAGTCCGGCGTATCCTTGCCCCGGCTTTCCGCAATCAGCAGGACGCAGGCAAGCAATCCGCCACCGGCGGTGCCAATCCAGGCAAGGATCGTGGCAGCCTGCATCGCCCTGAAACCTAGCGCCCCAACACGTCGCAACGCACGGTTTCGGCGACTGCGCCGACTTCGCCGATCAAGGTTTCGGCAACGCCCATTTCACGCAACGTTTCGGCCAGATTTTCGACCACCGCGTCGAAATGGGCATCACTCAAGCCGAGTTCACCAACCAGACGCGCGTGGGCGTTGCGCATGTCGCGTCCCTCATAAGCGTTCGGCCCGCCAAATGCAACGGTGAGAAACGCCTTTTGGTGGGCTCTTTGGCGCGCCATGTCGGTTTGCGCAAAAAAATGCTGGATGCGCTTATCCGCCAGCACCTTGTCGTAAAAACGGTCAACGGCGGCATCCACTGCGCCTATCCCGCCCAGCTTTTCAAATAAGCTCTGCATATTGAATCTCCTTTGCGTGAGAGGAGCCAGCCGGCCCCTCTCACATTTATGGGCCTATTTCATCCCGTTGATCCATTTCGCCAGTTCGCGCGCGTCCTCGGCGGGGACTTGCGCTTGCGGCGGCATGGCAATGTAGCCCGGCCAGTTTTCCGGTTGCGGCTTGGCGATCAGCTCAACGATCTTGTCTTCGCTGTAGGCGCGCTTGGCGACTTCCTTGTAGGCCGGGCCGACGATCTTGTTGTCGGGGTGGTGGCAGGCCAGGCAGCCGTGTTTGGTCGCCAGGGCTTCGCCGACGCTGGTGGCGGGCGCTTCGGTGGGCGCATTCGCGGCTTCCTCCTTGGCGGCCTGGGCGCGCTTCTGGAAGTCCAGCGAACTTGCCTTGGATTGCGCCATCGCTTCATCCAGCAGCGCCATACGCATCCCGTGGCGCAGGGTCGCCATCGCCAGCACCGTGACCAGCAGCAGCCCGACTATCGTCCAGACCTTGCCCTTGCTGATGTCGGCATTGAAAAAATCCTTCAGCGTCAGGTACAGCGCGACCAGCGCAAGCACCACGGCAAGCACGATCAACCAGTGCCAGCCGGCGTTGAAGAAGTTTTCCAGGCCGTAGCTGGGGAAGTGGAACAGCACCAGCGGGCCTGCGAAAAAATTCAACACGGTGGGCACGGCGAACCAGCTCTTGCCGGTGTGGATCAGCACTTCGCCGGCCTTGCTGTCGGTTTCGTCGGCGCGGCGCTTGATATACCAGCCGTAGAGCATCATGAATACGCCCGTCACCGCAAACGACGCCAGGTAGAAATGCACCAGACGGAAGAAGGTATCGGGGCGGAACAGCGCATCCCAGAAGTGGGTTTCATAAGTCCAGGTGGTGGGCGTCAGATAGAGCTGCACCGTGGACATGAACACCAGCGGCAGGGTGAAGAACAGCGCCACACTTGCCACGCCTATCATGATGTGCAGGCTCTTGCGGTTTTCCAGCTTGTGCCAGGTGAACTTGTACAGGTAGGAAAGCAGGAACGCGGCCACGTTGCCGTAGATGATGTGCAGCCACTGCGGCGAATTCATGATCGACGCCGCATAAAACAGCGGCGTGAACATCACGCTGATCAGCAATAGCGGCGCCACACCCCACAATGCGCCCATGTTTTCGCTGATCGTCACCGGGGTGGTGAGCAGATAGCCGACCCGGTCGAACACCGGGTTTTTCTCCCGTGCGCCGCGATTGTTGAAATACACCGATCCCAGCGATGCCCCGAGGAGCACGTTGATGAACAGGATATGCACCACCCAGGCCACCACCAGCAGGATGTGGAACACCGGCATGACGATGTCGTCCAGCCCTGCGGTGGGTAGCGGAAGGGGAATGTCGTTGGGTATGAATTTAAAATCCATGTGCGTTTACCTCTTCTTTAGTTTTTCGCGGATTCGTCAGCGGGAGCCTTGGCTTCCTTGACGAGCGGGTTGAGGGTGGCGAGGAACGCCGCCAGCGCATGGCGTTCGTCATCCGTCCCGGTGAAGGGCGGCATGAACGGCGTGGCGGGCGAATTGAGCGCGCCGATGCGGTGGTAGATGGCCGCTTCGTCCATACCCTTCACTCTTTCCTTGATGGCGTTGACGCCGTTGATGGTATGGCAGTAGCGGCACTGCATCTTGTACAGGTATTCGCCGGATTTCACTTTATTCGCGGCGGTGATGGTGCGGTATTCCTCCGGCACGAAAGTCGCCTGCTTGAGGTAGCCTTCCTTGTTGAGCAGCGGCACGTCGATCACCCGCACCCCGTTGGCGTACATGTAGCCGTAGATGATGTAGGGCTTGCGCACGAATTCGCGCACCCGCTCAAATTCGCCGATCAGCGCGCCACTCACCACGAACAGCAGAATCGCGGCGAACATCGGGGCTTTCTTGGGTTTGGCATAGAGGAAGGCCGCAGAGGCGAAGAACAGGCCGGCCAGCAACATGGTGACTTCCATCGCCAGTTCCGGGTTGGCGGCCAAACGGCGGGTGATTACGCCGATCACGAACAAATCCTTGGCAGCCTGCGGGAATTGCTCGTAATACCACCAGCCGAAAGCAATCATCGGGATCACGCCGGCCCACAGGATTTTTCCGAAGAAGCGCATACCTTTCTCACGCAACTCCTCATCGTCGCGGGTAAAGAACCAGGTCAGCATCATTGCCGCCGCCGACGCCCAGATGATCGAGAAGAACGTGCGAAAGCCCAGTGACGGTATCCACGAGGGGTTCATCAGCGAGGCCAGGTAATCCGGTTTGGCGGGGAACTCCGAAGCCAGCCAGTTGCCCGGAGTCATCATGAAGCCGAGGATGGCGGTGATGATCGCCATGGTCAGCCAGGAGGCGATGGCGTAACTCAAACCCAGTCGAAAATGCGACTGCTTGGCGGGGGTGCCAAGCGGACGATCTTTCCAGGTCAGGAACCAGTACAGCAGGAACACCATCTCGACGTTGAAAACGATCCACTCGATGAACCATTTCCAGAAGAACACCCGCAGCAGCGCGCCGATGGCGGCGGGATTGATGATGTTGACGTGAATCCAGATGCCGATCCCGGTCAACGCTCCCACCGCCGTGGCGAGCACGAAAAAGGTGAAAAGGATTTTATAGGCCAGCTCGTCGAACTTCTTGTCGTTGTTCTTGATCGCGAACCACTGCGCCAGAACCAGGATGATGCTGCCGCCCACCGCAGCGCCGTGGGAAATGAACACATGCACGATGGCGTCAAAGGCGAACATCAGCCGATGGCCGATCAACGGCATGTCGAAAATGGGAAAGTCGAACATGATTACTCCCTCGGGTTACTCGATGATTTGGATAGTGATGCAGGATGCCGATAGGGAAATCCGTCCCCCCGGATCAACGGGAACGGAAACCATTTTGGAAGGTAAGTGGTTATTTCGCATGAAAACTCCTTGGTTGGTTGATAAAAAGCAACCAACCGTACGCAGACTTCATGCCAAGCAATAACCACCTTATACAACAATAAGATACGTGACGTTTTCAGGGAAAATCAGTGTGGGTGTTGGCACTGCAAAGCGAGAAAACACACTGGCGAAATGGGTATCTGATAACCCGGTTTTACAGTCGTGTGGGGGACTTACGTAACAAGCCACCCGATGCGGGAAGCAAGCGTCGTAGCGGAAGACCCGCGAAATCGCTTTACGGTTTTTGAGAGAGGAGAAAGGTGAAAGTCAGGCTTACTTAGCCGGTATTCGTTATCAGGCAGCGCCAGGACATTCAGAATTTCCCGTTATCGAGCTTGGTCACGATTTCGCCCGTAACCTGCTCGAAACCGAGTATCCGCCGACCCTTGTGATCCTTGAGGAATTCCTCGGCATCGGCGCGGGACTCCAGCGGTACCAGTTCATGCCCCATCGGCCCCAGCACATCCGAGCCAACCACGTAGTACGCCTTGCGCGCATCAATCCGGGTCAGGCCGTAAAACTCCGTGACGTACAGGCCGGTCAGGTCTTCCTTGCGATGACCGGGCGCGTATTTGGCATAGTCCTGAAGATATTTGAACATATCCTTGGCCCCGTCGAAGAAGTGGGCGTGGCCGTCGCGGTACAGCGCCACCGCCACCCAATTGGGGTATTTCGATACCAGCATCCCGCACACCGGGCACAAGTCTTTTGCGCCCGGTTTGGGAATGGCGACTTCGCCCTGCGCGGCGGCAAGCGCCGCCCACAGGGAGCAAACCAGGATCAGAAACCCTCGGCGCGACATATTCAGACTTTCTGCATCATTTTCTTGCGGCGTTCCTCGCGCATCTTGCGGATCATCGCCACATCCTGGGCCATGTCGGTGTAGGCGGCGAGCAGGGCCTTGTCGAAATCGCCGATTTCACCCCCATTGGCAGCCTGGGAAGCCTTGGCGGCTTCCTCGCCGCCATACGCCACCTTGCTGCGTTTGGTCATCACGCCCTTCAACTGACTGCCGATCAGGAAGCTCGCCTTGCCTGCTTCGACCAGCGGTTTGATCTCGCCGGGTGCGGCGTTGTCGGCAACGTAAATCCCCTTGGGTTCACGATCCACGTTGAGCGACAGGCTGATTGCCGCGCAATGCAGCGAACACACGCCATCGGCCAGATCGTCGCTATAGTGGACAACCATCCGCGAGTGGTGGAACTGCTTGCGGCTCATCCCGCAATACGGACATTTCGGGGTTTTCTCGATGTCGTTTTCCAGCGCCTTGGCGTCCGGCGCTTTTTTTGGCTCGAACTGCGCCGGAGTACCGTCGCCGGGGCAGGATTCGGCGGCGCGGGCCGGCAGGGCGGCAATGCCGACGCCCGCGAGGGAAAGTTTCAAAAGGTCACGGCGTTTCATAAACAAGCTCCTTAACAAATAAATATTCGTGACCGAGGCACTGCAACAACAATACCCGGCGCGCCAAGTCACTGAACATCAAGGGGGCGCTGCCTGTGCGGCGCCGAAAATGAGTGTGCCATTTCGCACACTTGCATGAAACGGCACAGGCTCTCACCAGTTCGCCAGCTTGCTCATCACCCCGTAAAAGGCGATGCCTTGCCATAACGTGGACAGCCCCAGCGCAATGATGAACAGCGCCGCGCCCTTGAGCAGCCAGCCGCGCGTTTTCACGCCCAGCCTGCCGAACAGGAAGCTCGCGGCAAGCATCGAGGGCAAGGTGCCTGCGCCGAACGCCAGCAACAGCAGGCTGCCCTCCAGCGGGCTGGGCGCGGTGGTGGCCTGCACCGCCATCGCCATGGTCATGGAACACGGCATCAAACCGTTCAACGCGCCGCCGATGGCCGCGCCCGCTACCGGGCCGCGCCGGGTTGCCGCGCCGAACTGGCCGCGCAGCCAGGCCAGCGGCGCAAACCCGAAACGATTGCGTAACGGCGACACCCCCAGCAGATCCAGACCAAGCAGAATCACCACCAGGCCGGCGAAGATTTGCAGCAAGCCCTGCGCCTTGCCGACGATCCCGGTCTGCACCAGCACCGCCCCGAGCGATGCCGCAGCCAGCCCGATCAGGCCGTACACCGCGACCCGCGCGGCATGGTAGGCAAGATAGGGCGCGCCGCCCTTCGCGCCCAGACGCAGGAAAAAGCCCGACACCAGGCTGCCGCACATGCCCAGACAATGACCGCTGCCGAGGATGCCGGTCATGAAGGCCAGCCCGTAGGAAAATTCGACGGCGTGATGATGATCCATCGCGTGGGGCTAGTCCTTTTGCAGGCGCAACGAATTGGTCACCACCGACACCGAACTCATCGCCATGGCCGCCGAGGCGAGCATCGGACTCAAGCGTCCGGCGGCGGCGACGGGAATCGACACCACGTTGTAGCCCAGCGCCCAGAAGAGGTTCTGGCGGATGATCGCCATGGTGCGCCGCGATAGCTCGATGGCCGCGGCGACGCGGGCGATGTCGCCGCCCACCAGGGTGATGTCGGCAGCCTCCAGCGCGATGTCCGCGCCGCCGCCGATGGCGAAGCCGACATCGGCGGCGGCCAGCGCCGGGGCGTCGTTGATGCCGTCGCCGATCATGCCGATGCGCTGACCTTCGGCTTGCAGGGCGCGGATCAATTCCAGCTTGGCGGCGGGGGTGGCGCGCGCGACGACCCGCTCGATGCCGACTTCAGCAGCGACGTAGCGGGCGGTCGCCTCCACGTCGCCGGTCGCCATCACGGTTTCGATGCCTAAGCGATGAAGCAGGGCGATGGCGGCGCGCGCGCCCTCGCGGGGACGGTCGGCGATGGCGAAAAGCGCCGCCGCATGGCCGTCGATCGCCATGAACACCGGGGTTTTGCCCTGAGCCGCCAGGGTCGCGGCGCGTTCCGCGAGCGTTGCGGTGGCGATGCCGTTTTCTTCCAGAAAAGCCGCGTTGCCGAGCAGCACCGCACGGCTCGCACAGGCGGCGCGCACACCGCGCCCCGCAAATGCTTCAAAAGCGCTGGGCGCGGCGGGTTCGGCCCCATGCTCCCGGCACCAGGCGAGGATCGCGCGCGCCAGGAAATGCTCGGAAGAAAATTCGGCGCTCGCCGCCAGCGCCAGCAGGTCGTGGTCGGACAACGTAGAGAGATTGAGGAAATCCACGACCGCCGGCTTGCCCTCGGTGATCGTGCCGGTTTTGTCGAACACCACGGTGGTGAGGTGCGCGGCGGTTTCCAGGGCAACGCCATTGCGGATGTAGATGCCGCGCCGCGCCGCCTGACCGGTGCCGACCATGATTGCGGTGGGCGTAGCCAGCCCCAGCGCGCAGGGACAGGCAATCAGCAGCACCGCCACGCCATGGGCGAGCGCGCGCGACAGGGGATGCCCCGCCGCCAGCCAGGCGGCAAAGGTGACGGCGGCGACGCCGCCCACCGCCGGGACGAAACGCGCCGAAATACGGTCGGCGAGTTTTTGCACCGGCAGCTTCGCGCCCTGAGCATGATCGACCAGGCGCACGATGCCGGCCAGCACGGTATGCCCGCCGATGGCGGTGACGCGCAGGGTGAAGCTGCCCATGCCGTTGAGGCAGCCGCCAATCAGCGCGTCACCGGGCGCTTTCACCACCGGCAGCGATTCGCCGGTGATCATCGCTTCGTTGATGCTGGAGCGGCCTTCCAGAAGCACCCCGTCGGTGGGAATCCGCTCGCCGGGGCGCACCCGCAGCACGTCGCCGACCTGTACTTCGTCGATGCCCACCGTGATTTCCTGCCCGTCGCGCAGCAGCGTGGCGGTTTCCGGCTGCAATTCGATGAGTTTACGAATCGCCTCGCTAGCGCGTCCCTTGGCCTTTTCCTCCCAATACCGCCCGAGCAGGACGAAAGCAAGGATGCTCGCGGCGGCCTCGAAATACACGTATTGGCTGCGCCGCACCAGCCCCGGCAGGCTGTACACATAGGCCGCCCCCGCGCCCAGCGCGATCAGGGTGTCCATGTTGGCGGCGCGCTGTTTCGCGAGCAGGCGCGCCTTCTTGAAGATTTCCGCACCGGGGCCGAACAGCACCGCGCTGGTCAGCGCGAATTCGACCAGCCGCAGCAATCTTGAACCGTGCATGACCATGCCCAGCACCGCCACCGGCACGGCCAGCAGCCCGGCTGTCTGAACGCGGCGGCGGGCCAGCCCAAGCAGCGCTTTTTCGCGTTCCACCAGCAGGCGGCGCTGCGCCAGGGTGTCCATCGGGCGGGTGAGATAGCCGAGTTTGGCAACCAGCGCGCCGATTTCCTCGCGGCCCAGCGCACCGGCCACGCTGGCGCTGGCGGCGGCAAAATTGACGCTGGCGTTTTTCACGCGCGGGTCGCGTTTCAGGCTCATCTCGATTAACAGCGCGCAGGAAGCGCAGGTCATGCCCTCCACCGCCAGCGTCGATTCGCGGATCGGGCCGGAGCAGGTCGCGGCGGGCGGTGTTACGGCGTTGCTGCGGGTGGAAATGTTGCGGAGCAGCGCATCCAGCGTGACCAGCAGGCGAGCCTCGGGCAGCCGCGCCGGATCGTAATGGACGGTCAGCGAACCGATTTCCGGGACGCTGCGCACCTCGCGGATTTCCGGGCGCTTGCGCAAGAGGATTTCGAGCAGATAACAACGCTCGGGGTTTTTCGCCAGCAGGCCCGAGACGATGCGCAAACGGCGCGTCAAACGGTGCGCCACCGCAAAACGCGGTGCGCCGGCAGGCTGAGCGGTCATGATTTTTTCGGCGCTTGTTTGCGGTAACGCACCAGCAGGAACACCAGATAAAAGGTGGAAGCCCAGGCGTTGCGGTACTGAAGGGGATGTTTCAGCCATTTCTGGGTAATCATCTCCCAATGCACCTTGATGAGGTAAAACACCACGATGTCGTTGAAGAAGTTGATCGCGGCCTTTTCGGTAAGCGCCTCGCGCAGGGCCGGTTGATTGCGGATTTGCAGCGAGGCGAACTGGGTCAGCAAGCGGCCCTTGGCTTGCCACTCGGCGACTTTCGCCTGCCCCCGCGCGGTCTGCTCCTTGAGCCAGTGCAGCGGCCCGGCAACGCCCAGTTTGTTTGCCACCGCGACCACCGTGGCGGCGCGCTGCATCTGCGCGGCCGGGGCGAGCAGTGCGCCATGGAGACAGCGCGCCACGTCGTGAAGTGTGCAGGCGTGGCGGTCGTAGAACACCGACAGCTTGCGCTGGCGGCGGTACAACGTGACCCGGTACACCCCGTCGAGACGGCGCAGCGCCTCTTCCAGCACGACTGCATGGGGTTCGTCGCACAGCGCGCCAGGCAGAGCGAAGCGCACATGCCCCTCGCCGCGATAACGGACAACAATTTGCCGTGCCAGCTCGTCCGGATGAAATATGTCACTCATGGGGTTCTCTTTACGAACAGTGTTGAATGTTTGGTTGAGGTCGCCGCGCCAAGCGCATCGGGATATTTTTAGTCGTGCGCAAAGCGCACTCCACAACTAAACACTAAACACTAAACATTCAAAACTGCCTTTAAATCTATTCCGCCTTGGCCTGACCGGCTTCCTGTTCCTTGGCTTCTTCCATCAGGTCGGCGAGGTTCTCCTTTTGTTGCAGGAGAAAGTCCTTGCCCATGCCGCTCGCCTTGGAAACCGCCAGGACGATTTCATCCTGGTGCTTGTGCAAATACCACCCAGCCGCCACGCCGGCCGCCAGCAGCACCAGAGGATTGCGCAACAGGCCGCCGAGCAGGCCGCGTCCGGCGGCGTAGCTGGTGGCCGCGACCATCGCGCCGGGGACATAGGGACTCATGCTCGAACCCACCATGTGGGGCATGTTGCGCGCGGCTTCTTCCATCATTCCATTCATGCTCGTTCTCCTTGGTTCAATAGGGTTTCATCGGGGATTCCCGAGAGTTCGTCGTCGTGAAGCATCTGATAGATACCCAGACAACCTTCACAACAAAATTGCAGGCGTTTGCCCGCATTTTCCAGCAAATACGGTCTGCCGCCGACATCCAGGCCGCACAGGTCGCAGGGGTGATTTTCGCACATTAATTCAGTTCTCCAGCGAGCCGGTCGAAAGTCGCCTCGTCGGCCTCGCCGACCACCTTGCCCTTGATGACACCGTCGCCGCCCACGAAAAACGTGGTGGGCAGGCCAGTCACGCCGTAACGGCGGGCGATTTCGGCCTGCTCGTCGAGGAGCGCCGGATAGGTCACGCCGATCCGTCCGATGAAGGCGGCGACGGCCTGTTTGTCCTGACCGGCGTTCACCGCCAGCACCTGCAAACCGGGACGGCGCTGGACTACGCGCTGGATGGCCTGCATTTCGCCTTCGCAGTAGCGACACCAGTCTGCCCAGAAGCGGACGATCACCGGCTTGCCGCGAAAATCGGCGGGAAATTGTACACTTGCGCCGTCCAGACGGAGCGCGGAAAACGCCGGGGCCGGCGCGCCGGTATTGAGCTTGGGCGCGCCTTCGCCGCAGCCGCCCAGCAACAGGGCCAACAATAGCGGAAAGATCAGGCGTGGCATGTCAGTTCTCCAGGAGGATCAGGTTGGAGCGCCAGATCATAACCGTTGCCGCCGCGCCGAACAAAATGAAACCGGTCGCCGCGAGCCACGCCAGACGCCGCGTCAGCGGCGGAATCACGGCGCACAGACTGGTCACCCCGGCAAACGGCTGGAGCGCGCCGACGCCCAGCCCGGCGGCGGTGGCGGCGAACAGCGGCAGATATAACCAGTAGCCCTGGTAATCGTATTCCGGCTTGAGCAGGCAGAACGGGCAGTGGTGGTGAGGGTGTTCGTAAACATACAGTGAGACGAAGGACACGATCCCCGCCAGCGCAGCACCAAAGGCCGGCGCGGAAAGCCCCGCCACGAGGTAGCCGGCGCGCCCGCTGCGGATATGAAACAAGGCCGCGCCCAGCGCCGCCGCCAGCGTTGCGTAGAACATCACCAGCGCCTGTTTGGGCGGCAACGCGGCGGCGTCGCCGGTGAGGGTTTTGGCGTCCCCGGAAAACAGGCTGCCGCAGCACGAGGTAATCACGTCGGCGCGAAGATTGAGGAAATAGGCGAGTTGCAGGGTGAAAGCCAGCGCCACGGCGGGAAGTATCCCCAACAGCAGGCGATATTTGATCCGCACCAGCGGGTAATCCTCGGCGCGGCTGTCGGCGTGGTTGAGAGTCAACCACCCGGCAGCCAGGAAAAACACCGCGATTTGCGCGAGCAGCGCGGGAAAACCGTAGGCATTGGCGTTAAGTGTACCCACCGCACACATCGCACCGACGAACATCACCGCCATCTTGTCGGCATTGAAGACGAACAGCAGCAGCGCCACCAACTGGGTGGCGAAGACCAAGGCGAGCAGGGTGGACATCAGATAGGTGCGCCGTTCCAGGCGCAACTGGCGTTCCGCGCCGCTCTTCATATCCCAGTGACGCGCAATTTCCCAGGCAAACGGCGCAGCCCCCGCCAGCACCATCAGGCTCACCCCGGAGGCCAGCAGCAAGGCGATGATGGCGGGCTGGAACAGCATCAGCCGCGCTCCGTCAGACGCCCGTCGCGCAGCCCGACCACCGCATCCACCAGCGCGGAATCGACGACCAGCGGGTCATGGCTGGTCAGCAGGACGGTTTTGCCCTGTCCCTTGAGGGTTTCCAGGATGCTCATGAATTCCCGCGACAACGCGGTATCGAGGTTGGCGGTAGGCTCGTCGGCGATAATGACCTGGGGGTCGTTGATCAGGGCGCGGGCGATGGCGACACGCTGCTGCTCGCCGCCTGACAACCATTCGACGCGCGCGGCGCGGCGATGCGCGAGCTTGAGCGAGTCGAGCAAGAGTTCGGCGCGCTCGCGCAGGGCATGGCGGTCTCCGCCCAGCGGATAGGCCGGCAGCATCACGTTGTCGTGCGCCGAGAGGCCTTTGATGAGATTGAACTGCTGGAACACGAAACCGAACGTGGCGCGCC
Organism: uncultured Sulfuricella sp.; assembly: GCA_964451375.1. Taxonomy (GTDB): domain Bacteria; phylum Pseudomonadota; class Gammaproteobacteria; order Burkholderiales; family Sulfuricellaceae; genus JAGXQV01. The sequence continues at coordinate 20,706 of CAYVIN010000037.1, forward strand.
GCACATCGGTGAGAAACCGCTCGGGCAGCGCCGAGATATCGCGCCCGTCGAGAAACACCCGCCCGCTGGTGGGGCGCGCCAGACAACCGACGATGGTCAGCAAGGTGGTCTTGCCCGACCCGCTCGGGCCGGACAGCGCGGTGACACGCTGCGCGGCGATATCGAGGTCGATCCCGTCGAGCGCCCAGAATTCGTTGTCGCGCCCCTGGTTGTAGGCTTTGCGGACATGGGTGAGTTTAATCATGTAACTATGCCAATCCATGCGCGCAGCGCATTCCACAACTAAACACTAAGCACTCAAAATTAAACACTGCTCTTACCCCCGCATCACCGCATCTGGATCGGTAATCGCCGCGCGCCAGATCGGCACGATGGTCGCCACGGTGTAGGGAAACACCGTGAAAAAAAACAGCGTCGCCACCTGAAAGCCATCCACCGCCGGGATCAACTCGAAACGCGGATAAAGCACCGCCCAGCCTTTCAACACCGGCTCAAAGAGGCTCGCCGAAAAGCGGAAGACATGCAGATAGGCGGCGACGTAGCCAAGCAGGAAGGCAGTGAGCGACACCAGCGCGCCTTCCCAGAATTTCATTTTCAACACATCGCCGGTTTCCCAGCCGATGGCCTTGAGGATGCCGATTTCGCGTTTTTCCTCCGCCGACAGGCCGGACGCCTTTTCCCAGGCGAAGATGGCGAAAGCCAGGATCGCCCCGGTCAGCAGCACCAGCACCATGCCCTCGCGCCAGTTGAAAATCGACTCGTAAGTGCGCAGCACCTCCTCGCGCAGGATGGGGCGCGAATCGGGCAACGCCTGGCTGAGTTTGGCGGCGATATTGCGGACTTCCTGGGGGTTGACCACGCTCAACGCAATGTCGGTGTAATAGCCGGGCGGAATCTCGAAAAAGGCGCGGAAATCGGCTTCGGAGAGCAGGATCAGGTCAGCGCTCACCAGTTCCGTAGCGCTCGGCAGCAGCGCCGCAACCTTGAAGGAAAACAGCTTGCCGGCATAGGAGCGAAAGGAAATCAGGTTGCCCGGCGCCAGCCCGCGTTCCCGCGCCACCGCCGCGCCTATCCGAATTTCGCCGTCCGCCGCAGGCTGGCCGACGGACGCCATGAAAGTGTAATTGGCTTTCACCACGGCATCGTAGTAATAGCCCCACAGCCGCGCTTCCTTTTTCTGCACACCGCGTATGCGCCCGAGTTTTTCCGGGTAGCCGGGCGGAATCAGGTCGTGGCGGCCCGCCACCATGCGCTGCACGATGATTTCCGGGGAGGCTTGCAGCACCTGCGCCGCCTCGAAGCGCAACGCGCCGCCGTAGAGCATCACCGAGGCGAGCAGGAACACGATCAGGGTATAAACCAGCAGCAGGCCGAGGTTTTTCACCTTGCGCCGCGCCAGCGACGCCACGGTGAAATCAATCAGTGCGGTTTGTTTGGCGATCCAGATTTTCATACGATGCGGTGAGATGGGCGGGCGGCGTGAGCAGCGAACCACTGGGAAAATGCTCCAGACCCAGCGGGTGATCCTGAAATGCGCTGTGCAAATCGGCCTGGGAAGGGTGACGGGTATAGCGCGCTTCGGTAAACAAACACAAATCGGTCAGCCCCAGCTGTTCCACGAGAAGGCGCTTTTCGCCCAGCGCCACACTTCGCGCGGCGCGTTGCGCAGAGGCATCGGCAAAGGTCAGCAGAAACGCCAGCGCACAAACGCCGATGAAAATCAGGGCGCGCATCAGGACAGCAGCTTACGCACGGCATCGACCACTTTCGCGGCGTTCGCACCGTATTCGATTTCCCCGGCGAGACGCCCGTCCGGGGCAATCAAATAGGTTTGCGCAGAGTGATCCACCGCGTAGCTCCCATCGGGGCGCGCTGCCTGTTTGACGTAGCTCGCCCCGTAGGCGCGCGCCACAGCGGCGACCTGCTCCGGTGAACCGCTTGCACCGATCATCTCGGCATGGAAATAAGCGGTGTATTCCTTGAGTTTGGCCGGGGTGTCGCGTTCCGGGTCCACCGACACGAAGAGCAGACGGGTTCGGGCGCGCTCTTCCGGGGTCAGTTTGTTGAGCGCCTGACTGCCCGCAGCCATCGACACCGGACACACGTCGGGGCAATGGGTGTAACCAAAATACAGCAACACCACCTTGCCGCGAAAATCGCCCAGAGAAATCGGGCCGGCGGCGCTTTGCAGGGTGAAATCGCCGCCCACCGGACGCTCCGCCAACTGGCCGAGCAGGGTGCGATGCCCCTCGCCGCGCCCGGCGAACCACCATCCGGCGCTCAGTACGGCCCCCGCCAGAACCAGCGCGGCTATCGTGCGAGCGTTAAGCAAAACGTCTCAAACCTTGTTGGACGCGCGCATCAACGCGCCGCGCAGGGCGATGGTCAGACTCGACCCGAGGCCGACGCGCTGCGCCAGGGCGGGCAGGATAATCAGCGAAGCCAGCGCAAAGCCGGCCCCCAGCAACAGCGAAGCCATGGCCTGATCGTTGCCGGTTTTCCCGGCGGCTTGGGTTTCTTTCATGACGACTCTCCTCAATTCTCAACAGAAATGACGCCGCGCAGCCGCGCGGCGACGAGACCAGCCATCCGCAGAGCGGACGGAATTTCAGGAGAAACGGGGCGGGCCGCGTTTGTGGGCAGCGAACCAGCCCAGCAGAGGATCGGGAATGTCTGCCGGCGTCGCGCCGGCAAGAAGAAGGACAGGTTGCGCCGACAATTCGCCAAGCGTCGCAGCAGGCGGCAGGGACGGAGTAATGTCGCCGCTCAGGCAGAAAGAACAGTGTTTGACCGCAGATTCGGCGGCAGGCCGGTTTTCTCCGCCGGACTGGGCAACCAGCACCTTTTTGAGGCCGAAGCTGGTACACATCTCCACCACCGCCAGACCGCGACTGGCCGCCATCGCATAAGCGAGGGTCGGCGCAACGGCATGCAGCGTCATAGCCACCAGGGCAAGGACGGCAAACAGGCGTAAGCGGTATCGAATAGGCTTCATAGCGGGCTGATAATAACAAACTCCCCAGCGAATCGCGATGGGTTAAACGGGGTTTTTTAAACATGCTGTGCGAGGTCGCGCAGTGTGTCTTTTCGCACACCGCCAATCCGATATAAGAGATTGATTTTTTGGTCACTTTATTGTGGAACAAGGATTGCTGCATGACAGGCTCCATTTTTTCTGCGTTGATTATTCGGGAGTCGCCATGTCGAATTCGTTTGTTTCTCGCCGCAACCCGGTATGGGCGGCGCTGTGCTGTGCGGGAATGGCCGCTGCGCCGGTTGCTCTGGCCGGGAGCGACGCCCCAGTCCCGCGTCTAGCCGAAGTGGTGGTTTCGGCCACCCGCACCGCCAACCCGCTGGACAGGACACCCGCTTCGGTGAGTGTGGTGACGCTGGAAAACTTCTCCGACACCCAGGCGAGCAGCGTGTCGCAGGTGATGAAGAATCTGCCCGGCGTGGAATTCGGCGGCGGGCCGCGAACCTCCGGGGAGATTCCGACGATCCGCGGTTATTCCGGCAAGGACATTACCCTGATGATCGACGGCGCGCGGCAGAACTGGCTGAACAACACCCTGCGCTCGCCGCTTTATCTCGATCCCTATTTCGTCGAACGCGCCGAAGTGCTGCGCGGTTCGGCTTCGTCGCTCTACGGTTCGGGCGGCAACGGCGGGGCGATGATGTTTCGCACCATCGCGGCGAGCGACTTCCTCAATCCCGGTGAAGCCTTCGGCGCTGCGGTCAAAGCCGGCCACAGCAGCGCCGACAACGGTCAGCACTACAACGCCCGCGCCTATGCAAGCAACGGCATGATCGACGGCTTGGTCGCGGCGGGCCGCCACGAATGGGGTTCGTCGTCGCGCCAGGGCGGCGGTACGCGGCTTAATCCCAACGATGGCGAAGCCACCAGCGGTCTGTTCAAGCTCGGCCTGAACGCGAGCGGCTGGCGCTACGAACTTTCCCATCAGGAATTTCGCCGCGACAATCTGGAAAACAACAATCCCCAGGCCGATTCGGCCCTCCCCGGCGCACCGGCGGTGCAACGCTTCCACACCCGCCACAAGCAGACCGTGCTGAAGGCCGCCACCACTGGCAAGGCCGACGAACCGGCGATATCCGCCTCGCTGTATGACGTGGATCTCGACATCAGCGGCGATCAGGGAATGGTCGCGGCGCTCGCCCCCTATACCAAAATGCGCACCCAGACGCGCGGCGGTTCCTTGCAAGGCAGCCTGTCGCTGGGCGGCGGCATACGCCAGCGCCTCACTGCCGGGATCGACCACTTTCGCGACGAACAGACTTCCCTGAGCGGCGTGGCGGCCAATTCGGTGATTCCCGATGGCAGCCAGGACGTGACGGGGGTTTTCATTCAGGATGAAATCGCCTTCAACGACGCCTGGAGCCTCATTCCCAGCCTGCGTTATGACCGTTTCGAGAGCAATCCGGTGAGCGTCGGCGCGGCCAAGAGCGACAGCCACGTTTCGCCCAAGGTCGCGCTGTCGTGGCGCGCCGCCGACGGCCTCACGCTGTATGGCAGCTACGGCGAAGCCTTCCGCGCGCCGACCGTCAACGAAATGTATTCCTTCCTCTCGGGAACGGCGTTCTTCAGCAACTTCCGCCAGAACCCCAACCTGCGCCCGCAAACCGACAAGACCCTGGAAATCGGCGGCAACTACAGCAAACGCGGACTCTTTTCCGCTGATGACCGCTTCAAGCTGCGCGCCACCGCATTCGATTCACGCGCCCACGATCTCATCACCAACGTCGTGGTCGGAACTTATACCCGCACAGCACCGATGAGCGGTGTCGGATCAATTTTCCAGAACCAGAACGTCGCCGACGCCACCCGGCGCGGCATGGAAATCGAGAGCAATTACAGCGTCGGCCCGTGGGCATTGAACGCCGCCTACAGCCGGGTGCGCGTCACCGACGAGCGCAACGGCAGCGGTCTGTTTTCCACGCCCGACAAGTTGTCGCTGCAAGTGCGCCGGCAACTGCCGGCGGGCATGAGCGTCATCTGGCAGTCGCTTGGCTTGGCCGCGCAGGATTACGACGCCACCCTTCTGCGTCGCCGTCCCGGTTACGCGGTACACGACCTGTTTTTCAACTGGACGCCATCCGGGCAAAAGTTCCACGTCAATGCCGGTGTGGCCAACCTGTTCGACAAACGTTACCTGGTTTACCAGTCCTCCAACGCGGCGGCGCTCACCTATCAGGAAGGGCGTAGTGTGCGCATTTCCCTGAGCGCGGATTTCTGAGGAGCACCGCGATGAAACGCCGCGATCTTTTGAAGCTCTCGCTTGCCGCCGGAGCCGGCCTGGCCGCCGCACCGGCCCTGGCCGCCTGCCCGGACAAACCGACGGATGGCACACCCGCGCAATTCCTGCCGAAAAAAGCGCCCGATCCCAAGCCCGAAGAAAACGATCTGGAGAAATACCCGAAATGCCCCTACTGCGGCATGGATAGGCGCTATAACCACAGCTCGCGGATGCTCATTCACTACGCCAACGACGTACCCGATCCGCTGTGTTCGATCCACTGCGGGGCAATCAGTCTGGCGCTCAACCTCTCGCTTGATCCCAAAGTGATGTACGTCGGCGACAACGCCACGGATGCCGAACCGCGTCCGCTGGTCGAGGTGAGCAAAGCGACTTTCCTGGTCGGCAGCGACCTGCCGGGGGTAATGACCGCGAACAGCAAGGTCGGGTATGGCAGCCGGGAAGCGGCTGAGGCTGCGCAAAAAACCCACGGCGGGCAGCTCATGGATTTTCAGCAGACCCTCAAGGTGTCGTTCGGCGATCTGGCCGACGACGTGGAACGGATGCGCAAGGGTCGCGCCGAGCGGCGCAAACGCGCCGCACAAAAAGCGCAGAGCTAGGGATACGCATGAAAATCCCTCTTTTTCTTGCCTTGCTCGCGCTTGCCGCTCCTGTACTGGGCGGTGAATCGTTCCGCGATTGTCCGACCTGCCCCGAAATGGTCGCGCTACCGGCGGGTGCCTTCCCGATGGGCGAGGTCGGACGGCGCAACGCCTTGCCCGTCCACACCGTCACCCTATCCTCCTTCGCCATCGGCAAATACGAAATCACGCAAGGCGAATGGAAAGCCCTGATGGGGAGCAATCCCAGCAAAAATGCGGAATGCGGCAATGCCTGTCCGGTCGAGAACGTGAGCTGGAACGACGCCGGCGAATTTCTCCGGCGGCTCGCCGCCAAGACCGGCTTGCCCTACCGGCTGCCCAGCGAAGCCGAATGGGAATACGCCTGCCGTGCGAGCGCAGTACAGGACTATTGCGGCAGCGACGACCCCGACCTGGTGCTGTGGTGGGGCGACGAATATGGCAGCATCCAGCCGGTCGGGAAAAAACAGGCCAATGCCTGGGGGCTATACGACATGAGCGGCAACGTCTGGGAATGGGTTGCCGATTGCAGCCACCCCGATTATCGGGGCGCGCCGGGGGATGGTTCGGCGTGGGTCGAAGCGGGCTGCGCCAGCCGCATCCTGCGCGGCGGCTCGTGGATGGACGGCCCGCAATATGCCCGCGCGGCGTTGCGCTTCGGTTTCAAGGCGGATTTTCGCGCCGGGGACATTGGCCTGCGGGTAGCGCGGGGAAAATAAGCTATTCGTCGAAAGTCTTGTTGCGCGACTTGTACAGCGCAATGTGCCACACCGTGAAACCGAGCAGCGCCACGCCCGCCAGGGTGTGATAACGCAGCGCCTGACGCCCGCGCGCCATTGCCGACCACACCAGTACACCCATCGAGATGCCCATCCCGGTTTTGGCGAGAGTGCGTTGAGTGGTGACCGGCACGACGGGAAGCCGGGAAGTTTTGTTGCGGGGGTTGGCGAGTTTGTCCACGGCGCACGACTCACAGTCGGCCATTAGGGCCGGGGGCTACCGTATGCACACATCTTTTTCCGAATTGCCGGGTTGGCGAAATAAACCTGGAAAAGGCAGTTCGAACCGCAAAGGCGCAAAGACGCAGAGGAAAAACAAAAGGTTACCCGTGTCGGGTCGTTCACCCACCGGGTGAGGGCGGAACATTCTGCATGTTTTTGATTTCTTTGCGCCTTAGCGCCTTTGCGGTTCAAACTGCCTTTTCCAGGATCAAACGGCAGCGTTAGCCGGCGGCAAGGTCAGCAACACTTCTGCACCGTTCTCGATATTGCGAATCACGATGTCTCCATCCATATGCGCCATGATCATTTTTGACATATACAGGCCGATGCCCGTGCCCTTTTCCTTGGTGGTGAAATAGGGGTCGAATACCCTGGGCAGGATGTCTTCCGGGATGCCACCACCGTTGTCACGAATCGAAATGGTGGCGGAACCCGCTCCTGTTTCAACCTGGATATGGACTTTTCCGGGACGCTTCTTCTCGACAATGGCTTCTTTGGCATTGGATAACGCATTCAGCACCACTTGCGAGAATTCGTTGGGATAACCGATGACTTCGCATGTCGCTTCGCTCCGCTCCAACACGATTTCAATGCCATTAACCTTGAAACTTTCGGCAACCAACTTGATGGCCTTATCTATGCCATCCCAAGGCTGGAAGCTTTGTTTTGCCTTGTTAGGCCGGAAGAAATTACGGAAATCGTCGATGGTGTTCGACATATTCTGGATCAGCTGTTGTCCTGTCGTTACCGATTCGTCGATCATCTCCGTATTGAGTTCGTGGAAATCATTGGCGTCCTTGACGTTGGCCAGCAACAAGCCCAAGGCATTCAGCGGTTGCCGCCACTGGTGCGCGATGTTGCCGACCATCTCGCCCATTGCCGCCAATCGGGATTGTTGTATCAGCAAATGTTCCTGCGCCAGGTTTTTGGCGACTTCCTCGCTGACCCGTTGTTCCAGGGTTTCGTTGAGTTCCCGAACCTTCTTCTGCTCGGTAGCCAGCCGCCGTCGGCTTACCGCCAGCCAGAACAGCAGCAACAGGATGATTCCGGCGCCCGCAAGGGCAATGACGATGGTCACCGTGTAGCGCCGCCAGATGTCGCGCCAGGAAAACTCGGGCGCCTCGTCGAAAGGCTCCACCCGCAACACCTGCATCACATCCTTCACCGGTTCATAGTTGGCGGGGATGGTAAAGCCCCAAATCCTGGCGGCGCGCGCCACTTCGCCATCATGGGGAAGCATCAGCAGCGCCGCAGCCACTTTGGCTGCCAAGGCGTCCGAGACTTGCGGCATCGTCACGAAGGGCCAGAGCGGATAGAGGGTGGTGGAAAATGCATAGCCGAATCCCGCCAGTTTTTGCGGGTTGAGCACCTTGACGCGGTTCAGATCGAGCTTGCCTTCCTGAGCCATTTGCTCAATCAGCCCCATGCGCACGAAAGCCGCATCGGCCTTGCCGTCAAGCACAGCCGTCACGGAACGGTCGATGGGCAATTCGACTTCGATCACCTTGACATCGTCGGGGATAGCCAGACCAATCTTGTATAGTTCATAGGCCTGCATCTGGTAGCTGGCAAAACCCTTGATGCTGGAGGTGGCAACCGTCTTGCCCCTGAGGTCGGCCAGTTTCACGAGATCGGCGCGGTCGGGGCGCACGATGATCGCGCCGCCGTAGACCGGCATCGGCTGGTTCTTTTCGCGCTCGATCATGGTCGCCAACGGCGAGGAAAGCGCATTGCGCTCGCGGATCGCAACGTAATGCGCGGCATGGCTGAGCACGAAATCCACCTCACGCCGCTCGATCGCTTTTTCCAACTCGTCGTAGGTGTAACTTTTCAGCACAAAGCGCTGGCCGGGCAAGGTACGTTCCAGATAATCGGCCAAGGGCTGAAATTTCTTGACCGTTTCCGCCTTGTCACGGAATGCAAACACACCGATGGTCAGCGGCTCCTCGGCAAATGCCGCCTGGGCCGCCAGCAGTACGCCGAGCCACAGCAGGCGCAGAATTTGTGTCATTTCTTTTCTTCCCTGGGAATGAAGTCGCTACTGACCAGATGGGATAGATCGATCCGGCTGTTTTTCAGAAGACCGGCCTGCGCCATGATCACGCCTAACTCCCTGGCAGCGTTGACGATGACCGAATTCTCGCCGTGCAAAAACTTGTGGTTCCGGCTCGCGTTGGGCATCTCCAGCCCCTTGTAGGCGGCAATAACTTCCTTGGGCGACAGTTTGAAGCGCTCCGCCATGCGGTAGGCCGTGTCATAGGGATTCTTGTGGAAAGCGGTCAGCCCCCGGAAATGCGCCGCGACCAGTTGATGCAAGGCCTCGTGGTAGTGCTTTGCCACCGTCGGCGTCACTGCCAGCACGTCAAAGATGGTATCCGGAATCCTGCTGCTATCGAACAGGCGCCGCGCATCTTCCGCCAGCAAGCGACTGGAAATGGGCTCGAAGGTGATCAGCGCATCGACTTTTCCCGACCGCCACACTTCAATGTGGCGGTCAACAGTCGCAGGAACAACCTGCACGTCACCAGCTTGCAGTCCTGCGGCTTCCAGCGCCTTGTGCAGCATCAACGCGCCCACCGCAGACTGCTCGAAGCCGATGCGCTTGCCCTTGAGCTGCGCCAGGGTTTCAACACCCTGCTTGACCAGCAACACATCGGCCCCCATCGAAATGTCGAACACCAGCACCGCCATCAACGGCAGTCCTTGTTCGCGGGCGCGCAACATTTCGTCAAGCGTCAGCGCCGCGCCGTCGGCCTTCCCCGAAGCCAGCAGATCCAGCGCGCCAGTGGCTGATCCGGCCTCGACAAGAACGGCATCCTGCGGAGATATCCAGCCCTCATGCCGGGCCAGGAACATGAATTCGTAGCCAACCCAGGGATTGGAGGCAATGCGTAGCGGCGGGGTGGCGCGCCAGCATCCTGAAATCAGCGCAGAAAGACCCAAGGCGCCGAGAGCGGTGAGGAACAAGCGGCGCTTCGGTGGCATCATGCAATTTTTCTCAACCATGGTATGAGCAAAGCGGGGTGAGGGGTATTTCAAGTTAGCTTCGTGCTACTTTCATTATCGATTTTTCAGTATAGAGCGTAACTGCTCAGGATGACGGCGTTTTGCTCGCCTCCCCTGCCAGGGGGAAGAGACTGCTGTGGCGGCTCGCAGCCTCCCTCTGGGAACCTGTGGAAATACTGCGAAAGCCGCCCAATCTCCTTGCTCCGGGTATCAGGAACAGGCAATCGCGTCGTCGCTGGAGCGCTATACCCTGCCTCGTCGCAATTTGGCGATTTAGCCGCGTCTGGCGGGATGCGATGCAAGGCGCAAATTGTGCGGTGTGGCCGCACCACACAAGCAATTCGCAACGCCGCAGCGCGCCCGCCAGACGTGTGGCGAGGCAAGGTATATATGGGATTATTCGTCGAAAGTTTTGTTGCGCGACTTGTACAGCGCAATGTGCCACACCGTGAAGCCGAGCAGGGCGACGCCCGCCAGGGTGTGGTAACGCAGCGCCTGACGCCCGCGCGCCATTGCCGACCACACCAGTACGCCCATCGAAATACCCATGCCGGTTTTGGCGAGAGTGCGTTGAGTGGTGACCGGCACAACGGGAAGCCGGGAAGTTTTGTTGCGGGGGTTGGCGGGTTTGTCCATGGCGCACACTCACAGTCGGTCATTAAGGGTGGCGGGCAAAGTAGCATCGCCTCTCGCCGCCTGTCAATTTGCTGCGATGTTCATGAACCCCATCTCCAGGAGCGGCGACAAGACGCTTCTCTCCCCCAATAATTCTGCCCGTCCTTGCGACGGGCTTTTTTTCCTCACGGCATTTGGCGTCAGTTGGTTTGCCCGGCGCCAATTGCAACGAATTGATGTCCGGTGCGAGCGGGGCCGATGAGGTAAAATAAGCCTTTCCAGTCCTGAAACGCCGCCATGAGCAAAGCCTTCACCCGCGAAAATGACGACGCGGAAGACGACGAACTCGAACCCGCCCAACAATTGCCGGTGGGCGTGAAGAACTACATCACGCCGGCGGGTTTTCAGCGTTTGCAGGACGAACTCGATCAATTGTGGAAACGCGAACGCCCGGAACTGGTGAAAGTCATCCATTGGGCGGCCTCCAACGGCGACCGCTCGGAAAACGGCGACTATATCTACGGAAAAAAACGCCTGCGCGAAATCGATCGGCGCATCCGTTTCCTCTCCAAACGGCTCGACAACGCCGAAGTGGTTGACCCCGCCCAACGTGAGGAATGCGACCAGGTGTTTTTCGGCGCAACCGTCACGGTCGCCGACGCGCGCGGCGCTGAACACACCTACAGCATCGTCGGGGTGGACGAGGCGAATCCCGGCCACGGTCACATCAGCTGGGTTTCGCCGCTGGCGCGGGCGCTGCTCAAGGCCCGCGAAGGCGACGTGGTGACGCTACGCACACCGGGCGGAGTGGAGGAACTGGAAGTCGTGGAAGTGGTATATCGCGCCCTCGGCAACGAAACCGATTAGTTGCTATTCTTCGTATCATTCCAAGAACGAAAACCTGAAGGGGGTAACATGTCCGCAAAACATCTGGTACCCGGCGCCTGGCTCGGCAAGGTGCTGATGTGTTGGTTGGGCGTGGCGGTTCTGGCGGTCAGCGGGGTTTGCCGGGCGGCGGAAAGCTATAGTTTCGCGGTGGTGCCGCAGTTCGAGCAGCGCAAACTGTTCCGCATCTGGAAGCCGGTGGTGGACGAACTGGAAAAGCGCAGCGGCCTGGAACTCAAGCTGGTGGCCACGCTCAGCGTACCCGAGTTCGAGCATGAGCTGCTGAACGGCTCGTTCGATTTCGTCTACGCCAACCCCTATCACATCCTCCGCGAAAGCACCCATCAGGGTTACATTCCGCTGGTGCGCGATGCCGAGCCGTTGCGCGGCATCCTGGTGGTGCGCAAGGACAGCCCGGCGCGCTCCCTGGCCGACCTGCAGGGCAAGACCCTGGCGATGCCATCGCCGAATGCGCTGGGCGCCAGCCTGCTGCTGCGTGCCGACCTGGAACGCCTGCATCACGTGAAAATGGCGCCGCAATACGTGAAAACCCATAGCTCGGTGTATCTGCATGTCGCCACCGGACTGGCTGAGGCCGGCGGCGGTGTCGAGAAAACCCTGGAGGAGCAGGATCAGTCGGTTCGCGACGCCTTGCGCATCCTCTATACCAGCCGCGAATTGCCCTCGCATCCGGTCGCCGCGCATCCGCGCGTACCCAAGGCGGTGCGTGAAAAGCTGCGCCGCGCCTTGCTCGAACTGGCCGCCACTCCCGCCGGCCAGGCGCTGCTTGCGGAAGTGCCGATGAAACGTGCGGCGCCCGCCGAGATCGGCGATTACACGCCGATGCGCTCGTGGGGGCTGGATGCCTATTGGGTCGAGCCGAAGTGAGTTTGCGTCACAAGCTGCTGATTCCACTGTTGCTGGTGAGTCTGCTGGCGGGCTGGTTGCTCTACGCGGTGTGGATACCCCGTTCGCTGGCGAATGCCGAGGCGCGTCACATGACGCTGCTGGAGCGCCATCTGGACAGCGTCGTGGAGGGCCTGATCCCACTGTTGTTGAGCAAGCAGCTCGACACCATCCACGAAAACATCCAGGCGCTCGGCAGGAAAAATACCGACTGGGTGGAGATATGCCTCTACGACGCAGCAAACCGCCAGATGTATCCGCTGGCCGGCGTCGCGCCGCCGGCCCCTGGCGCGAACACGGAGATCCGCACCGTCGAGCGCCGCGTCGATTACCTCGACATGCGGCTCGGGCGGCTGGTGGTCAGCATCGACGTTGCGCCGTCCCTGGCCGGCGAACGCAGCCATCACCACCTGTTGTTGCTGGCCTTGCTGGGCATCGTTGCGACGCTTGCGGTAGTCAGCGGGCTGGTGCTGGAACTGGCGGTGATCCGCCCGGCGCGGAGCCTCGCCGCCGCAGCCCGCGAACTCGCCCGGCGCAATTTCGAGCAACCCTTGCCGCCGCCCAGCGCCGACGAAGTGGGCATGCTGGCGCAAAGTTTCGCCGCGATGCGCGAAGACATGCGCAACTACCAGGACGAACTGTTACATGAAATCCTCGAGCGCCGCCGTGCCGAGGAAGCCCTGAAGCAGCTTAACGAAACCCTCGCCGCGCGGATTCAGGAAGAAGTCGCGAAAAACCGCGAAAAGGATCACCTGCTGATCCAGCAATCGCGCCTCGCCGCGATGGGGGAAATGGTCCACAACATCGCTCACCAGTGGCGCCAGCCGCTCACCTCGCTGGGCCTGCTGGTGCAGAACATGGCGGAGGATTTTCGTGGTCACTACATGACCAATGAAACCCTCGCCCGCGACGTGAAGGATGCCCAGAGCCTGTTGGATCGGATGTCCACCACCATCGATGATTTCCGCCGCTTCTTCCGCCCCGACCGCGAGCGGGTGGTGTTCGACGCGGCCCAGGCGGCGCGCGACGGCGCCTTCATCATCGGCGCCGCGCTGCGCAGCAACCACATCGAAATCACCCTCGACCTGCCCACCGAGCCGCTCTGGATCAGCGGCTTCCCCGGCCAGTATGCCCAGGCCGTGCTGAACCTCCTGATGAACGCCAAGGAAGCGATTACCGGAAAACAGCGCATGGACGGCCACATCGTGGTGCGCCTCGCCGAGGATAACGGCAGCGCGGCGGTGAGCGTCGAGGACAACGCCGGCGGCATCCCCGCCGAGGTGTTGCCGAGAATTTTCGACCCCTATTTCACCACCAAGGAACAAGGCAGCGGCATCGGCTTGTACATGGTGAAAATGATCGTGGAAAAGAACATGAACGGGCAGGTCGAGGCCGGCAACGGCGAGCAAGGCGCCCGATTCGTCCTGCGCGTCCCGCTCAGCGGCGCGCCGCCCAACCCTACTGGAGTCCTATCTTGAATGAAGACCGTCTCGCTGAAATCGAAATCAAACTGACCTACCAGGAAGACCTGGTCCAGGAACTCAACACCCTGGTCTACCAGCAGCAAAAACGTATCGATCATCTCGAAAAACTTTGCGAAGCGCTGGTCGATCACCTTCGCAATCTCGCTGAACCCGGCTCGCCGCGCAACCTGACCGAGGAAAGGCCGCCGCATTATTAAGACGCCGATTATGGCCACAAAACACATTAAACACGCTACAATGTAGTCACACCATCCCTCTGGAAGTCGTCATGCAAGTCCCCGTCCGTGAACTGAAAGCCGATCTATCCCGTCTGCTGGCGCGCGCGCAAGCCGGTGAAGTGATCGAAGTCACCTCGCACAACCGCCCCGTGGCGCGGATTCTCGGCGCACCCAAATGGGCGGACGGCGGCGTTGGACGTTTGCTGGCGTTAGGGCAACTCAGTTGGGGCGGCGGCAAACCGGCCTTCGAAGCGCCTTTGCGATTGGGCGGCGAGGGGATGGCGGTAAGTCGAATGGTGCTGGAGGACAGGGGTTGATCCTGTTTTGCGACACTTCGGCGCTGGTCAAACTCTACCTCGATGAGGCCGACAGCCCGCTGGTGCTCGACGCTGCCCAGACCGCCACGGCGCTGGCGGTCTGCCGGTTCGCCTGGGCCGAGGCGGTTGCGGCGTTTGCCCGGCGCGCCCGCGAGATACCCGCCAACGCCACCAACCTGGAACTCGCGCAACAACGCCTGAAAGCGCATTGGGCGCAATACATGGTGGTTGAGGTTTCACAATTGGTGGTGGAACGCGCCGGAGAATACGCCGATACTTTTGCCTTGCGCGCTTACGACGCCATTCAATTGGCCGCTGCCCGCACCCTTCAGGAAGCCGCAACCGAAGAACTGCGCTTTGCCTGTTTCGACAACCGCCTGCGCAAGGCTGCCCGAGTGCTGGGCATGAGCACCTGTCCGAGCGCCTGATCCCGATACCAACCCTGAAATCATGAAACCTCTCTCCATCCTCCACACGGAATCCTCGATCGGCTGGGGCGGCCAGGAAATCCGCATTCTCACCGAGATGGCCGGTTTCCAGCGGCGCGGTCACCGCGTCCACTTGCTCACTCCGGCCAGCGCGGAAATTTACCCGGCGGCGCAGGCGCGCGGCATTTCCGTCACCGCCATCCCGATGGTCAAGAAGACGCTGCCCGCGCTGTGGGCCATGCGCCGTTGGCTGGATTATTACGGGCGCGAGTTCGACGTGATCAATACCCACAGCTCCACCGATTCCTGGCTCGCCGCGTTGTCCTGCGCCACGCTTGGCGCGGCTCCGCCGCTGGTGCGTACCCGCCACGTTTCGACCGCCATCAATAACAAGACCAGCACCCGCTGGCTGTATAAAAACGCCACCGCGCACATCGTCACCACCGGCGAAGCGCTGAAAAACCAATTGGCCCGCGACAACGGCTTCGACCTGGCGCGTATGACTTCAGTGCGCACCGGCATCGATCTCGATTATTACCGCCCGCTCGACCAAGCGGAGTGCCGCGCCAAGCTCGGCGTCGCGCAACGTCCCACACTGGGGATACTCGCCACCCTGCGCGACTGGAAAGGCCACGACATCCTGCTCGACGCCTGGGCCGAATTACGCGCCGATTTTCCCGACTGGCAGGTGATCGTAATCGGCGACGGCCCGCGCCGCGCCCATCTCGAAGGACGGGTGGCGCAGATGAAACTCGCCGATTCGGTGTGCTTCGTCGGCAATCAGGACAATGTCCCGGAATGGCTGGGCTGCCTGGACTTGTTCACCCTCCCCTCGTGGGGCGACGAGGGGGTGCCGCAAGGCATCATGCAGGCCATGGCTGGCGGCTTGGCGGTCGTCGCCACGCCGGTCGGGGCGGTGCGCGAAGCGGTGGTGGAAGATGTCACCGGGCTGATGGCAACACCGCGCGACGCCGCCTCGCTGGCCGCCTCGCTGGGCCTGTTGATGGGTGACGCCACACTACGCCGCCAGATGGGTGAGGCCGGGCTGACCTACGCCCGTGAAAACTTCGGCGTCGATGTGATGCTCGACCGCATGGAAGGGGTGTTTCGTAAGGTTTTGACGGATCGTCTGGGGTGATTGTGAGAACGCTCGCCATTTCACAGCTTGCCCTCACCCCTGCCCTCTCCCGGAGGGCCTACCGGATACACACAGGTTGGCGCAGCAAGCCCCTCCCCCTTCAAGGGGGAGGTGGGGAGGGGGATGGGGTGGGAGCGGCACACGAAAAATCAATGCCTTGCGGCGCGACTTGCGCTTTTTACCCCATCCCCACGCTGTTACACCCCATCCCCACCCTAACCCTCCCCTTGAAGGGGAGGGGACGCTACGCGATGCCAAACCGGGAGAGCCGCTGATGTGCGGAATCGCCGGATTCTTCGGTAAAACCCCGCATAACGCGGTGACCGCTGCGGCGATGCTGGCCGCCCTGAAAAATCGCGGGACGGACGCGCAGCATGGGGTGTTTTGGGACGGCCAGTTCAATCTTCACCCACCCCTTTGGAAACGGGGGACCGGGGGGGTTTTCAGCGGCCTCGACCATGGACAGGTTTTTCGGTTTGGCAGCGGCGCAGTCTTCGTGG
>CAYVIN010000038.1:0-36538 GCA_964451375.1 uncultured Sulfuricella sp.
ACCACGTGAGCCACCGGGGAAAAACGCCTAACTGAGGCATGTAACTAATCAGGAATATCAATGTTTTATATGGGCTATAAGACGTGTGCCTTTTTGATTGTCGTGTTTTTGCAAATATCCTGATTTAGCTGTTTAAAAACAGTTTGTTGCAAAGCGCAATAATTATTGCTTCAGCATTAATCAGTATGCTTTCGGCATAACGGATATTTCCTTTTCCGGCGTTTTTGCGCCAATTTCAAAAATCCACCCCTGGTTTTTCAGTGACAGCGCTGCCAAGCTCGTTTGGCGTAGGCTCGTTTCATCCGGGAAACCATCGCCAAAGCGGCGTGGTGGCGCGACAACGGCGTGGTTTATATCAAGAACGCTGATGGGACGGCGCAAGGGTTCGGCGTGAGATAGCGGATTCCCGACCGCGACAAGGAATTAAGCGGCGCTTCCCGCAAGGCTACGCCGCTTATATTTTGTAAAAGCGCCGTCAGGACACGTATAAGACACGCTGAGTGGATACAATCACAGACGGCGCTATGCCTCAACCTCAATTTGACAGGAGAAGTTTATGAAAAAAATTCTGGGTATGTTGTTGTGCCTGGCTCTGGTTGCTCCGCTGAGCGTATTTGCCGTTGGCGCGATTGCCGTTGACGACGAAGCCGGTGACAAGGCTGCTGACGTGGGTTATTACGTCGCTACCGGCGAAGATTCCGAAGGCGCCGCGAAGAAAGCCGCCATGGCCGGCTGCAAGGGCCAGGGGATGAAGAATTGCCGTATCGGTGTGTGGTTCACCAAGTGCGGCGCGTATGCTTCTGGCCCCGAATACACCGGTTACGGCACCGGCAAAACCAAGCAGGCCGCCAGCTCCGCCGCTGTTGAGTCGTGCGGCAAGGGTTGCAAGGTTGTTGTGGCGGAATGCGACTAAACTTCTCCGCTCCAGCCTGAATACACGCAAACCCCCTCCCGCTCAACGTGGGAGGGGATTTCCCAAACGCGCTGCCTGTCCTGGCGCTCGCGTTGCATCAAATCCCCCCGATACCTATTTTTGCCCCCTTTTCCGACTCAACCGGTGGGCTGCATATTCCCTGCGCCGCCAGGAAAACGCCGAGTTTGCGGTCATCGTGGACGATGTGTAATTCCGCCCAGTCGGCAAGAAATGCGGTGACCAGATTCGCGCCGACCTGCGAGGGATAATGTTTGGCCTTGTCGATGAGGTTGCCGATTTGTTCCAGCAGCTTGCGGTGTTCGGCGCTGTGGGCGAGCGCATCGGGATAATGGTGGCAGGCCATGAGGCGTTCTTCGTGGGTGAAATGGGTCTGGGTGTAGGCGACCAGTTCATCCATGATTTGCCAGGCGGCGTTGATACCCTGACCCGAACCGAGGATGTCATTGATGGTGTTGATGAGTTCGATGATATGCTGATGCTCCGCGTCAATGGCGGCAAATCCGACGCTATGGAGATGTTCGTTCCAGACCAGATGGTTTTTCAGCATGTTTGCGGCGGCAAATTAAACATGACCGCATTTTACATTTTTTGCGGAGTCGCGCTACTTTCCCCTTTCATCATTTGAAGACTTCCCCTTGACCTGTATTTCCACTCGTTTGTTGATCCTGCTCGGTGCGGTTATCGCGATTGGGCCGCTGTCCATCGACATGTATTTGCCGGGTTTGCCGGCTATCGAAAAATCCCTGGCGGGGCAGCCCGGCTCTGCGGAATTCACGCTGGCCGGGTTTTTTGTGGGGCTGGCGTTGGGGCAGTTGTTCTATGGGCCGCTGAGCGACCGTTTCGGGCGCAAAAAGCCGTTGCTGGCGGGGTTGGTGATATACGTGGCGGCGTCTTGCGGCTGTGCGCTGGCGGGCAGCGTGACGGAGTTGGTGGCGTGGCGGTTTCTCGAAGCGCTGGGCGGTTGCGCGGGGATGGTGGTGGTGCGCGCGGTGGTGCGTGATCGCTGCACGGCGCGCGAGGCGGCGCAGGCTTTTTCGATGTTGATGCTGGTGATGGGGGTTGCGCCGATTCTCGCGCCGCTGGCGGGAGGCTGGATCGTCGCCGGATTGGGCTGGCGCGCGGTGTTTGTGACGCTGGCGGTTTTCGGGGTGGTGTTGATGGCGGCGATTTGGCGCGGTCTGGAGGATGTCGCGCGCGCCCGGCCTGTGCCGTTGAGTTTCGCTCAGGTCGGGCGCGACTACGCGGCGCTGCTGAATTCACGCAGTTTTCTCGGGTATACGTTGATCGGCGGGCTGGCGTTTGCCGGGATGTTTGCCTATATCGCCGGTTCGCCGTTTGTGTTGATGGAAATTTACGGGGTTCCGCCGGAGTATTACGGCTGGTTGTTCGGGTTGAACGCGCTGGGGTTGATCTGCGCCGGCCAATTAAATGCGCGGTTCCTGAAAAATACCCCGCTGACGGTGCTGTTGCGCCGGGCGTTATGGGGGCCGGCGCTGGCCGGGCTGATGCTGGCGGGCGCGGCCCTGGCGGGATGGTTGCCGCTGGTGCTGGTGTTGGGCGGATTTTTTGTTTATCTGGCGGGGCTGGGATTCATCGGCCCCAATTCGACTGCCGCCGCGATGGCCACTCACGGCCAGCAGGCCGGCGCGGCTTCGGCGCTGATGGGGTCGCTCCAGTTCGGATTGGCGACCCTGGCCGGGGCGCTGGTGGGGATGTTGCATGACGGCAGCGCGCGCCCTTTGATGCTGGTGATGGTTTTGTGTGGTGTCGGGGCGTGGCTGGCGCAGCGCTGGATGGTTGCGCCGCTGGAACGGAAAAGTTAGTGGTTGGTAACCTGCGGACGCAGGTGGATATTGGTTCTACATTTTTTGCGCCGGAGCAGGCGGTAAACCCGCCCCGGCGCGCTTGGGTTAAAGCAGCGGGGTGTTCACGTTTTCGCCGCGTTCGTAAACGATGTTGGCGCGGCCCACCAGCAGCGGGTCGAGCAGGCCGACGACATCCATGTCCTTGTTGGTGTAGGGCAGCTTGTGCAGGACGTAACGCAGGGCGTTGAGGCGCGCGCGTTTTTTACAGTCGGACTTGATCACTGTCCACGGCGCGTCGGCGGTGTCGGTGTAGAAGAACATCGCTTCCTTGGCTTTGGTGTAGTCGTCCCACTTGTCCAGCGAAGCCAGGTCGATGGGCGAAAGTTTCCATTGCTTGAGCGGATGCACTTTGCGTTCCTTGAAACGGCGGCGCTGTTCCTCGCGGCTTACCGAGAACCAGAATTTGATCAGGTGGACGCCGCTGCGCACCAGGTTACGCTCGAATTCCGGCGCTTGGCGCATGAATTCCAGATACTCTTCCGGCGAACAGAATCCCATCACTTTTTCCACCCCGGCGCGGTTGTACCAGGAGCGGTCGAACAGGACGATTTCGCCGGCGGTCGGCAGATGCTGGATGTAACGCTGGAAATACCACTGGCCGCGTTCCTGCTCGGTGGGTTTTTCCAGGGCGATGACGTGGGCGCCGCGCGGGTTGAGATGTTCCATGAAACGTTTGATGGTGCCGCCCTTGCCTGCCGCATCGCGGCCTTCAAAGAGAATCACCACTTTCTGGCCGGTTTCCTTGACCCATGCCTGGAGTTTCAGCAATTCCACCTGGAGGCGGTATTTCTGGCGCTCGTAGTTCTTGCGTGACAACAGGTTTTTGTAAGGGTATCCACCGTCGCGCCAGTCGTCGTTGAGAATCTCGTCGGGGTGGTGGATTTGTCTGGCGGCTCCCGCTTCGCGCGGCTTGAGCAGGGCGTTGCGCAGCACCTGGGCGTCTTCCGGCGATGCGCCGGCGAGGATGGCTTGCAGGGTTTTGGCAAGTTCAGTGGTGTCGCCGGGCGGCTGGGCGGCGAGGATGTCGTTCACGGCGACGATTTTGGATTCCTGCGCAGCGGAAACCGCTTCGTCCACGGAAAACTGCTCAATATCCTGCTGATTGTCGCTTGGCGCGGTGTCGCCGGCGTTTGCCGGACGCGGCGCGGCGCTTTTAGCGGCGGTTTTGGGGGATTTTGCGGGGGCCTTGCGAACGGCGGGTTCCTTCTTTATTGGGGTGGTCAAATTCGTTCCTTTCCGGTTGCGTTTGCGGGGTGCGCCGGGCGGGGCCGGCGCGTCAAACATTCATTATAGACAGCGCATCAGCTTTGCAAGGCCGCCGTGACGATTTCCTGCGCCTCTTTGACGATGGCGTCGAGGTGCATCGCGTTACGGAAGCTCTCCGCGTAGATCTTGTAGATGTCTTCGGTTCCCGAGGGGCGGGCTGCGAACCAGCCGTATTCGGTAGCGACTTTCAGCCCGCCGATGGGGGCGTCATTGCCCGGTGCGCGGGTGAACTTGGCGGTGATCGGGTCGCCGGCCAGTGTTGCGGCGCTCACCTTGTCGCCGGTCAGCCCCTTGAAGGCGGCTTTCTGCGCCGGGGTGGCGGGGGCGTCGATGCGCACGTAATAGGGGGTGCCGTATTGGGCCGCCAGATTGAGGTAATGCCGGCCGGGATCCTTGCCGGTAACGGCGGTGATTTCGGCGGCCAACAGGCCCAAAATGATGCCGTCCTTGTCGGTCGTCCACACCGAACCGTCGCGGCGCAGGAACGACGCGCCCGCGCTTTCCTCGCCGCCGAAGCACAACGATCCGCTCATCAGGCCGGTGACGAACCATTTGAAGCCCACCGGCACTTCGATGAATTGCCGCTCCAGCCCGGTGACGACGCGGTCGATCAGGCCGCTCGATACCAGCGTCTTGCCCACCGCTGCACTGGCCGGCCAGTTGGGACGATGAGCGAGCAGGTAATTGATGGCGACCGCCAGGTAATGGTTGGGATTCATCAGCCCGACGCTGGGGGTGACGATGCCGTGGCGATCCACGTCGGCATCGTTGCCCCAGGCGATGGCGAAGTCGTCCTTGAGCTTCACCAGGCTGGCCATCGCGTAAGGACTGGAGCAATCCATGCGGATTTTGCCGTCGTGATCCAACGTCATGAAGGCGAAAGCCGGATCGACCTTGGGATTGACGACTTCGATGTTCAGGCCGTATTTCTCGGCAATCGGCTGCCAATACGCCACCGCCGCGCCGCCCAGCGGATCGACCCCGATTTTTAGCTTGGCGTTGCGTATCGCCGCCATGTCGATGACGTTTTCCAGGTCGGCGATATAGGCGACGGCGAAATCTTCCTGAGTGATACAGGCGGCCTGGATGGCTTGTTCGTAGGGCAGGCGTTTTACGTCTTTATTGCCCCCCTCGATCAGCGCATTGGCGCGTTTCTCGATCCAGCCGGTCACGTCGGTGTCCGCCGGGCCGCCATTGGGCGGGTTGTATTTGATGCCGCCGTCGCGCGGCGGGTTGTGCGAGGGGGTGATGACGATGCCGTCGGCGCGCGCTGCGGCGGCGTCGCGGTTATGCACGAGGATGGCCCGCGAAATCACCGGGGTGGGCGTGTAGCCGCCGTTCACCTGGATATGCGTCGCCACACCGTTGGCGGCGAGCACCTCAATGGCGCTGCGTTGCGCCGGTGCGGAGAGGGCGTGGGTGTCCATGCCGAGGAACAGCGGCCCACTGATGCCTTGCGCGGCGCGGTATTCGCAGATGGCCTGGGTGATGGCGAGGATGTGTGCTTCGTTGAAGCTCAAATTCAGCGAACTGCCGCGATGCCCGCTGGTGCCGAAAGCCACCCGCTGGGTCGGCTGGGACAGGTCGGGCTGGCTGGTATAAGCGGCGAGCAGGGCGGGGATATCGGTAAGTACGTCGGCGGGAGCGGGTTGTCCGGCGAGGGCGTGAGGCATGGCGGTTCTCCAGGTCGTTGAGGCAATCCTTCAATGATAACGCCGCTCTATTGCAGGAAGATAGCATCCCGTAACAGGTCAAGGTTGCACACCGAATGCTGGGGGTATAATTCAAACATGTGTCTGAAACGTAGCATTATGGAGTTGTCGATATGAAAAGCCTTGTCTCATTGATTTGTTGTGTGATTTTGTCCTCCGGCGCATTCGCGGCCGAGGTTGAACCCGCCGGCGTCGCGGAAGTTCGCGAACTGGGCAGGCTTAACGGCCTGGCATTGGCGTGTTCGCAAATGGAAAGCGCGGGGCGCATCAAAAACATCCTTATCCAGTACGCCCCGAAAACCCGTCGCTACGGCGAGGCCTTCGAGGAAGCCACCCAGCACTCCTTCCTCGCC
Organism: uncultured Sulfuricella sp.; assembly: GCA_964451375.1. Lineage (GTDB taxonomy): Bacteria > Pseudomonadota > Gammaproteobacteria > Burkholderiales > Sulfuricellaceae > JAGXQV01. The sequence continues at coordinate 6,131 of CAYVIN010000038.1, forward strand.
CAAGGCGCCAGGCCGGAACCCTGCCGCGAAGGCGCTGCATATGCGGTGGAAGCCGAGGTGCTGGGAATGCGGTTGCAGGCGGCGATTCCAACGGAGTCGCGTTAAGTGAACAGCATGAAGCGGTTAGCAGGGACTATCCTGCTGGGGCTGTTCGTGAATCTGGCCGATGCGGCGGAAAAACCGACCGAACAACCCGAGGAAGGCGTGATCTCCCGTTACCTGCTCATGGATACGCGCGGACGGGCGGTGAGCGACCAGGATTTTCGGGGACGTTACCAGTTGCTGGCATTCGGTTATACCTTCTGCCCCGACATCTGCCCGACCACGCTTGCGGAAATGTCGCTGATTCTGGAAAAACTCGGCAAACGCGCGGCGCAAGTGCAACCGATCTTCGTCACCGTCGATCCCGAACGCGACACCCCCGAGGTGCTCAAACGTTACACCGCATTTTTCGATAATCGCATCATCGGCCTGACCGGCTCGCCGGAACTGGTGCGGCGCGTCGCCGACCATTTTCGGGTGCGTTACGAGAAACACCGCGAACCCGGCGCGCCGCCCGGCGAATACAGCGTGGATCATTCGGCGGGTATGTATCTGCTTGGGCCGGATGGCCGTTTTCTGACCAAATTCGCCTACGCCATGCCGCCCGGCGAGATCGCCGAGCGGCTCAAGGGACTCATGGAATGAATGAGTAGGGCAGGCTACAATGACCGCAGGCTGAGATCAGCCTTCCCTGAAAACCACGCCAAGGAGATTTAAAGATGCACAAACTGATCGCCGTCGCCCTGATGGGCTTTTTTGTCGCCGGCAACGCGCTGGCAGATGCTTCCTGCGCAGACAAGGCCACCGAAAAGAAACTGGCGGGCGCTGCAAAAACCAGTTTTATGAAAAAATGTGAGGCCGACGCCAAACCCGCCGCAGGCAACGATTGCGCCGCCAAAGCGACCGAAAAGAAGCTCGCCGGCGCCGCCAAAAACAGCTTCATGAAGAAGTGTGAAGCTGACGCAAAGTAATGAAATAAAAAGGGTTTGTTGAAAATAAAAGCCGCCTGTCCGGGCGGCTTTTTTCATTTTTTGCGGTGTTCAAGGAAACTGAATGTTGAGCGCTTACCACAAATTATACTTTTTGAATAGCTGTGAAAAGTAACAGTTACGTCGGGGTGTGCTTTCGGCTTATAGTGCCCAGTTGGGTGCTGAACACCGAATTCCCGGGGCTTCAGGGGATAGTGCGGTGGTTCGGAAAAATAAATGGTGGCGCCAAAAATATTTCGTTCGGATTCTTGGGGGCGAATCGGTCAAGGGTTGGATGGCATGTTCAAGTTGGAGCTTTTCCTGGAAGCAAGGTTATTACGCGAATATTTCTTCGAGAAGAAATTCGCGATTACCATTGGTCGCCGCGCCACCCATGATGTTCACATCGACTATATGGGGGTGAGCGGGGATCACGCTCGTATTTGTTTCCACCCTACCCCCGCGCTTGAAGACCTCGGCAGCAAAAACGGCACCACCCTCAACGAACAGCCGATTGCCGGCGCAGCCCCCCTGAAACACGGCGACGTAATCGGCATCACCAAATACCGCCTGCGTTTTCAGGACGAGAAACAACGCCGCGCCGAAGAATTGGCCTACGAAGAGGAAGAAGTCGAATCCACTTGGGTGATTCATCCCCTGCGCTTCGATGAAGACGAATTCGAAGGCCTGCGCGAAGGCGAAGAATCGCTGGAAATGAAATTGACGCCCCGCGAATTCGAATGCCTGTTTTGGTTGTCGCGCGGCAAAACCACCTCGGAAATCTCCAATCTGCTCAAAATCACCAAGCGTACCGTCGCTTTCCACACCGACAACATCTGTATCAAACTGGGCGCATCCAACCGCGCCCAGGCGATAACCATTGCCATTGCGATGAATTTGATCGAGCCGTAACAGGCTCGTGTGCGTCGGCATTTTCCAATGTCATTTCTGTTTGACCAGCCTGAATGCGGATTGGGTTAAACTTCAGTTCGCGATGCGATAAGAGATGCGGGAAATGAAAAAGAAAGACAAAAAAAATCTTGATTTGAGTGAGTTACGTTTAGCCAACGCGGAGCCGGCAAAGAAAACTGCATCGCTGGGCTGGGCACCTTTGCGTAAGCCGACTCCCGATGAATTGGCCGAGAAGGGCGTATTGCTCCTGGAAAATGGTCATGTTGAGGATGCCGAAGCGCTTTTCCGCGAAGTGCTGCAAGTTTCACCGGATAACTTCAACGCTATGTTCCATCTCGGTCGTCTCAATCTGGAGCGGAATAACCTATATCCGGCAGCCGGATTCCTCGCTCGGGCGTACCAGTTAGCGCCCGATAATTGGCAAACCAGCGGTCTATTTGGCTTTTCCTTGTGGAAGTTGGGGGATTTCGCGACTGCGGTGCAATTTTTCGAGCGGTCAACACGCTTGATGCCGGATGAACCCGGCATCATCCGCCAGTTGCTGATTTGCCGGGTGATGTCCAAAGCTCTGACGCCGGATGACGATCCCACGCTGTGGCCGGCGGCATTGCACTTCCTGCTGGAAGGCTGCAATAACGCTGCCGAACAAGTCGGATTTATCGATTCCTGCGGTTTCGACAAAAGCGCGCCCGCAACGCATAACGAAAATATTTTTGTAAACCTGGCCTTGCCGCTCATCCGGTCGGTTCTCAGTGAGGGGAAACTGGGACTTGCCCTGGATTTACACCGCTATACGTTTTCGCGGGCGGCGCTGTTTCCCAACACTCAGGAGCAGTGGGCAAAATATCTGGATCGGCTCAATCCCCTGTTTGTCCAGGCTGGCGAGGCCCTCCATGCGCGGGAGGGTCAACGGCCTTTTCACGACTCAAGTGCTACGTAGTAAAGTCGGCGCGGCGGCGAGAAAATTCATGGACAAGTATTTTCACGACTCGGATTACATGGGGAGAGTGTTCGTCGGACATCTGATCGAGGTTGCCGACGCCGGCCCAACGCCGCTCAAACGCCGCAAGTCTTCCGCGAGGTTCGCTTGAGCAGCCCGGATGGCGGCGGCTCGACGCTTCCCATCCGTTCCGCGTATCTCGCGTTTGGCACCCCCGATTTCAGCGATGCCGAAATCGACGCCGTCACGCGTGTTCTGCGTTCCGGCTGGGTGGGCATGGGGCAAGAAACCTTGGCCTTTGAAGGGGAGCTTTCCGTCTATATCGACGCTCCCCAGGTTATTTCCGTGAATTCCTGCACATCGGCCCTGTTCCTCGCGCTGCTTGGCGAAGGCGTCGGGCCTGGCGATGAGGTCATCGTGCCGAGCCTGACCTGGTGTGCCACCGTCAATGCAGCGTTATATCTGGGGGCGACCCCGGTGTTCTGTGATGTTGACTTCCGTTCCATGTGCGTCACTCCCGAGACCGTTGCCGCCCGCGTGACGCCGCGCACCAAGGCGGTGGTGGTTGTGCATTACGGCGGTTATGCCGTTGATGTGGCGGCCTTGCGCGGCATTCTTCCACCCCATGTCGCCATCGTCGAGGACGCCGCTCATGCCCTCGGCGCGCGTTACCCGGACGGCAAGCGGGTGGGGGCGTCGGGAAATACAGTCTGTTTCAGCTTCTACGCCAACAAAAATCTCTCCACTGCGGAGGGCGGGGCGATTGCGCTGAAGGGGGGCGACAAGTGCGAGCGGTTGCGGCGTCTACGCATGAACGGCATGGATTCCAACGCCTGGTCGCGTTATGTCAGTCCTTTTTCATTTACGCCCGGCATCGTCGAGTTGGGCTACAAGATGAACTTCACCGACCTTCAGGCGGCAATCGGGCGTGTCCAGTTGCGCCGCCTGGATGAGATGGCGGATATTCGCCGCAGGATTGCAGGGCGTTACCGGGAGCGACTCGCCGACGCGGGCCTGTTTATTCCTTTTCAGGAAAAAACATTCGATGCCGACCATGCCCGCCACCTGTTGGTCGGCGTGTTCGATCCGCAGGACACCGGGCTGACGCGAAACGAATTACTCTTGGCGCTACGCGCCCGCAACATCGGGGCGAGCGTCCATTACCAGCCGCTGCATACCGTGCCGCTCTATCACCCCTATGTTCCCGGTGATGGCCTGCCGGTTACCGACATGCTGGCCGAGCGGATCATGACCTTGCCGATCAGCGCGCGCATGAGTTTTGCCGATGTGGATTACGTTTGTGACCATATTGCTCAATTGATAGGGACTTAAAACTAATGGCTTCCAACTCTGCTCCTGTGCATTGTTCGCCGGAATATGATTTTGCGGGACGCCTCACAGCGGATTTCCCCTCGCAAATTCTCATGGACATTACCGAGGTGTGTAATCTCGCCTGCACCCATTGTCCTCATCCTGCTTTTGTCAAATCCGAGCATTATGGCGGCCTTCATCTCGACCCCGCCCTCAACGAAAAAATGATCGAGGAAGTGCGCCGCCACGGGCAGGGGCGTACCCAGTACATTCGTTATGCCAGCAACGGCGAGCCGTTGGTTCATCCCCACGCCTACGACATGATCCAGGCGGCAGTTGATTTTTCAGGGGTTTACGTGACCTTGACCACCAACGGCAAAATCATGGATGAGAAGCGCACCCGAAAACTGCTCGAAGCTGGCGTACACATGATTGATATCAGCATCGACGCTTTCAAACCGGAGACTTACGCAAAGATTCGCGTGAAGGGAAATCTTGCCGTCACACAGGGAAACGTCCTGCGATTGATCCGCTGGGTGCGCGAGGCGAAGGCCAAGACCAAAGTGGTGGTGAGTTTTGTCGAACAACCCGGCAATGCTGCGGAAAAGGACGATTTCGAGCGTTACTGGAAGGAGCAGGGAGTGGACTACGTCATCATCCGCCGGCTGCATTCCTGTTCCGGTGCGATGGCTGACCAGGCTGGTGACATACCGCTTGCGGGCAAGCGCCGCCCCTGCCTGTACCCGTGGGAACGTATCGTCGTCAATGCACGCGGCCATCTGGGGTTTTGCCCCTCCGACTGGGTACACGGCTCGCATGTCGCCGACTATCGCAACACCACCATCCATGCGGAATGGCAGGGGGAGTTTTACCGGGCGTTACGCCAGGCCCATCAGCACAATGACTATAGCCGCCATTCCTTTTGTGGGAACTGCCCGGACTGGGCGGCGACTCGCTGGCCCCACGAGGGCCGCAGCTACGCGGATATGATTGAAGAATTTATTGAGGAAGGAAGCAGTCCATCGTGATCCAGTATTCACCCGCCGCCAATTTGATCGAACAAGCCACTCAGGGGATTCCCGGCTGGTCGTCGCAAGAACAGTTGCTTACCTTGTTTACCCTGGCCTTCAGTAGCGCCAATCTGAATGGCGACATTCTTGAGCTGGGGGCCTGGTGTGGGCGTTCTGCGGTGGCACTGGGGTTGGCGGCAAAGCTGTCCGGCAAGGGCAAGGTATATAGCGTCGATCTGTTCCCGGAGAAGAGCGACTGGTTTCGAAATTCGGATGGTTCCTATTCCTTCGCGGTGACGGTCGGTGACCGCAAACTTACCGCTTATGACGAGCAAACGGTCTGGGAAGAGCCCTATCTGCGCGATATTGCGCCGGTTTATGCGCGTAACGAGCGGATTCTGGATGTCTACAACGCCACAGTGGAAAGCGCCCGGTTGGGCGACTGGGTTGAACCCCATAAAGGCGATCTTGTCGATTTTGCCGCCTGTGCGCCGCATGATCTCGCCTTGCGCCTGGCGTTCGTGGATGGTGATCATTGCTACGCTGCGGTTACACGTGATATCGAAATTATCGAGCGTTACCTGCTTCCCGGCGGGTGGATTTGTTTTGATGACGCCTTTTCCACTTACGACGGCGTGAATGAAGCCATCCAAAAACACGTCATCGACAGCGGGCGTTATGAATGCACCCAGCAAATCACCCGCAAACTCTTCGTTGCGCGGCGGCGTTAACTTTTTCGCGGAGTAACATCATGAGCGACATGGCCAACCGTCATGAACCGGAGCGGCGGCAGAAAGAACTGCTGGAGAAGCTGTACGCCAATACCGGGCTGAGCACTTTTGAACAGTTCCGCAATTTCCCGGTATTCACGCCGCGCTTCAACCTAGCCCGTTTTCTCGCCCATTACGAACTGTTCAAACGCATCGTCGAAGTACCCGGCGTGATTGTCGATCTCGGGGTGTTCCGGGGTGGTTCGACATTCACCTGGGCCAAGCTCTGTGAAATCTTCTGCCCAACCGACATCCGCAAAACCGTGTACGGCTTCGATACTTTTAGCGGTTTTACGCAGATCAATCCTGAAGACGGTGCGGAAAACCCCGCGCAAGACGTAGTCCCTGGGGGCTATTTTGGCGGGGCGTCGGTCGAAGATGACTTGTTGCTCGCGCAGGAAGCAATGAATCAGGATCGCCACCTGCGACACAAGAACCGCATCGAACTCATCAAGGGCGATGTCGGCGTCACCATCCCGGAATTCGTCGCGGAAAAAGGCGACGGGCTACGTATCGCCCTGCTTAATCTCGATCTGGATTTGTATGAACCGACCCGCGTTGCGCTGGAGAACTTCGTGCCGCACATGGCGCGCGGCGGACTGATTGTGGTTGATGAATATGCGGTCGATACCTTCGGTGGGGAAACCCGGGCAGTGGACGAATATTTCCAGCGTCACCTGGGAAAGCGTCCTCGCGTCGTTAAATTTCCCTGGCATAGCAATCCGACCGGTTATATCGAGGTGGATTGGTGAGGGTCGGGGTTATCCAGTCTTCGTTTATCCCCTGGCGCGGTTACTTCGATTTCATCGCTGCTGTCGATCTATTTGTCTTTCACGACGATATTCAGTACACCAAAGGCGACTGGCGCAACCGCAACCGGATCAAGACCCCCAATGGGACGCAATGGCTCACCGTACCGGTTTCCTACCGGCATGTGGAGCAATTGATCTGCGACACGCCTATCGACTACCGCACCCCGTGGGCCGCCAAACATCTTCGCCTGTGGCGGGAAAACTACCGCGCCGCCCCTTACGTTGACGACGCGATGGCGCTACTGGACGGCCTCGCGGATGATCGGGACGCCACCATCAGCCAACTCAACATCAGGCTCATCCAGCGTATTTGTAGTTATCTGGGCATAACCACTCCGACCCGGCTGTCCGGCGAACTGAACCTGAGCGGGAGCAAAACCGAACGGCTGATCGACCTACTGAAAAAAGTGGATGCCACGATTTACCTCAGCGGCCCGAGTGCGGAAGCCTATCTCGACAAGGAAGCCTTTCGCCGCAACGGCATTGCGCTGGAATACAAAAGCTACGACTACCCGCCCTATCCGCAGCTTTGGGGCGAGTTTGACGGCGCGCTGAGTGTGCTTGATCTGATTGCCAATTGCGGCCCGCAGGCGCGCGACTTTCTGCACAGCCGCACTGCCGACCGGATGGTGGGGGTTGCTTCTACTATGCCGGTAAGTAAGGAAATTTAATGTCTTCCAAACAATCCAGACGCCACGACCCTTGCTCTTGCGGCAGCGGCAAACCATTTGGCGAATGCTGCCGTAGGGCGGTGAAACGAGATGTGCGTCGCCATTATGAAATGGCGCGTCACTTTATGACGAACATGAATCTTGGCCGCGCTGAAGTTCTTTTCCGGGAAATCCTGGATTTATCCCCTGATCACGCTGATGCGCGCCATATGTTCGCCTTGATCCGTCATCGTCAAGGACAAAAAGAGGAAGCGGTTACGCTTCTCAAGGAGGCGATTCGATTTGCCCCCGGCAATACGGATATGTGCTTCGATTGCGGCGCTATCCTGTATGAACTTGGTAAGATGAAAAAAGCCGCCAAATATTATTTCAAGGCCATAGGAACTGATCCCGGATTTTTTCCTGCCAGACAGAATATTTCATACATGATCATCAAGGAGGATTTCCTGCCGGACGCCGATTGGCTGAAATCCAAAAAAAGCGGCAAGGAACACCATATTCCCGCATCTCCGGGACTGATTGCGTTGATCAACTTGCTGGATGAGGAATTCAGGGATATCGGAAAACTTGCCGCGCTCAGCAATTTTACCCAGCGATTGCCGGGGAAAGTCGCGGATTTTGTTGACGTGATCTGCCTATTCCTGCTCTGGGGGCAACTGGTCAAGGTGGGTTGGTATGACCGGCATCCTGACTGGCCGAAACCGGTAAGTCCTCGTCTTTTCTGTGATTGTTTTGACGATCCGGCGTTCCAGGCGGGGTTTCTTACGATATTTGTGGGGTGGTTGCAATATAAAGCAGGTTCTCCGCCCGCGTGGAATGCCATGCTGTTTAAGGAATATTTTGCCCCGGCGACAGAGATTTTGATGCAAAAAGGCGATTGTTTCTATGTGAAACATTTGAATTTCTTTTCCCTGGTCGCCTACGGTATGCAGCCGCATACATTGGAGCAGTGGGAAGCCTGCGAAGGCAAATTGATGCCCGGCGTCATTCGCGCCGCTGAGGATATAAAAAAGAAATATCCCGCTCCCCGCCAGCCCGCCGCCAGAAATCCCAATCAAAAACCCACCATTGCGTTTATTTCCGAATGTTTGATTAATGGGAGCCCTGGGGATGTTTTGCTGATGAATTATTTGAAAGGTTGGGAACGCAACCAATCCGCCAACCTGATCATTTATGCGGTTGCCGGCATAGACCCGGCATGGGCGGAGGCTTTCTCATCCATGGGGATAAGGATTGTCTGTTTTCAAGTGGTTCAGTCCAATTCGGAGTATGTGCAATTGATGTTGTCGTTGCGCGAAACCATGGCAAAGGATCGCGTAACGGCGCTCGTTTATCTTGGAATATCCAGTAACGGGGCGATTCTCGATGGCGCGTTTCGCTTGGCGCCGACACAAATATATTTTGCGATGACCTTGAAGCCCCAAAACTTGCCTTCGTGGGACGGTTTTATGGCCGGAGGATCGTCCGTAAAGTCCGGGGTTTGGTACGGTAATCACTATTGGCGAACCACCCCTATCCCGTCACCCGATAAATATCCAGTAGCGGGATCGGACGAAGAACGTATTTTTAATCGGGAGCTGGCTGCGCTAAGAAAAAACTGGCCGGATCGTGCAATATTGCTTGGCACAATCGCCCGTGCGGAAAAGATCGACGACCCTGAATTCATCGGCGTACTGGCAAGAATTCTCAAAGCCAACCCGAATGCCGTTTACTTATGGTTTGGTGTGAAGGAACTCAAGTCGTTAAGAAAACGCATGAAAGAACATCAAATTTCAGACAGGTGTTTTTTTATGGGGTGGGTCAGCAACGTTGAACTTTATGCGAAGCTTCTGGATATTCATTTGGATTCCTTTCCGTTTTGTACCGGACTCGCGGGGTTGACGACGCTTAGCGCGGGGACTCCCAACGTGTGGATGGATACGCCCGAGGCCCGGCAGCTGGCGGTCTGGATAAATATTGTCCCGCTGCTCGAAGGCGGGATGGGTAGCGAGGAAGAACAAAGGCTGGCCAGGTCTATTTATCAAAGCGATACGCAAGGCCGGAATCTGGCGTTGCTGGCAAAGAATGAAGATGACTATTGCAGATATACCCAGCAATTGATCGATGACGGGGATTTTCGTGCTGCGGTCGGTCAAGCGGGCAGGTCGTTTATGCAGCATTTCATGCACGACGCCAGCCGTGCGACACAAGTATTTTTCGAGCATGTGGCTGATATCGTTCGGGGCGACGGGCCAACTCGGCGCGAAGTTGCAAATCGGTAAGGTGAATTACCCATCCGGGTAATGGGAAACCCTGAGAGGCTGACTTAAACTTCCCTACTTCCACGAATTCGGAATCCACAGCGCGCCATGAAACTTTCCTACGATGTCGAAGAAGCCGATTTCGAAGAACGGGTGATTGCCCTTTCTCACCAGACTCCCATCCTTCTCGATATCGGCGCGGAGTGGTGCGGGCCGTGTCTGGTGCTGGGGCCGGTGCTGGAGCGGCTGGTCAAGGAATACAACGGCGAGTTTCTGCTGGCCAAGGTGGATGCCGACGAAAATATGCGTATCGCCGGACGCCACAAGGTGCGCGGCTTTCCGACCGTGATTGCGTACAGCAAAGGCGAGGAAGTGGATCGTTTTTACAGTATGCAGACCGAAGGTTTTCTGCGCCGCTTCATCGATACCCTCGTCGAGCGCCACGCGGCGGGCGACTCCGCCGCCGTCTCCGCCCCGCAGGCGGCCTGATTACAAACATCCCCCGCAACTGCCGCAGCGCCAGTCCTGGGGGTTGACCGCCCGGTAGAAGCGGCGTTGGTGTTCCTCGTCGGCGGGTATCCCGTGAGCGCTGAACAGCGTGTTCAGCCAGTCGGCATTTTCGGCAATCCACTGGTCTTCCGGCAAACCTTCCGCGAGGTCTTCGTCGTCGGGAAAAATCCAGCTGAATACGCCGAACGTTCCCATGTCGCTTTCATTGCGTTGCGCGCCCAGTTCCAGGGCTTTGCCGCAGTAGGTGATCACCCATTTGCCGAGGCACAGGTTGTTGCCGGAGGCGCTCCAGCGCGCCTCAAAGGGGTTTATAGCCTGGCTCGCCACGATTTACCGATTTATCCAACGCCTGGTGGGCGCGCTGCTGCGTTCCAAATTGCTTGTGTGGTGCGGCCACCCCGCGCAATTTGCGCCTTGCATCGCATCCCGCCAGACGCGGCTAAATCGCCAAATCGCGACGAGCCAAGGTATATTCATGGACGCATCAACATCTTCGGTTCGACTTGTACAGCGCCGTCTTCGCTGCTCACCAGGATTTGGCCTTCCTGCACGGTGCAGGCAATCCGCATGGTGCGGCTGACCAGCGCCGCCAGGGCCTGGGTCTGGTCGGTGGGCAGGTCGATCACGGTCAGATTGGTGAGGCGCTCGAATTTGCTGCGGTTCTGGTTCCACCACATTTCCGCGACGCGCCCGCCGTAACACAGCACGACCACCTGGCGCGCCCGCCCGCAGGCCTTGCGAACCTCGCGTTCGTCGGGCAGGCCGACATCCACCCAGAGTTCCACCGCGCCGGTCAGATCCTTGCGCCATAACGCCGGTTCGTCGTCGCTCGACAGCCCTTTGCCGAACGCCAGCGCGTCATCGGCATACAGCGCGAAAGCGAGCAGGCGCACCATCATGCGTTCGTCGGTTTCCGAGGGGTGGCGCGCCAGCGTGAGAGCATGGTCGGCGTAATAATTGCGTTCCATGTCGGCAATTTGCAGATCGACCTTGAATACCGTTGCCTTCAACGCCATCGTGGTTACGCCCCTTTCACTTCGATGCGGCTGCCCAGGCATTCAACCACCTGGCCGGCGCGGATTTTCGCGGTTTTGCGGCTTTCCGGCTGGCCGTCCACGGTCACCGCGCCTTCCGCCACCAGGGCTTTGCCGCGCCCGCCGCTGTCGGCGATGCCGGTCAGCTTGAGGAGGTTGCATAGTTCGACGTGTTCGCCGCTCAACTGGAATTCAATGTGATTCATGTGTGGTTCCTCGGTAAGGGCGGCATGGTGCGACGCCATTGGGATACTGTCAAATCGCAGCTGTGGGAAATAACCCTGGCGTGGCAGATGGCACATCCTGAAGGTTATGGGTAGTCATGTAAAAACAGTCTGTTAGCTTTGGCATGGCGCTTGCAATAACCTCCCGGTCGATTATTGCCAGGGAGAAATACAATGATGTTCCAGAAAAGCCGGCTACACCAACTCGCGACCGGCGTATGCGCAGCGCTTGCCTGTTCCGGCGCTGCCGCCGACAGCGCCCACAAGCTCGGCGAAGTCGTGGTGACTTCGAGCACGATTGATGACCGCTTCGAATCCAAACGCGACGAGCCATCCAATTTCAGCGTGATCAGCGGCAAGCGCATTGACGACGCGCATGTCGAAAACATCATGCAGGTGTTGCAGTCGATTCCCGGCGTGACCGCCGATCTGTCCTCCGGCGACGAGATCAAGATCAAGCTGCGCGGCATCGAAAACCAGCGCTACATGGGCGAGAAGCCCGGCGTGGCGATTGTCATCGACGGCGTACCGGTGTTCGAGCGCACCGGCAAGGTGAACATCGACCTCGACAACATCGAATCCATCAAGGTCATCAAGGGTGGCGCGTCGTACATGTTCGGCGACGACGGGCTGGCCGGCGCGGTGATCATCACCACCAAGCGCGGCGCGAAATACGCCGGTTTCACGGTCGGCGCGGATGCCGGCTCGTACAATTTGCGCAAGGGCATCGCCCGCGCCGGGCTGGCCGGGGAGAAGGGCAGCGGCCACGTGCAGATCAGCAGCCGCCGCAGCGACGATTATTATTTCCAGTCGGGCTACCAGAACGATAGCGCGAACGGCAATCTCAACTGGTACTTGAGCGACACCAGCGACCTCACCCTGGGCTTCGAGAAGACTCAGCGCCAGAAGGACAAGCACGGTAGCGTCAAGGGTGCGATCCAGGCCGAACTTGACCCGACCGGCAGCATAGGCCGCGACTATGCGCGCCACTTCGACGTGGATCTGCAAAAGCTCAACCTGACCTATGCGAACAACTACAACCCGCACAGCAACGTGTTGCTGCTCGGCTACGAATACAAGGACCACACGATTTTCTGGTCGTCGCCGCAGCGCATGAACCTGGACGGCTCGAACAACAATGATGTCAACGCCTACACCACCAACAACGACTACCACCAGACCCAGCGCGGGGTGAAGGGCGAATGGCGCTCAGGGGTGGAAAACCTGGGCTGGCTGGCGGGTTTCGACCTGCGCCGCAACGAGTACCGGAACCTCAATACCGCCAAGGTCGATTATTGCGGCACCTACGATTACCGCAAGAAGACCTGCACCAAGATCACCCGCACCGGGGCCGTGCTGACCAACGACGCCACCGACGAAAACGTCAACGCCGCCTATGGTGAGCTGAAATTCATGCCGGACAAGGCGTGGACGCTCACTTTCAATGGCCGCTACGACAACATCGGCCTGGATTACGCTTCGGGCGACTTCTACAACGCCGACGTGGGCGCTACGGTGAAAGGCTTTACTGCCACCAAGTCGTTCAATGTCGCCTCGTGGCGCGGCGGTGCGAACTACGCGGCGAGCGATACCACCTCGTTCTACGGCAATCTTTCCACCGGCTTCCGCGCGCCGACCATGGACCAGTTGTATCGCGGCACACTGTCGCCCACCGGCAAGACCGCCAACAACCCCGACCTCAAGCCGGAACAGGCCACCAACCTGGAATTCGGGGTGCGCAACAAGGCCGAGTTGCTGGGCGTTGGCCTAGATATTGATGCGGCGATATTCCAGATCGACCGCAAGGATTTCATCATGTCCAGCCTCGGTCAATACGGCGCCGGCGCGGTCACCGACAAGTACGCCAACATCGGCGGGACGCGCAATCGGGGCTTCGAGCTATCAGTAAAAAGCGACCGCAAGCGCGAGGTTTCCGTGGACATCGCCTACACCTACATCAGCGCGTATTTCACCCAGTACGACGCCTTCTACATGCCGGTCGGCAGCCCCTACGTGACCAATCCGCAAGCGCAGTTCTACAACAACACCGGGCGCCACCTGCCGCGTGTTTCACCCCACCAGTTGAACGCCACGCTGGGCTGGCAGGCCAGCCCGGCGTTCCGCATGGCGCTGGAAATGGACGCCAAATCGGGCGCCTGGGCGGATGAAATCAATCAGGAAAAATTGCCGGGCCGCACGCTGTTCAGCCTGCTCGCCAACTACGAGCTGAAGGGCGAGAAGCTGCTCGGCAACGCCAAGTGGTCGCTATTCGCCCGCATCGACAACCTCTTTGACCGCAAGTATTGGGTGACCGCGCGCGGCGCCGGCGACCAGGGCAATTACCTCACCGGGGTCTATGACGGCGTCTACAACAGCCAGGATCCTTCAATCATCGTCGGCAAGCCGCGCACCTGGACTGCCGGTATCGCTGCGACTTTCTGAGGAAAATGACATGACAAAAAAAATCCTTCTGCCCGTCACCCTGCTGCTGGCGCTACTGAGCGCGCCGCTGGGCGCCCGCGAAGTCCCGCCCGGTACAGACCACGCCGCCCACGCCGGGCCGCCCCGCGAGGGCGAAAGCGGGCGCGCGCCGGGTGCTCGCATGGGGCGCGACTGGACCCGTTATCCGCTGCTCCAGCCCGCCATGGGCGGGCGCGGCGAACGAGGCAGCAGCACGTTGGCGCTGAAAAACCTCGACGCCGCAGTGCTCGATGTGTACGCCCCGGACGGGCCGGACGAGAGCAAACATCGGCAAATCGAGATCACCCCGGAGGGGGCCAAGGTCACGCCAGTCTCGCCGAAAAACGGCAATTACTACTGGGCCAGCGCCCGCGAGGAGAAGGACGGCCACGTCAATGTCGCCTCCACCGCAGTGTATTTCAGCAATCCGGGTGCGGCCCCGACCAGGATGCTGCTGGAGCGGCGCAACGAGCTGGAGATCATTCCCCAGCCCCTGCCGCGCGAACACGGCAGCTACCGCGAAAGCGAAAAGTGGGTTTTCCTGCTGCGCTACAACGGCCAGCCGCTCGCCAACCATGAAGTCAAACTGGAAACCGAGTTTGGCAGCAAAAGCGCCTTCACCAGCGACGCCAACGGGCGGGTGACGGTGCTGTTCCCCTATGACTTCAAGGCCGACGAACCGGCCAAGGCGGACGGCCACCACAGGGGGCCACGGCGCGCCCGCTTCGTGCTGGCGGCGCAACACGAGGCGGAGGGGCGACACTACCTGAGCGCCTTCAATTACACCTATTCGCCGGACGCCACGCGCGGCAGGAGTCTCGGGGCCGGGATGGGTTTCCTGGTGCTCGGCATGGCGCTCGCCGTGCCGCTGTGGCGGCGTAAGACAGAGAAAAAGGAAGCGTCATGTTAAAAACAATTTTTCCCACCCTGGGCCGATTCCGTCTCACCGTGCAAATTCTGATGTTGCTGGTGACGGTGTACGGGGCCAATCTGGTCGGTTTCTACATGGCCGAAAAGCTCTCCAACGCGCTGCCGGCGCTGTCCTGCGCCTACGATCAGCAGACCGGCGGGTATTGCATCCTGATTCCCACCCAGCACCAGTTGCACCACCGCGTCGGCGAGGCCATCGTCAAGGCGCAGGAGGTCACGATGCAAATGGTGATGCCGCTGCTGTTCACGGTGCTGACTTTTTTCCTGTTCTTTTTCGTGCTGGGCAAGGCTTTTTGCGGCTGGGTGTGCCCGCTGGGGACTTTGCAGGAGCTATTGGGCAAGCTCGGGCGGCGTCTCAATCTGCCGTTGCGGCGTTTCAATGCCGACAATGTCGGCAAGGTGCGCCCGGTGAAGTGGCTGCTGATGCTCAGCTTGGTGCTGGCGTTGCCGCTCCTTACCGGTCTGGGCGTCACCCCGCACGGCCTTGGCAACCCGTGGTGTGATGTATGCCCGTCGCGAATCGCCACCACCCTGCTGACCGGCAGCACCGAGCAATTGTCGCTGCGTAGCGGCGGCGTCGAATTTGTCCTGGGCGCTCTCGCCAACACCCTGTTCGGATTCATGCTGGTGGCGGCTTTTGCGGTGCGCCAGCCATTTTGCAGGATTTGCCCGCTGCTTTCCTTCAACGCAGTGTTCCAGCGCCTCTCGCCGTTACGTCTGGTCAAGCGCGAGAACGACAAGTGCGCCAAGTGTGGCGTCTGCGCGCAGGCCTGCCCGATGGACATTCACGAGATCGCCGCCGAACATGGAAAAAAGGCCTATCACGAAGACTGCACGCTGTGCGGGCGCTGCGCCGAATTCTGCCCGGACGATGGGACGATCCAGCTCAAGTGGGGGCGACTCGCGCTGTTCGAGTCGCGCCGCGAGTATTACAAGGGCCGCATGAAAGGTGAAATGCCGGACGGCGCGATCCGCATCGTGGCCGCCCCGCGCAAGCCGGAAAATGGGGCGGAGCATGTTTGACGCGGGGCTGTCCAGCGGGCAAATCGGCGTACTGACGGTGTGGCTGCTCGGCGTGAGCATGGGGCTGACCGCCTGTACCGTGACCTGCCTGCCCTTCATGGGTACCTGGGTGCTGGGGCGCGGCGCTGGACAAGGCGAGGCGCTACGCGATACCGGGGTATTCCTGGCCGGGCGGGTGAGCGCCTACAGCCTGCTGGGGATGCTTGCAGGTGCGCTGGGCGGCTGGCTGACCCACACCCTCGACGGCGGCATCGGCCAGGTTTTCATCGGCTGTGCGAGCATCGCCGCCGGGGTCTGGCTGCTCCTTCCGCTGCGCCGCGAAAGCCCTTGTGGCGCGGCGCGCCGGGCCGCGCACACGCCGCCGTTTCTGCTGGGCTTCGCGTTAAGCCTCACGCCGTGCGCGCCGCTGGCCTCGTTGCTGGCGTTGTGCGCGGTATCGGGCGGGGCATGGTCGGGAATGGGGTATGGGCTGGCATTCGGCTTGGGGGCGGCGCTGACGCCGCTGCTGGTGATCGTGCCGCTGCTCGGCTGGCTGGGGCGCAACCTCAAGGAAGACCGCCCCTGGCTGACCCGCTGGCTGCGCTGGGGCGCAGGCGCGGTGCTGGTGGCCATCGGGGCGCGGCGTTTGGCTATGGTATTCTAAGGAGTCCAAAAATCGAGATTTGCCTGCCCATGCCGCAACAGGAACCCACGCAAAACTGGTTGCCCGCGCTGACCCTGGTCGCCGCGCTGCACCTCGCTGCCTGGTGGGGGCTGACGCATTTTCGCGAGGAAATCGAGCGCCCCAAGCCGCTCGAAGAAATCAGCGTGGCCTTGTTGGCCCCCCCGCCGCCGCCTTCCGCACCGCCCGTTGCGCCGCCGCCGCGCATTCCGCAGCCGTCCCCGGCCACCGTTGCGTCGCCCAAGCAGGCGCAACAGCCGGTGGTGCAACCGGTATTGAGTAGCGCTGCAGCGGATGCGCCGGTCATGGCCGCGCCGCCCGTCGCGGAAGCCCCCAAGCCGGTTGCCGCCGCCCCCGCCTCCCCTCCGGCGCCGCCTCGCCCCGCTGCGGAACCGGTCTTGGAGCTTCCCAGTTTTCATGCCGACTACCTGAACAATCCGCCGCCCGCGTATCCATTTGCCGCACGGCGGCGCGGCATTGAGGGCAATGTACTGGTGCGCGCGGAAATTTCCAGCGAGGGCAAGTGCCTGCGGGTGGAATTGAAAAAAAGCAGCGGCGCGGATTTGCTTGACCAGGCCGCCCTGGATGCAGTGAAATCCTGGCGCTTCGTCCCGGCGCGGCGCGGTAGCCAGGCGGTAATCGCGTGGGTGGATGTGCCGTTGGCGTTTAAATTGGAAAACTAGAAAGGCAATGTTTAGTGCTTAATGGTTAATGTTCAATTTCGGTTGCCGCTACGCGGCGTTTTTATCAATTCATGCGCAAAGCGCATTCCACAACTAAACATTAAGCATTAAAAATTAAACATAAAGAATTAAAGAAAGGAAATTTATGTTCGGTTCTTCTTCCGCCATCGTCAACGCCACCCTGTGGCTGCTGGTGGCTTTTTCGGTAGCGACGTGGACGTTGATCGTCATGAAAGGCTGGATGCAGTTTCGCCTGTCCAAACAAAACGCCGAGTTTGTCGGCGGGTTCTGGAATGCTCGCACCCTGGTGGATGGCGAACGTCTGGCGAAAAGCGCCGAAGGGCCGCTGGCGCGGCTGGCCGGAGCCGGATTCGAGGCGCTGCGCGACTTGCAGCGCGGCGAGCAGAATTTGCAGCACAGCGGCGACCAGAAAGACATCCTGGAGCGGTGCCTGCGCCAACAGGTGCAAAAGGAACAAAGCGCTCTGGAAAACGGCCAGATGGTGCTGGCCAGCATCGGCAGCACTGCGCCGTTTGTCGGGCTGTTCGGCACGGTATGGGGCATCATGCACGCCCTCCAGGAAATCAGCCGCACCGGTTCGGCGGGGCTCGACGTGGTGGCCGGCCCCATCGGGGAAGCGCTGATCGCCACCGCTATCGGCATCGCCACCGCGATTCCGGCGGTGCTGGCGTACAACTATGGCCTGCGGCGGATGCGCCTGTACGTTGGGGAGATGGACAACTTCGCCACCGATTTTCTGCATCTGGCGATGAAAGCGGGCTTTAAGGTCGAGTGATGGGTGATGAGGGATGGGTAATGGGTGATTCGTCGCTACGCGACGCCCCGCTTTTTCCCATTACTCATCACCCGTCACCCATCACCGGAGTTAATCATGTCATTCAGCAAACAATCGAATAACGAAGCGATGAGCGAAATCAACGTCACGCCCCTGGTGGACGTGATGCTGGTGCTGCTGATCGTGTTTATCGTCACTGCGCCGCTGCTGATGCAGGCGGTGCAGGTCAAGCTGCCCAAAACCGAACAGCTCGATCCGCTAAAAGCGACCAAGGTCGTCCAGCTTGCCGTGGATAGCGACGGAACCATACACATCGACCAGCGCACCGTGTTGTTCGAGGCGCTGGAAGGCGAATTGAAAGGTTTGCGCGCGCAAAATCCCGAACTCAACGTCCAGCTTCATGCCGATGAAAAAGTGGCCTACGGGCGGGTTGCCCAAGTGATGGCGGCCACCCAGCGCGCCGGCATCGTCAAGCTGGGCTTCGTGACTGTGCCGAAATAGACGACCCCCCGGCATTTCCCGGCCAGGCGGAATTAGCCTGAAAACCTCAGTTCAGAACCGCAAAGGCGCTAAGGCGCAAAGAAATCAGGGCTATCGGGAATAGCCTGCGGCTCACCCGGCGGGTGAGCAAACTGAAACGGGTAATATTCTGTTTTTTCTTAGCGTCTTTGCGCCTTTGCGGTTCAAACCGCTTTTTCTGAGGATTAGTAGGCATTTTCCTCCGCGCCTTTTTCTGGCTAAACTCCGTTTCGTGAAATTGGCGGCGCGCTCCTTCCGCGCCGGGCTTACCAACAACAATTCAGAGGAGTTTTGCCGATGTCCCGCATCCTGCTTGTCGCCCTGTTGTGGGCGTTTTCTTCCGTGGTTCACGCCGGAGCCGCCGGTTTGTGGAAAACCGACAGCAACGAATATTGGCTGGTGCTCAACAAGTCCGACGGCAGCGCCCTGGCGGTGCAGGTGGATGCGAAGTTTTCCGCCACCGCCGTGTGGCAGGGCAAAGCCGACGACGCCGGGGTGACGTTGACCCAGGCGTGGCCCGCTACCGGCTCGCTGAGCGCCACTCTGGCGCAAGGCAAGTTATCCGGCGCGCTCGACGCGGGCGGCAAAAAATCCGCCTTCAGCGCCACTGCGCCCTACGCCTATCTGGGCAGCGGCGTGGATGGGGTGTACGCCACTTCCACGGCGAACCGCTATCAGTTGGTCGCGACCTTGCTGATCGGTGGCGCGGCGACACCCTTGCTGGTCGATCTGGATTTGGGCAGCAAGGCGCTGGAAATCTATTCCGGGAGTTTTTCCGCATCCGGGGTGGATGCTGTGCAGTTCGCCGGCAAGGGCCTGCTCAAGGGGGCCGACCTGACGCTGGCTTTCTCCTCCACCGGCAACAGCGGCAACCGCGCCGGCGTCGCTTACACCGCCACCCAGGCGTTCAAGCCGGCGCTCGCCGAAACGACTCAGGATTATCTGGGCGTATGGAAAACCTCGCCCAATTATTCGCAGGTTTCCTCGCAAGGCGTCAAAGTCGTCAACCTGCCCGAAGAGGAAAGTTACGCGGTGTACTGGCAGCCCGAAAAAATGCAGCAGGGGCGCATCATGGTGCTGGTGCACGGCACCGACGGCACCCCTTACGCCGAGGCCAAGGACGAACTGGAGTTCGGTGCGAAATACGGCTACGCGGTGCTCGGCATCCTTTGGCAGAACCAGCGCACCAAGAGTTACGCCACCGCCACCCAGGTCTACCGGATCATCCACAAGGCCCTCCAGCATGTGAAGGAAAAATACGGCAACGACCTCTCGCGGGTCGCTTACGTGGGCTTCTCGCGCGGTTCGGCGGTGAGCTACGAGACGACCTGGCTGGATCGTCTGGGCTACAAATACTTCGATCTGACCATCTCGCATTCGGGCGGTATTCCCACCACGTTATCGGTGACGCCTACCGACACCAGCAGCAATCCCGACGTGTTTTTCTCCAACCTGACCTACGGCAAACTGGGCGCCAATCCGCTGGCGGGGGCGAAGTTTTTCCTCTATTGCGGGGAAAAGGACGAGCAGTGGGGATTGGAAATGTGCAAGCAGTTCGACAACGCCAATAGCCTGATCCAGAACAACGGCGGCACGGTGGTGGAATTCATCCGCGACGCCAACGGTACGCATGGCGGTTATCGCGCCACCAGCGCCTACCACGAAAAAGGCGTGAGCCAATTTATCAGTGCGACACCTTGAAAAACAGTGTTGAGTGCTTGGTGTTGAGTTTTAGAGTGCGCTTCGCGCACGACCGGTTAAGGATACGCCCGAAGGGCGACCAACACTCAACACTGAATTACCCGCATACCCGGTTACGCCCCCCTGCCTTGGCCTGATAGAGCATTTTGTCGGCCATCTCAAGCAGGTTTTGCGGGGAGAGTTGTTCTGATGGCGTTAACACCGCGTAGCCCGCGCTGATGGTGACGTGATCCGCAGTATTGGAGAATTGGTGGGGCAGTTTCAATGCTGCCACCTCCGTACGCCAGTGTTCCGCCAGCAGGCGCGCGCCCTCGCCATCGGTGTCCGGCAATATGGCGGCAAATTCCTCGCCGCCGTAGCGGGCGAGGATGTCGGTGGGGCGTCCCAGGGTGTTCGACAAGGCCTTTGCCACGACTTTCAGGCACACGTCGCCGGCGCTGTGTCCGTAGTTGTCGTTGTAGCCCTTGAAATAATCGATATCCGCCATGATGGCGGCGAGTTGTGTGCCATTACGCTGGGCGCGTTTCCATTCGCTTTCCAGCGCTTCATCGAGACGCCGCCGGTTGGGGATGCCGGTTAATCCATCAACCATTGCCAGCGATTCGAGCAGGTCGGTTTTCATCTTGAGGCTGATGTGGTTGGCGACGCGCGCCTTGACGATGGCCAGATGGAACGGCTTGACGATGTAATCCATGGCGCCCAGGCGCAGGCCCCGTTCTTCGTCGGTGATTTCGCTTTTGGCGGTGACGAATATTACCGGTATACCCTGGGTGGTGGGATTTTGCTTGAGCCGACGGCAGACTTCGTAGCCATCCATTTCCGGCATCATCACATCAAGCAGGATCAAGTCGGGGCGTGATTCCGCATTTTCCGCAATGGCCAGCGCTGCTTTGCCTGAGGTGGCCACTTTGACGCGATACTCCGCGCGTAGCGCTTCGGCGAGCACCTGAATGTTGGTGGGCGTGTCGTCCACGATCAGGATCAGAGATTTTTCTTCGGGTTTTGACATTTGTGTTTCCAACCTGGGGTCATTGGTTCAATTTATGGCCGCGCGAGCACACCAGATTCGTCAACGTCGCCAGCGCCTGGGGATAGTCGAAGGCGTCTACCTGACGCTGTAATAATTCGATTTTGCTGCGGAAATACTGACAACCCACCGCATCCTTGAATTCCGTCAATAACTCGTGGGGAACGAAATCATTGCCGACGAGCAGGTTATGGAGTTGTTTCGCCAGCAGGTCGGCTTTCTGCCACTCGCATTTGTCACACTCCTCCGAGGTTGGTTCCAGCGGGTCTTTGTGCGGTTCTGTGAGGGTGGCAATTCCGGCCAAGGCTTGCGCAAGCGCCTGAGCAAATCCCGCTTCGGTATCCCGTGTGGCTTGGCCTGTGACAAGTTGGTTTTCCAGCGCAGCGGCGGATTGCTGTACAACGACTATGCCCAGATTGGCGGCCGCGCCCTTGATCTTGTGAATGTAGTCGGCGGCGGTTTCGGGGTGGTTCTCCCTGATCAAGGTTGCCGTTTCCCCGGCAGCATCGGCAAACTGCGTGGCGAACTGGGACAACAGTTTAATGAGCAAGGCCTGATTGCCGTCGAGTAACGCCAGTGCATTTCGGAAATCGAAACCGGGCAGTTGCTCGGGCAAGGTGTTGTCAGCTTTGCTTGCGGGGACGTACACCCGCTTTGGAAGGTTATTCGGTTTGGCGATGTGTTTGATCAGTGCTTCGCGCAATTCGTTTGGCAGGATGGGTTTGGCGACGTGGTCGTTCATTCCAGCCGCCAGACAGGCTTCGCGATCCTGAGTTAAAACGGCGGCGGTCATGGCGATGATCGGCAAGTCGCAAAAACGCGCCTGGGCGCGGATGCGGCGGGTTGCCTCAAGGCCATCCATCACCGGCATCTGCAAATCCATCAGCACGGCGTCGAAGGGCTCTTTGTCGAGCAGGTGCAGGGCTTCCTCGCCGTTTGCTGCGATCCTGACCTGGATTCCCGAGCGTTCCAGGAATTCCTGCGCAACTTGTTGATTGATTTCGTTGTCCTCGACCAGCAGAACCTGCGCGCCCCGGATGGCGGCCAGCCTGTCGCGCAGGTCGGGTAATACTTCCTCGGCTTTTTCCAGGACTTGTCCGCCCTGAAAACGGATGATGGTGTCGAACAGTCCCGAAGCCGTCACCGGTTTGGTAAGGACGGCGTCCAGTTGCACGTCTTGCGCCTCTTCCAGCAATTTGTCCTTGCTGTAGGCGGTAACCATGATGATTACCGGCAGGCGCGGGATGTCATGCTTGACGGCGAGTTGGCGTACCCGGCGGGCGACTTCGATGCCATCCATTTCCGGCATTTTCCAGTCGAGCAGCACCAGTTCCACCTGATCGGAGGCCGAATCGGAATTTTCCAGAAGCGTCAGGGCTTCTTTTCCATTTGCCGCTTCGCTGACTTTGAAACCCCACTGGGTAAGCAACTCGGAAAGAATCCGCCGCGAGATGTCGAGGTCGTCCACCACCAGCACGTGCATACCGCGCAGATCGGTGGGCGAGCGGGTGAGTCTGGCGTGTTGCGGAACCTCGAAGGTGAGCGTGAAAGTAAAGGTGCTGCCCTTGCCTGGCTCCGAACTGACGGTGATGTCGCCCCCCATTTTTTCCACCAGACGTTTGCTGATCGTGAGTCCCAGCCCCGTCCCTCCATATTTGCGGGTGATTGACCCATCCGCTTGGGTAAACGCCTGAAACAGCCGGTTTGCCTGCTCCGGCGTCATGCCGATGCCGCTGTCGCGCACCGCGAAACGCAGAGTGGTTTGTCCCGGCGCGGCGGCGACCCGCTCGACCTGGATGTGAATTTGGCCGGATTCGGTGAATTTCACCGCGTTGCCGACCAGATTGTTCATCACCTGCCCCAGCCGCAGGGGGTCGCCGATCAACGTTTCGGGAACCTCCAGGGCAATCTGGAAGAGCAATTCCAGTCCCTTTTCCTCGGCGCGCACGATGAACAGATTGGCGACATTTTCCAGCATTTCTTCCAGCGAAAATTCGACGCTGTCGAGTTCCAGACGCCCGGCTTCGACTTTGGAGTAATCGAGGATGTCGTTGATGATGGAAAGCAGCGCTTTCGATGAAGTGTGAATCTTGGTGCAGTAGTCGTGCAGTTTGGGGGGTAACTCCAGACCCAGCGCCAGGTCGGAAAGCCCGATGATGGCGTTCATCGGGGTGCGGATTTCATGGCTCATGTTGGCGAGAAATTCGCTCTTTGCGGTATTGGCGCGTTCCGCCACCTGGCGGGCTTCCACCAGCACCTGCTCGGCTTTGCGGAAGGCGCTGACATCGGAAATGAGCACCAGCAAATGGGGTTCTCCGCCGCTGGAAATGGTCGAGAAGTCGCAATCCAGCCAGGCTTCCTTGCCGAATGTGGAGATGATCCGAAATTCCCGGTGCAGCGTTTTGCCGCTTGCCAGAACGCTTTCGGCGTCGTCGGCCATGCCGCTGGTTTTCCAGCTTGCGATCTGGCGGAAGTTCTGTTGCAACAACTTTTCGGCAGTCGCGCCGACGATCTGCGCGGCGGCTTCGTTGGCCATTACGCATTCGCCGGACGCGCGATAAACCAGCATTCCCTGGGTGGATTCAGCGATGATTTTGCTGTTGAAATCGAGCAATTCGGCGATGCGTTTTTCGTCCTGCTTGCGCAGGGTGATGTCGCGAATGAAGGCCAGGATCACGCCGCCGCGCGCTTCCAGGTACTGGGCGCTGATTTCCGCGTCGAACTCGCTGCCGTCTTTGCGCCGGTGACGGGTTTCAAAACGCAGGGGGATGCCCTGCAAAAGCGTTTTTATATTGCGGGCGATCTGTTCCTGATCGTGGGTCGCCTCCAGGTCGGTAACCCGCATCGTCAGGAGTTCCTCGCGGGTATAGCCGGCCATGGTGCAATAGGCGGCGTTTACATCGATAAGCAATCCGTCATGGGTGGACGCCAGCCAGAAACCATCCGGCGTGGTTTGCAGCAACGTCCGGTATTCCGCTTCGGCGCGTTTACGTTCGGTGATGTCCTGATTGATGCCGACCATGCGTATGGGATTGCCCTGCTCGTCCCGGAATACCTGAGCGACGGCTTTTACGTGGCGGATTTCGCCGTCCGGGCGGATGACCCGGAATTCCGTGTCGAAAGCCTGCTCACCGCGTAGCGCCGCCTGGATTTCCGTCTCGCTGCGACGGGCATCGTCAGGGTGCAGACCGTTTTGCCAGGTTTCATAGCAGCCCCCGAATTGACCGCGCGGCGCCCCGTAAATCAGGAACATGGCGTCGTCCCAGATCAATTCGTTCCTGGGGATGTTCCAATCCCACACGCCGATGCCGCTGGCGCGTGTCGCCAGCGCCAGGCGTTCTTCGCTGGCTCTGATGGCGGCTTCGGCAAGTTTACGTTCGCTGATGTCGCGCGCCACCGCCAATATGGTCGATTGGCCGTTGAGGGTGAACAGGTGTGCGCTGATTTCGACAGGAATACGCCGGCCATCGCGGGCGATGTGGATACGCTCGAACAAGGCGTGCCAATGTTCCTCAAGTTCTTTTCGGACGTTTTCAAAATCGCTGGGGGAAAGCGCCGGGTCGTCAATATCCAGCGGTGTCATGCCAAGCAATTCTTCGCGCGTGTAGCCGAGGCGCTGGCAGGCAATGTCGTTAACCTCGATGAAACATCCCGGCTTCTCGCCGCCGTCAAGCACGAATATCGCGTCGCTGCCGCTGTTGAATAGCAGGCGGAAACGCTCCTCGCTTTCGCGGATCGCCCGTTCGGCGGCGATGTGTTCGCTGATGTCCTGAAACGAAACCACCGAACCGGTAATCTTGCCGTGGCGTTTGATCGGCGTGGCGGCAATGGAAACGTTGATGTGCGAACCATCCTTGCGTAAGAAAAAGTCTTCCTGATTGCGGAACGGGTCGCCGTGCAATATGGCTTGATGGACAGCGCATTCGGCGATAGGCATGTGGCTGCCGTCCGGTCTGGTGTGATGCAGGGTGCTGTGGCTGTCGAGACCGAGTAACTCCTCCTGGCGGTAACCCAGTAACTGGGCGGCTTGCGGGTTGACGAAGGTGATTTTTCCATCAGGCGCGACCACAAATACGCCATCGGCCAGGGATTCGGTGATCTCGCGGATACGCGCCTCGCTTTCGGCCAGGGCTTCTTCCTTGTCCATGCGTTCCTGATCGCGCTGCAGAACGACCTCGGTCAATTGTTTCAGCGACCCCGCGACCTTGTCGATTTCGTCATTGGCGCCGCCGTCGGCGTTGCTTAAGTGGCGGTGGATTTCCTCGGAATGGCGGTAATCCGTGCTGAATTCCTGGGAGGCTTTGCCCAATGCGCTGATCCGCTGGCTGACCCGTATCAGCCATAGCCCGAGCGTAAACCACGAAGCGCCTAACAGCGCCAGTGCGGCGACCAATCCGCCCAGCGCCAATTGCCAGGTTTGGAACAAGCCAAAGAAGTTGTGACGCACCAGCAGATTGGGCTGTTCGATTTCCGAGGCGCGCCATTTCAGGCTGCGCTGTTGATAACTGGTGCCGTCCTGCCGGTAACTGCCGTCCCCGAGGTGGGTGACGGTAGCTGCATCGCCCAACGAACCGGCCACCACCTTGCCGTTCCACACCAGAAACAGATCGGTGTGGGAATGGGCGTTCTGATAGAGCAGCGCGTTGTCGATTTGTTTGAGCAACACCAGGCGCCCCTTGCCTTGCGGGCCGAGCCAGATATCCTGGTGGTAGACGCGGAACAGCTTGTTGGTTCCGGCTTCAAAAAACCATCCGGTGGGGCCTTTATGCGGAAAAACCGCAGGCAACCTTTCGCCGTCCGCGCCGAAGCGGAATAGCACACGATCTTCGGCGTCGCTGACCAGCACGTTCTGGAAAGCCTGTTGTTCACCCTGTACGGTGAGATAGCTATACAGGTTGCTCCAGCGGGTTTGTGGGTCTTCGAGAAAACGTGCGAATTCCACGCGGGATTTCGTATGCAGCGCTTCGCGCTCCCATTGGCTTTCCCATTCCTTGAGCTTGTTCTCGTAAAAGCCGAATATCGCCTGGGATTCATTTTCGACGGATTTGTTTTCGGTAACCGCGTAAAACCCCCAGCCTATTGCACCGATTAAAAACAGGGCAATGAGCAACGCCAAACCCAGACGCAGGGAGGCTTGACGCAGCAACGGCAAATTCTGATGATTTTGCATGGATCAGTCCTGTTTCCCGGCCCATTTGTCGTACACCATGGTTTCCACCTTGAGCGCCTGGGCGACGGCGTTACCCTCCGAGGTGCTATGGAAGAAACGCTCGGTTTCCTTCAACTGGCGGGATGAAAGACGACCATTTTTGCTGAATAAATGGGGATATTTTTTTAGGCTGGCGATGAGTGATGCGCGTTCTTCCTTGTCGTCTATCGCCAGGGCATCGACGATTTGTTCCGGGGTGTGGGTGGCGACCCATTCCAGGGTGCGGCGCAGGATTTTCACGACTTTTTCCACTCGCTGCGGGTCTTTGGCGATGACATCCTCACGGGTTTCCAGCGCGGCGTGGAGGAAATTCGCACCGGGGATCTTTTCGCTGGTTTTGGGATCCGCCAGATTGGCGAGGAAAAATACCTTGTGTTCGCTCAGAAGGCGTGAGGCGAACGGCTCGTCACCCATGATCGCGTCGGCGGTTTTGCTCTCCAGCAACGACGATTGCTCCAGCCAGCTTTGCCCGGCGGGCATTACCCGCACCATGTCCGAGGAAACACCATCGGCCTTGAGCACCAATTCCGCCAACTGCTGGGAAGTAGTCTTGCTCGACAACGAACTGGTGTTTACCCCGACCACCCGCCCCTTCAGATCGGCCACCCGCTTCACCTTGTCCTTCAGGTCGGCGCGCACCATCAAAATAAACAACGGCGCATCGTCCACCGCCGCAACGACCATCACGTTGCCGCCGTTGGCGCGTAGCGACATCGCCGCCGGCATCCCCGCTACCGCAAAATCGGCATTGCGGTTCATCAGGTTGGAGAGCGCCACCCCGCCCCCGCCGGTATGTTGCAACAGGATTTCCACGCCCTCCGCCTTGTCTGCACCGATGCGGGGGATCAAGTCAATCGGCAAATAGGAAATGTTGCGCGGGCCGGGAACGCTGATGGAGATTTTTTGGAGCGCCCCTTGAGCCAACAGCGGTGCGGGAAAAAGCGTAACAATCAGGAGCAGACAGGAAAATAGAGCGGCTTGCATGGGACACCTCCGATGATCAAGGATTGTTTTGAGTTTGAGCTAAGCCTAGCAAATTATCCGGGAGAGTGGTACGCCGAAAAAGGCATAGTGCGGCGTTATACTCCGAAAAATGTCCACCAATTCTCTCGACCCCAGCGCCACCCCGCCCCGCCACGCCCGGATCGTCGCCGCGCTGGCGGTGTCGCTGGTCGTTCATGTGGCGCTGCTGTTTCTGGTCAGGGTCATGCCTGCCCCGCGTCCGGCGGTGCAAGTGAAAATCCTCCAGCTCGAACTCGGCGAACGCATCCGCCCCAGCAGCCAGATCGTCGGGGTGGTCATCGACTCGCCGCGCGCTCTGCGCCGCGTGGATCGCCCGATCCTGCGCGAGCCGGTGGAAAGCCCGCCCGACCCGGAGCAGGGCAATATCCCCAAAACCGCCCCGGCGGACATCGACTTGCCCCAACCCCCGCTGCCGAAAACCCCATTCCTGCCCACACTCGACATGCCGCTGGTTGACGATCCCACCTATTACACTGCAAAGGAACTCGACGTTTATCCGCAAACCGCCGGCGCGCCGCCCGCGTTCAACCTCGACACCCCGGCGCTCGCCGCAGCGGAAGGATACGTCGTCCTCAATTTACGCATCGAAGACAGCGGCCTGGTCAGCGAAGTTTCGGTAGTCGAAAGCGACCCGCCCGGCATCCTCGACGAAACCGCCGTCGCAGCCTTCCGCAACGTGCGTTTCATCCCCGCGCAACGCAACGGACGCATGGTAAAAAGCGAAATGCGCTACAGAGTCGAATTCAAGCTGGACAAACCCGATCCCGACAAAAAACACGGCGAATCGCGGGGGCGTTAAGGTAATCTGAAGGGCTTCTGGATGTTAGTGTTTGCTTGCGCTCTTAAGCCCGTGGATTGGCGATCTGTCTGAATGTGTCAGCTGACGGGGGCTTCGGGATTTCACTGGCTCTGATTGGTTGACGAGAGATTCGCGTAGCGAGTTGTTGTCTCTCTTGTCTTCCGGGAAGAATCGTATCATCGCCCGGATTCCGCTCTCGCTTCATCCGGGCGACAAAATAGCGCCCTACCCCGCCTTGTCCGGCAGAGGCATTCCCTTGGGCAGCAGCACCCACATTTTTCCGCTTTGTTTCATGTTGCCGGCGTGTTTGCCGGCGTCTTTGCCGAATCCCCAGAAGAAGTCGGCGCGTACTGCGCCGCGTATCGCGCCGCCGGTGTCCTGGGCGAGCATCAGGCGTTGCAGGGGTTTGCTGCTGCCCGGCCAGGTGGTGGAGAGGAATACCGGCGCGCCCAGCGGAATGTTGCGCGGGTCGATGGCGATGCTGCGTCCGGCGGTCAGCGGGATGCCCATCGCGCCGAGCGGGCCGCCGCTGCCGGCGGGCATTTCGCGGAAAAATACATAGCTGGCGTTGAAGTTGAGCAGGTCGGCGAGTTTGTCGGGGTTTTGTTTGCCCCAGTCCTTGATGCCTTGCATCGATGCCTTGTCCAGCGTCAGTTCGCCGCGATCCACCAGCGCCTTGCCGATGGAGCGGTAGGGGTGACCGTTCTGGTCGGCGTAGCCGATACGTACGGTGTCGCCGTTGTCCAGTTTGACCCGTCCCGAACCCTGGATTTGCAGGAAGAAGAGTTCCACGGCGTCGTCTACCCACAGCAGTTCGCGGCCTTTAAGACTGACGTTACCCGCGTCGATTTCGGCGCGGGTGTAGTAGGGCACCAGCTTGTTGCCTTGCAGGCGACCACGCAGGCGCATGTTTTTGAGTTCCGGGTAGACGCTGCCCAGGTCAACGGTGATGAGGTCGTCGGGGGCGGCGTAGACGGGATGCGGGTAGCGCTTGGTGGGCGCGCGGCTGCCGGAGAGCAGAGGTTCGTAATAGCCGGTGATCAGGCCGTCGTTGCCGCCGTCGGGGTTGGTGGCCAGGTAGGGGGTGAAGTATTGCTCGAAATAGGCGCGCAGGGCGTCGTTATTGGGTTTGCCGAGGCTGGCTGCGGCAGTGCAAGGTTCCTGCCAGGCAGAATTTTTTTGCAGGGTCGTGCAGCCGCTGCGGAAGGCTTCCCAGGCTTGCGCAAGGTCGTCGTCGCGCCAGCCGGCGATGGCTTCCCATGTGGCGGGCTGGAGCGGTGGCGCGGCGGGTGGGGTGACTGTCGGCGGCGTGACGCCCGGACAGGCGGGACACGCGGGGCAAGCTGTCGCAGGGGCCGGCGCGCAGGCGCTCGCTGTGATGCTTGGCGGAGGGGTTTTGCCCGGTAGGGGCAGGGTGGCGCAGGCGGACAGGGCCAGCGCGGGAAGTGCCAACAGAAGTTTTTTCATGAGGTAAGGTGTGCTGCGGTTCAGTGGAGTACGCGCGGCATGATCAGGGGAAATTCGTCGATAAGCGCGTCGAAATGCGCGCCGTCTTCGGCCACCATCTGGTAGCTGCCGCGCATTGCGCCGACCGGGCTGCCCAGTACGCAGCCGCTGGAGTATTCGTGTTTCTGGCCGGGGCGCAGGACGGGTTGCTCGCCGATCACGCCGAGGCCGCGTACTTCCTGAGTCTGGTTGTTGGCGTCGGTGATGATCCAGTGGCGGCTGACGAGCTGCGCTGCAAGGCTGCCGGTGTTGATGATGGTGACGTGGTAGGCGAAGACGAAGCGGTCTTCGGCGATGTCGGATTGTTCCGGGATGTATTCGGTGCGTACCTGCACTTCGATCCGGTATTTGTTGCTTTCGGTCATGGGGGCTATTTTTCCCGAGTCGGCGGACGCTGACAAGCAAATTGTTATTTGGCGTCTTTTGTGGTTAGAATCCGGTCTTTGCATAAAGAATACAACGAGGGAAACACTATGCCGAACTACCGTATTGCTCCTAGCATCCTCTCCGCCAATTTCGCCAAGCTGGGCCAGGAGGTGGACGACGTTCTCGCTTCCGGCGCGGATATCGTGCATTTCGACGTGATGGACAACCATTACGTGCCCAATCTGACCATCGGCCCGCTGG
>CAYVIN010000039.1:0-36522 GCA_964451375.1 uncultured Sulfuricella sp.
GATTTCTTTGCGCCTTAGCGCCTTTGCGGTTCTGAACTGAGGTTTTTAGGATCATGCAGTTGTGATGATTTGCTCGCCCCCATCCTGTCCTTCCCCCGTTGGGGGAAGGGACGTACTAACGGCCCTGGTCTTCAAATCTGACAAAGCAGAAGTAATTGGGTATTGGGTGACGCCTCGCTCTCATTACCCATTCCTCGTCACTTATTCCGGTTCCGGCTCGCCCGGCTGGGAATTTTCCGGTGGGCACCCCGGAACCCCGCATGGATGCTGGTTCTTCAGGCAGGTCGCCGTCCCGCCTGTCTCTCCGTGTAAGTGTTCGCTAACATGCCCGGTGGCGGCGTAGCTGGATTATCATGTTCGTTATCCTCAAATCCGCCCGCATTCTATCATCCATGCCCCATCCTTTCGCCGATCTCGCTTCGCTGGCCCGCCTGATTTACCGGCGCTTTCGCGCCGACGGTTGCAGTCAGGTGGCGGCCAGTCTGACTTATACGACCTTGCTGGCGCTGGTGCCGGTATTCACTATTGCGGTGACGGTGTTGTCGGCGTTGCCGGTCTTTGGCGAGATGATGACGCAGGTTAAGATTTTCCTGCTCGCCAATATGTTGCCGGAGTCGGCGGGCAAAATCATTTCGGTTTACATGACGCAGTTTTCCGAGCAAGCGGCGCGCCTGACGGCGCTGGGTATCGCGCTGCTGTCAGTGACCGCGTTTATGTTGATGCTCACCATCGAACATGCGTTCAACGTGATCTGGCGGGTGCGCCGGCCCCGTCCCTGGTTGCAGCGCTTTTTGCTGTATTGGGCGGTGTTGACGCTGGGGCCGTTGCTGCTTGGGGCGAGCCTGTCGCTGACTTCCTATCTGGTCAGCCTGTCGCTGGGCTGGGTGGGGGAGATTCCGGTGCTGCGCCTGTTGCCGCTGGGGCTGACGCCGTGGTTGCTGACCAGCGCCGCGCTGACCTTGTTGTATGTAGCGGTGCCGAACCGCACGGTGAAACCGGCCCACGCGCTGGTGGCGGGTGTGGTGGCGGGCCTCGCCTTCGAGTTGATGAAGAAGCTGTTTGCCTTGTACCTGACGGCTTTCCCGACTTATACGCTGGTCTATGGGGCGTTCGCGACGCTGCCGATTTTCCTGGTGTGGATATACCTGTCCTGGCTGACCATCCTGTTCGGCGCGGTGCTGGCCGCCGCCTTGCCATACTGGCGCAGCCGGGTGCGCGACCATGAGGATACCCCGGCTTTCCGCTTCAGCCTGGCGCTGCTCGCCTTGCAGGCGCTATTCGAGGCGTGGCGGCGCGGTGCGGCGCTGCGTCTGGCGGAGATACAGCCGGCCTTGCAGGTGGGGCTGGATGAAAGCGAGGCGATTCTGCTGCGCCTGGAACAGGCCGGCTGGGTGTCCCGTAACGCGGCCCACGCCTGGCTGCTGAGTTGTGACCCGGATGACGTGACGCTGGCTGATGTGTTCCGGGAATTCTTGTTCAGCGGAGATGCTGCGGCCACTTTGCCCGCCGGCCTACAGGCCAACATCCATCCCTGGCTGGATGGTTTGCAAAACGCGCTGGACGGCGCGACCAATCCGACCCTGCGCAAACTTTGCACGACGCCGGAGAGTGGCGGCTGAGGGGCCGCGCCTGTACCCGGTGCGCAGTCGGTTAGTCAGGATAGTTAGTCGGCGCGCCGCCATAAACGCTGACCCGGTTGCGTCCCTCACTCTTCGAGCGGTAGAGCATCTCATCGGCGCGGGCGAGCAGCGTGTCCATATCGTCGCCATGCGCGGGAAACCCGGCGACACCCGCCGACAGGGTTACCGGTATATCCCAATCGCCGTACCGCACCGTCATTCCGGCCAGCTCAGCCCGCCACGAATCAATCCGTTGCAGCGCAAGTTCGGCGGAGATTCCCGGCATAACCACGACAAATTCCTCACCGCCGTAGCGGCAAATCACGTCGCTTTCGCGGGCGCTGCGCTTCAGGAGCGCAGCGAGGGACTTGAGAACCTCATCGCCTGCCGCGTGACTGTACGTGTCATTGACGTTCTTGAAGTGATCGAGATCGATCATGATCACCGCCACCGGATAATTCTCGCTACGGGCAAACGCCAATTCACGGGGCAGGGTTTTGTCGAGGTAGCCCCGGTTGTGGATACCTGTCAGCGAATCGCGGATCGCCTTTTCCTGTAGGTCAATTTTCTCATTGGTCAGTTCCTTCAAACGGAATTCGAGCTGGCGTTGCGACTGTTCCAGTTCAATGTCCTGCCGGCGGCGTTCGGTGATATCACGACAGATACCCTGGTAACCGGCGATCTGACCATTTGCGTCGTAAACCGGGATGGTCAGAACGTCGATCCAGATGACGCGGCCATCCTTGCAGCGTTGCGGAATCTCGAAGCGCAAGGCTTCATTTTTGCGGCCCTCGGTCTCAAGTTGCCGGCTCTTTTCGAACAGCCTGGGCAGCATCAGTTGGCCTTCCGGCGTCAGCGTATCCGCAAGCGATTGCCCAACCACCTCTTCACGGGTAAACCCGCGCAGGCGGCGATCCGCATCGTTGATGTAGGTAAAGCGGGTGTCGCGGTCAACTTTCCAGACGACATCGGCCATGTTTTCCGCCAACATGCGGAAATGCTCCTCGCTTGCCCGCAGTGCGGCGTCGGCCAGTTTGCGCGCGGTAATGTCGCGAAACGCCATGACCACCCCGTGCTGTCCATCAAGATCGTCGGCTCGTGACGCGGCATACTCTACGGCAAAGCCCTGTCCATCCTTTTTCCAGAAGTAGTCAGTGCCGAGCTTTTCCGTTCCATCGTGCAAGAGCCTGACAATCGGGCACTTTTCGACAGGGCATGGCGCACCGTCAGGCAGGGAATGATGAATGCTGTCGTGCAGTGGTTTATCCACCAGCTCATTGGCGTCGTAACCCAACAATTGCGCCCCTGCCGGATTGATGAACGCGACCCGCCCGTGCGCGTCGATTCCGCAAATGCCGTCTGCAACGTTATCCAGCACTGTTTGCATGCGCCGAACCACGTTTTGTTCGTGCGCCGTCGCTTTTCTCGCGACAAGGGTCAGCCAGACGGCGACCAGAAACAGCACCGCAAGTCCGCTACCCAGCACTATGACCCGCTGCCGCCAGGGCGATAGAATTTCATCCTGACTGAGGCTGACGACAACGACAACGGGAAGACTGTCATGCTTGCGATAGGCTATGCGTCGCGTAACACCGTCGATCTCCGACACTCCGGTGAAGATACCTACCGGCTGCTTCCTCACTGCGTCGAGCAATTTCAGGTTAAACCGCTTGCCCGCCGCACCGGCGTCGGGGTGGCGCATGATGACCGCGCCGTCGCTGCGCACCAGCGTATAAGCGGCGCTTTCGCCCAGCTTGAGTTCGCTGACCTCCTGAATAAAAACGTCGATGTCGATGGCCGCCATCACCACCCCGGCGAAAGCGCCGTCGGGCGCGTCGATGCGGCGGCTGAGGTTGAACACTTTGTTGCCCGTTGTTTTGCCGATGACGGTTTCGCCAATGAACAGGCCAGCCCCCGGTTGTTGCTGCGCGGCGAAGTATTCGCGGTCGGTCGCGTTGTTGGTCGAATGGCGCATATGTGAGGCCATCACCGCCGAACCATCGGCGCGGTACAGCCACAATCGTCCGCTGACCGGGAGCTTCCCAGCTATTTCAACGAAGTGCGGCCAGCGCCGGTCTCCCCCGTTTCCCATGATGTCGTGCTCGCGCACCTCGTCGAGCGCACGTTCGAGAATATTGTCGGCGTTGGCGATGACATGGGAGGTATGGGTTTCGAGCAGGCGCGCGACACTCGCTTGCTGGTTGTCGGCTGCCGCCAGGGTGGCCTGATAGTCATGCCACACCCAGGCGCCGGCCCCGGATAAGGTGGCCGCGCTGAACAGCACCCATCTGAGCACGGTATAGAACAAGGGTTGAAAGGGCAGTGGCATGGTCAGCTGGAATCAGACGGAGATGTGTATCTTAAATCCAAAATCCGGCAACTACCATTGTCTGAGGCTCGAAAAAACACGGCGGTTTGTTCAATTCGTCGCACCGCATACTCTGCCGTTTGGGTAACCATTTTGGAGCGTTCGCTTCGATTTCTTTTCTTGTGTTCCGCACAAGCCGTACAGCTCTTACCAGAGTCTTTCCCGAAGCCTATAATCACACGTAAAGAAAACATCTATATCCCTCTTCCATTGGAGACTTCCCGGTGAGACGCGCCGTCCCGCTGTTCTTGGCTTTATTCCTGATGTGCCGGATGGCCCCTGCCGCCGCCGAGTTGCTCGAACTGGTCGGCGCCAGCACAGTCGCCAACGAAATCGTCAATCCCCTTATCGAGCCTTTCAAGAACGCCACCGGCACGGAAATCCGCACCACGGCGGTGGGCACCGGCAAGGGCATGATGGCGCTATTCGCGGGCCGCACCAAAGCGGCGATGGTCAGCGAATCGCTGGAAGACGCGCTCTATACCACCCGCCTGGTGGCGAAAAAGGAAGGTGTCAACCTCGATGTGCCGCAGGGGCTGGTGATGACGCCGCTGGGCAAGAACCGCCTGATGTTGATTGTGCATCGCGACAATCCGGTGGTGATGCTGACGCGCACCCAGGTCAAGGATATTTTCACCGGACGAATCACCAACTGGCGCGAACTGGGTGGCAATGATCTGCCTATTCGCCCGCTGACTTCGGTGCTCGGCAACGCCATTCGCACGGTGGTGCAGCGCAATATCATGGATGGCGCGGAGTATCGCGCCGCCATCGAGGAAACCAAGATTCCCGGCGACGCCATCCCGCTGGTCGGGAAATATCCGGGCGGCGTGGCGATAGTCAGCCTGTCCGGCTGGAGCAAGCAGTTTGTTGCCACACGCATCGTGCGTACTCCCGATTTTACCCACCCGCTGGGTTTTATCACGATCGGTGAACCGGATGCGGAAGTCGCGCGGCTGATCGGCTTCATCCGCTCCAATTCGCGTATCTGACTCCGCCCTAGCTAACGGCAAGGAAACTTCATGACTCTCAAAAACATGCCCATCATCGGAAGACTGTTGCTCGGATTTGCGCTGATGCTGGTGCTGGCCAGCCTGATGGGCGGTCTGGCGCTCTACAACATTCGCCTGCTGGCGGGGTTCTCCGAGCACATGTATCGCCATCCGCTGGCGGTGATCAACAACATCCACAGCGCCAAGGAAGGCATTCTTTCGGTTCGCCAGGAGATGAACCACCTGCTTCATGCGTCTCCCAAGGAAACCGAGGAAATCAAAAACACCGTCGAGGACTACGAAACGCGGATCGCCAACAATCTGCGGGTGATTCGCTCGCAATACCTGGGGCCGATAGACGATGTGGACGCCATCGACGGCATGTTGGCGTCCTGGTGGTATGACCGCGCCGAAGTTTTCCAACTCACCGAAAACGGCAATCGCAAGGCGGCGTTCACCCTCCTCCACGAAACCGATGCAAAACGCGCGCCGCTGCTCGATGAGCGGATTGCGCGCATCCAGAATTTCGCAATTAACCGCGCCGCCTGGATCAATCAGGAAGCCAGTTTGACCCGCGACAACATGACCCTGGCGACGCTGCTGCTGCTCGGCGTTTTGCTGCTCAGCGGCGGAATTGCGGCGTGGCTGATCACGCGCGGCATCGTGCGTCCCCTCGATAGGCTGCGCGAGGCGATGATCCGCCTGGCGCGCGGCGATTTGTCCACCGAGGTGCCGCACACCGGCTTGACCACCGAAGTCGGCGAAATGGCGCGCACCGTCGCGACCTTCAAGGAGGAGGGCATCAAATCGGAAGGGTTGCGCTGGGTGCGCAGCAACGTTGGGGAATTGTCCGCCTCGATGCGGGTTGCCAACTCCATGGAGGAACTTGCCGAACAACTCCTGAATCGTCTGATGACCCTGGTGCATGGCGCGAGCGGGTGTTTTTACGTGTATCACCCGGATACCGAACGGCTCAACGCCATCGCGTTTTTCGCCCGTGTGAGCGGCGCGCCGAGCAGCTTCGGCCACGGCGAGGGGTGCGTCGGGCAATGTGCAGCAGAGCGCCGTCCGATATTCCTCCACGATCTGCCGCCCGAGCGTTACGCGCTGGCTACCGGCATGGGAACCGCGTTGCCGGCGTGTGTGGTGGCTTATCCGGTGATTTGGGCCGATCAGTTGCTGGGGGTGATCGAAATCGCCACCTTCCGCACTTTCGACGAATCGGGACTGGCGTTGCTCGACGCGCTGATGCCCGCCGTGGGGGTGAACATGGAGGTGCTCGCGCGCAACCTGCGCACCCGCGAGTTACTCGAACAAACCCAGCGCCAGGCCGAAGCCCTGCGCGCTTCGGAGGAAGAACTCCAGGCGCAAAGCGAGGAATTACGCGAGTCCAATGAATTGATGCAGCGCCAGACCGAACAACTGCGTTCTTCCGAAGAAGAACTACGGGTGCAAAGCGAAGAACTGCAAAATTCCTACGATGAATTAAGCAAAAAAAACACGCTCGTGATGGAGCGCGAACATGCTCTGGAAGAAGCGCGCAAGGTTGCGGAAAAACGCGCCGTCGAACTGGATATGGCGAGCCGCTACAAATCCGAATTCCTCGCCAATATGTCGCACGAGTTGCGCACCCCGCTCAACAGCATGTTGATCCTTGCCCAGACGCTGGCGGCCAACGAGGAAGGCAACCTGATCGAAGACCAGATCGAATCGGCGCGCATCATCCACGAAGGCGGCACCCACCTGCTGAGTCTGATCAACGATATTCTCGATCTCTCCAAAATCGAGGCCGGCAAACTCGAATTGTTGCCCGAAGACATTCCCGTCGAAGAAGTCCGGCAAAGCCTGGAGCGGCGTTTCCGCCACATGGGACAGGCCAAGGGCGTGGTTTTCAGCGCCACCCTCGACGCTGCCGTACCGGCGGGGTTTCGCGCGGATCGCCGCAAGGTCGATCAAATCCTCAGCAATCTGGTCGGCAATGCGCTGAAGTTCACCGAACGCGGCGAAGTCGCGGTGACGTTCTCCCGCCCCGGCGAAACAACCCTCGCCATCGCCATCCGCGACAGCGGGGTGGGTATTGCGACAGCCAAACTGGACAAGATTTTCGACGCCTTCGAGCAGGCCGACGGCAGCACCAGTCGGCGTTTCGGCGGCACCGGTCTGGGCCTGGCGATTTCACGCAAACTGGCGCGCCTGATGGGCGGCGATATTACCGTCAGCAGCGAGGAAGGGGTGGGCAGCACGTTTACCCTCAGCCTGCCGCTCCTTGCCGTTGCGGTTCCCCGGTCACCCACCGAAACGCCCGCCGATGTGACCCGCCCGGCCAGTCCTCCGGCGCCGGCGGCAAACGTTTCGCAGCCCGCCCTGATGCCGACGCCGGGCGAGGCCTTCCTGCTGGTGATCGAGGATGATCCGGCTTTCTCGCGTATCGTCTGTGACTTGGCGCGCAAAAAAGGCTTCAAATGTATTGCCGCCGCCGACGGCGAGGAAGGCCTGGCGCTGGCGGCGCGCCACCAGCCTACCGGCGTCATCCTCGACGTGGGGCTGCCCGGACAGGATGGCTGGTCGGTGATGGAGCGTTTGAAACGCGACCCCGCCACCAGCAAGATACCCGTGCATTTCATGTCGGCCTTCGACGAAAGCCTGCGTGGTTTGGGGATGGGCGCGGTGGGCTTTTTCGTCAAGCCGGTCACCAAGGAACAAATCGAAGGCGCGTTCGAGAAAATCAACCGCTTCGCCGCCCACGCCCCGCAAAAGGTGCTGGTGCTCGACAAGGACGACAGCGCCCGCCAGACGGTTTCCGAACTGATCGGCAACCGCAACATTACGATCCTGGAAGCGCAAAGCTGCGCCGACGCGCTCCATGTGCTGCGCACCGACAACATCGATTGCCTGATTTTCGATCTCGGTTTTCCCGATGCGGGCGACCTGGAATTTCTCGAAAAAGTGTCCACCGAAAAAGGCGCGGCAATGCCGCCGCTGGTGATCTACTCGGATCGCGAACTGGACGAGGAAGAAGTCATCAAGCTGCGCTCCTACACCGACAGCATCATTATCAAGGGCCAACGCTCGCCGGAACGCCTGCTCGACGAGGTTTCGCTGTTCCTCCACCGGGTCAGCAGCGGCCTGCCCGACGAGCGCCACGCCGCACCCGTCGAAGTTGAGGAAAGCAGCGGCGAAACCAACCAGTTGACCGGCCACAAGGTGCTGGTGGTGGACGACGACATGCGCAACACCTTTGCGCTTTCCAAGGTGTTGCGCAGCAAGGGCATGAAGGTGCTGATGGCGCAGGACGGCGACAAGGCGCTGGCGCAACTGGCCGGCAACCCGGACATGGATCTCGTCCTGATGGACATCATGATGCCCGGCAAGGACGGTTACCAGACCACCCGCGAAATTCGCGAAATCCCGGAATGGCAAAATATCCCGATCATCGCCCTGACCGCCCGCGCCATGCCCGGCGACCGCGAAAAATGTCTGGACGCCGGGGCCAGCGATTACCTGACCAAACCCGTGGACATCGATAAACTGCTGTCGATGATGCGGGTATGGTTGAAGGGCAATGCTTAATGTTTAATGTTTAATGTTTAATTGGGGTTGCGCGGTGAGTGCGCCACTATCTAAACGCCAAGAATTGGTCACTACTCAGGGGGTATACCGCCACACCAGTCCCTGGCAGGGGTAGCAAAACGCCGCTCGTTCTGAAGTAGTTACGAATGTTCAATTTTTAATTTTAAAGAGGTGCCAAAGGCGCACCACCATTGAGCACTAATTCTACTTTGTCAGATTACGCCAACAGCGCCTTGGCTCCCTCCCCCAACGGGGGAGGGTTGGGGTGGGGGAGATTTAAAATCATGCAGTTGTGATGATTTGCTCGCCCCCATCCTGTCCTTCCCCCGTGGGGGGAAGGGACGTACTAACGGCCTTGGTCTTCAAATCTAACAAAGTAGAATTAAACACTAAAAATTTAAAATTCAAATTATGCTTCCCTCAAAAGCCGACGATGTCGCCGTACAGTTGTTCATCGACATGCTGCGTCTGCATCGTGGCTACGATTTCAGCCACTACGCCCGTGCTTCCTTGCGTCGCCGGGTGGTTGGCTTGTGCCGCCAGTTCAAGGTGGAGCGCGTCGCCGATCTGATTCCACTGGTGTTGCACGACGAAACCTGCCTGCCCAAGGTGCTTGCCGGGCTGTCGGTGCCGGTCACGGAAATGTTTCGCGATCCCGAGGTTTTCCAGTATTTGCGCCGCGAAATTCTGCCCTCGCTGAAATCCTTTCCGCGTATCAATATCTGGCAGGTGGGCTGCGCAACCGGCGAGGAGGCTTATTCGCTGGCGATTCTGTTGCAGGAAGAGGACGTTTATCACCGCGCCCGGATTTTTTCCACCGACATTAACGACGCCGCGCTTGCCCAGGCCGAGGAAGGTATTTTTCCGGCGGAGAAACTCAAGGAATATTCGCGCAATTATTTCAAGGCTGGGGGAACGCGCTCGCTGTCCGACTATTACCACGCCCAGTACGAACTGGTGAAAATGGATGCGGCGCTCAAGACCAATATCCTTTTTACCCACCACAACGTGGTGTCGGACGGGGTTTTCGGCGAGATGCAGTTGATCCTGTGCCGCAACGTGCTGATCTATTTCGACCGGGAATTGCAGGGGCGGGTGCAAAAACTGTTCTGCGACAGTCTGGTGCGTGGTGGGGCGTTGTGCCTGGGTATGAAGGAAAGCCTCGCTCCCCAGGTTGCCGGCGAATTTCGCGCGCTCGATGAACGCCTGAAAATTTACCGGCGTCTGCCCAAGGGGACGGCATGAGCCGCTACCAGGCCGTGGTGGTGGGCTGCTCGACGGGTGGGCTGGCGGCGCTGGAGCGTTTTCTGCCGCTGCTTCCGGCGAATTTTCCGGCGGCCCTGATCGTGGTCATGCACACCGCGCCGGAATCGCGCAACCTGCTGGTGGAATTGCTTGCCCGGCGTTGCGCCCTGCCGGTCAAGGAAGCCGAGGAAAAGGAAAAACTGCTTTCCGGCAGGATTTATATTGCGCCACCCGGCTATCATTTGCTGATCGAGGACGATCACAGTTTCGCGCTGTCGATCGACGCGAAGGTCTGCTACGCCCGCCCGTCGCTGGACGTGTTGTTCGAGGCGGCTGCCGATGCCTATGGCAGCCATCTGATCGGCGTGGTGCTGACTGGCGCCAACCACGACGGCAGCGCCGGTTTGCAGGCCATCGCGAGCGCCGGCGGCTTGTGCCTGGTGCAGGAACCGGCCACGGCGGAGGCGCGCACCATGCCCGAATCGGCGCTGAAAGCCTGTCCCGATGCGCGCACCGTTACGCTGGATGTTTTGGCAAATACTCTGATTGAGATGGTGAAATGACTCAGGAACGCCCCAAAATCCTAATCGTCGATGATGTCCCTGCGAATCTGGTCGTGTTGCGCAAACTGCTTGCCAAGGTGCCCGCCGATGTCATCAGTGCATCGTCCGGCAACGAAGCGCTGGCTCATGCGCTGGATCATGAATTCGCGCTGGTGCTGCTTGATGTGCAAATGCCCGAGATGGACGGCTACGAAGTTGCGGAGTGGATGCAAAGCGAGGAGCAGACGCGCGGTACGCCGATCATCTTCGTCACCGCTGCATTCAAGGATGATATCCACCGCATCACCGGCTACGAGGCGGGGGCGGTGGATTACATCGAAAAACCCATCGAACCGACCATCCTGCTCTCCAAGGTGGCCGTGTTTTTGCGCCTCTACCAGCAAAAACAGTTGGTTGCACAGGCGCTTGAACAGTTGAAATCGCTCAATGAAAACCTGGAGCAGCGCGTCAAGGACGAGGTGCATAAAAACCTCGAACAGGAACGCATCATGGTGCAGCAGTCGCGTCTGGCGGCAATGGGCGAGATGATCGGGAACATCGCCCACCAGTGGCGTCAGCCGCTCAACGCGCTGGGGCTGTTGCTCGCCAATATCAAGGACGCCAACGACTTCGGAGAACTCGATACCGAGCAGATCGAAAGCTCGGTCGCCAAGGGATGCCAACTCATCAACAAGATGTCCACGACCATCGATGACTTCCGAAATTTCTTCAAGCCGAACAAGGAAAAAACCTCCTTCAGCCTGAAAAAGGCGGTGCAGGACACCCTCGAAATCCTCTCCGCGTCGCTACGCAACCACAACATCACGGTGCATCTGGACGCGCCCGAGGACATCATCGCCTACGGCTTTCCCAACGAATATTTCCAGGTGATGCTCAACATCCTCAACAACTCCAAGGACGCCATGCTGGGCCGACAACTGCGTAATGGGGAAATCCACATCACCATCACCCGCCACGGCGAAAACGCCCAGGTAATCATCCGCGACACCGGCGGCGGCATCCCGGCGGATATCCTGCCAAAGGTTTTCGACCCCTATTTCACCACCAAGGAAAAAGGCACGGGCATTGGACTTTACATGTCCAAGCTGATTATCGAGAACAACATGGGCGGACAACTCGACGCGCGCAACGTGGAAAACGGCGCGGAATTCAGCGTGATTTGTCCGGTTGGGGAAAACAGCAGTGTTTAGTGAAAGTCGCCGCGCAAAGCGTATTTCGCAACTAAACACTCAACCCAAACAACCCAAAACTGTTTTATTCCTCAGTGAACTGAAACTGTTCAAAAACCACCGTAGATTCGAGTAAATGGGTGGCTTTCCGGGTTCCCGTCTGTCCTTCGTTTTCGAGGGTGAAGCTGCGCTGCGCCTGGAGCAGGCCGCGCGGCGCGACCACGCAGGGCGGCTGTTTGAAGAGGGGAATTTCGGGCAGTAGTAGTACCGGTTGGGAAGGCGAACTGGCCGCCGTGAGACTTGACTTGATGGCGGCGGCGGTGGCGTAGGGCGCGACCATCTGAATGCCCAGATCAAGGCGGTTTTTGTCGTTGGTTTTTACCCAGCGTACCACTGCGATGTTCCAGCGCAGACTGCCCTCGGCCTTGAGGCCGATAATTTCACCGGCGCGTAACTGCGGGTGGATTTCCGAAACCTGGGTCAGCGCCATGCCGCCCGCGCTTTCATTGAGGATGCTCCAGCGGCTGGAAACGTAGTTGTTCTTGTGGGCGCTGAAATCCAGATCGCCAGCCCCGCCAAAGATTTTTTCCCCGCTGAGGTAGTAGTGAATCGCGCGGATGCCGACGCAGATGTCGAGTTCCGCGCGGTAATGTTTGCGGTTGAAATGGCGGCGCGCCGATACGCCCCAGTGTTTCAGGAGACGTTTCATCAAGCCCCGGTAGGCCTGATCGCGCGCC
Source organism: uncultured Sulfuricella sp. (assembly GCA_964451375.1). Lineage (GTDB taxonomy): Bacteria > Pseudomonadota > Gammaproteobacteria > Burkholderiales > Sulfuricellaceae > JAGXQV01. The sequence goes on from CAYVIN010000039.1 coordinate 12,264, forward strand.
GCTTCGGGCAACAGCAGGTCGGACGGGGCGATACCCGCGTCAAGGCCGCCCAGTTGCTGCGACAATTGCGCGGTAAGGCGCGAGGTATCAAGCAAAATCGAGGTTGTACCGTCCACTTCACTGACCATCTTGGGTAATGCCTTGGGCGGCTGGTCGCTGTCCAGACGCACCAGGAAAATCCCGCCCTGCCCGGTCGCGCCCGAATCGGTGCGCAATTCCGCGAAGCGCGCGAAACGCCCGGTATAATCCAGCACCCGGATCACTTCGCCCTGCATCAGGTGGTAAGGATCGGTAACCGCCAGCAACAGGACTTGCTTGAAACTTTCCGCCACACTGCTGGTTGCTGCGCCGTCCTGCACGGCTTCGTCAAGCAAGTCGTCATGCAGCGCCAGGCGGTACAGGTAATGAATTTCCGACCAGGTGCCCGCCGGCACCGGCGAATAGGATTCGTAACACACGGCGATGACGTTGCCCAGGCACATGATGGCGCGCTGCATGATCAGGGCTTGCGCTGCGCCACCCTGTTTCAGGCTGTCCTGCATGGCGAGCTTGTAACCGGCGGCCAGCTCGGCGAAAAGCTGGCGATTGAGTTCAGCGATGCGCCGGCTCTTGTCGGGCAGCGGCAGTGGAACAATCACAAATTGCGCCTTGAGCGGCGGCAGAAGTTCGGCAACCGCCGCGCGGTACAGATCCAGCAGCGCCAGACGTTCGGCGCTGGGCAGCGGATGATGGTTGAGCGCCGCCAGCGCGTCGTGGACGGCGAGCGCCGCGTCGGTGGGAATGCCTTGCAGGAGCTTGTCCAGCCATGTCGATACTTGATCGGCGCGAGTCTCCACGGTTTTATTCGTCCGATGCTCCTGGGCAGGAACCGAAAGCTTGTGCGGCATAGCGAATAGTCCAGTTTATTGTTGAGTTAGCGTTCGATTTTAAAAAGAAATCTTCGCTTTGTAAAATATCCCTTTGGCGAAAAAGAAAATGCCCTCTTTTTCACCAGTTTCCTCTGATCACCATGGAGTAGCAAATGGAAAAACCGAGCTTTCCCAAAATCGTCGAGAACCTTTTTGAAGGCGCCTTATGGCGCAGCCGCTTTGTGGTTCTATTCGCGGTGGTGGCAAGCATGGCTGCGGGATTCGCGATTTTTTACATGGCGACCGTGGATGTCTGGTACATGATTCTTCATATCCTCCACTACGCCGACCCGGACATGGCCCCCGAAGCCCGCAAAGTGCTGCACGACCACTCTATCACCCACATCGTTGAGGTGGTGGATGGCTATCTGCTTGCCACCGTGATGCTGATTTTCTCGCTGGGACTCTACGAATTGTTCATAAGCGACATTGACGAGGCCCATGGAAGTAAGGCTTCCAGCAAGATACTGGTGATCGAGAGCCTGGACGATCTGAAAGCCCGCCTCGCCAAAGTGGTGCTGATGATTCTTATCGTTACCCTGTTCGAGCAAGCCCTGAAAATGGAGATGAAAACCCCCCTCGATTTGCTTTACCTGGGCGGAGCCATCGCTCTGGTCGGGCTTGCCCTTTATCTTACTAATGCCAGCGAAGGGCACACCAAGGAAAGTGAGCGCCACAATGCGCACGAGTAAGCATGTACTTTCGTTAAAAGCGTTGCTTTTTACGGCTTTCGTGTTATGGGGCGGACTGGTTAATGGCGCCGATAATTTCACTTTTCAGGATAGCCGCGGCAAAAAACACAATCTTGCCGATTACCGTGGCAAATGGGTGCCGGTGAATTTCTGGGCGATCTGGTGCCCGCACTGCCTGGACGAAATCCCCGATCCGGTGGCCCTCCACGACGCCCACAAGGACAAGGATCTGGCGGTCATCGGCGTCGCCATGGATTATCGCAATCCCAAGGATGTCCTGCGTTTTGCCGACGACTATTTCATCTCCTACCCCATCGTTCTCGGCACCCGCAAAAGCGCCGCCCAGGTCGGCCCGACGGACGCCTTGCCCAGCTCCTATCTATATAACCCGCAAGGCAAGCTGGTCGCTCAGCACACCGGCGCGTTGACCAAAAAGCAGGTGGAAGCCTATATTGGCGTGAAACGCTGATCGCCTGAAGGGAACTGCCATGCCGCTGCGTCTGCTTCCCCTGTTGTTGCTCTTCTGGGCTACCCTCGCCATTGCTCAGCCGCGTAACCCCGACACCTATTTCTTCAACCAGACCTTCGGCGACCTCAAGGCGGAACTCAATACCGCCCGTGAAGAAGGCAAAAAAGGCGTACTGGTGATGTTCGAGATGGAAGGCTGCCCGTATTGCCGCAAGATGCGCGAGACCGTGCTCAACCAGCCGGAAGTGCAGGACTGGTACCGCAAACATTTCGTGATCTTCAGCGTCAACGTATGGGGCGAAACCCCGCTGGTCGATTTCAGCGGCGCAAATCTTCTGGAAAAGCAGTTCGCCGCCCGCTTCAACATCAAATACACCCCGGTATTCCAGTTCTTCGACCTCGACGGCAAACCCACCGCCACCTTCAGCGGCGTCCCCAAAGGCGGCGTAAAGGAATTCATGGCGCTGGGCCGCTACGTGGCCGAAGGGGCGTATAAAACCGGCGGGTTTGCCGAATACCGCAAACATCATCCCGGCAAGTAGCGCGACGCATCATGGGCCTGGATACCATCGAATTCGTGATGTGGGTCGAGGAAGAATTCGGCATCGAAATACCGGATAGGGACGCCGCAGAATTGGTAACGGTCAGCGAACTTTGCCGCTACGTAGCAAACCGCATTCCCCCAAAAAAAAGCGGCGATATCGAAGGCGAAATCTTCGATAAAGTGTCCCGCCACCTCAATACCGAGTTCGGCGTTCCCCTCTGCCAAATTCTCCCGGACGCGCGTTTCGTGCAGGACTTGGGATTGGATTAACTGTCGATGCCAATGAATACAGAAACCGCACATAACCAGATTGCGCGCTCAGCGGTGATGTCGCCGGAAACGGGAGGCAGGATGTTCTCCCTATTCGGCAACATATTGGCCTGTGGTAAAGTGGCGGTTCAAGTCATTTAAAAGTTAGAAGAGTTGATCGCCATGAATGCCGCCGCTTCCACCCCGCTGAATCCCAATACTTACTCCGCCACCATCGAACATTTGTCCCAGCATTCGCCATTCGATCTGATGGAGGGCGAACATCTCAGGCAACTGGTGGAAGGGCTGAAACTCGGCTATTACGCCAAAGGCGACGTGATTGTCGCCGCCGAACAGGGCGAGGCGACCCGCTATTTCATCATCAAGCAGGGCGTGGTGTTGTCCGAACAGGGGTTTTCCCGCGATGAAAAGGAAAACACCAGTTGGGAACTCACCGAAGGGGAATCCTTCCCGCTCAGCGCCCTCCTTTCCAAACGGCCTTCTTCGAGCACCTATACGGCCAAGGAAGACACCTTCTGCTACGAATTGTCCGCCGCCGATTTCGCAAAATTGCTCAGCGTCAGCAGCCAGTTCCAGGACTATTGCACACGCCGCATGGCGCACCTGCTCGAGCAATCCAAACAGGCCATCCAGGCGCAATACGCCCATTCCAGCAGCGGCCAGCAATCCATGAATACTCCGCTGTCGAACATCGTGCGCCGTTCGCCGGTCACCTGCACCCCGCAGACGCCGGTGCGCGAAGTGCTCGCCACCATGCACTCGCTGGGTATCGGCTCGATGGTCGCCACCGAAGACGACAAGCCGGTCGGGATATTTACCCTCCACGACGTATTGAACCGCGTCGCGCTGGCGGAAATCGACCTGGAACGCCCCATCATCGATGTTATGAGCACCGGGCTGACCAGCCTGCCGCCCACCTCCGCCGCCTATGAAGCCGCGCTGGTGATGGCCAAACACGGCTTTCGCCATGTCCTGATTACCGACAACGAAAAACTGGTCGGGGTGATTTCCGAAAAAGACCTGTTCAGCCTGCAACGAGTCGGCCTGCGCCAGATCAGCACCACCATCCGCAATGCCGCCGACCTCAATACGCTCCAACACGCCGCCGGCGACATTCGCCAACTCGCCCACAACATGCTCGCCCAAGGCGTCGCGGCGGAGCAACTCACCCAGTTCATTTCGACCCTCAACGACCTGCTCACCGAACGCATCATCGAACTGGAATGCGCCAGCGCCGGCATCGCCGACACCCCGCTGTGCCAGGCCGGCATCTGCTGGCTGGCGCTTGGCTCCGAAGGGCGTTTTGAACAGACCCTCAACACCGACCAGGACAACGGCCTGATTTTCCAGGTGCCGGAAGGCTCGACTGCGGAACAGGTGCGGGCCATGCTGCTGCCGGTCGCCAAACGCATCAACGACGCCCTCGACGCCTGCGGCTTCCCGCTGTGCAAGGGCAACGTGATGGCCAGCAACCCGGAATGGTGTTTGTCGCTCGACGAATGGAAAGACAAATTCTCCGACTGGATCTTCCGGGGCGACATGCCGGTGTTGCTCAACGCCTCGATCTTCTTCGACTTCCGCCCCCTTTACGGCAAACGTGATCTGTCTCAGGAACTGCGCAGTTGGCTCAGCGGCAAAATCAAGGATAACCGCCTGTTCCTCAAACAAATGACCCAGAACGCCCTGGGCAATCGTCCACCGCTTGGGCTAGTGCGTGATTTCGTGGTGGGCGAAGGCAATAAACTCGACCTCAAATTCAACGGCATCACCCCCTTCGTCGATGCCGCGCGTATCTTCGGCCTCGCCGCCGGCAGCAGCGAAACCGCCACCATCCGCCGCTTGCGCGCCGCCGCAGAAAACTGGCACATGGAAGAAGGCGAAGTGGAGGGCTGGGTGGAAGCCTTCCTCTACATTCAACTCCTGCGCCTGCGCCTCCAGCACGACCAATCCGAAGCCGGCCAGGAACTCAGCAACAAGGTCGATCCCGACACCCTCAACAACCTCGACCGGCGCATCCTCAAGGAAGCCTTCCGCCAGGGCAGGCGCATCCAGTCGGTGCTGGAGAAGTATTTCCAGTTTTGATCTTCTGGGGGGGGCAAGTTTTTTGGTTAGAATCCCCGTGCGAGGAATTCTCTCGCTGCCGCTTTGCCGAAGAAGCAACGGGATGTTCCTCCAACCCGCAGGAGACGATCATGATGCAAACCCTTGAAGGCACCCTGGATGAAAGCGGACATGTCGCTTTCGCCGAACCGCTCGAAATTCACGGTGTGCGGCGCGTTTTGGTGACGCTGCTCGATTCCGCCAATGAATACGCCATGGACACGCCCCGTTCCCCGAGGAAAATCGCCGCGCGCGGCGCCTTGAAAGGCATGTTGTCGAGCGTCGATGAATTTATCGCGGGGAAAGCCGCCGAAATCGCGCTGGAAGAAAAATGATGTCGGGCTATCTGCTCGATGCCTGCGCCCTCATCGCGGTGCGCCGCACGGGCAACAACGACGCTGCTGCGACGATCCTGCGGCTGGTTTCCGATGCCGGTATCGAGATTCTGTGGACGTTGACGGTAACGGAATGGCTCGCCGCCGCCCGCTGGAAAGCGCGTGGGCGTCTCTCCCTGGCCGATGCCATGGCGCTGGCAATTTCTGAAACACGCCACCTCAAATTGGTTAGCGCGGATCATCATGAACTCGACCCGATAGACGCGGAAGGATTGATCCAGGTCGAGTGGTTGCGCTGAGCGACAAACGGCGGGGTGTTCGGTAGTTCGCCGATGCCCCCAGGTAGCTACCTGCCAAACACCTCCATCGGCACACGAAAGTGTGCTGCGAGAACCTTCACCTGACGCAGGTTGAGCGCCCGCTTCCCCCTACGCCCCACCCCCTTTTTACGCTACCATCCTGCCCATGAAAATTCTCGAATACGTTGGCCTCGATACCTCGCGCGTGAAGGCGGCTTACCGCAAGGTTTGTGAGGCGATTGTCCGCGACGATTTCCGCGCGGCGCAGGTGAAGAAGCTGGCGAGCTTGACCCATGGCAAGTTTTACCGCGCCAAGCTTGACGATGCTGATCGGCTGTTGTTTTCTCTGGTGCGCCACGGCGACGAGGTGTGCGCCTTGATGCTGGAGGTGATCGCCAACCACGATTACGACAAGTCGCGTTTCCTGCGCGGGGCGGCGGTGGACGAGGCGAAGATCCCCGACATCAACATCGCCGAGGCGCGTAGTGAGGCGCAGCCGGTGCGTTATCTGCATCCGCAGCACACCACCATCCACCTGCTCGACAAGCCGATTTCCTTTGATGACACCCAGGAGACCGTGTATCGCCAGACGCCGCCGCTGATCGTGGTGGGCAGCGCGGGCAGCGGCAAAACCGCGCTGACCCTGGAGAAGCTCAAACACGCCGAGGGCGAGGTGCTCTACGTCACCCATTCCGCCTACCTCGCGGCGAGCGCCCGCGACCTGTATTACGCCAATGGTTTTGAACACGCGGGGCAGGAGGCGGTGTTTCTTTCGTATCGCGAATTTGTCGAATCGTTGCGTGTGCCGGTGGGACGCGAGGCGACCTGGCGTGATTTCGCCGGGTGGTTTGCGCGGATGCGCCAGGGCTTCAAGGACATCGACGGCCATCAGGCTTTTGAGGAAATCCGTGGCGTGATCGCCGCCGGGGCGGGCGGCGTATTGAGCCGCGAGGCTTACCGGGCGCTGGGGGTGCGTCAGTCGATTTTCGCCGAGGAAAACCGCGACCCGCTTTACGATTTATTCGAGAAATACCGCGCCTGGCTCGCCGAGGCGAAGCTCTACGATCTCAATCTGGTCGCTCAGGAATGGCTGGCGTTGGCCGCGCCGCGCTACGATTTCGTGGTGGTCGATGAGGTGCAGGATTTGACCATCGCGCAACTGGCGCTGGTGTTGAAGACCCTCAAGAAACCCGGCCATTTCCTGTTATGCGGGGATTCCAACCAGATCGTCCATCCCAATTTCTTTTCCTGGGGGCAGGTGAAAAGCCTGTTCTGGCGCGACCCGCAACTGGCCGAACGCCAGGAATTGCGGGTGCTCAGCGCCAATTTTCGCAACGGCTTGGAAGCCACCCGCGCCGCCAATCAACTGCTCAAGATCAAACAGCGGCGCTTCGGCTCCATTGATCGCGAGAGCAATTTCCTGGTGCAGGCGGTGGGCGGCGAGGCAGGACAGGTGGCGCTGCTGGCCGACAAGGAAGCTGTCTTGCGCGACCTCAATCAGCAAATCCGCCAGTCCACCCAGTTCGCCGTGCTGGTGATGCGCGACGAGGACAAAGCGGCGGCGCGCCAGTATTTCGCTACGCCGCTGCTGTTTTCGATCCACGAGGCGAAGGGCCTGGAATACCGCAACATCGTGTTGTACCGCTTCGTCTCCGACCATCGCGGCGAATTCAACGAAATCGCGGCGGGCGTGGAGAAGGGCGACCTCGCCGCCGACACCCTGGATTACCGGCGCGCCAAGGACAAAACCGACAAGTCGCTGGAGGTCTACAAATTCTTCGTCAACGCGCTGTATGTGGCGCTGACGCGGGCCACGCAAAACCTCTACGTGATCGAATCCGACACCACGCACCCGTTATTCGGCCTGCTCGACCTGGCCGTCGGCGGCGCGATGAAAGTGGAGGCGACCAAATCGACGCTGGAAGATTGGCAGAAAGAAGCGCGCAAGCTGGAACTCCAGGGCAAACAGGAGCAGGCCGAGGCGATCCGCCGCAACATCCTCAAGGAAACCCCGCCGCCCTGGCCGGTCTTCGACGAAGCGCGGCTATGCGACACGCTGGTCAGGGTGTTCCGCGAACAAACGCCGGGCAACAAGCATAAGCAGCAACTCTACGAATACGCGACCTGCCACGACGAACCGGAACTGGCGGTGTGGCTCCTTGACGAGGCGAAATTCGAGGCCGGGAAAAGGTTCTCCCAGCAGCGCGACACCCTTGGACGCAAGAGCTACGTTCCATACTTCGCCCATCATTTCAAGGACATCCTGCGCCAGTGCGAGCAACACGGGGTCAATCACCGCCTGGCGATGAACCAGACCCCGCTGATGGCCGCCGCCGCCGCCGGCAACCTGGCGCTGGTGGAAGCCCTGCTGGAGCGCGGCGCGGATCGCGAAGCCACCGACCAATACGGCTACAACGCGCTGCACTGGGCTATGCGCATTGCCTTTCGCGACGCGAAATTCGCCGCCGGGCCGTTCGCCGCGCTTTACGAGCGCCTTGCCCCGCCGAGCATCGACGTGAACACCGGTGAACGGCTGGTGCGCATCGACCGTCATCTCTCCGAATATTTCCTGTTCCAGACCCTCTGGGCATTGTTTAAATCCTGCTTTACCCATATACAACGGCGCGATTACGGAGCGTTTGAAACCTCGGCGATCATCGCCGCCTGGCAACATCTGCCGGCCAACGTGGTGCGCCCCGAGCGCAACAAGCGTCAGCATGTCTCCGCCGTGCTCTCGCGCAACGAAGTGGAGCGCGATTATGCCTACAACCGCGCCCTGTTCATGCGCGTCGCCCAGGGCTGGTACCAGTTCAATCCGCGTCTGTCGGTGCGCCGCAAGGTCGGTGAGGAAGAGCGGTGGATACCGGTTTATGGCGCGCTCAACTTGCCGCTGATCGGTGAATTCGCCATCGGGAACGTCTGGGGCCGCGTCGCCGAATACCTAAATCTGGCCGGACTTCCCCTGCACACCACACCCATCGTCGCTGAACGCACCCTGGCTCGCGAACTAGCCGCCGAACAGGCGCGTCTGCAACAAGAAGCGGAGCAACGCGCCGCCTTTGAAAGAAAGCAAGCGAGAGTAGCGGAAGTCGCTGCAAAACTCGCCGCCCGCCAAGCCGCCCCCCCCAAATGGGGAACCCAGGCCGCCAAACAGGCCGAAATCGAGCGGGTGCAGAGGCAAATCGAAGAAAACCGCAAAAAACGCGGGGAATGACGCCTGCGGGGGAGGGGCTTGCGATGGGCAGCGGCGCGCGCCCCGAACGGCGCGGCTTTCCGGGGTATCCCACTGGAAAGCCGCATCCACAGCCGATCTTCAGAGATGTCACCTACCGGCGGGCGTTACAGCGATAGTGATTGCTAACATCCTTGCTGCTGACCGGGTTCGCGAAGATGTCGGTAATAGCGGCATTCGCCATCTCGCCAGCCGGCGCGGAAGGGACGCCGTCAAACCCCCAGATACGCGCTTTTCACCTGTTCGTTCTCCAGGAGTTCCGCGCCCTTGCCGGTGAGGATGGTTTGCCCGGTTTCAATCACGTAGCCGACATCGGCGACCGCCAGCGCGGCGTGGGCGTTTTGTTCGACGAGGAAGATGGTGATGCCTTGTTTGCGCAGCGCAACGATGGCGGCGAAAATTTCTTCGACCAGCAGCGGGGCCAGCCCCATGCTCGGTTCGTCGAGGAGCAACAATCTGGGGTTGCCCATCAGCGCGCGGGCAATCGCCAACATCTGCTGTTGACCGCCGGACAAGGTTCCCGCCGGGAGTAAGCGCTTCTTTTCCAGGGCCGGGAACATGTCGTACATGCGCTCGATGTTGCCCGCCACCCCTTCCTTGGGCTGGGTGTAAGCGCCCAGGCGCAGGTTGTCTTCCACTGACAGCGGGCCGAATACCTGGCGGCCTTCCGGGGCTTGGCAGATGCCGACCCGCACCCGTTTGTCGGCGCGTAATTTGGTGATGTCCTGGCCGTCGAAGCGGATACTCCCGCCGCTTACTTTTTGCACCCCGGAGATGCAGCGCATCAGCGTGGTTTTGCCCGCGCCGTTGGCCCCGACCAGCGCCACCAGTTGGCCCTGACCGATCTGGATGTCGATGCCGCGCAACGCCTGGATGCGTCCGTAGTGGCTGGTCAACCCATTGATTTCGAGCAGGATGTCGCTCATGCGGCGGCTCCCAGGTAGGCGGCGATCACTTCCGGGTTGGCGCGCACTTCGGCGGCGCTGCCCTCGGCGAGTTTCTTGCCGTAATCGAGCACCAGGATGTGGTCGGAGATGTTCATCACCAGTTTCATGTCGTGTTCGACCAAAACCACCGTCACGCCGGATTCGGCGACTTTCTGGATCAAGGTGTCGATTTCGGCGGTTTCGGTATGGTTGAGGCCCGCCGCCGGTTCGTCGAGCAGCAGGATGCGCGGCTTGGCCGCCAGCGCGCGGGCGATTTCCAGACGCTTCAGCGCGCCGTAGGGCATCGAGTCGGCGTCCGCATTCACGTAAGCCCCCACTCCGGCAAACTCCATCAACGCGGCGGCTTCCTCGCGGCAGGCTTTTTCGCGACGGCGGATCGCCGGCAGGGCGAGCATCCCGCCCAGGAAACTCTGGTTGAGATGGAGGTGCATCCCCACCATTACGTTATCCAGCGCACTCATGTTGAAGCAGATTTGCAGATTCTGGAAAGTCCGGCACATGCCCAGTTGCGCGAGTTCGTGGGGCGGCTTGCCGGTGATCTGGATGTCGCCGAGGAAAATGTGGCCGGTGGAGGGCTGGTATATCCCGGTGATCAGGTTGAACAGCGTGGTTTTACCCGCGCCGTTGGGGCCGATCACCGAATGGATGGAACCTTCCTTGATGGAAAACGACAAGCCCTCGACGGCATGGACGCCACCGAATTCCTTGCTCAGATTTTCGACACGCAGCAGGCTCATGAACGCCTCCTGCCGAAACGGCCCATCAGGGTGGGTACCAAGCCCTTGGGCATGAAAATCATCGTCAGCATCAAAATCAAGCCGAATACCACCGCCTCGAAGCGGTCGAATTCGGTGAGCAGTTGCGGCAGCAGGGTGAGGATCGCCGCGCCCAGCAGCGCGCCGTAGGTCGAGGCCATGCCGCCCAGCACCACCATCGTGACCAGTTCGATGGAGTGGTAGAAGCCGGAAATATTGGGGGTGATGAAACCGTTGAAATGCGCGGCCAGGCTGCCCATCAGCGACGCGAATACCGCCGAGATCACGAAAATCCGCGCCTTGTAGCGGGCGGTATCGACACCGACGGTCTGCGCCGCGACTTCCGAACCGTGCAAGGCGCGCAGGGCGCGTCCCGCCGGGGAGTTGACCAGGTTTTCGGCGAGCCACAAGGTCGCCAGCAGCACCGCGCCGACCAGCCAGTACCAGGCGTGTTCACCCTGCACCGTCCAGCCTAGAAGGGAGAAGGGTTCCACCGCCATGCCGTCGGGGCCGCCGGTGTATTTGGCTTCGTTGTTGATCACGATGGAGATGATGATGCCCAAACCGAGTGTCGCCATCGCCAGGTAATAGCCCTTGAGCTTGAGGATGGGCCGGGCAATCACGAAGGACAGCGCGCCCACCGCCCCGGCGGAAGCCAGCATCGCGGCGAGCGGCGGCCAGCCGAAATGGCTGGTGAGAATCGCCGAACCGTAAGCGCCGATGCCAAAAAACGCGGCATGGCCGAGACTCAACTGGCCGGCATAGCCGATCAACAGGTTCAGCGCGATGGCGACCACGCCGTTGAGGCCGATGCGAATCGCCACGTCGTAGTGAAACGAGTTGGCGAGGAATACCGGCAGGATGAGAATCGCGATGGCGGCAATGAACAGGCTGCGGCTACGCGCGTCGGGCAACTTCATACGCGCTCCGTAACCCGTGCGCCGAACAGCCCGCGCGGCATGAAAAAGAGGATCAGCAGGATCAGGATGAAGGGCATCGCGTCCTTGTATTCCGAGGAAATATACCCCGCCGCCATGGCTTCGGTGATACCCAGCAACAATCCGCCGAGTATCGCGCCGGGGCCGCTGCCCAGCCCGCCCAGCACCGCCGCGACGAAACCTTTCAGGCCCAGCATGATGCCGGCGTCGTAGGAAGTCAGCGTAATCGGTGCGACCAGGATGCCGCCCACCGCGCCGAGCATCGCCGACAAGCCGAACGACAGCAGCAGTGCAAAATTGGTATTGATGCCGACCAGCTTTGCCGCCAGCGGGTTGCAGGAAGTGGCGAGCAGCGCCTTGCCGAGCAGGGTGCGGCTGAAGAACCAGCCCAGCACCGCCACCACCACCAGCATCACCCCGATCACCCACAGGCTTTGCGGCAACAGCGTCGCGCCGAGGATGGCGATGGGATCGTCGCCGCTGAAGGCGGGCAGGCTATGCTGATCCTTGCCCATGAATATCGAGGTCAAGCCGCGAATGAAGATCGACGCGCCGACGGTGATGATGATGACGGTCAGCACTTCGGCGTTTTTCGCAGGCTCAATGGCGAACTTGTCCAGCGCGAAACCGACCAGCACGGTGAACCCGACCGCCAGTAGAATCGCCAGCCACAGCGGCAGGCCCAGCCCCAGGAAGCCCACTGTAGCCATGCCGCCGAGCATGATGAACTCGCCCTGGGCGAAGTTGATGACCCCGCTGGCGTTGTACACCAGGGTAAAACCCAGCGCCGACAGCGCGTACACCGCGCCGACGGTCACGCCGGAAAACAGGAACTGGAGAAATTGGGCAAGCATGGTGTGGCTCGAATAAAAAAGGCGCCGGTCTTTCTCCGGCGCCTTGTGGATTGCCTACGTTAGTTCACCAGTTTCCAGGTGCCGCCCTTGACTTCGTAAAGACGGAAAGAAGAAGTGTCGAGGCCCATGTGGTCGGCCGGGGTCATGTTGTAGATACCGGTGATGCCGACGTAACCCTTGGTCTTTTCGATTTCGTCGCGCACCTTGGCCTTGTCGGTGCCGCCCGCGCGTTTGATCGCGGCGGTGGCGATCATCAGGCCGTCGTAGGCGTAGCCGCCGAAGGTTGAAGTCTGCGCCTTGTATTTGTCGGCATAAAGCTTCATGTACGCCTTGACCACCGGCTTTTGCGGGTCTTTGTCGGCCAGTTCATCGGGGCCGAGTTCCGCGCCGCCGGGCAGGCGTACGCCTTCCGCAGCCGGTCCGGCGAGCTTGATGAATTCTTCCGAAGCCACGCCGTGGGCATGATAGAGCGGCAGATTGACGCCCAACTGCTTGTAGTTCTTGGTGACAATCGCCGGGCCTTGGCCGAGGCCGAACACGAATACCGCCTGTACGCCCGGCGCTGCCTTGATCTTGGTGAGTTGCGGGGTCATGTCGGTGTCCTTGGGGCCATAGGTTTCATCGGCCACCAGGGTGATGCCGTACTTCGCCGCCACACCACGGGTTTCCTTCGCGCCGGACTGGCCGAAGCCGCTGGTTTCGGAAATCAGCGCGATTTTGGTCAGGCCGCGCTTTTTCATGTCTTCGAAAACCCGCTCCGCCGCCATGCGGTCGGTTTGCGGCATCTTGAACAGCCACTGTTTGACCGGTTCGGTAATCACCACCGCGCCCGCCAGGGAAATCATCGGAATCATTGCCTTTTCAACCAGGGGTGCTGCGGCCATCGTCGCGCCGGTGGTCGAGCCGCCGACGATGATATCCACCTTGTCGGTTTCGATCAGGCGTTTGGTGAAGGAATTCGCCTTGTTGGCGTCGCCGCTGTCGTCGTAATGCACCAGTTCCAGTTTGCGTCCGTTGACCCCGCCTTCGGCGTTGATCTTGTCGATGTAAAGTTGCAGGGTTTTTAATTCAGGGTCGCCGAGGAAGGCGGCCGGGCCGGTGACGGACAAAATGGAACCGATTTTGATCGGTTCGTCGGCCTGGGCGTTCAGGGAAAGGGTCAGGAGCAATGCTGCCGTGCCCTGGATCAAGCGGATTTTGACCATTTATGATTCCTCCTCGGAAGTGCGGACATTGAAGCGCGAAAGTATAGCGAAAAAGATCGCCTGTCGGTTTGCCGACAGGCGGATTTTTTTGAGTGGCGGCGATCTTGCATTTTATATATCATCCACCTCATAACAGCCCTCGCGGCTGGTAGACTTTGTTATTTTAAATCAAACACATTCGGAGTAGGGATAATGAGCAAAAAGACAAATGGAATGCGCGTCAAGCGTGTGGTGCTGGCAACCGGGTTGGCGTTGGCGATGGGTGGCGTGAGTGTTCCTGCGCTGGCAGCCGACGCGGATGAAATCAAGTTGCTCAAACAGCAGCTCGAAATGATGCAGCGCCGCCTCGACCAACTCGAAAAACAGCAAGCCCCCGCAGCGCAGGCCGCAGCACCCGCAGCAACTTCTTCCGGTGCGGCGCTGACCGCCGGCAGCAGCAAAAATTCCGTGATGTTCCCGGGCGGCACCGAGTTGAGTTGGGGCGGTTACGCCAAACTCGACGCGGTCTACAACAGCGTATCGGCGGGCGGCTCCAACAATGCTCTCAATCAGGTTTATGTGGCGGGCGCGATTCCCCTGAGCAATCAGGAAGCCGGGCGCAAGGGCCAATATTCCATGACCGGTCGCGAAAGCCGGCTGTGGTTCAAGACCAAAACCGCCACCCCGCTGGGTGACGCCACCGCGCATATCGAATTCGACCTGTACGGTACGGCGGATGACGAACGCACCGGCAACGGCAACAACCTGCGCACCCGTCACGCCTACGGCACCCTGGGCAACCTGCTCGCCGGTCAAACCTGGTCAACCTTCCTGAATCTGGCTTCGGTGGCAGAAACGACCGACCTCGACGGCCCGGCTTCGGTGATTCTGGTGCGTCAGGCGCAAGTCCGCTACACCATGCCGTTTGACGGCGGCAGTTTCCAGATTGCTGCGGAAAATCCCGAATCCACCCTCACCGCCATCGGTACGGTAGGTGCGACCACTGCCGGTGGCCGGGTAATGCCTTCTTCGGATGCCGCCCCCGACCTGATCGGGCGCGTCAACTGGGTGCGCGACTGGGGTACGGTTTCTCTCGCCGGCATGGCCCGCCAACTACGCGCCGACGGCGTAGTCGCCGGGACTTCCGACTCCAAGTGGGGCGGCGGCGTGAACGTGTCCGGGATGATCAAACTGTCCGGCAAGGACAACTTCAAGTTCAACGCCACCTACGGTAACGCCGTGGGCCGCTACATGGGTCTGAACGCCACCAACGACGGCACCATCAACGCCGCCGGCAAGATCAATACCGTCAACACCTGGGGTGGTTACGCTGCCGTGCAACACTGGTGGACGCCCACCCTGCGCAGCACCTGGGCGTTGTCCACGATCCGCGCCAGCAACCCCGGCGAACTGTCGGCAACCGCCTACAACAAGTCGATCTGGTCCAGCCATCTCAACCTGATGTGGAGCGCGACGCCTTCGACGACCTTCGCCGCCGAATGGCTGCATGCCAACCGCAAGGTGGAAAGCGGCCTGGAGGGCGACCTCAACCGTCTCCAGTTCTCCGGCAAATACGAGTTCTAATCCAGCCTCTCCCGGCGGTGCGGCGTTCGTCGCGTCGCCGGATCACAACTTTTCCGAGTTGACATCATGATTCTCGATCCCGATTTTGAAACGCTGCCCCGCGAGCAGCTCGAAGGCGTTCAATTGAAACGCCTGCAAGCCACCGTGGAGCGCTGTTACGCCACGGTCAAGTTCTACCGCGAAGCAATGGACGAGCTGGGCGTACGCCCCCGTCACATCAAGAGTCTTACCGACGTGAAATTGCTGCCGTTCACCAAGAAGGAGCAGTTGCGCGACAACTATCCGTTCGGCATGTTCGCCGTGCCCACCGACCAGGTGGTGCGCGTTCACGCCTCCTCCGGCACCACCGGCAAACCCACGGTGGTTGGCTATACCCGCCGCGACCTCCAGAATTGGGCGCGCATGGTTGCCCGTTCGCTGATGGCTGCCGGTGTGCGTCCCGGCGACCGCCTGCATAACGCCTATGGCTATGGCCTGTTCACCGGCGGCCTGGGCCTCCATTACGGCGGCGAGGAACTCGGCGTGATGGTCACCCCGATGTCGGGCGGCCAGACTCACAAGCAGATCATGCTGCTCCAGGATTTCGAGCCGACCGCATTGGCCTGCACCCCGTCCTACGCGCTCAACATCGCCGAAGAAGCCGAGAAACTCGGCATCGACATCCGCAAGCTGCCGTTGCGCGTGGGCATCCACGGCGCGGAGCCGTGGAGCGAGGAAATGCGCTACGAAATCGAATCCCGGCTGGGCATCGACGCCGTCGATATCTACGGCCTCTCCGAAGTGATGGGGCCGGGCGTGGCGATGGAATGTATCGAAGCCAAACGCGGCCTGCACGTCTGGGAAGACCACTTCCTGGTGGAATGCGTGGATCGCGACAGCGGCGAGCCGCTGCCTTACGGCGAGGAAGGTGAAATCGTCTTCACCTCGCTGACCAAGGAAGCCTTCCCGATCCTGCGTTACCGCACTCGCGACATCTCGGTACTCGATCCCGCGCCGTGCAAATGCGGACGCACCCATGTGCGGATGCGCCGCGTCACCGGGCGCACCGACGACATGCTGATCATCCGGGGCGTCAACGTGTTCCCCTCGCAGGTCGAGGCGGTGATGATGAAAACCGAGACCCTGTCGCCGTTCTACCAGATCGAAGTATTCCGCGAAGGCCATCTCGATTCAATCCGCGTCAACGTCGAAGCCAGCCCGCCGCTGCTCGCGCAAGGCGAGGAAGCCATGGCGCGGGTCGCCCACAAGGTGGAAAAGGACATCAAGGACTTCATCGGCGTATCCGCCCAGGTCTGCCTCAAGCAGCGCGGCGAAATCGAACGTTCGATGGGCAAGGCAGTCAGAGTGATCGACCATCGCAAGAAACAGGGCTAATAACCATGCAGAGTTACGAGGCGGTATACGATCACGGCAGGTTGCGCTGGCTGGCGGAAACGCCGGCCATTGAAACCGCCAGGGTGATCGTCACGGTTCTGGAAAGCGCCCCGGTGCAGGCCAGTATGCCGCCGTCTCGACTCAAGGATAGCGTGAAGAATTGCGACGATATGCTCTCGTCCGCGCTCGACCCCGCCGAGTGGGAACGCTCTCTGGAAAGGACGGCGCAGCAAATCGCCGGTAACGAAGCGGCATTCAAAGCTGAATGATGCTCCTCGACACTCACGCCTGGTTGTGGTGGGCGACCCAGGATTGGGCGCGTTTTCCGCCGCGTTTGCGCGGTGCGCTGCTTCAGCCCGTGTCCGGACTGGCGATTTCGGCGGCTTCCGTTTACGAACTGTCCGTCCTTGCCCGCCGCAACCGGATCAATTTGACCCTGCCGCTGGAAGCCTGGCTGGATGCAGCAACCAGCGAAGCCCATGTTGCAGTTTTGGCGGTCGATGAACGCATTGCCCGCTGCGCCGGGCGGCTTCCCTGCCTACACGGCGATCCGATAGACCGCCTGTTGGTCGCCACCGCGCAAATCCACGGTCTGACGCTGATCAGTAAAGACGAATTTATCCATCAGTACCCGGACACCCTGGTACGGTGGTCTGACTGAAACCATCATAGTGAGGTTATTTTGAACGCAGTTCTGCAAGCGCCGGCAGCCAGCCGGCAATTCATGTCGGGCAACGAAGCGGTGGCGCGCGCGGTGTGGGAAGCGGGCGTGAAAGTCGCTGCCGCCTACCCCGGCACGCCGTCCACCGAGATATTGGAAAACGTCGCGCGTTATCCCGATCTTTACGCCGAATGGTCGGTGAATGAAAAGGTTTCGCTGGAAGTCGCCATCGGTGCGTCGATGGCCGGTTCGCGGGCTTTCTGCGCGATGAAACACGTCGGCATGAACGTCGCCTCCGACGCGCTGATGACATTGACCCTGACCGGCACCATCGGCGGGCTGGTGATCGCGATTGCCGACGACGTGGGTTTCTCCTCCTCGCAAAACGAGCAGGATTCGCGCTACTGGGGGCGTTTCGGCCATCTGCCGGTACTCGAACCGGCGGATTCCCAGGAAGCCTACGAGATGACCAAGTACGCCTTCGAACTCTCGGAGCAATTCGAGTGTCCGGTGGTGCTGCGCATGACCACCCGCATCTGCCACGTCAAAGGCGTGGTGACAGTGGGCGAGCGCGTCGAACACTTAGGCCGTGGCTTCACCAAGGAACCGGCGCGCTGGGTGATGGTGCCGACCAACGCCAAACGCCGTTTGCCCAAGCAGTTCGAGCGTGAGGACAAATTGCGCGGATTGAGCGAAACCACCCCGCTCAACCGCATCGAAGACGGCCCCGACAAACGGGTCGGCTTCGTCGCTTCCGGCCCGGCATTCATGCACGTGCGCGAAGCCTACCCGGATGCGCCTGCTCTGAAACTGGGCTATAGCTGCCCCGCGCCCATCGAGAAGATTCGCGCTTTTGCGGCGACCGTGGACAAGCTGGTGGTCGTGGAAGAAACCGAACCATTGCTGGAAACCGAACTCAAGGCTGCCGGCATTGCCGCCCACGGCAAGGACATCCTGCCGCGCATGGGCGAACTCGCGCCCAACATCCTGCGCCCCGCCGTGGACGCGCTGCTGGCCGGACAACCTGCCCCGCAGGCGCCGCGCCGCGCCGCGCTGGAAGTGTTTCCCCGCCCGCCCACCATGTGCGTCGCCTGTCCGCACCTGGGGGTGTATTACACCCTTTCCCAACTCAAGAACGTCACCATTGCCGGCGACATCGGCTGCTACACGCTGGGCGCGGGACATCCCTGGAACGCCCTGGATTCGTGCATCTCGATGGGCGCGGCAATGGGCGTGGCGCTGGGTCTCGACAAGGGGCGCGGCGAGTCCGACGCCAACAAGAAAATCGTCTCGGTGATCGGCGACTCGACCTTCCTCCACATGGGGATGCAGGGTCTGCTCGACATCACCTACAACCGAGGCAACGTCACCGTGCTGCTCCTCGACAACCGCGCGGTGGGCATGACCGGCGGCCAGGACAACCCCGCCAATGGCCGCGATATCTACGGCAACCCCGCGCCGCGCGTGGATTTCGCCAAGCTGGTCGAAGCCCTCGGCGTGAAGCCGGAGCGTATCCGGGTGGTCGATCCCTACGAACTGCCGACGCTGTTCAAGACCATCCGCGAAGAAACCAAAATCGAGGACACATCGGTCATCATCACCAACCAGCCGTGCGTGTTGATCCAGGACTACGTCAAGCGCCAGCCGCTCAAGGTCGATGAGGAGAAGTGCACCGGCTGCGGCAACTGCGTGGACGTGGGCTGCCCGGCGATCCAGGTGATCCGCCGTGAAAAGGCGATCAAACCGAGCGGCAAGGAAGTCGAACTAAGTTTCGTGAAAATCGAAACTGCCGCCTGTACCGGCTGCAACCTGTGTCCGCAAACCTGCGGGCCGGAGGCGATTGTCCCGGCTAATTGATAACCGCAAAGGCGCGAAGACGCAAAGAAAGGCAATCCACTCTTTGCGCGACCTTTGCGCCTTTGCGACTTTGCGGTAAGAGAATCATTTTATGAACGAATCCAAAGTAACCAATATCCTCGTGGTCGGCATCGGCGGCCAGGGCGTCATGACCGCTGCCGAAATTCTCGCTCAAGCCGCCATCGGCCTGGGGTTTGATGCCAAGAAAACCGAAGTCGCCGGGATGGCGCAGCGCGGCGGGGTAGTCTCGTCGCACGTGCGTTTCGGCCCGAAAGTTCTGTCCCCGGAAATCGCCCCCGGCGAGGCCGACATCCTGGTCGGTTTCGAGGCGGCGGAAGCGATGCGCTGGTGTAACCATCTGCGTCCCGACGGCGTTGCGATGGTCAACAGCCTGCGCCTCATCCCGCCGGTGGTGTCGCTGGGGCTGTTCCCCTATCCCGACGACCCCATCGCCGCGATCCGCGCCACCGGCGTGAAAATCCACAATTTTGACGCCGGTGCGATTGCCCGCGAATTGGGCGACCTGCGCCTGGTCAACACCATCATGCTGGGGGCGATTGCCGATTACCTGCCGTTCCCGGCGGAAGTCCTCAAGGAATGTATCGTCGAACGCTTCCGCTTGCGCAAGCCGGCCATGGCGGCGCTCAACGAACAGGCCTTTGAAGCAGGGCGCAAGGCCCGCGCCGGCGGCTGATTCATTTGGCGGAACGGGCCTTTTCCCTAGGTGCGGGTAGGTCTATGATGGGTAAGTGAGCGTCGCACATCGAACAAACCGGCATGAACCGGAGGAGTGCGGCGGCACTTTGGAGGGTGAAAAATCATGTCGCGAAAATTCCCCCGGTGGGTTTTGCTTGTGCTGCTATTGTGGCTTATCCCGGTACATGCGGCGGATTCGCTGCCGCG
Source organism: uncultured Sulfuricella sp. (assembly GCA_964451375.1). Classification (GTDB taxonomy): domain Bacteria; phylum Pseudomonadota; class Gammaproteobacteria; order Burkholderiales; family Sulfuricellaceae; genus JAGXQV01. Next base: position 32,169 of record CAYVIN010000039.1, read on the forward strand.
TATCGTGGTGAGTTCACCCGGTGTGCGCAATCTTTCTTTCCTGCCTATCGAGTTGATTCCCAAAATCGGTGCGGATCGCGCCGAGGGCGCAGTGGTGCAGATTCTCGGCTGTAGTTCCGGTTCGCTGGCATTGCAGCATTTGATGCAGCGCAACAGCGATTTTGCGGCGGCGGGCCTTACCGCAATAATGTCGCACCAGACCAATGATGGAAAACTGGCGGTGTTGGCGGCGGTGAATGATCTTCCCACCTTCAAGCTGGTAGTGCGCGCCGATCTGAAAAAGCAGGTCAAAAGCGTTGCCGATCTGAAGGGCAAGGTATTGGCAGCCAACGCCGGTACGCTCAACAGTTCCAGCGCCTCCTGGCAAACCCTGGAATTCCTGTTGCGCGCCGAAGGGGTTCCGCTCGACTCCGTGCGCATCGTCGCGTCGAGCAACTCCTGGGAAGGGCAATCTTCGCTGTTGTTGGCCGGAGCGGTGGACGCGCTGATGGCTAACGAACCGTTTGCCACCCGTCTGCTGGCAGACAAACAAGTGTTCACCCTGGTCGATCTGGTGAGCCCCGAGGTGCGCCGCCGTTATCCGGGGAGCGGCTATTTGCATAGCGCCCTGGCGACGCGCCCGGATCTGCTGGAGACGGAATCCGACAAGGCGGCGCGGATGGTGCGCATCCTCCAGCGTAGCCTCAAGTGGATCGCCACCCACAGCGCCGAGCAGATCGTCGCGCAGATGAACCCCGCTGACCCCGAGGAACGCAAGGCGCTGATTGCCGCCCTCAAGGCCTATCCCGACCTGTACAGCAAGGATGGACATTTTTCCAACCGCCAATTGCAGGAAACCGAATTGTTTTTCCGCAAATCGTTGCCGGACAACGCAGCGGGAAAAACATTGCGGGTAGATAGCCTGATTGTTGATAAATGGGTGGGGAGGAGCGACTGATGGCGGGATATTCGCGCGCCGACAGCCTGCTTCGGCAGTTGTGGCGGCGCCTGTTGCTGGCCATCCTGATTGGCGCCGCCGTGGTGGGCGGGGCGGCGGTGTGGTTTTATCACACGGCGGCTGAGCGCGCCAGCCATCAGGAAGTCGAGGAAGCAACGACCTTCTACCGGACGCGGGTCAGCGAACTGGAAAAGGAATGGCGGCGCGGTGCGCAGCATTTCAAGTCGCGCCTCGAATACATGCGTTTCCTTGAGGATTCCCGCCTGCGCTGGGTAAAACTCAACAGCTACCTGACCGCGCAATTTAACGACAGCAATTTTGAACACCTGCTTATCGCCGGCCCCGGCGGCGATATCGTGTACCGCTTTGGCTTCGGTGCGGAGGAACTGGCGCCGGAGGTGACCAGGCAATCCCAGGATGGCTGGTATTTCCGCGAGCGCGACCAGCGCCTGTTTCGCATCCATGTCCTGCCGTTGTGGCTGGGGCCGGACGGCTCAGCGAGGATGATTCTGTTTCGCCCCCTGGACAATGCCCTGCTCTACCAGATGGCCTCCCACCAGACCCACTTGTTTTTGTTATGGCGTGGCCAGACGGTGGCTTCGTCGCTGGGCGAACCGGGGCGACGCCTGGAACACCTTCACCGCCACGGCGACATCCAGCACGACGGCGAACCCTACGAACAACGCAGCATAACCTGGGTGGCGGCGGGTGAAAGCGCACTGCACGGGGAGGCGCATCCGTCCGGCGGCGCCCATGAACAGTCCATAGCCCCTCATTCGGCGGATCAGGGCTTGCCGTTGCTGGTGTTGCATCGGCCAATCACGCGCCTTTTCTCCCCGCGTGAACTGGTTGTTGCGGGAATCCTGCTGCTCACCGCACTGTTGTTTTTCCTCTGGCTGGCGACGGGAAGCTGGGCGATGCGCAGTGCATCGCGTATCGCCGCGCTGGGCCGCGCCGCGCATCGCTTCATCGGCGACTACACACTGTCGCCGGAAGTGGCGCGCCAACTCCTTGATGCTTCGCAGGGGCGGCGCGACGAAATCGCCGAGGTCGCCCAATCGCTCGAACATCTGGCCGGCATGGTGGCGAACCATGATGACGAATTGCGCGCCAGTGAAACGCGCTTGCGGGAAATCACCGACGTGCTGGCGGATGGCGTGTACGTGCTGGATCGCGCCGGCAACGTCACCTTCATGAACCCCGAGGCGCAACGTCTGCTGGGCTGGACGGAAGCTGAACTGCTGGGCAAAAACGGTCATGAAATGTTCCATTTCCGCACCCCAGCCGGTGCGCCCCTGTCTACCGAGGAATGCCCGGTACACCGCACCATCCGCACCGGCAAAACCTATCGTTCCAGCAACGACTGGCTGATTTGCCGCGACGGCGCGGTGTTGCCGGTAACCATCGCGTCCAGCCCGATAGTCCGCGACGGTGAAATCGTCGGTTCAGTGGCGGCGTTTCACGACATCACCCGCCAGCAGGAAAATGAGAAAAAACTCCGCACCGCGTCGCTGTATGCGCGCAGCCTGATCGAGGCCAGTCTCGACCCGCTGGTGACGATCAACCAGCAGGGCAAAATCACCGATGTTAACGCCGCGTTCGAGCAAGTCACCGGAGAGACGCGCGACGAACTGGTGGGCAGTGATTTCGCCTCCTGGTTTACTGATCAGTCCGGCGCGCAAGCCGGTTGCAAGGCGGTTCTGTCACAGGGGGCGGTTAAGGATTATCCGCTGAGCCTGCGCCATATTTCCGGCGGGATTACCGACGTGTTGTTCAACGCCACGGTGTTTCGCAACGAAAGCGGGGAAATCCAGGGGGTGTTCGCCGCTGCGCGCGACATCACCGAGCGTAAACGCGCCGAGGCCGAACTCAAGCGCCTCAACGAAACCCTGGAACAGCGGGTCGCTGAAGAAGTCGCGCGGAATCTGGAGAACGAGCGGGTGCTGGTGCAGCAATCGCGTCTTGCGGCCATCGGCGAAATGATCGGCAACATCGCCCACCAATGGCGGCAGCCGATCAATGCGCTGGGGTTGCTGCTCGCCAACATCAAGGACGCTTACGAATTCGAGGAGTTGGATCAGGCCTTTATCGACAAATCGATGAAGACCGGTCAATCCATCATCCAGAAGATGTCCACCACCATTGACGACTTCCGCAATTTCTTCAAACCCAACAAGGAAAAAGTCGCGTTCAGCGTCGCCGACGCGCTTGACGACGCGCTGAATATCCTCGACGCCGCCCTGCGTGGCAGCAGCATCACGGTTTCCGTGGAGGGCGACAGACAGATCGTGGCTTACGGCTTCCGCAACGAATATTCACAAGTGATGCTCAATTTACTCGCCAATGCCAAGGATGTCCTGGTGGAGCGCAAAGTGCCCAAAGGCAACATCCATATCACCTTGAGCCACACCGACGGCAATGCGCGGGTGGAAATCGCGGATAACGCCGGCGGCATCCCGGCGGACATATTGCCGAACATATTCGACCCCTATTTCACTACCAAGGCCAAAGGCACCGGCATCGGCCTGTACATGTCGAAAATGATCATCGAAAACGGCATGAACGGCAGCCTCGTGGCCAACAACAGCGAAAGCGGCGCGTGTTTCACCGTTATTACTCCCGTATCGGGCGGATAGTTGCGAGTCAGGAACGGGTACGAAATAACTTCCCGATATTGAAAAAAGCAAAAAATGTAGGAGCGGTCTCCTGACCGCGAGCGGTGGTGAACGAAGCGGGTATGGTGGAGATTTTCGCGCGGCGGCTAAGCGGAGTGTGGCTTGGGCTGAACCACCGCGTCGCGGTCAGGAGACCGCTCCTACGCGAGGGGGCGGCGGGCCGCCCACCGGCGGATAACCCTTTGGGTATCCCAGACCTGCACAAAAACGGGAAGTTATTTCGTACTCGTTCCTTATCTCTATCTCCCCGAAGAACATCCGGCACTGTAGCCGTTGCAACAAACCAAAGTGATAGGATAGTAATGCTCCAGAGCTGCGGTTTTGACACGCAAGGTGACGGGGCGCAGACTGCCGTGCATTCGCAAACCATGTAGCGCCATAGGAGAAGAGAATGTCCAAGAAACGGTTCCACTGCCAAACGGTTACTCACGTAGGCGTCAAAAGCATCAGCATCACCGATGACGCGCACCACTTCTGCATTACATTGGAAGACGCAGGCAATAGACTCACCGCCCTAAGAGAAGCCATCGCCATCGGCAAATATCCTATCGTCATGGAACTGGTGGACTCCTGCGCCAAATTGATGCCCGGCCCAACTGTGAAATATCACGTCACACAACACGACGCCGAAAAATTTCTCCATTCGTTGGATAAAGCGCTGCACCATTGAGGCGCAGGCACACAATAATCCTAAAAACCTCAGTTGACCGCTTGCCATGACGCCTACGGTGTTGGTTCTAAA
>CAYVIN010000040.1:0-35892 GCA_964451375.1 uncultured Sulfuricella sp.
CCGCTGACCTCTTGCATGCCATGCAAGCGCTCTCCCAGCTGAGCTATACCCCCGAAAAGCCGGCATTATCCTAGGGCGTTTCGGCTTTGTCAATCATCACCTCAGTGCCGCACTCGGAGAAATTTATGGGGTGGACGATGGGACTCGAACCCACGACAGCCGGAATCACAATCCGGGACTCTACCAACTGAGCTACGTCCACCACTGAAACTTCAAGCCGCGCATTATATCAACACTCGTTATTTTTTCCAGAACTTTTTCACAGTGGGGTGAAGCATCGACTATGAGATAATCCCTGTAGTGGAACTTCATATCGGGGATGGCAGCCGCATTGGGTTGTTTCCATTACTCCTTCAAATTTCCGGAATTTTGATGAAATATATCTTGTTTTCGACGGCCTTTGGGTTGATTTTCCAGAGCAATATTTGGGCGAGCCAATTAGGGGAGGTTTTGCAGGATACCCTCAAACATCCCCAGATTGAGGCGATGCAAACGCTGCATCGTGCTGCTCAAGCTCAGCACGATGCAGCAACGGGGCGCTACTTTGGCAACGCCGTCGCCTCCACGGGTTGGCATCGCTACGAAGGCCCGCGCGTGGTCGGTGTATTCGTTCCGGGGCAACCCGGACAACCCCTGTCATCCAACCGGGTCGTTCAAAGCGGGGTGAATTACAGCCTGCCGGTCGATTTGTTCGGGGTGATCGCGGCGAATCGCGACAGGGCCAGGCAGGATGCCGCCACCGCCGAACTGTTCGCCCAGCAACAGACCCTGTTCAAGCTCCATCAATCGGCAAGCGCCTATTTGACCCTGCGCTCCTTGCTCAAGCAGCGGGAAGCGCTGGAGATATACCGTAAGCGGGTCGAGGCAACCATCCGGCGTGTCAGGCAGGAAGTCGAATTGGGCAAGACTGCCGGCGTGGATGCGCGATATGCGGAGAGCGAGTTGGCGCGCCTGGTTGCCGATGAAGCTGTATTGCAGGGCAACATTGCCCAAGCCCAGGCTGATCTGGCGGAAGCCTGCGGGCGTGAAAACTTTCTGCCGGGAGTTGCGGCCATTTCCTTGCCTGCTTGGGAAGAGATGGCTTTTGCCGAGACCATTCCCGCCCGCTTGGCACAAACCCGTGAAGGTGCTGCCCGTGCGCAGGCCGAAGAGGGGCGGCGCGCCCTGCTGCCGCAGCTCAGTCTGGACGCCAATTATTTTCGCAATAGCGGGGGCGGGGATGACCGCGATACCTGGGCCTTCGGCGGGGTGATTTCCCTGCCGCTGGGCGTAGCGCAATATCGTCAAGCCGATGCACAAAAGCTGGCGGCTCAGGCTGCTGTCCAGCAAGCCCGTGCCGCCTTGCGCGATGCGGAGCGTCAGCTTGCCGGTCTGCGCGCTGCATACGCTAGCGCCGTCGCGGACATTCAGGCCCTGGAAAAGGAAATCGCCTACCGCGAGGAAGTGGCGGCGGTACAACGCGAAATGCAGCGCCTAGGCAGCCAGACCCTGGAAAACCTGTTCCGTCATGAGCGCGACCTGCTTGATGCGCAATTCCGCCTGGCTCAATCCCAGGCACGGGCGCTGGTTTCCTGGTCGGCGGCCCAAGTGATTGCGGGGATGCCCGCTGAAACCTATATAGCCAAGTTGGATGCCAAACAATGAAGAATAAACTGATTGCCGGGGTGGTGATCCTCGCGTTTGTCGGGGGCGGAGTGGTGCTGGTCAAGAAGAAGCGCGAACAACTGGCTGCCGAACCCGCGCCGGCCAGCCTGCCGGTTGTCGTCGAGGAGAAGGTCTTGCAGGCCGGGCCGGTTTCCTTATCGCAACGCACTGTCGCCGAGGTTCAGGCATTGCGCGATAGTGTTCTGGCGAGCCGTTTGACGGCTTACGTCACCGAACTGCCGCTATTTGAGGGGGAGCGTTTTCGTAAAGGTGCGCTGCTTGCCAAGCTCGATGTAAGCCAGGCCGAGGCCGACTTGCAACGCGCCGACGCGAATCTCGCGCAGACACGCCTTCAGGAAAGTACGCTGGTTGCGGAACTGGCGGCTGCCGACAGCACCCTCAAGGCCGAACAGGAACGTACCCAACGTCTCCAGGCGCTTTACAAGATACAGGGCGTGGCGCTGGAGCAGTTGCAGATTGCCGAAGCGGTGCTGGCCGGGGTACGCGCCCGCCATGCGGCTGCCAGTGCGGCGGTGCAAAATTTCAAGGCGCTCCTGCAAGCCAATGCCGCAGCGCGGGAAGCCTCCCGGGAAAACCTGCGCTACGGCATGATGAGCGCGCCTTTCGACGGTGTAGTGAGCCAGCGTCTGGCGCAGCCCGGCGATTTGGCGACGCCGGGAAAGCCATTGCTCAAGATTTTCGATAGCAGCGCCGGGGTAAGGCTACTGGTGAGCGTACCGGAACGCCTGCAACCCGTCGCGCTGCGGATCGGTGAGCAGCGTTTCAAACTGCAAGCCTGGCCTGAAGCCGGTCAGCAAGGCTTACGCCGCTATGAGGCGCGTTCCGCGACCGGGAGTTTCCTGCCGGGCGCGCGAGTCGAGGCGCAGGTGGTGGTGTTCCAGTCGGACAAGGCGGTATTTCTGCCGCGTTCCTGCCTGCTGAATGACGATGGGCGGAATGCCGCCGTGATGCTGGTTCAGGACGGCAAGGCGACCATGAAGAAACTTACGTTGGCGGCAAGCGGGGAAGAGGGCGCGGCGACTCTCGATGACGGCTTGTCCGGACAACATCTGGCCTGTGCCAGCCCCGACATTCTTGCCCGCCTGGCGGCGGGTGCGCCCTTCAAACCGGCCAACGAAAAAAGGTAAGCGGGCATGTTGTTCAGATATTTCTACAACCGCCCGTTGTTGCTGGCGATGATTCTGGTGATTACCTCCCTGCTGGGAGTGATCGGCTATCTCAAGATGCCGCGCAACATGTACCCCGACGTGGAGCGTCCCCAGGTCACGGTGATCACCCAGTTGCCCGGCGCGTCGGCGCTCTCGGTGGCGCAAAAACTCTCCCGCCCGCTGGAACAGGAACTGTATGCCCTGAGCCTGGTGCGCGACGTGCAGAGCACCAACAAGAACGAAGTCTCCATCGTGCGTGCCGAATTCGAGTACGAAAAGGGCCTGGATGCCGCGCTGCTCGATGTAAACAATGCGCTTTCGCGGGTACGCGCCAAACTTCCCCCGGAAGCGCCGCCCTCCAGCGTCTATTCAGTGGGCGGCTTCACCCAGCCGGTGATGGTGCTGGCGGTATCGCCCAAGCCGGATAGCGGGCTGGATCTGGCGCAAGTGCGCATGCTCGCGGAAAACGACATCCGCACCAGCCTGATTACCGCGCCAAATATCGCCAACGTCGAGGTTTTTGGTGGTTTCGAGCCGGCGGTGCGCGTTGAATTCGATCCGTTGAAACTCGCGAAGCATCGCATCAGCCAGGCCCAGTTGCAGGAACTGATCGGCAAATTCAATCGCGATTGGCCGCTCGGCACCTTGCAAGGGGGTAGCAGCGCGATGACCTTGACGGTTTACGGCGAGTGTGCGGAAATCGACAAACTGCGCCTGTTGCCGCTGGCCAAGGGGCTGACGCTGGGGGATGTCGCCGAACTCAAACTTTCCCATGCCGAACGTTATTCGGCCTATCACGGCAACGGCAAGGCGGCGATCGCCGTGTCCATCCTGCGCGCCCCCGGCGGCGCAGTGCAGGCGGCAATCGACGATCTCGAAGTGCAATTGCCGCTACTCAAGGCGCGCTATCCCAATCTCGAATTCGCCGTGGCCGACACCCAGGGCGAACTGATCCGCAAGTCCAACAGCAACATGGTGCAGGCCTTGCAGGAGGCGGTGGCCTTTACCTGCCTGATCATCCTGTTTTTCCTCGGCAACTGGCGGGCAGTGGTCACCGCGCTGATCTCCATTCCGCTGGTGTTTCTCTCTACCGTGGCGATTCTCTGGCTGCTCGGCAAGGAACTCAACATTCTGGTGATGACCGGCATTATCCTGGCGCTGGGGATGCTGGTGGACGATGCCGTGGTAGTGCTGGAAAACATCGAACGCCATCTGGAGGTGCTGCATGAGGATATGCAGACCGCAGTTCAGCACGGCACCGAGGAAGTATTGTTCCCGGTATTCGTCGGCACCCTGGCGACCGCTGTGGTGATTTCCCCGCTGATGTTCGTCGGCGATTTTTCCCAGCAGATTTTCAAACACCTGATTCTGGCCGTGGTGATTGCGGTATTCACCTCGTATTTCATCGCCGTCACCTTCATTCCGCGTCTTTCCGCATTTTGGTACCGCAATGGACTGCCCCCCAAGAATCGCCTAGAACGCTGGATGGAACGCCTTTACCATCGCATTGTCCAGCCCGGCGCGGGAATGTATACGGGAATGCTGCAATTCGCCTTCCGGGGCGGTTTCGTGCGCCGCCTGATCCTGGTGATCCCGGCATTCCTGCTGCTGGTGTTCAGCTTCAAGACCGTGATGCCGATGATCGGCACCGACGCCCTGCCGCCCATGGATACCGGCATCGTGCGGGTACACGTCAAATTCAGCGCCAACGAGCCGGTGAATGTTGCCGAAGAACGCCTGAAAGCTTTCGAGGCGCGCCTCATGGAGGACAAGCGGGTGCTGCGGGCCAGCGTTACTTATGGTTCCGAAGCGGGCGTGATATCGCTGGGTTCCGGGCAATTGCCGGCGGAAGCCACCTTTACCATCCATTACGTCAGCCGTCTTGAACGCACCGAATCGAGCTGGCAGATCGAAGCCGATCTGCGTCGCCAGCTTGCCGCATTGCCTGGCGTGACCATCGCCGATGCCTTCGATTCCGGCGCGACGGCCTTGTCCACGGTGAAGGCCCCGGTGGATATTCGCCTTTATGCGGAAGACTGGCGTCTGCTCCCCGCTGCCGCCGCAAAGGTCAAGGCTGCGATGTCCCAGGTGCCGGGGCTGACCTCGGTTTCCACCAGTTGGGATGCCGATACCCAGGAAGCCAATTTGATCCTCGACGAAGACAAGCTGCGCGCTTTCGGCCTCACTCCCGATGCCGTACTGGCGCAGTTGCCGCTGAAAGGCGCACCGATTGCCTCGCTGAGCAAATTGCCGACGGTCGGTGCGGTGCCGGTACGCAGCTATTTTGCCGAGCCATACCGTTCCGCGCCGGAAAACCTGGCCTTGTTGCCGATTGCCTTGTCGGACGGCAGCGCCGTCAGTCTCGGGGAAATCAGCCGGGTAGTCCGCCAGCCCGGCCTTTCCATGCTGACCACCAACGGGCTGCGCTACAGCCTGGACGTGTTGGGCTACCGCAATACCGCGCCAATTAGCATGATCAGCGAAGGCGCGCAGAAAGCCACGGAAAAAGTCCTGCCGCCTGGCGTGGAGTTCGCCGACAAGGGTGACGGCGCGGAAGGCGCCAATTCCCGCAAACGCATGTTGACCGGCCTGGGGCTGGGCGTGTTGCTGCTCTTCGGCGTACTGGTGCCATCCTACGGCAGCGTCGCGCTGGCCTCGCTGTCCATCATCATCCTGCCGCTCTCCGCCATCGGCGCGGTGTGGGGGCTGCTGGTCTTCAACAAGGCGCTGGCGCTGCCCGCCATTCTCGGCATCATTCTGCTGTTCTCCATCATCATCAAGAACTCCATCCTGATGGTGGATTTCATTCAGGAACGCCGTCGCGACGGTATGAACGCCTACGATGCCGCGCTTGGCTCGATTAAACTGCGTTATCGCCCGATCCTGATGACCGCCTTCGGCACCATCGCCGGCATGATCCCCATCGCCATGCAGCGCGCCGAAGGGCTGGAGCGCCTCTCGCCGCTAGCCGACGCCGCCATTGGCGGATTGCTGATCGGCACGGTTTTATCGCTTTTCTACCTGCCCATGTTCTATGTTTGGGTTATGGGCAAATCTCAAACCACCAAGGACTAAATCATGACAACCACCACCATGAGCGCCGATGACCTGGATCGGCTGGAAGACCTCCTGGCTTCCGACAATTTCCACGGCGAGGCGATGACGCTCGATGCCATGCAGGGCTTTCTGTGCGCGGTGATCAGTTCGCCCGACATGGTTTCTCCGGGGGAATGGATCGTCGAAGCAATCGGCGAACCAACCTACGCCAGCGACGAAGAACGGGAAGAAGTCATGGCTCTGTTGATGAAGTTCTACAACAGCATTGCAGGTGCGCTCTCCAACGACCAGGATTTCGACCTGATCCTCTACGGGCGCGAAGATGATCCTGATTTGCTGGATTACGCGACCTGGTGTGACGGTTATGTCTACGGTTCACAGATTGGCGAGAATGACTGGTTCGAGGCTGCGGGCGAATATGCCGAAGACTTGAGTGAAAAAATGGAAGTGTTTTTCCTGCTTAATGGCGTACTCAAGGAAGAGGCGATCAAACACGACGAACCCTGGTTATCTCCCAAGGAAGAGGCGAAGGTTATGGGTGAAGCCGAAGAGGTTTTTCCTAGCGTGATCGGCGACATCTATCGCTTCATGCAAACCCTCAAAGCGCCTTCCGAGCCGATTCGCCGGGGTGCGCCCAAAGTGGGCCGCAACGACCTCTGTCCCTGCGGCAGCGGAAAGAAGTTCAAGCAATGCTGCGGGATGGATCACACCCTGCACTAAGGCGGGCTTATGAATCTCGATATTGGAACCAGGGCAGCCCTGTTTTTTGTGATGTTTTGTTGTGCCTCCCCGGTTTATGCCCAATCCCCGCCGGTCGAACAACGTGAATTGATATATTGCGCCGACCAGATGACTCACGAGGAACGAGAGACCTATCGGGCAAAAATGCGCACGGCGCGGACAGCGGAAGAAAAGGCGTTGATCCGCCAGGCCCACCAGCAGGAAATGCAAAAACGTGGGCGGCTGAGCGGCAAGGAGGCGCAGTGCGAACCGTTGCGCTTGCGCCGGCACGAGGGGAGAGGGCAGTGAAGGGGCTTGCCCAAGCAGCCGGAGTTGCTGCATTTCTCCTGCTTGCTGGTTGTAGTGAGCCGGCCCCCGAGGTGAAGGGCGACGCAGTGCGAGGCGAGGCGGTGCATAAAGTCTGCCTTGACTGCCACGGTACCGGGTTATACGTCGCGCCGGAGCGCAAGATCAAGTCGTTGCCTGCACTACGCCGGGAAGTCGCGCGTTGGGGTGACTACTACAGCCCGGCCTTTACGCCACAGGACAACGAGGATGTGGTGATTTATCTCGCAACGGCGTTTTACAAGTTCTGATTTTTCGCGGCGAAGGATTCGCGCTATTTCTTTGAAGTTTCAAACGTTTTTTGGTGGCGGTATTCAGCTCGAACCGGACTGGCATCTGTCTACCTTCCCGCAACTGTCCGTACATTTTTAGTGTTTTCCAGCGCCTGCCTTGCGGGCAGGTTATACACAGGCGCATACCATGTTTTTCCTATTATTTCCAAGGCCGGAGTAGGGGTGTGGTATGATGCGCGCCTATAAACTTTTACCCAGAACAATCCTGTTTTGGGAAGTTTTAGGCAAAGAAAAAGCCGCGCTTGAAAATGTTATTCAAAACGCGGCTTAACTTGAATGCTACTGGTGCCCAGAAGAGGACTCGAACCTCCACAGTGTTGCCACCGCTAGGACCTGAACCTAGTGCGTCTACCAATTCCGCCATCTGGGCAATTCAGGAAGCGCGCACTTTAATAGGAAATTTTTATTTTGTCAACGAAGAAACAAAAAATCCGCGAGCAAGACCCTTATCTGGAGCGCGAGCGCGCTCAATACGAAAATCCCCTGCCGAGTCGTGAGTTCATTCTGCAAATCCTCGCCGAAAAGGGCGTTCCTGTTACGGAAGAAGAACTTGCCGGGTCGCTGGATATACACAAGGACGAACACGAAACCTTCCATCGTCGCCTCAATGCGATGGAACGCGACGGTCAGCTCATGCGCAACCGCAAGGGCGCGATTTGTATGGTGGACAAGCTCGACCTCATCGCGGGGCGGGTGCAGGGGCATCCTGATGGTTATGGCTTTTTGATTCCCGATGATGGCAGCGAGGACTTGTTCCTCAGTTCCAAGCAGATGGACAAAGTGCTGCATGGCGATCGGGCAATGGCGAGAGTGACCGGCACCGACCGGCGCGGACGCTTGGAAGGCAGTATCGTCGAAGTGCTGGAACGCGCCAATGCCCGGCTGGTGGGACGGCTCTACAACGATCACGGCATCTATTTCGTGGTAGCGGAAAATCGCCGCATCAGCCAGGATATTCTGATTCCTCCTGGGGAAATTCGCAGCGCCCAGTCCGGCCAGGTGGTGACGGTGGAAATCGTCGAGCAGCCCAGCAAACATGCGCAACCGATTGGCAAGGTGGTGGAAATCCTCGGCAACTATGCCGATCCCGGCATGGAAATCGAGATAGCGCTACGAAAACACGAGTTGCCCCACGAATTCCCGCCGGAAGTAGTCAAGCTTGCCAAAAAATTCAAGCCCCAGGTGCTGAAAAAGGATAGTAAGGATCGGGAGGATATCCGCCACCTGCCGCTGGTTACTATTGATGGCGAGACGGCGCGCGACTTTGACGACGCGGTATATTGCGAACCAAGCGGCAAAGGCTGGAAGTTGTATGTTGCGATTGCCGACGTGAGCCATTATGTCCAGCCCGGCGACGCGCTCGACAAGGAAGCCTACAACCGGGGCAATTCGGTGTATTTCCCGCGCCGCGTGATTCCGATGTTGCCTGAAGAACTTTCCAACGGCTTGTGCTCCCTGAATCCGGAAGCGGATCGTCTGTGTATGGTGTGCGAAATGAATGTCACCGCCACCGGTAAAATCAAGCGTTATCGCTTTTATCCGGCAGTGATGTGGTCTCACGCGCGCCTCACCTATACCAAGGTGGCAGCCATGCTGGCCGATGAAAAATGTGAGGACTCCAGGAAATACAAGCTGCTGCTGCCGCACATCAGAAATTTGAACGAGTTGTTCAAGGTCTTGCTCAAGGAGCGTGGTATTCGGGGCGCCATCGATTTTGAGACCATCGAGACCCAGATGATTTTCAACGATCAGGGCAAGATAGACCGCATCGTGCCGGTACATCGCAACGACGCCCACCGCTTGATCGAGGAATGTATGCTGGCCGCCAACGTATGTGCCTCGGATTTCCTCAAGGAGCACGAGCACCCCACTTTGTATCGTGTCCATGAAGGCCCGACGCCGGAAAAACTCGAAAATCTTCATGAATTTCTCAAGGAATTCGGCCTGGGATTGACCGGTGGCGACGAGCCACACGCCAAGGATTACGCCAAGTTGCTGGCCAAGGTCAAAGGCCGTCCCGACGAACAACTGTTGCAGACCGTGATGCTGCGTTCCTTGCAACAGGCGGTTTACAGCCCCGATAACGTAGGCCATTTTGGCTTGGCCTACGAGTCTTATACCCATTTCACCTCACCGATCCGCCGCTATCCCGACCTGCTGGTGCATCGCGCCATCAAGGCAGTCCTGAACGGCGAGAAATACAAGCCCGGTAAATGGGCGGAACTCGGCGTCCACTGCTCGCAGACCGAGCGCCGCGCCGACGATGCGACCCGCGATGTCAACGCCTGGCTGAAGTGTTACTTCATGCAGGACAAGATCGGCGAAACCTTCATGGGCAGCGTCAGTGGCGTCACCGGCTTCGGGATTTTCGTGGCGCTCGACGATATCTACGTCGAAGGCCTGGTGCATGTCACCGACTTGGGTAACGACTATTTCCATTTCGACGCCGCCAAACATCACCTGCTCGGCGAACGTAGCGGTCAACGCTTCCGTCTGGGGGATCGGGTGCGCGTGAAAGTGGTGCGGGTCGATCTGGAAACCTCGAAAATCGATTTTCAGTTTGCCCCGGAACCCGCTGAACCGGTGCTGGAGCCCAAGAAGATGCGCAAACGCGGCGACAAGGGTGGGAGGAAAACGGCATGAGCGCCTTTACCATCTTTGGCTTCCATGCCGTCACCAGCCGCATTCGCCATAACCCCCAGGGTGTTACCGAAATTTACCTGGAGCGTGACCGTCACGACGGGCGGATGCAGGACTTGATCAAACTCGCCGAATCGCATCACATCCGCGTCATCATGGCCGAACGCCACCGCATGGATGGTATGGCCGGCCATGCCAAACATCAGGGCGTGGTCGCCAAGGTCGAGGCGTTGCCGCAATTTCAGGATATTCACGAAGTCCTGGAAAACCTCAAGGAGCCTGCGCTGTTGCTGGCGCTTGATGGTGTGCAGGATCCCCATAATCTCGGGGCCTGCCTGCGGGTCGCCGATGCGATGGGTGCTCACGCGGTAATCGCCCCCAAGGATCGCGCCGCCGGCCTCAACGCCACAGTGCGTAAGGTCGCTTCCGGGGCTGCCGAAACCGTGCCATTCGTGGCCGTTACCAATCTGGCGCGCAGCTTGCGCGAATTGCAGGATGAAGGCGTTTGGGTGGTCGGAACGGCAAGTGAAGCCAAAGACGATCTGCTCTCCGTCAAACTTACCGGCCCTTTGGTCTGGGTGCTGGGGGCGGAAGGCGAAGGCCTGCGCCGTCTCACCCGCGAAACCTGCGACCAGTTGGTGCGCATCCCGATGTTCGGTAGTGTGGAGAGTCTTAATGTTTCGGTGGCAAGCGGAATTTGCCTTTACGAGACACGGCGGCAACGGGTGCAACTCTGACTAAATTTGAGTTTTCCCTGATTTTCCAGTAGAATCGTCGGTTTTTCCAACCTTGCCTCACCGTCCGCATGTCGGGAGGCTTCACATCCAAAAGGAGAATTCATGCGACATTATGAAATCGTTTTTATTGTTCACCCGGATCAGAGCGAACAAGTGCCGGCCATGATCGAGCGCTATCGCACCCTGATTACCTCCAAGAGCGGCGTCATTCACCGCCTGGAAGACTGGGGCCGTCGCCAGATGGCTTACCCGATCCAGAAAATGCACAAGGCGCATTACGTGCTGATGAACATCGAGTGCGACCAGGAAACCCTGGACGAACTCGATCATGCCTTCAAGTTCAACGACGCCGTGTTGCGCCATCTCACCATGAAGATGACCGCTGCCATGACCGCTCCTTCGCCGATGATGCGCGAAGAGAAGTCCCGCAACGTGGAAGCAGCACCCGAAGTGAAGGTCGAGGCCGCCGCGCCCGCTGCACCCGCACCCGCCGCTGCTTAAGTGCAGGCCAACCGGGTTGTCGTAAGCGGAAATATCATCGAAATCGGCGCGCTGCGTCACACTCCCGCCGGATTTCCGGTGCTGACCTTCAAAGTAGGTCACACATCGGAACAAATCGAAGCAGGGGCAAAACGCCAGGTGCAATGTGAAATCCCCGTGATGGCTATCGGGGACATCGCCATAAGCACTTTAAAAGTCGGCGATACGGTTTCGGTGCAAGGGTTTCTGGCCCGCCGCAGCATGAACAGCCCGCAACTGGTTCTACACGCGAACAACATTGAATTGACTGAATAGAGAGGTTTTTAAAATGGCTCGTCCTACCAACCCGAAAGACAAGCGGCCCGGTAACCGCAACATGTTCAAGCGTCGCAAATATTGCCGCTTTACCGCTGAAAAGATTGAGTTCGTCGATTACAAGGATGTCGAACTGCTGAAGGACTTCATCGCTGAAAACGGCAAGATTATCCCGTCGCGCATCACCGGCACCAAGTCGCGCTACCAGCGTCAACTGGGCACCGCGATCAAGCGTGCGCGCTTCCTGGCCTTGTTGCCCTTCACCGACCAGCACTAAGGAGTCACCAAGATGCAAATTATTCTGTTGGAAAAAGTGGCCAACCTGGGCCAACTCGGCGATGTGGTCAAGGTCAAGGATGGCTATGGTCGCAATTTCCTGATCCCGCAAGGCAAAGCCAAGCGCGCCACGGAAAAGAACAAGGCCGAATTTGAAGCACGTCGCGCCGAACTGGAAAAACAGCAAGCCGAAATTCTCGCGCAAGCTCAAGCCCGTGCTGAAAAGCTCGAAGGCGTAACGGTGCAAATCTCCCAGAAGGCTGGCGTAGATGGCAAGTTGTTCGGTTCCGTGACCAATGTCGATATCGCTGAAGCCCTGAAGGGCTTGGGCGTCGAAGTGGCCAAAGCGGAAATCCGTATGCCCAACGGCCATCTCAAGCAAATCGGTGATTATCCGATCAGCGTCGCGCTGCATACCGACGTAACGGCAAACATCACCGTGGCGGTGCAAGGTCTCAGCTAATTCGCTGATATAACGGCGCAAACCGAAAAGGGGCTGGGAACAGCCCCTTTTTGTTTTATACTTTGACCAATGAACGACCCGCAACTCGATTCCATAAAACTCCCCCCCCATTCCATCGAAGCCGAGCAATCGGTATTGGGTGGATTGCTGCTAGACAACCAAGCCTGGGACAAAATTGCCGATCTTTTGAGAGACGGCGATTTTTACCGCCATGATCATCGCCTGATATATCGCCATATCGGCAAGCTGATCGAACAAGCCAAACCGGCGGACGTAGTCACGGTTGCGGAACAACTGGAAAACAGCGGCGAGTTGAATAACGTCGGTGGGCTGGCCTATATCGGCTCGCTTGCGCAGAACACCCCAAGCGCCGCAAACATCCGCCGCTACGGCGAAATCGTCCGGGAGCGCGCCGTGATGCGTAAGCTCGCGGAGGTTGGCAGCAATATTTCCGACAGCGCTTTTAACCCGGCGGGGCGCAGCACCCAGCAATTACTTGATGCCGCCGAAGCGCAAGTCTTCGAAATTGCGGAAGCCGGCCAGCGCGGCAAGCAGGGATTCATCGAAATCCAGCCCTTGCTGACCGAAGTCGTGGAAAAAATCGACATCCTCTTCCAGCGCGACAATCCCGATGCCGTGACGGGCATCCCCACCGGCTTTCACGATCTCGACGAAAAAACTTCCGGCCTGCAACCCGGCGACCTGATTATCGTCGCCGGTCGTCCTTCCATGGGCAAGACCGCGTTTTCCATCAATATCGCCGAAAACGTCGCGCTGCAAACCGGGATGCCGGTCGCCATTTTCAGTATGGAAATGGGCGGCTCGCAACTGGTGATGCGGATGATCGGCTCGGTAGGGCGGCTCGACCAACACAAATTACGCACCGGGCGGCTTGCTGACGACGACTGGCACAACCTTACCGTCGCGGTGGGCAAGCTCAACGAAGCCCCGATTTTTATCGACGAAACCGCCGCGTTATCCTCCATCGACCTGCGTTCACGGGCGCGGCGTCTATTTCGCCAGGCCGGCCAACTGGGCTTGATTGTCATTGACTACCTGCAACTGATGAGCGCTAACCGCGAAGGTGAAAACCGCGCCACGGAAATTTCTGAAATTTCCCGTTCTCTCAAGGCCTTGGCAAAGGAACTTAATGTGCCGGTGATTGCCCTGTCGCAGCTCAACCGCAGCCTCGAACAACGCCCCAACAAACGTCCGGTGATGTCCGACCTGCGTGAATCCGGCGCTATCGAGCAGGACGCCGACGTGATCCTGTTCATTTACCGCGACGAAGTGTACAACCCCGACAGCCCGGACAAAGGCAGCGCCGAAATCATCATCGGCAAACAACGTAACGGCCCCATCGGCACGGTACGGATGACCTTCCTCGGCCAATACACCAAATTCGAAAATTACGCCCACGGCGGATCGTACTGACCCTCTCGCAATGTCCCGCCCGCTGCAAGCCACCATCGACCTCGCCGCATTAACCCACAACCTCGGCGTGGTGCGCCGGGTTGCTCCGCGCTCCAAAGTGCTCGCCGTCGTCAAGGCCAACGCCTACGGTCACGGCATGTTGCGCGCCGCCACCGCGCTCCGGGATGCCGATGGTTTCGCCGTGCTGCGGGTGGAAGAGGGCATCGCCTTGCGCGAAGCCGGGTTCACGCAAACCATCGTCCCGCTGGAAGGCTTTTTCAGCGCAGACGAACTCGAATTGCTGGCGCGCCACCGCATCGCCACGGTCATCCACAACGACGACCAGGCGGAAATATTGGAGCGCGCCAATCTCGGCGGCAAAATCGAGGTGTTCCTCAAGCTCAATACCGGCATGAACCGCCTTGGATTCACCACCGCCGCATTCCCCGCCGCACTGCAACGCCTGCAAGCCTGCCCCAATGTCGGCGACATCACCCTGGTTACCCACTTTGCGACTGCCGATGAAGCCGCAGGCATCGCTGAACAACTCGACCGTTTTGAACAGGCAACCCACGGCATTCCGCTACCGCGCAGCCTCGCCAACTCCGCCGCCATCCTGCGCCACCCGCAAGCCCACGCCGACTGGGTGCGCCCCGGCATCATTCTGTACGGCGCATCGCCATTCGCCGACCAAAGCGCCGAACAAATCGGCCTGCGCCCGGTGATGACCCTCACCAGCCGCATCCTCGCCGTGCAAATGATCCAGACCGGCGAAACTATCGGCTACGGCGGCCTGTTCCGCGCCGAGCGACCAACCCGTGTCGGCATCGTCGCCTGCGGCTATGCCGACGGCTACCCGCGCCACGCCGCCACCGGCACCCCCATCCTCGTCGAAGGCAAACGCACCCGCACCCTGGGCCGGGTCTCCATGGACATGCTCTTCGCCGACCTCACCGATATCCCCGAAGCTTGTTCCGGCAGCCCGGTCACGCTGTGGGGAAGGGGGCTTTCGGTGGACGAAGTCGCCCAGGCGGCGGGCACCATCGGTTATGAGTTGTTGTGCGCCGTCGCGCCACGGGTGCCGGTGAGCGAACTTGCCGATGGCCAAGAGGCCACGTAATCAAGCTTTTTCGACCGGAGCGCCAGCATCCTGCCGGCAGGCCGGCGAGACGCCGGCGCTCCCAGGTTCGGGGCAGGCAATAGGCTTGATCAAGAGACTTTTGAAATTGGAATGATTTGGCTGGAAGGCTGGAAGTCAGTCATGCAGAAATGTAGGGATAGCGAAGATCGTAGGATGTGCTGACGACAGGAAGCGCATCGTTCGCGGACATCGTTGGCGATGCGCTGACAAGAAACAGCGGGTGGGGAAATTGTGTGGTCGGGGTACGGGCGTATTTCAGCCTCCAGCCAAATTGCCTCCCCCTTTGCAAAAGGGGGATTGAGGGGGATTTCAGCGGTGCCGGCGATTCCACCACTGTCGAAATCCCCCCTAACCCCCCTTTTCCAAAGGGGGGAACCAGATCGCCGAATAGTTGCCGTTTGGCAGTTGTTTGATGCATGGTTGTTGTGCATCAAGCAATTGATTTATAAGGCGCTAAAAGCTGTTTCTTGAGAGCCCTTCGACTTCGCTCAGGAGACCCTTGTCGAACCATGAACGGAAAACCAGACGGAACCCCAATCGAATGGCTTTGTGGATAAAGAACAACGTATGAAAACACTTCTGATTGCCGCGCTGTGCAGCTTGATATTCGTGTTCCCGGCCTTCGGCGAACAGCACGGCAAACCGGCTGAACCGGCGCTTGTTTCCACGCCGGCCACGTCCGACCCCATCCCGGAACTCAAGGCAGAGTTGAAACTGCAACAGCAGAAGCTCGACTTTTTCAAGGAACGCCTGGATTTACAGGACAAACGCATCGGTGATCTTGGCATGATCCTGGGAGGCGTCATCGGACTGTTCGGCATCTTGATGACCATCATAGTGGTGTTTTTCAGCTTCAGATCGACCAGGGAAGCAGTGTTGGCAGCCAAGGACGAAGCGCGCAAGGAAATTGAGCAACAGGCCGGAAAGGTCATTGGGGACTGGATAGATCAGCAAGGAAAACGTCGCCTTGAGGATAAGCTCCAGCCGGAAATCGAGGCAGCTATTCTGAAAATCCACGAGGCGGCGTCACCGGTACTCGGTAAACTGGCTCAGGAAACCCAAGCTACGCAGGAACTCAACCAAAAGCATGAACAGATGATGGCGGAAATTCCGCTCCAGTTGGAGAAGCTGACCCAAAGCCAGATCAAGAAAGTGGACGAAGACGCGGAGAAACTGGAGTCAAAAGCCTGGAAGGAATACCGCTCACCAGATTGGCTGACGCTTGGTATCAAGGCGTATCACGACGGAAAATATGAAATGGCTGCTGACTATTTTGAAAAGGCTTCGGCAAGCGCATCTAAGCCGCTCGAAGCCGCTACCGCGCTGCTTTACCGAGGAATCACACTCGGCCAGCAAGGGAAAAACGATGAGGAGATAGCGGCCTACGACAGCGTGGTGCAGCGCTACGGCGATGCCCCGGAAGCCCGGTTGCGCGAGATGGTGGCGAAGGCGCTTGTCAATAAAGGCGTCAGGCTCGGCCTGCAAGGGAAAAACGACGAAGAGATGGCGATCTACGACAGCGTGGTGCAGCGCTACGGCGACGCCCCGGAAGCCGGGTTGCGCGAGCAGGTGGCGGGGGCGCTTAACAACAAGGGTTACAGGCTCGGCCAGCAAGGGAAAAACGACGAGGCGATAGCGGTCCACAACAGGGTGGTGCAGTGCTACGGCGACGCCCCGGAAGCCGGGTTGCGCGAGTTGGTGGCGCGTGTTCTGAATGGCAAAGGATTTACCCTGCTTTGCGACGCCAAAAAAACTTGGCAAAACGGGGATGAGACATCCGCAAAATCACTCCTGGCACAAGCCCTGGCGGACATCGAAGGTGCCCTGGAACGCAAACCGGACTGGCCGATGGCTCTGGGCAACCAAGGTTACATCCTATTCCTGCAAGGCAAAACCGACCAAGCCAGGGAGATTCTTGCCAAAGCCATCCAATTGGGCGGCGATGAAGTCCGCCAAGCCGAATTGGCCGACGCCGACATCCACCCCCTCCCGCAGGACGAAGCCTTCAAGCAACTCATCAACAGCCTGTAACCCCCATGCGCCTCACCGACCAGCAAATCCAAATCATCCGTCAAGCCACCGCCGAACTGGCCGGAGAACCAGCACGGGTGCGGGTTTTCGGCTCGCGGCTGGATGATGCGGCGCGTGGCGGGGATGTGGATTTGCTGGTGGAAGTGGATGACGCGGTGGACAATCCGGCGCTGTTGGCGGCGCGTTTGGCGGCGCGTATCTCGCGGGCGATGGCGGGGCGTAAGGTGGATGTGCTGATCTGCGCGCCCAATCTGGCGCGTTTGCCGATACATGAAGCAGCTTTGAAGGAAGGGCGGTTGTTATGACTCTCGATGCCAAGTTGGTGCAGCGCCTGGCGTTTCTGGCGCGGGTGATACGCAAGGAATGCCGCCATCTCGAAGCCACGGATGGGCGTTTGTTCGGCGAGCCGTTTACCCGCGAGCGCGCGTTGTTGCTGGAGGACGATGCCGAACTCGCCGAGCGGGTGGAGGCTTTTGTGGGGCGTTTCGGGCGCTTGCAGGATACGCTGGGCGACAAGTTGCTGCCGGTGTTACTGGTCGCTCTGGGTGAAAAGAGCGGGGCGGTGATGGACAATCTCGACCGCGCCGAGCGCCTCGGATTGTTGAGCAGCGCCGAAGCGTGGCTGGCGATGCGCAACCTGCGTAACCAGATGGTGCATGAATACGTGGAAGAGCCTGGATTACTCGCGGGGGCGTTGACGGCGGGGCATGACTTCGTGCCGGGTTTGCTGGCGGTGGCCGGCATGATGCTGGGTGAAATCGAGCGGCGCGGCTGGGTGAACCATGGCTAAAGCAAAATCCATCTATTCCTGCACCGAATGCGGCGGGCAAACCTCGAAATGGCAGGGCCAATGCCCGCATTGCATGGCGTGGAACACGCTGGTGGAGGCGGTGGCGGAAGCTGCGCCGTCGGCTTCGACCAACCGTTACAACGCGCTCGCGGCGAATGGCAAGCTGCAACGGCTTTCCGAGGTGGAGGCGGCGGAGGTGCCGCGCCAGAGCACCGGGATTGCCGAGTTCGACCGGGTGTTGGGCGGCGGCATGGTGGAAGGGGCGGTGACGCTGATCGGCGGCGACCCCGGCATCGGCAAATCGACGTTGTTGTTGCAGGCGTTGTGCCATTTGAGCGCGACCAAGAACGTGATCTACGTGAGCGGCGAGGAATCCGCCCAGCAGATCGCCCTGCGCGCCAAACGCCTGGCGCTGGACGCCAGCGCGGTGCAGTTGTTCGCGGAAATCCAGCTGGAGCGGATACTCTCCACGCTGAGCGCGGAAAAGCCCGAGGTGGCGGTGATCGACTCGATCCAGACCGTGTATTCGGAAGCCCTGCAATCCGCGCCGGGCAGCGTCGCGCAGGTGCGCGAATGCGCGGCGCAATTGACCCGCTTCGCCAAGCAAAGCGGCACGGCGGTGGTGCTGGTCGGGCATGTCACCAAGGAAGGCGCGCTGGCCGGGCCGCGTGTGCTGGAGCACATTGTCGATACCGTGTTGTATTTCGAGGGCGACAGCAATTCGTCTTTTCGGCTGATCCGCGCTTTCAAGAATCGCTTCGGTGCGGTGAATGAATTGGGCGTGTTTGCGATGACCGAGAAGGGCTTGCGCGAGGTCAGCAATCCCTCGGCGCTGTTCCTTTCGCATCACGGCCAGGAGGTGGCAGGCTCGTGCGTGATGGTCACGCAGGAAGGCACCCGTCCGTTGCTGGTGGAGATCCAGGCGCTGGTCGACGAAGCCCACGCGCCTAACCCACGCCGTCTTTCGGTGGGGCTGGAGCAGAACCGTCTGGCGATGCTGTTGGCGGTGTTGCATCGCCATGCGGGGATCGCCTGTTTCGATCTGGACGTGTTCGTCAACGCCGTGGGCGGGGTGAAGATCACCGAACCGGCAGCCGATCTGGCGGTGTTGCTGGCGATTGTTTCATCATTAAAAAACAAACCATTACCGGCTAAACTTGTTGTGTTTGGTGAGATTGGCCTGGCCGGGGAAATCCGTCCGATTCAGCGCGGTCAGGAACGCCTCAAGGAAGCCGCCAAGCTCGGTTTTACCCACGCGGTGATCCCCAAAGGCAACAAGCCGAAACACGCTATCGAAGGCATGGAAATCGTTGCGGTGGAACGGCTTGAGGAAGCGGTGGCGTATTGCCGGGGGTGAGGAATTTCACTCGTCCTTGCTTGGCGTTTTTATCTCTTCCGTTGCTTCATCCAACTCCACCATCAAGTCTGCCAGAGCTGCATCCAGCAAATCGAATATTTCCGCATTGTTCTTTTCGACCTGCGCGACCAAGCGCGACTGATGCCGACATTCTTCAACGATCTCCGGTTTTGGCATGTTTCCGCCCGTCGCCACTCGAAAAAAATCAATACATCCGATGCCGAAACATCCACCCCGCCAAAACCAATGCGGCCATGCCGATCAGCGCCATCGGCCAGAGTTGCGGGAACAGTATCTCGAACCCCGCGCCTTCCAGGAATACCTTGCGCAGAATCACCAGGAAATAACGGAGCGGGTCGATCAGGGTGATGGTCTGGACGGCTTCCGGCATGTTGGCGATGGGGGTGGCGAAGCCGGACAGAATGACCGCCGGCACCATGAACAGGAACGCACCAAGCAGGCCTTGTTGCTGGGTGACGGCCAGCGAGGATATCAGCAGGCCGACCCCGACGCCCGACATCAGAAATAGCGCCAGCCCGGTATACAAGGCCGCCAGACTGCCGAGCAGCGGCACACGGAACCACAGCGTGGCGATAAGCAGGATCAACGTGCCTTGCACCAGGCCGATGAGAAAGCCGGGGAGCGCCTTGCCGAGGAGGATTTCGGCGGGGCGTAGCGGCGTGACCAGCAATTGGTCGAAAGTGCCTTGCTCGCGCTCGCGGGCCACGGTCAGCGCGGTGACCAGCATGGTGGTCACCAGCGAGAGCATCCCGATGATGCCGGGAATGAAGAACCAGCGGCTTTCCAGGTTGGGGTTGAACCAGGCGCGGCTTTCCAGGCGGGCAGGCGGGGCGTTGCCGCCGTGGCGGGCCAGCCAGTCACGGTTATAACGTTCGACGATGCTGCGCACGTAGTTCATGGCGATCAGCGCGACGTTGGAATTGCGCCCGTCGATGATGACTTGCAGCGGCGCGGGTTTGCTGTTGTGCAGGCCGGCGGAAAAACGCGGGCCGATATGCACCACCACCAGCACTTTGCGGCTGTCCACCAGCGGGGCGATTTCGCCTTCGCCGTGCAGGGTGGCGACGCGCCGGAATACCGTCGCGCCGTCGAAGGCTGCCACCAGATCGCGCGCTGCGCCGCCGCGATCCTCGTCGTAAAGCGCCCAGGGAATGTCCTTCAGATCGAAACTGGCGGCATAGCCGAATACCAGCAACTGGATCAACGGCGGAATAATCAGCACGAAGCGGCTCTTCGGGTCTTTCAACAAGGCCAGCAGCTCCTTGTGGAGGAGGGCGAGGATGCGGATCAACATGACGGATTCCTCATTCCAGGCGCTTGCGCGACTTACGCCAAGTCACGCCTAGGAAAAACAGCGCCATCACCAGCAGCGCCAGAGCGTTGGGAATCACCACCGCCCACACGTCCCCGGCGAGGAACAGGGTCTGGACGATGGCGACGAAATAGCGGGCAACCACCAGATGGGTGATGGCCTGAACGACCGCCGGCATACTGTCGATGTCGAAAATGAAGCCGGATAACAGGAAGGCCGGGAGGAAGGTGCCGATGATGGCAATCTGCCCGGCGACGAACTGGTTGCGCGCCAGCGTCGAGATGGTCAGCCCCATCCCCAGCGCGGCCAGCAGGAACAGCGAGGCACAGACCCACAACAGCCAGAACGAGCCGCGCAACGGCACCCCGAACAGCCACACCGCCAGCCCCACGGTGAGCAGCATTCCGCCGGTGCCGAGGGTGAAATAGGCGATGATTTTGCCGAGCAGGACTTCACTCATCCGCACCGGCGTGACCAGCAGCGCTTCGAGGGTGCCGCGCTCCCATTCGCGGGCCATCACCAGCGCAGTGAGCAGCGCGCCGATCAGCGTCATGATGATTGCCACCAGCCCCGGCACCAGGTAATTGCGGCTTTTCAGCTCGCTGTTGAACCACACCCTCGCCTCCAAGCGCACCGGTGTGACCATTTCCTGGCCGTGGGCGGCGGCGCGCCGCAACAGCCAGTTGCCCCACGCGCCTTCGATATAGCCCTGGGTGAGACGCGCGGTGTTGGCGTCCACGCCGTTGACGATCACCTGGATCGCCGCGCCGTCCGGGCGGCGCAGGCGTTCGGCGAAATCGGCGCGCAGGTGGACGATGGCGTTGACCTGCCCGGCGCGCAATGCCTGCTCCGCCTCGTTAAGATTCGCCAGCTTGCGCGGTGCAAACGAAGGGCTGCCACCCAGACTGGCAAAGAAATCCTCGCTGTCCGCCGACGGCGCATCGGCCACCAGCGCTAGCGGGACATGATCGGCATCCAGCGATACCCCGTAGCCGAACAGGATCAGCAAAAACAGCGGCATCAGAAAGGCAATCGCGATGCTGCTCGGGTCGCGGACGATTTGCAGGAACTCCTTGCGCACCAGTCCGCGCAAGCGCATTGCGGCGCTGCCTCGCAGGGCCGGTTTCATGCGGCCTCCCGTTGTTCAGCGGCGGATTCGACCAGGGCGATGAAAGCGTCTTCCATGCTCGGTTCGGGGCGCTGCGCATTGCGCGCGCCGGCCTTGATGACGGCGGGTTCGTCCATCGCGAGGATGCGTCCGGCGGCCATGATTGCCAGCCGGTCGCAATACTCGGCTTCTTCCATGAAATGGGTGGTGACCAGCACGGTGACCCCGGCGCGCGCCAGTGCATTGATGCGCTGCCAGAATTCGCGGCGGGCCAGCGGATCGACGCCCGAAGTCGGCTCGTCGAGAAAGAGGATTTCCGGACGGTGCATCAGTGCGCAAGCCATCGCCAGACGCTGCTTGTACCCCAGCGACAGATCGGCCGAGAGATGTTCGGCGTGGCGCGTCAGGTCGAATTCGGCCAGCGCCCAGGCGATGCGGTCGCGGCGGAGCGGGCCGCCCAAGCCATAGGCGCTGGCGAAAAAATCGAGGTTCTGGGTGACGCTGAGGTTGCCGTAGAGCGAGAATTTCTGCGACATGTAGCCGATTTTTGCCCGCGCCGCCGCTGCGGCATGGCGCAAATCCAGCCCCGCCACCCGCAACGCCCCGCTGCTGGCCGGCAGCAGGCCGCACAACATGCGAAAGGTGGTGGATTTTCCCGCGCCGTTGGCCCCCAACAGGCCGAAAATTTCGCCGCGCCGCACCGAGAACGTGATGCCGTCCACCGCCCGGAACTCGCCGAAAGTGCGCACCAGATTGCGGACTTCGATAACCGGCCCGGTGTCGGCGGCAGCGGTGGACAAAGCCGGGTTATTGGCGACGGGACGCGGGTTGGCAACACGCGAGGCGAGCAAATCGACGAATACGTCCTCGAAACGCGGCGCGACCGCCTCATAAAGCGCCCCGGCAAGCGCTGGTGGCGTGGTGTGGCCGGCACCCGTGACCAGGCGCACATGGTCGCCTTGCACCAGGGCATCGACGATACCCTCGGCCCCCGTCAACTCGGCCTGCACGTCGCGGTGACGGCGACCGGG
The DNA here is from genome assembly GCA_964451375.1 of uncultured Sulfuricella sp. Classification (GTDB taxonomy): domain Bacteria; phylum Pseudomonadota; class Gammaproteobacteria; order Burkholderiales; family Sulfuricellaceae; genus JAGXQV01. The sequence continues at coordinate 22,344 of CAYVIN010000040.1, forward strand.
AACGGACAACGCCCAACAGCGACCGGCCATGCGTGCGCTCATCGCTGCGGGCGGCCCTTGATCCAACACCCGGCCTTCGTGGAGCAAAATCACTTCGCTACAGCGTTCGGCTTCGTCGAGGTAGGCGGTGGAGAGCAATACGCTCATGCCTTGTTCGCGCACCAGCCGGTCAACGATGGCCCACAACTCGCGGCGCGATACCGGATCGACCCCCACCGTCGGCTCGTCGAGCAGCAGCAGCTGCGGCGGACGCACCAGGGTGCAGGCGAGGCCGAGTTTTTGTTTCATGCCGCCGGAAAGCCGCCGGGCGAGACGGCGGGTAAACGGCGCGAGACCGGTCATGTGCATCAGTTCGGCGTAACGCGGCGCGCGTTCGGCACTGGGAACACCTTGTAAATCGGCGTAGAGATCGAGATTTTCCTGAACGGTGAGGTCTTCGTAGAGACCGAAACGCTGCGGCATGTAGCCCAGCGCGGCCTGCACGGCGAGTGCGTCGCGGCTGGCATCCAACCCCAATACGTCGGCTTGGCCCGCATCGGGTATCAGCAGCCCGGCAACCAAGCGCATCAAGGTGGTTTTGCCTGCGCCGTCCGGGCCAATCAGGCCGCTGACCGCGCGCGGGCGGATGGTGAAGCTCACGCCGTCAAGCGCGCGAATCTGTCCCTTGCCAGCCCGGAAGGTCTTGCTCAGGCTACGCGCGACGATGACCGGGGCTTCTCCCATGACGGGCAGCCTAGCGGCTTTCCCGGCACGGATCGCTGCCCGGCTGGGGCGCGGGCTGGTCGAGGGGGATCGTCACCGTTACCGGCATCCCCAGGCGCAGACGGCCTTCGCCGCCGCACACCATTATTCTGGCCTGATAAACCAGGCTGGAGCGGATTTCCACGGTTTCCACCGATTTTGGGGTGAATTCGGCGCTAGGCGATACGTAGCCTACCCAGCCGCGCAACGGCTGATCGGGATGGCTATCGGTGCGGATGGCGGCCAGTGCGCCGACTGGGACGCGCCCCAGCCCGGCTTCCGGGAGCCATACCCGTATTTTCGGCTGGTCGGTAAGGGCGAGGGTAAACACCGGTTTTTGCGGCGAAGCCATGTCGCCGGTTTCCAGGATGCGGTTTTCGATGACGCCGTCCACTGGGGCGCGCAATTCACCCTCGGCGATGTCGTGGCGCAGCAGGCCGGCGGCGGCGCTCTGGGCGGCGAGGGTGGCGCGGGCGGCGGCGATGTCTTCCTTGCGCGGCCCCAATTCCACCAGGCGCAGGGTTTCCTCGCCGGCCTGCAACTGGGCGCGCGCCTTGTCGAGCGCGAAACGGGCGCTGTCGGCCTGCTGCGGCGAAATGAAACCGCGCGCCGCCAGCGACTCCTGACGCTTGTGGAAATGTTCGGCATCAGTCAGCGCGGCCCGCGCGGCATCGCGTTGGGCGCGCGCCTGACGGATTTCCTCAGGACGTGAACCGGCCTGGTAGCGCGCCAGCACCTGACGCTGTGCATTTGTTTGTGCCTCGGCTTGTTCCAGTCCCAGCCCAAGGCGCTGTGTGTCCAGGCGCGCCAGCACCTGCCCGGCGCGTACCCGGTCGCCTTCGCGCACCAGCAGGGCGGCGATGCGCCCGCTGCCGTTGAAGGCCAGTTCAACCTGACGGATATCGACATTGCCTTGCAGCGTCAACCCCGTCGGCGCGGGCTGACCGTTTTGGCGTTTCCAGGCGTAGGTTGCGCCGAGCAGGGCAATGAACAGGATGAAGATGATGATTTTGGCTTTCATGGCGATTCCTGACGTGGCGTTGCATCACCGGCCAAGCCGTGACGCAACAGGTCGAGATGGGCGCGCAATTGGCGCTCGAAATCCAGCCCCTGCGGTTCGCAGGGCAGGAAGGTGTGTTTCCACAACATGTTCAGCACCAGCGGTGCGATGACGATACGCCAGGCTTCTTCGGCATCGATGGCGCGAAATTCGCCGCTGGCGATACCGCGTTCGAGGATACCCTGGATCAGGGTTCGCCCGCGCTGGACAACTTCGTCGAAATAGAAGCGGGTGATTTCCGGGAAATTGCCCGCTTCGGCAATAATCAGCTTGGGGATGCCGGAAAGGGGGGACATAACCACGCGCCGGGTAAATTCACCCAACACCAGGGCCAGCAATTCCCAGCTGCTGTCCGGATGTTGCTCGGTCCGGGCGCGCGCCGCGTCGATACTGGAGATCAGGGACTGCCGCACCACTGCTTTGAAAAGCTCGGCCTTGTTGGCGTAGTAGAGGTAAAGGGTGCCCTTGGAAACCCCGGCGCGGCGCGCCACTTCGTCGAGGCTGGCGGCGGCATAGCCACGCTCCACAAATACCGTCAGCGCGGCATCCAGGACTTCCTGGGGGCGGGATTCGGCGCGACGCTGCCAGCGTGGTTGAGGAACGGCTGAGGTCATGAAAATAACTGACCGGTTAGTTATATATGATACGAATTATAGCCGGGCAAGGTGGCGGGTCAAGGGAATAACGGGGGAAAGGCAACAGCGGAGAGGGGACGGCGGAGTAGAGAATCCGCCGTCCGGTAAAGCGGATTTACAACTCTTCCTTCATGGCGATGAAGCTGCACGGGCATTCATGTGCGCATAGCCCGCAACCTTTGCAGTAGTCATAGTCGAAGATGTAATGCGAGCCATCGAAGGCGGTTTCGGTGGTTTTCAGCACCGCCGAATCGGGGCACAACGTCCAGCAGTTGTCGCAAGCGAAACAGTTGCCGCAGGAGAAACAGCGCTGGCTTTCGGCGTAAACCTCGTGCTGGCTCAAGCCGCCTTCCACTTCTTCGCAACCCTTGCGTTGTTCGACCGACAATAGCGGCGAATGATGGCGTTCGCCATGCTCGAAATAATTCAGATTGATCTGGTTGTAGGGCACCACGTTGACCGGCTCGGGATGAATCAGCGAACCGCCCAGAATAAAGGCGTCGATGGCTTCCGCAGCGCGCCGCCCGTCGCCGACAGCGCGGGAGAGCGTACCGTGTCCGCCGCGCGCGTCGCCGCCGACGAAGATGCCGGGGTGTTTTTCCAGATTGCCCCAGTGATCGACGTTGAAAAACGCTTTTCCTTCAAGCAACCTTTCCACGCCGAAAGGCAGGACTTCCTGACCGATGGCGGGAATCACCTGCTCGACATGTAGAACGGTTTCGGTGCCCTCGAAGGCTTTGGTTTCCAGCTTGCCATTGGCTTGCGGGACTTTTTTCATGTGCACCAGTTCCAGGCCGACCACTTTTTCACCGCGCAGGATGAGGCGGCGAATTCCCCGGAATTCATGGAATATCACACCTTCATCCTGAGCCTGGTAAATTTCCCGTGCGATGGCGGTCATGGTGATTTCCGGGGGGACATCCGGGCTGGGCAGGGCTTGGTGGGTGATGACGTGAACCTCGCGGGTGCCGCCGCGCTTGAGGACGCGGGCGATATCCACCGCAGTATTGCCGCCACCGACAATGGCGACGCTTTGCGGAGTCGGGACGCTGCCCATCGCCACCCATTCTTCGAGAAGTTCGAGGCCGTTATGTAGGCCGCGCGGGGTGACGCCATCGATATTCCATTCGCGGCCATGGCGGTTGCCGATACCGAGGAATACTGCCGCGTAATCGCGTTGCAGGTCTTCGATGTAGAAATCGCGTCCCAGACGTTTTTGCGGCTCGAATTTCATGCCCACGGCGAGCAGACGTTTGACTTCGGCGTTGAGGACTTCGCGCGGCAGACGATAAGGGGGAATCCCGGTGCGCAATACTCCGCCGGCTTCCGGCAATTCGTCAAAAAGGGTGACGTTGTAACCGCGCTGGATCAGGTGGTACGCAGCCGACAGCCCGGCCGGGCCAGCCCCGACAACCGCGACGTGCGGCGCGTCCGCATCGGGAGCGGAAACCGGGTAGGGCCAGTTGTTCTTGATGGCTTCGTCGCCAAGAAAACGCTCGGCGCTGTGGATCGCCAGCGGCTCGTCATATTCGCCGCGATTGCAGGCGTTTTCGCAGGGATGGTGGCAAACGCGCCCGGTGACGGCGGGCAGCGGGTTAACCCGCACGATGGTTTCCCAGGCTTCCTGAAACTTGCCTTCAGCGATTTTTGCCAGATACGCCTGGGCGTCTTCGCCTGCCGGACAAGCGTTGTGGCAGGGGGCGGCGCGATGTTCATGCACCGGCTTTTGTACCCGCCAGGAACCGGTATGGTATTGCAAGGAGGTGGAGGGATAGGCATAAGCCCCACGGGTCAATATTGCCATTTCATTTACCTTTCAATTCGTTGCATTGCATTGTTAATGCAAAATATCAAGCCCAGCGGATGCCGCCGCGACGCACCGTATCAGCGCCTTCGCTATCCAGCGCGTCAATTCCGTCGCCACGCAAATGGTAGATTTCAATGTTGTGATTGGCCAGCGCCTGCAAGTGTTCCAACTCCTCCAGCGCGCGCGGGTCATCCTTGAACAGGTGGCCGAAACGCTGCTGCATCTTGAGGTAGGCGGAAACCGGCTTGGGATTGCGCAACGGCATGGCTCCGGTGAGTTCGCCGCGCTCCAGTTCAATCAGCGGGAACAGGCCGGTTTGCACCGCCAGCCGCGCCACTTCAATGCTCACCGCGCCATCGTGGCCCCAACCGAGCGGGCAGGGGGCGTGGATTTGCAAAAAGGTTGCTCCTTCCACCGCCATTGCGCGGCGTACTTTCTTGCGGATGTCGGAAGGGTAGGCCACTGATGCTGTCGCGGCGTAGGCGATGTGGTGGGCGGCGATGATCTGGATGATGTCTTTTTTCAGGTGGCGTTTTCCCATCCGTTCCTTGCCGACCGGCGAGGTGGTGGTGGAAGCCGCGTGGGGCGTCGAACTGGAACGCTGAATGCCGGTGTTCATATAGGCTTCATTGTCGTAACACACGTAAAGCACGTTATGGTTGCGCTCCAGCATCCCGGACAGCGCCTGAAAGCCGATATCGAAGGTGCTTCCGTCACCCCCCATGGCGATTACCTTGGTGGCTTTGCCTTGGGCTTTCATGGCGGCTTCCATGCCCGAGGCAATGGCTCCGGCATTTTCAAACAGGGAGTGCATCCAGGGTAGACGCCAGGCCGATTCCGGCCAGGGGGTGGTAAAAACTTCCAGACAGCCGGTGGCGTTGGCCAGCATCACGTCCGGCCCGGCGGATTCGGTAACGAGGCGGGCAGCCAGTGCCTGTCCGCAGCCCAGACAGGCGCGATGGCCGGATTCCAGGCCGGTGAAGCGCGGCTGTTTGCGGCGTAGTTCGCTCAAGGGAATAGTGGTTTCGCTCATGGTGGTGCTCCTGATCAGCGGTCGGCTTCCGGCAGTTTGTCGAGAATGGCGTCAAAGACGGCGAAGGATTCCCCGGTTGGGGATTTCACCGCAGCCATCAGCCGTGGATAGATGTCCAGCGGAATATCGCGTCCGCCCAAGCCCACCGCAAAATTGTGAACGCGCGGGATATCCGTGGTACCCGCGAAAGCAGCCCGCACTTCGGTGCCGACGATGCCGCCGCTGCCCGGCGAGAGGGCGCGCTCCAGCACAACCAGATCGGTCAGGCCGGCGCAGGCTTCGCGCAAGGCTTCGGCGGGGAAGGGCCGGAAGGTGCGCAGCTTGATGAGTTTGGCCGGGCCGGCGTCGGGATATTCACCCAGCGCGTCGCGCAAGGTGCCGATTACCGAACCCATTGCAAGAATCCCGACCTTGGCGTCGGGGTCGCCTTCCACGGTCAGCAGACCGCCGCCGCTACGACCGCAGACCGCCGCCCAATCCGCATCGGCGGAGAGGATTTCGGCCTTGGCGTTGAGCAGCGCCTGATGGTGAGAATGGCGAACTTCCGGGAAAAAGTCCGGGGACACCAGGGTGCCGATGCTGATCGGATGCGCCGGATTTAACGCGCGGGAAAACTGGAAGGGCGGCAGGAAACCATCTACCTGTTCCTGGCTGGGAAGCTCGATCTGTTCCATGGTATGGGTCAGTACGAAACCATCCACACACACCATCACCGGCAATTCTGTGCGTTCGGTAATCCGGTAGGCCTGAATGGTGGCGTCCACGGCTTCCTGATTGTCGGCGCAATAAATCTGGATCCATCCGGCGTCGCGCACCGCCATGGAATCCTGCTGATCGTTCCAGATTGACAGCGGAGCCCCCACTGCGCGGTTGGCGCAAGTCATCACCATGGGAATACGCAGGCCGGAGATGTTATACAGCACCTCACTCATCAGCAGGATGCCCTGCGAGGAACTGGCGGTATAGGCCCGCGAACCGGCGGCTGCCGCGCCCAGCACGACCGACGCGGCGGAAAATTCACTTTCTACGCTGATCAGTTCGCAATGCAGCTTGCCGTCGGCGACCAGCTTGGAAATGTTTTCAACGATGTGAGTCTGCGGGGTGATCGGATATGCAGCCACCACCTGAGGGCGGCACAACGCGACTGCGCGGGCCAGAGCCTGCGAGCCTTCAAGCATTTGCGCCATGATTGACATCCTTCCATAAACCCGCCGGCACCATGCCGGCGGCTTCGTTGACCAATTGGGTATTACGTTCCAGCACGTCGCCCCGGAAACGCTGACTCAGTCCTTTGACCAGCGCGGTAGTGGGGATCATCCCGGTCAGCGCCAGAAATGCCGAAAGCAACGCGGTGTTCGGCACCGGACGCCCAAGTATCTTGCGCGCCAGGGTGTTGGCGGGAATCGCGACGATCTCCAGGTTCATCTCCTGTTTGAGTTCTTCGCTGCTGCGGTTGGAGTTGACCAGAATGCCGCCGCCCGTATGCAGGCCGTCGGTAACGCCCGGCACATGCAGCAAGGCTTCGTCCTGAACAATCAGGAAAGCCGGGTGCAGCACCTGGCAACGCCGACTGAACGGCGTACCGGAGATGCGCACAAACGCAGTCACCGGCGCGCCGCGCCGTTCCGCGCCAAAATTGGGGAAGGCCTGGCTGTAGCGGCCATCCTCGAAAGCGGCGCTGGCCAGAATGTAGGCGGCAGCGACGTTGCCTTGCCCGCCGCGCCCGTGTATGCGAATTTCTATCATGAATAGACCTCGACCGTTGGAGGGAATGGTTCAATTTAGCACCGATTTGCCCGGCAGGCAAAGCGGCGTCGGGTAATGCTCTCAGACTATCGTGATAATATGATGACTGAAAAACGAATTTCTCATTTATGCTTGATCTGGAAAAAATTTTCGCCGCCGACGGCGTGTTGGCCCAAGCCGTTCGCGACTATCGTCCGCGCAATCAGCAGATCGAAATGGCGCGCGTCATCGCCGAAGCCATCGCTAAAAACACCATCCTGATTGCCGAAGCCGGCACCGGCACCGGGAAAACCTATGCTTATCTCGCCCCGGCGCTGCTGTCGGGCGGCAAAGTGATCGTCTCGACCGGCACAAAAACCCTCCAGGATCAACTTTTCTTCCGCGATATCCCAACCTTGCGCGACGCCCTGAAAGTCCCGGCAAGCATCGCCATGCTCAAGGGGCGCGCCAATTACGTTTGTCACTTCCACCTCGGGCGCGCCAAGGCGGAAGGACGCTTCCCGACCCGTGAAGACGCCCTGTACCTGCCCAAGATAGAGCGTTATGCCGCCACCAGCAAAAGCGGCGACAAAAGCCAGTTGGGGGATGTACCGGAAAACGCCGCGATCTGGGGATTTGTCACCTCGACGCGGGAAAATTGCCTGGGCCAGGAATGCCCCCAGTACAAGGAATGTTTCGTCATGGATGCGCGTAAACGCGCCCAGGAAGCCGACGTTGTGGTGGTCAATCATCACCTGTTTTTTGCTGACGTATGGTTGCGCGACGAGGGGCTCAGCGAACTCCTGCCGGCCAGCAACACGGTGATTTTCGACGAAGCCCACCAGTTGCCGGAAACCGCCAGCCTGTTTTTCGGCGAAAACTTGAGCACCAGCCAGTTGTTGGAACTGGCGCGCGACAGCCAGGCCGAGGCGCTGACTTCGGCCAAGGATTTCGCCGAATTACCCAAGGCGACAGACAAGCTGGACAAGGCGGCGCGCGACCTGCGCCTGGTTTTCCCGCAGGATAGCGCCCGCCTGCCGCTGCAAGTTGCGGCCCGGAAAAACGGCTTTTTTGAAGCGCTGGATGAGGTGCAGGCAACACTGGCGGAACTGGTCAAATTGCTGGAAACCCAGGCGGAGCGCGCCGAGGGCCTGAAAAACTGTTTCCAGCGCGCGCTCCTGTTTGCTGATCAGTTAAAACGCTGGCGAGATGACGACGACCAGGAGCAGGTGCGGTGGGTGGAGTTATACAGCCGCGCCATGCAACTCAATGCGACGCCCTTGTCCATCGCGGAAATTTTCCAGAAACAGATCGGCGGCCAGCCCCGCGCCTGGATATTTACCTCCGCGACGCTTGCGGTGAAGCGCGATTTTCGCCATTACCAGGATCAAATGGGCCTTCTTGAGGCCGCGACGAGCAGTTGGGAAAGCCCCTTCGACTACGGCAACCAGGCGATTTTGTATGCCCCGCAGGGAATGCCCGAGCCGAATACCGACGGTTATACCGCCGCCGTTGTGAATGCAGCGCTGCCGGTGATTAAAGCCAGCGGCGGGCGGGCTTTCCTGCTCTGCACCAGCCTGAGAGCGATGCGCGAGGCTCATGAACTGCTGACCGAGGCTTTTGAACGCGACAAACTCGAATTTCCGCTGCTGATACAGGGGCAGGGTTCGCGCAGTGAATTGCTGGAGCGTTTTCGCAAACTCGGCAACGCGGTGCTGGTCGCCAGCCAGAGCTTTTGGGAGGGGGTAGATGTGCGCGGTTCGGCGTTATCGCTGGTGATCATCGATAAACTGCCGTTTTCTCCGCCGGACGACCCGGTGCTTTCCGCGCGCATCGAAAAAATCAACAAGGAAGGGCGCAATGCCTTTATGGAATTTCAATTGCCCCATGCGGTGATTACCCTGAAGCAGGGCGCGGGCCGCCTGATCCGCGACGAAACCGACCGGGGGGTGTTGATGATCTGCGACCCGCGTCTTCTCACCAAGCGCTACGGTGGGCGCATCTGGCAAAGTCTGCCGCCGATGAAGCGCACCCGCGAACTGGCGGAAGTCGAAGCTTTTTTCGACAACCACCGGTAACCTCGCGTTGTTTTGCCTGCTATTCACAGGCTCTCGGCAATCCTGTTCCGGGGCGCTCAGGGGCGAGATATGGATGACTGACATGTTTCCCTTATTCGCTATGGTTACCGGGGTAAGTAACGATGGCGGGGAAAATGTTCTCCAGATGGCGTGGAGATTCGGATGTGCTGTCTATTTTATCGGCGGAAAATATGCCAACGGCAGCCGCTATTTGTCCAGGTTTGCCAAAAAATCAATAAGTTGTCTGCTGTTGAAAGCGCCGCCGGCTGCGGCGACCTGATCGAGTTGGGCGTCGCTGAGTTCGCTGTCGTTGGCGGCTTCAACGTCAAGGAGATCAGAAACCTGCTCGGGAGAGTATCGCCATTTTTCGCCAGAGCGACGAGCATTTGATCGTTGTTGAGGTTTGTCATGAGCGGCGCTTCAGGCCTGAGAGTTCAAAATGGGAATAACCTACCGGGTCGCATCAGGCAATAAATTGGCGCAAAGATTTTCAGTGACGGATTCATTGACTACAATCATGGGTTTTTTGCCAAGCGCAAGGTTATTGCGAACCTGCCTTGGCATGAATAGGGGAAACCCCCATGCGCGTCGGGATTTTTCTTGAAACCATGACGGACAGCGTCATGTCGGGGGTTGGGTGTTGTTATATTTAGTGATAATAAACATCATATTAAATGATAAACATGATCTTGTTTGTTAAAAATAAAATGTCCTTTTCCGGTTTTTCTGCGGTATTTAATCTGTTTTTCCTGTGGCTGGTTCTTGCGGGTTTTTCCGGCGAGGCACAAGCTGCCGGGGCTTCCCTGACGCCGCCGGATATTGAAAAAGTGATTGCTAGGAATGAACTGGTGGTTGCGATACCGGCTTTCGATTCGCAGCCGTTTTATTTCACCCGCAACGGCGAACTCAAAGGTTTCGACGTGGAGTTGGCGCGCAGTATTGCGGCCAGCCTCAAAGTCCCGGTACGTTTTAACCGGGTTGCCCAGTCTTTTGACGAATTGGTGGACATTGTGGCGCGCGGCGATGCCGATCTGGCCCTGGGCAAGCTGAGCCGCACCACTTCGCGGGTGCAGCGGGTGCGTTTTTCCCAACCTTATGTGATTTTTCACCACGCGCTGGCGATCAATCGCGTGGAACTTGCCAAAATGTCCAAGGGGCGGGGAATGGATGCGTTGATCCGGGATTTTCAGGGGAGTATCGGGGTATTGCGCAAATCTTCCTTCGTCGAGTTTGCCCATGAGAATTTTCCCAAGGCCAGGGTAGTCGAGATGGCGGACTGGAGTTCCGCCTTGAGCGCACTGCGCAAGGGCGAGGTGACGGCGGTGTACCGGGATGAATTTGAAATCAAGCGGCTGCTCAAGAAAGACCCTGCCGCTGCGTTGACCCTGCGCACCGTGACGCTTACCGATACGGTGGACAGTATCGGGGTGGCGCTGAATCCGTCCTCCCGGCAGTTGCTTGCGCTGGTCGATCTATATCTGGCGCAGCGTACCGACCAGCATACGGCGGATAGCATACTCAAACAGTGGAAGGACGACCTTTGATTTCCTGGAACAAGCTGGAAAACCTGGCCTGTCATCCGCTTGTGGTGGTCGGCGCAATTCTATTGGGCGGATGTGTCGGGTTGGTCGCCCCCGGTGTAGCGGAAAAACTGGGAGCCTTCAGCGAGCTTTACGTGCGTCTGCTCAAAATGCTGGTTATTCCTCTAGTCATGTCGGCGATCATCTACAATCTGCGGCGGATGTTTCTGCGTTCCGGTTCAGGACGGTTGTTGCGCAACAGTGTGGTTGCTTTTGTCCTGGCGATGCTTGCGGCGGCGGCCATCGGGACGGTCACCGCCTGGATTCTGCGTCCCGGAGCGGAAATCGACGACGCGACCCTGGTCGCATTGGGCAGGATGATCCAGGCCGACGCCACACATGGTGGTATCGACGAGCATATTGCCTTGACCGCGCCGCCGCCGGCCCCGGAACAGTCGGCCCTGGAGCAGGCGGTGCGACAACTGGTTCCAGAAAACATCTTTGCCGCCCTGATGCGCGGCGACAATCTCAAAGTGGTGATTTTTTCCCTGCTGTTTGGGGTTGCCGCCGCCTTGGTGCCGGGGGCGTCCGCCGACAAGCTGAACAGCGTTGCGCACTCCGTGTTTGCCGCAACCCTGCTTCTTACCCGTCACTTTGGCCTGCTGCTTCCGCTTGCGTCGTTGGCGCTGGCGGCCCAGCAGACGGCGACCATTGGCGTTGAACCTTTGCTGGCGATGCCATCCTTTCTGATTACTCTGGGGCTGGCGACATTGCTGGTATTGCTGCTCTGTATTGCGGTGATCTGGCGGCGCAGTACAAGCCTCAGCGCAACGTTACGCGGGGTGCAGGAGCCATTTTTTATGGCGTTGGCCACACGCAACAGCATTGCCTGCTTGCCGCAAATGATCGACGGGTTGGTCGTCAAATTGCGTTTCGACGCAGTGCTGGCAGAAGTAATCGCGCCGCTGGGCACGTCGTTGATGCGTTTCGGCCCGGTGATGTTTTACGCAGTGGCTACCCTGTTCATCGCGGAAATCTACGGGCGCAGCCTGACTCTCCCGGAACTCGGAGTGGTTGTGTTTGCCTCGGCGCTGGCCGGTTTTGCGTCGGCGGGAATGACCGGCATCGTGGTGATTTACCAGACTGCGCTGGTGTGCAACCTGCTGAATCTGCCGTTCGAAGCGGCGCTGGTGTTGTTTCTTGCGGTGGAGCCGATCAGCGACACCTTGCGCACGTTGGTGGTGGTGTTCGGCAATATGGCGGTTTCCGCCCTGGTTTGTCCACGTTCCTGCGATGTTCCCGGCAATCCTGCGGAGGTGACCGGATGAGTGCAATTTTGCTTAGTCCCTGGGCATTGCTGGGGGGCGCGGTGATCGGCGCATTGCTCGGTTTGTTCGTGCCCCAGGCCGATTATTTCCTGCATCCGGTGGTCATTCTCTATCTCTCGTTGCTCAAGATGGTGGTGCTTCCGTTTATGGTGGCGGCGATTATCCTGGGAATCCGCAAGATGCTTCAGGGCGAAAACGTCGCCCGTTACGTGCAGCGTATTAGCCTGGTGTTTTTTATGGGGTTGCTCGCCAGCGCGGTATTGGGAACGTCAATGGCGATGCTGATCGGGCCGGGGCGCGATTTGTCCGACGATAAACTCGCCGCGTTCGGCAAAATGATCGAGAAACATGGCGGTGCGGCTACCGAATTTGCGGTTTCCTTGTCCGCTCCGCCGCAAGTCCGGGAAGCGGATATCGGCGAGCGGATTGTAAAAGCGCTGGTGCCGAGCAATTTTTTTGAAGCGTTGGGGAAAGGCGCGAGCCTGCAAATTCTGGTGTTTTCGATATTTTTCGGGGTTGCCTTCGGCTGGCTTGCGGAACAACACCACAACACCCTTTCGGATATTCTGGATACTGTCTATCGCGCCAGCCACCAGTTGATCAACTGGTTTAATCTGCTGATTCCCTTTGTGATTGCCGCCGTGGTGTGTTCGGTATTTTCGAGTGGACAGACGGCGGCGCTGCTGGCCATGATCAAGTTCATCGCCTCGGTCGGCCTGCTGTCGCTGACATTTGCCGCTTTAGCGGCGTTACTCATCATGCGTCGAGCCGGGGTGAGGGTTGGGCGATTTCTTCCCGTCTTCAAGGAAACCCTGGTTCTTGCCGCCGCCACCGCTTCGACAACCGCTTGTGTGCCCAACACCATCGCCGCCATGCAAAAACTCGGTTTTCGCCGCGATGCAGTGGAATTGGTGACGCCGCTCGGGGCGGTATTGTTTCGCCCCCAACTGGCTTTCTATTTTGCCTACGCCACGGTGTTCATCGGGCAAATCTATGGGCGTCCGCTGGACAGCGTGGTGCTTGCCACCATTGTGGTCGGCGCGCTGGCTGCGGCGTTGTCTTCAGCGGGAGCCTCGGGCGCGGTGAAAGTGTCGTTCATCGCCATGACCTGCGAATTCGTGGGATTTCCTTTTGAAGCCATTTTCATCCTGTTCCTGGTTGCCGAAGAGTTGTGTGATAGCCCCCGAGAGTTGTTCGGCGTACTCGGCAACGCCGCTGCCACCTCGCTGATTGCCGGTGCGCCGCCACCCGCCTTAGCAGCTGCGGAAAGCTGATTTTGAAGCGCCTGCGCTGGATATGCCTGGCAATCTGCGCGACATTGGACATTGTCTGGCAGACGGCGCGGGCTAACGATATGTCCCGTCCGCTTGGACTCCTCGATTCGATTCGTCTGACCTTGCAGCACAATCCCGACATCCGTATCCAGGTGAAACAGGCGGAAATCAGCCAGGGCGCAGCGCAACAAGCCGCCGGCCAGTTTGATCCGATCCTGCGCGCCGCCATCGCGCAGAATATCGACAACACGCCGCTCAATCAGCAGACCCATGACGCCTATCTCCAGTGCGGCCTTAATTATCCATCATAAGGTTTAAACCACCGGCTTTAGCCGGTCAGCTTTAGCT
>CAYVIN010000041.1:0-34446 GCA_964451375.1 uncultured Sulfuricella sp.
TTGAATCAACCGCAACCTTGATTTCCTCGACCAGGGTTTTGAGGTTGGTGACGGTGGCGTTGACGCCGTCCTTGGTTTGGCCGAACAGGCCCTGATAATCCTTGGTGATGGTTTGAGTCAGGTCACCGACCGCCAAAGCGTTGGCGACACGCATGATATCTTTCAGACCGGTGTCGGTGACATCGGAAAGCTGGTTGAGCAATTCGGAAAGGGTCTTGGTATAACCCTGCTTGCCGGCCATCTCCATCTTGATGCTGAAGTCGCCGCGCACGGCTGCGGCTTCAACGATTTGCTGGATTTCGGCGACGATTTTGGTGAGGGAATCCACGGTGCTGTTTACGCCGGCCTTGGTTTGGCCGAACACGCCGGGGTAGTCCTTGCTGATCTTCTGGCTCAGATCGCCGTTGGCGAGCGCCTGGGCAACCCGTGTAACATCGTTAAGCCCAGTTTCGGTGACGTTGGACAGGTTGTTGAGTAATTCGGAAAGGTCTTTGGTATACCCGGCCTTGCCGCTCATATCCATCTTGACGCTGAAATCGCCGCGAACCGCTGCGGCTTCGACGATGTTTTTGATTTCGGCAACGATTTTGCGCAAATTCTCCTGCATCGTCTGCATCGCTTTGAGAAGCTGTGCCGTTTCGTCGTTACCCTGAGCTGTTATGGTGGAAGAAAGATCACCGTTGGAAATCTTCGTGGCCACGCCCACTGCCTGGGTTAAAGCCCCCACTATGGCGCGGACGATCATCAAGCCCATGATCACTACGGCAACCAGGGTCAGGGCGGCGACCACTAGAGAAATTGTGGTCGCGGCGGTTTTTGTTTTCGCGCCATCCTCGGCGCTTTTCTTGCCGATTTCCACGTTGTATTGCATATGTTCTTCCAGCGCGGCATTCAACTTTTCAGCGGTGGCGCCGGCTTTGGTCAACAGGTCGAGCGCTTTGACATTTTCCTGCTTGCGCGAGGCTTCCAGTATCGGTGGCAGCGCTGCAGTATAGGCATCCAACCCTGCTTTGTTGGCGGCCAATAACGCCTTGTCCTTATCATCGGCAAGCAGGCTTTCATATTCCTTGAGGGCTTTTTCGAGCTTGGTCTGCGCATCCTTGATGGTGGCTTCGATCTCGGCGAATTTGGTCGCATCGGGATTCAGCACATGGCGGTAAACCCGCACACGCATCCGACCGAACTCCTGGCCGGCGGTATTCAATACGATCATGGACGGGACGACGTTGACGTTGCTGAAATTGGCGTCTTCATAGACCTTGCCCATCTGATACATGTTGAGACCAGCCAGCCCCGCAAGGCCTAGGGTTGCGGCGGTAATCAATACATACAATCTTTGTGCGACAGTCACGATGTTCTCCTCTATTATTAGAATTTTTTCGTGAAATCGCTATTCGTTAGCGAGTTCGACCAGCTCCATATCGCCGCTGGTCATGAGTCTTTCGATGTCTACCAGAATCAGCATCCGTTCATCTACGGTGCCCAGTCCCATGACGTATTTTGTATCGATAGTTGAGCCGAATTCCGGGGCAGGTTTGACCTGTTCAGCATTCAGGGTGATCACGTCGGAGACGCCATCCACCACCATGCCGACCACGCGGTTAGCAACGTTGAGGATGATGACCACGGTAAATTGGTTGTATTCGACATTGCCCAGATGAAATTTGATACGCATATCCACGATGGGAACAATGATGCCGCGCAGGTTGATCACTCCCTTGATGAATTCGGGTGTGTTGGCGAGTGTGGTCACTGCGTCGTAGCCACGGATTTCCTGAACTTTGAGTATTTCGATGCCGTATTCTTCCTTGCCTAGCGTAAAGGTAAGAAATTCGTTGCCCTGATTGCTCGATGTTCCTGCGACGGCTTCCTGAGAAGCGGCTTGGGTCATGATGCCTCCTTTCGAGTTTTATGCGGGGATGCCTATTTATACACCATTCTTCATGTTGAAGGTTACATTCCAGGTCGGGTTTTCGTCAGAATCCGGCTCTGGATGCGGTTCTTCAGAACTCTTGCCAATCCTCGTCGTCCGCTGGGGCAGATTTCGACGGCTTGTTTTTCGGCTTTGTGGGCGTAGCGAGTCGGGCGGCTGGTTTTGCGGGAGTGGATGCCATACTTCTTGCGGCGGGACGCGCCAGCGCCAGGGTGCTGGTGTCGAGTTTGAAGACACTTACCGAGGTGGAGAGGTTTTGCGCCTGCTCTTCCAGCGATTCAGCGGCGGCAGCGGCTTCTTCGACCAGCGCGGCGTTCTGCTGGGTGACTTCATCCATTTGGGTGATGGCCTGATTCACTTGCTCAATACCCGAGGACTGCTCCAGGCTGGCGGCGGAAATCTCGGACATGATGTCCGTAACACGCTTGATTGCCGTGACGATTTCATCCATGGTTTGCCCGGCTTCGCCGACCAGCTTGGTGCCATTTTCGACCTTGTCCACCGAGTCACCAATCAGGCCTTTGATCTCCTTGGCGGCGGCGGCGGAACGTTGCGCCAGAGTGCGTACTTCGGCAGCCACCACGGCGAAACCACGGCCCTGTTCACCAGCGCGGGCGGCTTCCACCGCCGCGTTCAAGGCGAGAATGTTGGTCTGGAAGGCAATGCCATCAATGACACTGATGATGTCCACAATCTTGCGTGAGGATTCATTGATTGAAGCCATCGTGCCGACCACCTGGCCGACCACTGCGCCACCCTTGCCGGCGACATCGGAAGCGCCAATGGCAAGCTGGTTGGCCTGTTTGGCGTTTTCGGCATTCTGCTTCACGGTGGAAGTCAGTTCTTCCATGCTGGAAGCAGTTTCTTCGAGGCTGGAGGCTTGTTCCTCGGTGCGTTGCGACAGGTCGGAGTTACCCATCGCGATTTCCTTGGAAGCGGTGTTGATCGAATCAACCGCAACCTTGATTTCCTCGACCAGGGTTTTGAGGTTGGTGACGGTGCCATTCACGCTCTGTTTCACTTCGTCATAAGCCCCCTGATAGTCACGGGTGACGGTTTGGGTGAGGTCGCCCTTGGCCAGGGCGTTGGCGACGCGGATGGTGTCCTTGAAAGCGCCATCGACGGTGTCGGAGAGCAGGTTGAGCAACTCAGACAACGTTTTGGTATAACCTCGCTTGTCGGTCAGATTCATTTTGATGCTGAAATCGCCCCTGGTCGCGGCATCGACGATGTTCTGGATTTCGGCGACGATCTGGGTTAGCGAATCGGCGGTGGTATTGACGCTTTGCTTGACCTGGTTGAAATCCCCCTGATAGTCGCGGGTGACTTTTTGGCTCAGGTCTCCGCTAGCCAGCGCTTGGGAAACCCGGATAGTGTCTTCAAAGGCGGTAGCGACGGTATCGGATAGTTGGTTGAGCAACTCGGACAGGGTCTTGGTATAACCGGCCTTACCGGTCATATCCATCTTGTTGCGGAAATCGCCTTTGTTGGCGGCTTCGACGATGTTATTGATTTCGGCAACGATTTTGCGCAGGCTGTCCTGCATTTGCTGCATCGAACTCAACAATGCGCCGATTTCGTCGCGGGATTCCACGTGGATTTGGCTGCTCAAATCCCCTTCGGCAATTTTGGCGGCGACATTCATGGCTTGTCCCAGCGAACGACCAATATTGCGGATCAGCAGGACACCCACCAGGGTTGCCAACAATACGCCGAACAGAATAGCGGCAAGCGCAATATTGCGGGTGGTGTCATTCGACTTTACGGCATTCTCATATTCCTGTTTGCTTGCATCGATTTGCAGGTTCAAGAGGTTATGCATTGCCTGTGTATTTGCCGCGTAGGCGGGGCCAGCTTCCTTGACGACGATGGCGTTGGCTTCGGCATAAGAACCGGCCTTGATCATATCGAGCGCCTTGTTTCGGGCGGCTTGGTAGGCCTTGCGTTTTTCCAGAAATTCGTCAGCCAGCCTTTTCCCCTCCGGTGTTTGGGCAGTGGCTTTGAAACCATCCCAGCTCTTGTTGTTCTTCTGGGTGTTTTCAGCCATTTTGTCGGAATGGAAAGACAGGGGATGATCGTGTAGCTTGCTTTCCGGCAGGCGGGGGTCGTGCATCAACATCAAGTGAACCTGACGCTGGTTTTCCGCCTGGAGGAAGTTGACTTCGGCCAACCTGACTGCGGCGATCAAGCGGTCTTCGTAGACGGTGCGTAGTCCTTCCTTACCGACATTCATGCCGCGTAGTCCCAGTAGTCCAACTGCCAAGAGTAATACCGAAAGCAGACTAATGGTAAAGATGAGTCTGGATTTGATGGTCAGATTGTTAAACATGATTCCCCTCCAAAGAGTAATTTCAAAATGGTTCATGGTCTTGCCGCCACTCGTTATGGTGGTGGTTCAGGCCGGTTCGGTCTCTAGTAGTCGGTCAACGTGAAACACACCGATGTTAGGATGGGTGAAGCGTAGCGCACCCATCGAACAGAATAATGATGTTTTTCAATTTGATGGGTGCGCTCTCGCTTCACCCACCCTACATTTTTGCGTCGTCTTTACCCATTGGTTACAACATGGCTGGCTACTAGAATTCCTGCCAATCTGCGTCGCCTCCTGATGCGGGTTTGACCGCCTTCGCCTTGGTTCTGGATGGGGCAGGGGGGCGAACCGCTGGTCTTGCATGAGACGCTACGCCGGTTCCGGCGGCAGGGCGCACGGGCGCGCTGCTATCGAGCTTGAAGACGCTGACCGATTGGGAAAGGTTATGCGCCTGTTCTTCCAGTGATTCGGCAGCCGCAGCGGCTTCTTCCACCAATGCAGCGTTCTGCTGGGTTACGTCGTCCATTTGATCAATGGCGTGTTTCACTTGTTCGATGCCGTCGCTTTGTTCCAGGCTGGCCGAGGAAATCTCGGCCATGATGTCGGTAACTCGTTTGATCGAGGTAACGATTTCTTCCATGGTCTGTCCGGCCTCACCAACCAGCTTGGTGCCATTTTCGACCTTCTCGACCGAATCGCCGATCAGGCCTTTGATCTCCTTGGCGGCGGCGGCGGAACGTTGCGCCAGATTGCGCACTTCGGCTGCCACCACGGCAAAACCACGGCCCTGCTCGCCGGCGCGGGCGGCTTCCACAGCGGCATTGAGCGCCAGGATATTGGTCTGGAAAGCGATGCCATCGATGACGCTGATGATGTCCACGATTTTGCGTGAGGATTCGTTGATCGAGACCATCGTGCCGACCACTTGGCCGACTACCGCACCGCCCTTGCCGGCGACATCGGAAGCGCCGATGGCGAGCTGGTTGGCCTGTTTGGCGTTTTCGGCATTCTGTTTCACGGTGGAAGTCAGTTCTTCCATGCTGGACGCAGTTTCTTCGAGGCTGGAGGCCTGCTGTTCGGTGCGTTGCGACAGATCAGTATTGCCGTGAGCGATTTCGCTGGAGGCGGTGTTGATGTGATCTACCGTCACCTTGATTTCTCCGACCAGAGTTTTCAGGCTGTCTACGGTGGTGTTGCAGTAGTCCTTGAGTTGGCCGAAGGTGCCCTGGTAATCATTGCTGATGGTTTCGGTGAGGTCGCCTTTGGCGAGTGCTTCCAGCACCCGCAGCACTTCACCGAGTCCCACTTCGCTGGTATCGACCAACTGGTTGATGCCGCTGGAGAGTTCACGCATGAAACCTTCCTTGTCGGCGAGATCGAGGCGTTTGGTGAAATCGCCCGCCAGCGCGGCGGCGACGATTTCCTGTACTTCCTGCTGTACCTTGAGTTCCTGGGTGGCGTCCGTCCATTCCACCGCTGTGCCGATACGCTGGCCTTTCTGGTTGGCGACCGGGATGGCGGTGAGGTTGAAGGAGCGTCCGGCGACGCGCACCGTGGTTTTGTAAAGTTCGCTCAGCGAGGCGAGCATTTGCCGCTGATGGGCGGGGTTTTTGTGATAACCGTCAAAATTCGAGCCCAGCACTTTGTCCGCATCAAAGGTTGGCATGGCGCTACGAATGGCGTCCTGATTCTCGCGGAACATCCGTTGTACGGCCTTGTTGAGGTAAATGATCTTGCCGTCCGGGTCGGCGATGGTGACGTTGGCGGTGGCGTTGTCTAGCGCGGCGCGAATGCGCAGCGATTCCTCGGTAATCCGCTGGCTCTCGCGGAGCATGTAGACCAGGGTGTCACGCATGTTTTTCATGGCGACCAGCAGGCTGATGGCGTCACCATCCATCGTCCTGATTTCTATGTCGAGGTTGCCGGAGGCGATTTCCCTTGCGACTTCGCGGGCGTAGTGTGGTTCGCCGCCCAGTTCGCGTAACAGAACGCGAATGATCCAGGCCCCAAAAAACACGGTGGCGAGCAGGGCTGTTGCTGACAATATCAGGTAAATCCACCATAGCCGGCGCGCTTCACTTTCGAGGCGAGCCGCGAGACTGTGTAATTCGTCGGACAGGAAGTTTTCCGTGTCCTTCATGGCGTCGATCTTTTTTGTGATGGCTTTGAACCATGTTGCGGGGTCTACGCCGAACCCGCCGGTTTGCGCCTTGTCGATGGCGATTCGGCGGAATTTTTCGACTTCGTTCACGACATCGCCGGACACTTTTGATTTGTAGGCGTCGATTGCCGGTTTTTCGGCATAGGCCTGGAAAAGTTCGAAATAGGTTTTCTGGCTGGCCATGATGGCGATGAAACGTTGCAGGCTTTCCCAGTCAAATTTGTCGCCAGAGAAGGCGGCGTTGACGGTGGCGCGTTCCCGACCCGCCATTTCCTTGCCGTTGAGGAACATTAAATAGGCGGTGGTGGCGCGCGCCAGTTTGTCGTTGGTGGAGACTTTCGCGGAATAGGAAATTACGTCCAGCCAAGTGCTGATCAAACCGGTATAGAACGAAAAGGAATCCTTGGGGGTGAGCTTAAGTGCGGTGATTCCACTCCGAGTGTCGGACAGACTCTTGAATTGCTCCAGAGACTTGCCGAGGGTGGTGCGGAAGTCGTCATCCAGCCGCGATTGGTCAATGGTGCTGAGTAGTTGCTGGAGTTCCTTGATTTGTTTGTCGGTTTCGCTGCGCTGGACGGGGAGTTCGGCGGCGAACTTTTCCCCTTTTGAGGACAGGAAACCCGCCGACATGCCGCGTTCCTTCTGGGCTTCGTGGATGACCGCGCTGGATTTCACGGCGAGCGCGGTAATTGTCTGCAATTCCTTGATTTCGGCAAGGCTGTGGGATTTTTCCAGGACATTGCTGATCGAGAAGTAAAGCAGGCCGATAATCGGAAACGCCAGCAGCATCAGCAGCCGATAGCGCATTGGTACTTTGGAGAGCAGAGAGTGCTCATCCTTATGCAGGTCAACGCGTTTGCCCTGGTTCATGGTCTTGTAGAGTGCTTCGGCGCGCTCGATTTCCTTGCGGCTGGCGCGTCGGCGCACCGATGTGTAGCCGGTGATTTCCTTGCCGTCATGAATTGGGGTGACGTGGGCGTGTACCCAGTAATGATCGCCGTTTTTACAGCGGTTTTTGACGATGCCTTCCCAGCCGTAGCCGCTTTTTACGGTTTGCCACAAATCCTCGAAGGCCTGCGCCGGCATGTCAGGATGCCGCAGGACATTGTGCGGCTTCCCGAGCAATTCATCTTCGGCGTAACCGCTGATGTCGATGAATTCCTGATTGACGTAGGTGATGATGCCTTTTAAGTCGGTCTTTGAGACGATGGTGGTGCTTTCACCGACAGGGACTTCATTTTGCGTTACCGGTTGGTTGTTCCTCATGTGCACCTCTATTATGGTTTTCTTGGATAGGTCGTGGACAATGCGTTGCTGGTCGGGGCGCTATTCCTGAAACGGCGTTATTGCAGCGCAATTTTCGTTAAATGACTTTTGTTAGTGGCTACTTGCGTGAAGATGCGCAATGGACGCGGGTATTCCAGGATGGTAAGGAAAGACGCGGGGTTCAGAAGGGGGGGAATGGGGAGACGGGTTCTCAAGGTGAAGCCTCCGTTGAATGAATGCCCGACGGCTATGTTTCTATATCAAGAGCCTTGGGTTGTCGGGCGAAATGATGCAAATCGGGCCGGGCGACAGCCCGGCTCGCCGGTCAGGCTTGGCTCATCCGCACCAGTGCGCCGACATCGAGAATCAGCGCGACCTTGCCATCGCCCATGATGGTCGCGGCGGAAATGCCTTGTACCTTGCGGTAGTTGGTTTCCAGACTCTTGATGACAACCTGGTGTTGACCGAGCAGCTCATCAACCAGCATCGCAGCTTTTTTGCCCTCCGCTTCGAGGAGAACTACGATGCCTTTGCTGGGGTCGGTGATTTTCGGCGCGATGCCGAATACCTCATAAAGCGCCAGCAGGGGGATGTATTCTCCGCGCACATGCACTACCCGTCCGGTGCCGGAGATGGTTTTTATGTCGTGTTCGGTAGGTTGAAGGGATTCGGCGATATAGGTGAGCGGCATGATGAAAATTTCACCGCCGACGGCAATCGACATGCCGTCGAGAATCGCCAGGGTAAGCGGCAGGCGGATGATGATGCGGGTGCCGATGCCCAGGGTGGATTCGATTTCGACATGGCCGCCCATTTCGGAAATATTCCGTTTGACCACGTCCATCCCTACGCCGCGCCCGGATACGTCGGTAACAACCTCGGCGGTGGAAAAGCCGGGAGCAAAAATCAAACCGAATACATCCAGGTCGGACATGCCGTCAGTCACGGCAATGCCTTTTTCACGTGCTTTGGCGAGAATCTTTTCGCGGTTCAGTCCGGCTCCGTCGTCGATCACCTCGATCATGATGTTGCCGCCCTGGTGTGAGGCGCGCAGAGTGATGGTGCCTTTCCCCGGTTTGCCGGCGGCTTCACGTTTGTCGGGCATTTCGATGCCGTGGTCGAGACTGTTGCGCACCAGATGAGTGAGCGGGTCGGCGAGTTTTTCGATGAGGCCCTTGTCAAGTTCGGTGCCTTCGCCGATGGTGACCAGTTCGACTTTCTTTGCGAGTTTGTTGGCGAGGTCGCGCACCACGCGGGGGAAACGACTGAATACGAAGCCGATCGGCATCATGCGGATCGACATCACACTTTCCTGGAGGTCGCGGGTGTTGCGTTCCAGTTGGGCGAGGCCGTTGAGCAAGGTTTCGTAAAGTACCGGATCAACCTTGGTGGCGGTCTGAGCCAGCATGGCCTGAGTAATGACCAGTTCGCCGACCAGATTGATGAGTTGATCGACTTTCTCCACGCTGACGCGAATTGAGGCGTCGCCTTGTGCGGTTTTATCGACCGGTTTGGCAACATCGGCAGCGCGGCGGTTGGGGTGCGCTTGCGGAGAGGGGTGTTCGAGCGCCTGTTTTACCGGTTCAGGCAGCTTGGTTTCCTCAACAGGGGTTGCAGCGGGCGGTTTGACTTCCTCGAAAAACCCGTAGCCTTGCTCCTTCTCGGCTTGTTCGGACGATTTTTCCGGGGCCGGCGTATCGAAAAATCCGAAGCCCTGCTCCTGTTCGATTTGTTCCTTGGTTTTAGCCGGCTCGGATTCGCCGAAGAAGCCGTATCCCTGTTCTGCTTCGATTTGTTCCTGGGGCTTTTCCGGGGCATCGAAAAAACCGTAGCCGGGGTCGGCTTCAGCGGGTGCGCCGACTTCGATTTTTAGTTGCTCGGGTTGCGCGAAAAAGTCGAAAATTTCGTGGATCGCTGCTTCATCACAATCGGAATCCAGCGACATTTTCCAGCTATGCGGGGTGTCGTCGGTTGCGGCATTTTCCTCGACGCTGAGGGTTCCCAATACTCGCAAGTCTTCGATCAGGTTTTCGATTTTCAAGCCGTTTTCGAGCGCAATCGGGTCAGGTGTGAATTCGATCCGGTAGGTGTGTTGCGCAGCCGCCGGTGCGATTTCCGCAACGGCAGGTGTGGGGGCGGCTTGCGGTGCAGGCGCGTTATCTTCACCTTTGGCGAGGCTGCTGAGTTTCTCGCATACGTCTTTTGCCGCTTGATCGTCAACATCGGCGCCGTTTTGATGGCCGGCGAGCTGGGCGCCAAGTACGTCGCGGGCTTCCAGAAAGGCGTCGATCATATCGGCGCGAATCGCCAACTCACCTTTGCGAATTCGGTCGAGAAGGGTTTCAAGAATGTGCGTAACCCCGGTCATGTCATTAAAACCGAAGGTGCCGCTTCCTCCCTTGATTGAATGAGCCGCCCGGAAGATGGCATTGAGGTCGTCCGAGTCGGGGGCGTCAACGTCGAGGTTGAGCAGCAACTGCTCCATTTCATTCAGGTGTTCCGCAGTTTCCTCGAAAAACACCTGATAAAACTGGCTCATGTCGATAGTCATGGCAGTTCCTTAGTCGTGGGGGCGTTAAATGCAACAGCCGGGCGTTTTTATGCCTGGCCGACAGGGCAGTCAGGGGGCATCAACCCCAGTGTCTTTCGGCGGAGACTTAGCCGATGACCTTCTTGACCACTTCGAGCAGCTTTTGCGGGTCGAATGGCTTGACGAGCCAACCGGTGGCACCTGCGGCCTTACCCTGGGATTTCATGGCTTCCCCTGATTCGGTGGTCAGCATCAGAATTGGAACCGAGCGGTATTGGGGCAGGGCGCGCAGATTCTTGATGAGTGTCAGACCGTCCATGTTGGGCATGTTCTGGTCGGTAAGCACCAGGTTGAATGATTTGGTCTTGGCTTTGTTGAGGCCATCCTGACCGTCAACGGCCTCGGTGACTTCGTAGCCGCCACCCTTGAGGGTGAAAGACACCATTTGACGAATCGAGGCGGAGTCGTCAACTGCAAGTATGGATTTTGCCATCGTAAATAACCTCCTGAAATGATTTTGTGGTTCAAAAAAGTTCGATATCGCCGGAATCCATGTGTTCCTGCGATACCGGGTTGTGTTTTGCCTGTTCGATGAGTTCTACGGCTTGAGCGATTGCCTGATGGAAAGATTGCAGGCGATTCATGCACTCGGTTCTTGAATCCGGATGGCTGGATTTTTCGTTCATCGGGATTTCGGCAATCTTGGAAATCATGATATTCAGATTCCCGACACGCGTGTTGATATGGCTGACCAATTGGGTGGCCATGTCCTGGAATTGCAAGGATGTGACGGCTACCCGTACATCTTCGCCAACTTCTCTGGAAATGCCGGACATTTCCTCGACGATACCCAACATGCGGTCGTTGATGCCCTTGATTTCGCCCATCGTTTCCTGCACCCGGTTTTGTGACTGGAGGGCGAAATTCATGTCGCGCGAGGCCATGGTGTTAATGGCGACTTCGGCTTTTTGCACCGAACTGTGAACCAGTTCCATATGAGTGCGGATCTGGTGGCTGAAATGGTCAGCTCGGTTCGACAGCCCACGCACTTCGTCGGCGACGACTGCAAACCCCCGTCCCGATTCGCCGGCGCGGGCCGCTTCGATGGCGGCGTTGAGGGCAAGCAGGTTGGTTTGTTTGGAGATGGCTTCCATCTCGCCGAGGATGCTGAGAATGTGGGTGACTTCGCGGACGATACTGTCCATCATGTCCACCAGTCCCATCCCGACTTTGCTGGTTTCCACCGTGGTCTCGACGAACATCGCCAGGGTGTCGGAGGTTTCTATAACGAATTGCTCAAACCCTCTATCCTGTGCGCCTGCTCCTTCAGTGGTATTGTCGGCTAGGCTGAGAGCAAGTTGCTGCTGCTTATGGGTATTGGCATCCATGTTGGTGAAACTGGATATCAGCTTGTCGATCGCGTCCTGAAGCAGGCTCTGAAGCTGCCGAACTTCTCCGTCGATGACCGACATCTGGCTGGAGAATTCTTCGGATAACTGGGTGAATAACGCGTGGGTCTGAACGGTGAGCTGGCTGATGTCTGCGTCAATCTGCCGCCATTGGGTGCTTTCGCAGCATTCCATTTTTCGCAGTGTGAAATAGAACAACACCGCCCAACCAAAATAAACTGCGCCAAACAACAGGAACTGGATGCCGGTGGTCGCGGAAAGAAGTTTGTCGAGTTCGCCCAGGTACCATTCGATTGCAACACCCAGCAGTCCTATCACGCCGCCCAGCAGCATTGATATCAGAAAATAGTAATTGGCGGTTCTTTTCATAAAGAGGGAAATAGTGTGTAGGATTTTTCTAAATCTTGCCTGTTGATTACCTATTTCGGTTCGCCATTATAGCGGAGTTCGTCGGGGCGAATGTTTTGGTGCGAGGGATTTGCACCGTTTATCCCGGAACCGGATTTCGCCGCTGAATATTGCCTCAAGATGTATGCAACCATGCGAATTGTTCATATTTTCGATTGCCGCAAATACTACCATAGTATGATGACGCCCAAGCCACAACATCTATAGCCACGCCTTCGCAGATGATTTTGCCGTCGCGTTTCCCACTTCCCGAATCTTTATTGTTGATTTTTCTTTACTCCGCTGCTGCGCTGCTGGGGGACTATTTCCATCTGGAACTGTTCTGGGGCGTTTGGGCCGGTTTTGGCAGCATCGTTGTGTTAATGGTTTTTGCCTGCCATCCCCCGGCTTGGGGTGTCGTTGTCGCTGCACTTGCCTATGCGGCGGGTACCTGGTTTTACGGTGCGCCCTACGCGATGCTGGTGTTGTTTGGCGAGGCGCTGGCAGTCGGGCTTTTCTACCGGCACATGCGCGGCAATCTGGTCATGCTGGTGGGGCTATATTGGCTGCTGGCGGGGATGCCGGTAACCGGTCTGTACCAGTATTTCATCCTCGACAACGGGTCGGCGATGACGCTGATTCAAATGCTGCGCGCCGGGATTAACGGGGTCTTCAATGCGTTGGTGGCGACGCTGCTGGTGCATCTCGCCTTGCTGCTGCGCTGGTGGCGGTGCGGGCCGGGCGAGCGTCAACCCACCATTACCCTGCGCCAGTTGTTGTTTAACTTGTTGCTGGCCGCTGTGATGATGCCGTCCTTGTTGATCATT
Organism: uncultured Sulfuricella sp.; assembly: GCA_964451375.1. GTDB lineage: Bacteria > Pseudomonadota > Gammaproteobacteria > Burkholderiales > Sulfuricellaceae > JAGXQV01. The sequence continues at coordinate 12,825 of CAYVIN010000041.1, forward strand.
GTTCTGGATGGGCATCACCAGACGGCTTTGGTGGAAAGTGCGATCCGCAACGAGTTAAGCCTGCTTAGTCGCAACATGGCGGGCAAGCTGGGGCGAGCTACGCAGGATGAACGGCGTTCCTATGTGGAACGCTATGAATACGACAATATGTACGAAACCCACCGGATCGACGTTACCTTAATCGGCGAATCCGGGATGGTGGAAGCCAGCACCAGGCTCGACCTCAAGCCTGGGGCCATATACGACCCGCGTCACGATGGCGAAATCAGCCGGATCGGCAATGGTGTGTATCGCTGGCAGCCGCGTAAGGACGGCGAAGTCGTCGGGCTGCGCTGGAAAAATACCCGCTATGTAATGGAATCCGTGGTCGGCGGCGAATTCAGGGGAAAGCTGGTTGCGGAAATTTCGATTTCCTATTTCCAGCAGCAGATTTCCGAAGGTGTGTTGCGCAATTTCCTGATTCTCAGCGGCCTGACTTTGCTGGCGTTTTTCCTGGGCGGCTATTTAAGTCGCCTGATGGCGGTGCCGCTTATCCAGTTGGCCGAAGAGACCGATAACCTGCGCTTCAAGCTCATCAGCGAACAGGAATTGCATTTGCCGGACATTCCCGTTGCGGAAATGGAAAACCTGGTGATCAATTTCCGTGAAATGGCGAGCACCTTGTCACGGAGCTTTAACGATCTTTATGACCTCAACGAAAAGCTCGAAGTGCGCGTCATCGAGCGCACCAGCGAGCTTTCTCTGGTCAACCGGCAATTACAAAAGGAAGTTCAGGCGAGTAACGATCAGGCGCTGCAACTCATGTACGCCACGGTTGAGTTGGAAACCCAGAAATTCGCGCTCGACCAGCATTCCATTGTCGCGATTACCGACCGCGACGGCGTTATTACCTATGTCAACGACAAGCTGTGTGAGATCAGCCAGTATTCGCGCGAGGAATTGCTCGGCTGCAATCATCGCGTCCTGAATTCCGGTTTTCATTCCCGCGAGTTTTTCCGGCAAATGTTATCCACCATTTCACAAGGCAAAGTGTGGAAAGGGGAGATTCGCAACCGGCGCAAGGATGGCGAAATATATTGGGTGGACACCACTATCGTGCCGTTCATGGATTCGCGGGGCAACCCCTATCAATACGTCGCTATCCGAACCGACATTACCGAGCGTAAACGCAACGAAGAGGAGCTGATTCATGCCAAGGATGAGGCGGAAGCAGCCAGTCGCGCCAAATCCGAATTTCTGTCGCGGATGAGCCATGAGTTGCGCACTCCGCTTAACGCCATCATCGGTTTTACTCAACTTCTCGAAAGCGGTGTGGATGGCGAGCTGAATTCCGGGCAGCGTGAAAGTGTCGGGCATATTCTCCAGTCAGGCTGGCATTTGCTCGATTTAATAAATGAAATCCTGGATTTGTCGCGCATTGAGTCGGGCCGTATGGCTATCAATATGGAGAATATCGAATTGATCCCTCTGGTTGATGAATGCGCCGATATGATCATGCCGGCGGCCAATGAACGGAACATCGTTCTGGACAATGGGATTTCCAGGCAGCCCGGCGCTTGGTGGATACGCGCTGATCGGATGCGGGTCAAGCAGGTGTTGCTCAACCTGATGTCAAATGCGGTGAAATACAATAAATCAGAGGGTTCCGTCGTTTTGGGCTGCGCCCCTGGCGATAACGGCATGGTGCGGATTTCCGTCTCGGATTGCGGTATCGGCATCGCAGATGACCAGATAACCAGCCTGTTTCAGCCTTTTAGCCGGCTTGATGCGGATAAGTCGGAAGTGCAGGGGGCTGGCGTCGGGCTTGCGGTGACCAAAAACCTGGTGGAACTGATGGGGGGGCGTATTGGCGTAGATAGCGTCGTCGGTGAAGGGACGACATTCTGGTTTGAGCTGATGTCTGGAAGCGCCCCGCAGGCGGAGGGTCTCGAATGATTGCCTGGGCGGATATCGATACGGTTTTGCTGGATATGGACGGTACTTTGCTCGACCTGCATTTCGACAACCATTTTTGGCTGGAGCATGTGCCCCGCCGTTATGCGGAAAAACACGGCCTGTCCCATGAGGCGTCACACACCGATTTGAGCGCCCGCTACGCCAAGGTCGCGGGCACTATTGAGTGGTATTGTGTGGACTACTGGACGCGCGAACTTGATCTTGATATCGCCATGTTGAAAGCAGAGGTTGCCCACCTTATCGCCATTCACCCGGATGTACTCGCTTTCCTCAACGGGTTGCGCCGCGCCGGCAAGCGCACGGTGCTGGTCACCAATGCCCATGCCAAAAGCTTGTCTCTGAAAATGGAGAAAACCGGTCTGCGGGGGTATCTCGATGCGGTGATCAGCGCTCACCAAACCGGCTTGCCCAAGGAAAATCCGGCATTCTGGGATAAGCTGCAAACCCTCGAAACCTTCGACCCGGCTCGCACCCTGCTGATCGACGATAGCTTGCCGGTGCTGCGCTCGGCGCGTGGCTACGGGATTGCGCATCTGTTGGCAATTTATCAACCCGACTCGAAATTGCCGGAAAAAGACATCGGAGATTTCCCGGCGATCCGGCGCTTCAGCGAAATCCAACCCTGACCGGATACGCTTTTATCGCGGCATCAATAACGCGGCGGCCACCTTCCTGCCCTCGCCAGCGAGGATGTTGTAGGTTCGGCAAGCGGCAAAAGTGTCCATCACTTCCAGACCAATCAAGGCATTAGCCAGGGTGCGGCGAATCTCGATGGAGGGAAAACGCAGGGTTGCGCCGCTGCCGAACAGGATGATTTCTGGCCGGTAGCGCAGGATGGCTTCGAAATGGGTAGGAGTCAGCTCTTCCATATTGCACGGCGACCACATTTCCACCGGTTGTTCGGGCAGGACGATCAGGCTTTGAGTGTGCTGCTGCTGGTTGATCGTCACGTAGTTTTCGCCGTAGGCGGTGAAGAGATTGATTCCGCCGCTTCCGGCGAGTTGCAGTTTCATGGTGCTCCATTTGCGGCATGGGGGAGGGTCGGGTAACATTATAGCTTTTTACAAAGCCCCGCCCAATGGACGATTTCCCCCGCATCAAGCGCCTGCCGCCGTATGTTTTCAATATTACCGGCGAGTTGAAGGCCGCCGCGCGCAAGCGTGGCGAGGACATTATCGACTTCGGCATGGGCAACCCTGACGGTGCGACGCCCAAACATATCGTCGATAAGATGATCGAGACTGCGCAGCGCGGCGATACACACCGCTATTCTGTGTCCAAGGGGATTCCGCGCCTTCGCCGGGCGATTTGCAGTTGGTACAAGGCGCGTTACGACGTAGACCTCAATCCCGACAACGAAGCCATCGTCACCATCGGCTCCAAGGAAGGCATCGCCCATCTGACCCTGGCGACGCTGGGGCAGGGTGATATCGTGCTGGTGCCGAATCCCGCTTATCCCATTCACATCTACGGCCCGGTGATCGCCGGGGCGGATATCCGCCATATCCCGATGGCGCCGGGCGTGGATTTTTTCGAGGAAGCCGAGCGCGCGATCAAGGATTCGTTCCCCAAGCCCAAGATGATGATCCTCAACTTCCCGAGCAATCCCACCACCCAATGTGTGGAGTTGGAGTTCTTCGAGAAGGTGGTGGCGCTGGCGAAGGAACACGGCATCTGGGTGGTGCACGATATCGCTTACGCGGATATCGTCTTTGATGGTTACAAAGCTCCCTCCATCATGCAGGTGCCGGGTGCAAAAGACGTGGCGGTGGAGTTTTTCACCCTTTCCAAAAGTTACAACATGCCGGGTTGGCGGGTCGGTTTCATGGTCGGCAACAAGACCCTGGTAGCCGCCTTGGCGCGTATGAAAAGTTATCATGACTACGGGACGTTTACCCCTATCCAGGTGGCCTCAATCCTGGCGCTGGAAGGTTCTCAGGAATGTGTCCAGGATATCTGCGAAACCTACCGTAAACGCCGCGATGTATTGTGCAAGGGGCTACACGCGCTGAACTGGATGGTGGAAATTCCCAAGGCGACCATGTTCGTCTGGGCGCAGATACCGGAGCCCTACCGCGCCATGGGTTCGCTGGAGTTTTCCAAGAAACTGCTTAACGAAGCCCATGTGGCGGTGAGTCCGGGTATCGGTTTCGGTGACTACGGCGACGGTCATGTGCGTTTTTCGCTGATCGAAAACGAATCCCGCACCCGCCAGGCATTGCGTGGCCTCAAGGAAATGTTCAAGAAAGACGGGCTGTTGTGAAACGCAGCCGACACAGGAAAGAACCCCCAGACGTGCAACCCGTAAACAAATCAGCCAAACTCAACAATGTCTGCTACGACATCCGTGGCCCGGTCATGGCGCGTTCCCGGCAGATGGAAGAAGAAGGCCACCGGATTATCAAGCTGAACATCGGCAACCCCGCCTCGTTCGGTTTTGAGGCCCCGGAGGAAATCGTCCACGACGTGATCGTCAACCTGCCTAACGCCTCCGGTTATTCCGACTCGAAAGGCTTGTTCGCCGCGCGCAAGGCGATCATGCACGAAACCCAGCAGAAGAAAATCCGCGATGTGCAGATGGAAGACATCTACATCGGCAACGGCGTTTCCGAGTTGATCGTGATGGCCATGCAGGCGCTGCTCAACAACGGGGACGAAGTGCTGGTGCCTGCCCCTGATTATCCCTTGTGGACGGCGGCGGTGACCCTGGCAGGCGGCACCCCGCGCCATTACCTGTGTGACGAGGGGGCCGGGTGGCTTCCCGATCTGGCCGATATCCGGGGAAAAATCACCCCGAATACCCGAGCGATTGTGATCATCAATCCCAACAATCCGACCGGTGCGTTGTATCCGGTCGAAGTGTTGCAGGAAATCGTCGAAATCGCCCGCCAGCACCAGTTGATCGTCTATGCCGACGAAATCTACGACAAGGTGCTCTACGACGGCAACCAGCATACTTCCATCGCCTCACTGGCCGACGATGTACTGTTCATCACCTTTAACGGCCTGTCGAAAAATTACCGCGCCGCCGGATATCGCGCCGGCTGGCTGGTGGTGTCGGGCGAGAAACGTCACGCAGGGGATTACATCGAGGGGCTGACCATGCTCGCGTCGATGCGCCTGTGCTCCAACGTGCCCGCGCAGTTCGCCATCCAGACCGCGCTGGGCGGGTATCAGAGCATCAAGGATTTGGTCGCGCCAAGTGGCCGTTTGTGCCGCCAGCGTGATCTCGCCTGGGCGATGTTGACCGCGATTCCCGGTGTTTCCTGCACCAAACCGCAAGGCGCGATGTATCTATTCCCGCGTCTCGATCCGAAAATGTATCCGATTGACGATGACCAGCAGTTCATCCTTGACCTGCTGCTCGAAGAAAAGGTTCTGCTGGTGCAGGGCAGCGGCTTTAACTGGCCCAATCCCGATCATTTCCGGGTGGTATTCCTGCCCAACGCAGACGACCTTACCGATGCCATCAACCGAATTGCCCGCTTTCTGGAAAATTACCGCAAGCGGCATGGAAATTGATTTTCAAGTAGAGAGTTAAGAGTCGAGAGTGGAGAGTGACAACGTACTCTCGACTCTTGACTCTCGACTCCCATGCAACCCAATTCAACTCTCAACTAGGCAATCTGTTATGAAACCCATCAACGTAGGACTGTTAGGCCTGGGCACCGTCGGCGGCGGCACCCTTACCGTATTGCGTCGCAACGCCGGGGAAATCACCCGCCGCGCCGGACGTGAGATCAATGTCGTCATGGCTGCGGTGCGCAATCTCGATAAAGCCCGCCAATTCGCCGGTAATGAACTGGAAATCACCACCGATCCGTATGCCGTGGTCAACAACCCGGATATCGACATCGTGGTTGAACTCATCGGCGGGTACTCCCTGGCTTATGAATTGGTGATGACCGCCATCGCCAACGGTAAACACGTGGTGACCGCCAACAAGGCCCTGCTGGCCCTGCACGGCAACGAAATCTTTGCCGCAGCGCAGGCCAAGGGCGTGATGGTGGCGTTCGAAGCAGCGGTGGCCGGCGGCATCCCCATCATCAAGGCGTTGCGCGAAGGCCTGACCGCCAACCGCATCGAATGGATTGCCGGCATCATCAACGGCACCACCAACTTCATCCTTACCGAAATGCGCGACAAGGGGCTGTCCTTCGACACCGTCCTGAAGCAGGCGCAGGAACTGGGTTACGCGGAAGCCGACCCGACCTTCGATATCGAAGGCATCGACGCCGCCCACAAGCTGATGATCATGTCCGCCATCGGTTTCGGCATCCCCATGCAGTTCGACAAGGCCTACACCGAAGGGATCAGCAAACTCACCAAGGAAGACATCCAGTACGCCGAAGAACTCGGTTACCGCATCAAGCTGCTGGGCATTACCAAGCGCACTGCTGCGGGTATCGAACTGCGTGTGCATCCGACGTTGATTCCCGCCAAACGCCTGATTGCCAATGTCGAAGGGGTGATGAACTCGGTGCTGGTGAAAGGCGACGCGGTCGGCGCGACCATGTACACCGGACGCGGCGCCGGGGCCGAGCCGACTGCTTCCGCCGTGGTTGCCGATCTGGTGGACGTTACCCGCATGATGACCTCCGACCCGGAAAACCGCGTCCCGCATCTGGCCTTCCAGCCGGATGCGCTGTCCGACACGCCTATCCTCCCCATCGAGGAAGTGCGCACCTCGTATTACCTGCGTATGCGCGCCTTCGACAAGCCCGGTGTACTGGCCGACGTAACGCGCATCCTCGCCGACCTGGGTATTTCCATCGACGCGATGATCCAGAAAGAACCCTCGGAAGGCGAAGAACAGGTCAACATCATCATGCTCACCCACGAGACGGTTGAAAAGAACATCAACGCCGCGATTGCCAAGATCGAAGCGCTGTCTACCACTGCCGGTGCGGTGACGCGCATCCGTTTGGAAGAACTGGGATCGAACTAAATGAACTACCTCAGCACCCGTGGCGGGATGCCGCCCAAGACCTTCAGTGAAATCCTCCTTGGCGGCCTGTCGCCGGACGGCGGGCTGGTGATGCCGGAAAGTTATCCGCAGTTGAGCAAGGCCGATCTGGATGCCTGGCGCAAGCTTTCCTATCCCGAACTGGCGTTCGAGGTGATTTCGCGTTTTGCCGACGATATCCCGGCGGCTGACCTGAAAAAGATCATCGATGCCAGCTACACGGCGGAAATCTTCGGCAGCGCCGACATCACGCCGGTAAAGACCCTGGAGCCGGGGCTGCATATCCTGGAACTCTCCAACGGCCCGACCTTGGCGTTCAAGGATGTGGCGATGCAGTTCCTCGGCAACGTGTTCGAGTATGTACTGGCGAAGCAGAATGCCGAACTGAATATCCTCGGCGCAACCTCGGGGGATACCGGTAGTGCCGCCGAATACGCGATGCGCGGCAAGAAGGGGGTGCGGGTGTTCATGATGTCGCCGCACGGCAAGATGAGCCCGTTCCAGACCGCGCAAATGTATTCGCTGCAAGACCCGAATATCTTCAACATCGCCGCGACCGCGCCGTTCGACGATTGCCAGGACATCGTCAAGGCGGTGTCCAACGATCTGGCTTTCAAGGAAAAATACAAGATCGGCGCGGTGAATTCGATCAACTGGGCGCGCGTCATCGCCCAGGTGGTGTATTACTTCAAGGGCTATTTCGCGGTCACGCAAAGCAACGACGAAACCGTGTCCTTCACCGTCCCGTCGGGCAACTTCGGCAACGTCTGCGCTGGCCACATCGCCCGCCGGATGGGCCTGCCGATCGCCAAACTGGTGGTGGCGACCAACGAAAACGATGTGCTGGACGAGTTTTTCCGCACCGGGGTGTACCGCCCGCGTCCGCAGACCGTGCATACCAGCAGTCCGTCGATGGACATCACCAAGGCATCGAACTTCGAGCGTTTCGTGTTCGACCTGGTGGGGCGCGACCCTGCGGTTCTCAAGGGGCTGTGGGCGCAGATCGAAGTCCAAGGTTATTTCGACCTCAAGCAGACTGCATATTTTGCCAAGATTGCCGATTACGGCTTCGTCTCCGGGGCGAGCAGCCATGCCGACCGACTGGCAACCATTCGCAACGTGTTCGAGCGTTATGGCGTAATGGTCGATACCCACACCGCCGACGGCATCAAGGTGGCCGCCAGCTACCGGGAGGCCGGGATTCCCATGTTATGCCTGGAAACCGCGCTGCCTGCCAAGTTCGATGAAACCATCATGGAGGCTCTGGGCCGCCATGCGCCACGCCCTGCCGGACTGGAAAATCTGGAATCGCTGCCGCAGCGTTTCGAGGTGATGGCGGCGGAGGTCGAGACGGTGAAGGCGTATATCGTGAAACACACCGGTGGCTGATTCTTCCGGCGGAATTCGATAAAACAAAGGCCCCGAAAGGGGCCTTTGTTTTATCAGGGAATGGGGTGCTGGCGGGCTTTGAGGTGGCTTTCCAGAAACGGTTTATCCTCTTTTTTGACGAATTCCTTGAATTCCACACCGGCGCGAAACTTGTGCGCCGAGCCGTCGTAGACGGTATGAATCATCCGGCATTTGACTTCCAGCACCCGAAATCCGCCCTTGAAAGACTGATTGGGAATCTGGAGCAGCACCGTAAAGGCTTCGTCGATGTAGATGTTGTGTTCGAGCAGGATGGAGACGCCGCCGATTGAAACATCCTTGGTGACTCCGTGGTGGATACTTTCGCCATCCGGGTTGCGATGTACGATGGCGGCGCGCCATTTGGCGTGGTAACGAATGTATTCGCGGCGATCCGAATAATCCGGCTTTTTGATCTGGGAAGGCAGGGCCTTTTCAGGCTTGTTTTCCTGTTTCTTTTCCTGCTTTTTTTCCTTGCTGTTCTCCAGCAGGGAAGAAACCAGACTTTCAATTGAAGGCTTGTCGTCGGACATAAGTTAAGAGTTTCTGGGGGTGATTATTTTCGGTGAAAACTGAGGACAAGCGAATAATGCGGGGCTATCTGCTAGAATTCCTCCAATTTCATCATTCTAATCGATTAGGCTCCCTGAATGTATTTAAAAGGCAAGAAAGCTCTGGTAATCGATGATCTGGTGGGGATGCGTTCATCCTTGCGCACCACGATAGGATCACTAGGCATCGAGCATTGCGACATGGCTTCCAGCGCCCGCGAGGCCGTGGAAAAGATGCGTGCCCGGTTCTACGATTTGATCCTGTGCGACTATTATCTGGGCGATGACACCGATGGTCAGCAATTGCTGGAACTGGTGCGCCGCACCAAAATCATCAGTCATAAGTCCTTGTTTGTGATTGTTACTGCCGAACGCAGCCAGGATCGTATCGTGGCCGCAGCCGATTTCCTTCCCGATGATTACCTGGTCAAGCCGTTTACCGCCGAGGTGCTGGGCAAACGGGTGGTCAGTTTGAGCGAGCGCAAGGATTATTTTCACGACGTTTACGTCGCGCTGGACGATGATCATCTCGAAGTAGCCCTGAAAAACGTCGAGCCGCTAATCGAAAACAAAAATAAATACTGGGTGGACGCGATGCGCCTGAAGGGCAATACGCTGCTCAAAATGGAGCGGTTTGCCGAGGCGCTCAAAGTTTTCGACGAAATTCTCGCGCTCAAGGACATTCCCTGGGCCACCATGGGCAAGGCCAAGGCCTTGAAAGGGTTGGGTGAAATGGAGCAAGGCCAGTATCTGCTGGCGGGCCTGCTTGGTGAACACAGCGAATATCTGGCGGGATACGACATGCTGGCCGAGTTGATTGCCGAAAAAGGCGACAAGGCGACCGCCCAGAAACTTCTGGAAAAAGCGCTTGATGTTGCGCCGGTGATGCACCGCCAGAAATCCGTCGGGCGTTTGGCGCTGGAGAGCGGCGACCTCGACAAGGCCCAGAAATTCCTCGGTGAAGTGGTGGAGCGGGGGCGTTATTCCTTCTTTAAGGAACCCGAGGACTACACGATGCTGTCCGCCGTCCATATCGAAAAAGGCGATACCGAAGAAGCGCGGGCGGTGCTTGATCTGGTTGGGCAACGTTTCAAGGAATCCCCGGAAATCAAGACCCAGGTCGGGATGTTCAAGGCCATGTCCTGGCATAAGGAGGGCAAACCCGAGCAGGCCAAGGCCTTGCTTGCGCCGCTGCTGGCCGATACCCAGAACTTGCCGACCAACGTCAAACTGGATCTCGCCAAGGCCAGCTTCCTGATTGGCGACCGCGAATCCGGCGAACGGCTGGTTCAGGAGGTGATCCGCAGCAACCATGACAACGTTGCCCTGAAAGACCGCGCCGTCAAGATGATGGAAGGCGTTGGTATGGCCGAAGGCGCGAAGGAACTGGTTTCCCGGGCAGCCGAAGAGGTGGTGGTGCTGAACAACCAGGGCGTGTTGCTGGCGCGCGAAGGCAAGCTGGAAGAAGCTGTGACATTGCTGGTCGATGCGGTAACCCATCTGCCGAACAACGTCACCATCCTGCTCAATGCGGCATCGGTGATGATTCTGAATTTGCGAAAAAACGGCAGGAAACCGGAAATGCTGGCGTTGGTGGACAGTTATCTGGCGCGCGCCGCCGCCCTCGCGCCGCATCACAAGAGCCTGGGTCAGGCGCGTGATTTGCGCCGCCAGCTCGAAGGTGCGGGGAATGCCTGAACTGCGTTTTGAGACGGTGATGGCTGTTGCCGTACATGAAGTGAAGAATATGCTGGGTGAGTTGTCGCTGAACCTGGCGAGTTATTACCGCGAGCATCCCGATGAGCCGGTCGGCAAGATGCACACCCTGGCGCAGGTGATGCAAAATCGCCTGATTCAGATTCTGATTCTCCAGAAGGCTGGTAACCAGTCCCTTTCCGTCGATGCGCAGGCCTGTAATCCCGGAGAATTTCTCGATGAGGTGAGCGCCGAGATACGTTTGGGCTTGCCTGCCGGAATTGTTCTGGAAGTGTCGAACGAGGCCGAGAATGTTCCGTTCTGGTTTATGGATCGTTATCTGGTGTCACAGGTGCTGGTGAATGCCGTTCACAATGCCGGGAAATTTGCCCGTAGCCGGATTGAAATGGGGTGCCGCGAGGATGCCGGCGGATTGGCCTTTTTTGTTCACGACGATGGGCCGGGATACCCCGATCTGCCGGGCTTCCGTGCCGAGTTGGAAAGCGCCGCTGATAAGCGCGGCACCGGCCTGGGGCTGTTGTTCTGCGACCATATCGCACTTGCCCACGGCGGGCGGGTCGTGCGGCGTAACGCCGGGGGCGCGGAATTCACCCTGTGGTTGCCCAAATAAGGTCGTGAGCGGCGTTACTTTCCCAGCGCCTTGAGCGGGTCGCCCGCCAATTCCCCGAGTTTTTTCCCCTCCAGTTTTTGCAATACTTCGGAGGAGACGTTGAAGGTGGCTAGCAATGCTTTTTCCAGTGGTGCGCCGAGTTGCAGAGCCTTGTCGAGATTGAAGCGGGTGCGCTCGGGTAGTGTCGATTTTCCGTTGACCACGCCGATAGCCCAGGGATAACGGGCAAAATCCTGCGGTGCGGATGCGTTCAACTTGGCGGCGAGTGGGCCGAAACGCTGGTAGTCGCTGTAGGTTGCCGAGTCATCGAGTTTGAGCAGCGCCAGACGGTTTTGATCCCATTTCGTCTGGGTGGTTTGTTGCAGCGCCGCCCATTCGGCGCGCAGGGTGTCGAGGATGTGGTGGAATATCCGCTTTTTCTGCGGCGATTCCATATCCAGTCCCTTGATGATCCAGCGCAGATTCCAGATCGCCACGTCGTTCCACTCGAAAGGCGCTTTGCCGCCGTCCAGCGGGTAGTCTTCCAGCGTGAGATTGAGGCGGTACATTTTCTGGAAATAGACCGGCAGGGATTTTTCATCAAGATCGATATCCCGCTTGAGATGCCCGAGGATCAGATGGAAATCGCTGTCTTCGAATGGCCGCCGGTCGTTGCAGCGAAAACTCAACGTGCGCCCTTCGGCGTCTTCGACAAAGCCATAAAACGGCACTGGCCCAAGCGGCATCCGCCGCCCGTCGGGAAGTGGGTCGCCCGGCTCAACGGGGCCTAACCAGGCGGTGGTGACGCCGTCGCCGTGATATTCCGAAAAATGCGGGTTACCCTGCCATTTTTCATAACTGTAGGCGATGTCCTCCAACAGGACTTTTTTGGCGATGCCCAATTCTTCGATACACATGCGAAGGAAAATTTCAGTATTGCTGCTCATGGCCGGACAGAAATGAATATGAAGATAGGCTGAATCATAATTCATTTGTCATGCTTGTGGGCGAACTCCGTGTATCCCGCAACGCTATAATGGCGGGGTTCCCAACCTCTTTCAGCGCCATGTCCAATCTGATTCTCCTGGTGGTTTGTTTTATTGCCGGAATGTTCCTGCGCAGCAGCGGGCGTTTGCCCGACAAGGCGCCGGCGGCTTTCAACAGCTTCATCATCCACATTTCACTGCCGGCGCTGACTTTGCTGTATGTCCACGATTTACGCTGGAATCCCGCCTACGCCCTGGCGGCGAGCATGGCCTGGCTGCATTTCGCCCTCGCCGCCGGGGTTTTCTGGATGCTCGGCAAGGCGTGGCGGTTGCCGCGCGCCACTACCGGGGCATTGATGCTTACCGCTGGATTGGGGAACACCTCGTTTTTTGGTTTGCCGATGATCGAAACCTTTTACGGCAAGGAAGGTATTGCGACCGGCATCATCGTTGATCAACTCGGGTCGTTTCTGGTTTTGTCGATCTTCGGCATCATCGTCGCCAACCTGTATTCGTCCGGCGCAACTTCCGCCGGCGCGATTATTCGCAAGATCGTCCTATTTCCACCTTTCATCGCGTTGCTGATTGCCTTGGCGTTGATCCCGCTGGTTTACCCGGATTGGCTGGTGACGGTGCTCAAACGCCTGGGGGATACCTTGGCCCCGTTGGCGTTGGTGTCCGTGGGTTACCAATTGCGCCTGGGGCATATTGCCGGCAATGGACGCAACCTGGCGGCGGGCTTGGCCTTCAAGTTGTTTCTTGCGCCATTTGCCCTGTATCTGCTGTATGTCCAGTTTATCGGGGCAAGTGGTCAGGTGATCCAGGTCACGCTGTTCGAAGCGGCCATGCCACCCATGATTACCGCCGGAATCATCGCCACCGAACACGATCTCGATCCTCAACTCGCCAACCTGATGGTGGCGGTTGGGCTGGTGCTGGCATTTTTCACCCTGAGCGGGTGGTGGTGGGTGATGAGAGGGGTTTAGGGAGAGAAAGGATGAGGGATGAGTAACCGCCTGATTTTCCGTTCGTGGTGAGCCAGTCGAACCATGAACGGAAAATCCGGTTGAGGATTGTTACTAATCAAGTTAGCTTTAGTCGAGAAAACGCATCGACAAATCAACCGCCTTGATGTCCTTGGTGAGCGAACCGATGGAGATGCGATCCACACCGGTTTCGGCGATGGCGCGCACGTTTTTTTGGGTGATGCCGCCGGAAGCCTCCAGAATCGCCCGTTTATTTGTCAGTGCGACAGCTTCGCGCAGCCGTTTGAGGGTGAAGTTGTCGAGCAGGATCAGCTTCGCGCCGGCATCCAGCGCAGCGCGCAATTCCTTGAGATTTTCCACCTCGATTTGTACCGATGCGCCGGACGGCGCGATATCCGCTGCCTGACGCAACACCTCGGGAATTCCGCCCGCTGCAAGAATGTGGTTTTCCTTGATGAGTATCCCGTCGTAAAGCCCCGTCCTCTGATTGATCCCGCCACCGCAGCGAACCGCGTATTTCTGCGCCAGACGCAGGCCCGGCAAGGTTTTGCGGGTATCCATGATTTGCGCGGCGGTTCCCGTCACACTATCGACGTAACGCGCCACATTGCTTGCCGTGGCGGACAGGGTTTGCAGGAAATTCAAGGCCGGGCGTTCGGCGCTCAGCATGGCGCGCGCTTTGCCGCGTATCTCGCAAAGAATCTGGTTGGGGGCGATTTTGTCGCCATCCTTGGCATACCAGCGAATCTTCACTTTTTCATCGAGATGTTTGAAACATCCGTCAAACCAGGGTGCGCCGCACAATACCGCGTCTTCGCGGCTGATTACGGTGGCTCGTGCGTTTGCGTCGGCGGGAATCAGTTGGGCGGTCAGGTCACCCGCGCCGATGTCTTCGGCAAGGGCGGATTCGATGTTGCGAAGAAGCGCGGCGGACAGTTCGGCGGGGAATTTCACGATGTTCCTGAAAGTCGGGTTGGGATGGGGAAAATCATACCGAAATCCGCCGGATGCGGCTACCCACGCGACTTGTGGCGAAAACGGTCAACTCAGGAATATAGGTTAATCCGCCGGCAGGGTCAGGCGGACTTCCAGGCCGCCTTGAGGTAGATTGGCGAGGTGCAGCGAGCCGCCATGTTTTTCCACGATGTTGCGGGCGATAGTCAGGCCGATGCCGGTGCCGCCGGTGTCGCGGGAGCGCGAGACTTCAAGACGGAAGAAGGGGGTGAAGACCTTGTCCAGCAGGTCTTCCGGGATGCCGGGGCCGCAGTCCCGGATACGCACCACTACCTGGCGGTTTTCCACGGCGGCGAAGACTTCGGCGCGTTCGCCGTATTTCACTGCGTTGTCGATGAGATTGGTGAGGCACCGCCGCAGACGCTGTCGAGCAGCGAATCGAGGTCGATACGCTGGCGTGGTTCCTCCGAATTCATGCTGCGCGCCAAGTCCAGGCCGTCGCGTATCATCGCCTGCACGGCGGAAAGATCATCGAGCAGGCGCGCTTGCAGTTCCGCATCGCCGACTTTTTCCAGACGTAAACGGATACGGGTGAGCGGGGTTTGCAGGTCGTGGGTGATGGCGGCAAGCATCTGGGTGCGTTCCTGAACATGGCGGCGCAGTTGCCCCTGCATGGCGTTAAAGGCCGCAGCGGCATGGCGTACTTCGGTGGGGCCGGATTCCGTCAGCGGCGCGCGGTTGATGTTGCGCCCCAGTTCGGCGGCGGCGTCCGCCAGCTTTTCCAGGGGGCGGGTGGTCATCCGCGCGACGACATAAGCGAGCAGAGCCAGACAGGCCGCAAAAACCAGCATCAGCCAGGGCAGGGGATTGTGCGGCGGTTCCGCAGATGGGCCGCCGGCGGGGTCGCGATGGTTTTGCCAGGAAAAAGCCAGATGTTCGCCATCCTTCATGTCCAGAGATAACGCGATGCAGCGGTCATGTGTATGGGGTCGCGGCGCGCCAGGGCTGAATGGCAGCGGCGGGGTAAATAATGGTGGACGGCGCTCATCTCTGGCGCGGGCCGGGCAATCGAGGCGCCGTGCGCTGAAATGGCGATTGGTGTCGAAACGTTTGTTGAGCGCTTCCTCGATATCTGGGGCGGGTTCGCCGACGTGCGCGGGCTGGCCGGGCGGATCAATGCGGTATTCGCCCCGGCTGGCGGAAATGACCCGGAGACGCGCATCCGCCGGGACTTCTTCGATCAGGCGGATGAATTGTTCCAGACGATCAACCGCGTGGTGCGAGCGGATATGGGTGAACATTTCGCGGCGTTCGTTTTGCGCGATGTAGGTGGTCAGGGTTGCCGTCGCCAGAATGCCGCCCACCAGTATCAGGAAGACCCGGCCAACCATCGAACCGAGAAAGGCTTTCATGTCAGTTTTCCAGGGTGACCGGAACGGCCAGCAGATACCCTTCATTACGTAATGTCTTGATGAGTTGAGGGGCTTTGGCGTCGTCGCCGAGTTTCTGACGCAAGCGGCTGACCTGCAAATCGATGGAGCGGTCAAACGGATCGGCGTCGTGGCCCTTGGTGAGATTGAGCAACTGGTCGCGATTGAGAACCCGGCTGGGATGTTCGAGAAATACCTTGAGCAGGCGGAATTCCGCGCCGGACAACATCACCACCATGTTTTCGGGGTTTACCAGGTGACGTGCGGCCATGTCCAGCACCCAGCCGCCGAAGCGCATCCGGCGGACTTGTGGGGCGGCCAGGTTGGGCGGCAGGGACTGGGTGCGGCGCAATACGTTGCGAATACGCGCCACCAGTTCGCGCGGCTCGAACGGTTTGGCCATGTAGTCGTCGGCCCCCATTTCCAGGCCGATGATGCGATCCACCGGCTCGCCACGCGCAGTCAACATGATCACCGGCAGGCTGGAGCGGGCGCGCAGAGTGCGGCACAAAGTTAAACCATCTTCGCTGGGAAGCGTCAAATCAAGCACGATCAGGTCGATACGAGCGCCATCCAGCGCCCGCCACATTCCTGCGCCATCAGCCGCAGTCAGGGTGCGGAACTGGTTGGTGTCGAGATATTCGGCCAGCAGGGTGCGGATTTCGCGGTCATCGTCAACGACCAGTATGCAGGGCAGGGGTTCCATGGCCGAATTATGCCGCAAGCCTTGCTCCCCCGGAAAAAGCGATTTGTAGCCTTGTGTATCGCCATCGTTCAGCGACATGAAACGATACAAATTCAACCAACCCTCGATACACCGTAGTGCTGAAATGGGAGTGTACCCGGAGCATTGGGTTCGTAATTTTTTTGTAAATTGCGCAGGCCCCTATTTATGCGCAGTTGTCGCCGCTACAGCAAAAAATTTTCGACGACCGGTTCGGCAAACCCGTGCGCCGCGACACGCGCTGGGCCGAACCGAAAAGGCGATGCGGAAATTCGACTTATCTATACTGAAATAACAGGAGATCATCATGACAACCACCCGTTTTATCGCCCCCCTTATCGCTGCCGGATTGTTGGCTTTTAGCGGCTCACCAGCCCTCGCTGACAGCAGCCGCGCAACGGCGACTTCGACCGCCACGTCAACCTCGACCACAGTTGTCCCGTTACACTTTGAACGCAAGTGTCCGAAAAGCGGAACCAGCACCAGCACCATGGACGGCAGCTATACCTTGGCTCGTCGCGATTTGGCGATTTAGGCGCGTCTGGCGGGATGCGATGCAAGGCGCAAATTTGCGCGGTGTGGCCGTCACAAGCAATTTGGAACGCAGCAGCGCGCCCGCCAGACGATGGATGAATCGGTAAATTGTGGCGAGCCAAGGTATACATACCGTCACCGGCAAGGTTTCGATTACCTCCACCATAAGCGGTTGCACCATGTGGAATGGCGAAGTCCAGAATGGCTCCACCAGCGTGACCGGCTCCCTGATTCCCGGCGCAGACAAAATCGTCAATATCGACATGACCACCGTTGATACGTTGAGCGTTACGCGCAACGGCAAAACAGTGACGAATACCTGCACCTATACCAAACAGGGCGCTTTCGATCAGGCTACCCATATTTTCACCGGCAAGAGCGGCACGACGTGTTCTCTGGACGGTGCAGTGCGCGACAACGAAGGTTTGGTGGAATACCTGCTGCGTCGCTCGGAAGTGCTTTCGTCGAGCACTACTTCGAGTTCATTTACCACGACGAATTAACCTTATCACCCCGGCTAAGCCGGGCCAGGAGAAAATCATGAAATGGGCCAGAATCTTGATGTTGGCATTGTTGCCGGTGTTGTTGGGCAGCGGAACGGCCTCGGCCCACGACCATCGCCATCATTGGGGGAGGCACCATACCGGCGTAGGGATATATCTCGGCCCGACTTGGTCGGGGTATGGTTATTCGCCCCGTTATTATTACCCCCCGGAATATTATTACCCACCGGTGGTGGTTGCACCGCCCACTCCCCCGGTTTACATCGAGCGGGCAGATGTTCCTCCGGTCGTGACAATGCCGCCACCCGCCCCGGCAGCGGCTCCCGCCCCGGTTGCGCCGCCTGTCTCTGCCGCCCCGGAATCCTACTGGTACTACTGTAGCGACCCGCAAGGCTATTACCCTTACGTGAAAAGCTGCCCGCTGGGCTGGCAAAAAGTCGCGCCTGCCGTACCGCCGCAATGAAACCGGAGAACCTCATGAAATTTGCCCGTATCGGGATCGCCGCCATGCTGGTTGCAGGCTTTGCGGGCTGCGCCAGCGCGCCGCGTGGCCCGAGCACTCTGGTATTGCCGGGGAGCGGTAAATCCTTCGAACAATTCCGCGCCGATGATCTGGACTGCCGCATGTTCGCCCATCAACAAGTCAACGGCGTCACGCCCGGACAATCCGCCGCCGACAGCGGGGTAGCCAGCGCCGTAGTGGGAACCGCAATCGGCGCGGTGGCCGGCGCTGCACTCAACGGCAGTCGCGGCGCAGCCAGCGGCGCGGGTGTCGGCCTGTTATTCGGCAGCATGGCCGGCGCGGAAAGCGCATCGGCATCCTATTACGGCGCACAGCGCCGCTACGACTTCGGCTATCACCAATGTATGTACGCCAAAGGCCACAAAGTCCCGGTCGCCGCGCAAGGCTTCAGCGAATCCCGCGCCGCAACCCCGCTAGCCGCTCCGCCGCCTCAAACGGTTTCGCCGTCGGCCCCCGTTGTTGCTTATCCTCCACCCAACACCCCACCCCCGACCCCGGCGCAGTTGCGCTGAATCACGTTGCCAATGCCACTTTTTGATGCCCCTGGGGCAAATGGAGAATTTTCGGTTT
This sequence comes from uncultured Sulfuricella sp., assembly GCA_964451375.1. Lineage (GTDB taxonomy): Bacteria > Pseudomonadota > Gammaproteobacteria > Burkholderiales > Sulfuricellaceae > JAGXQV01. Next base: position 31,220 of record CAYVIN010000041.1, read on the forward strand.
CCCGGAACTCATAACGTTTTTTAACTTTTTTTGTTCTGTAGTGTATTGATTTTTAATATATCGCAATGCCTACCTGTTACTAGAGCATCTTGCAAAACGTCAAATTGGTGTAAGTGGATCCTGTTTGTCCGCTTGCTGCAGCAAATTTAAAGCGTAGTTAGTCTATTATCAGAGCCTTACCCGTCCTGAATCATTAATTTCTTCCTTGTTGTTGCAATGCTCTTCCAGCACAGCCCTTCGGGCTGCACCAATTTGTTTTTCTTGGTGTGGCACGGCAGAAGCTACGTGAACAGCCGCATCAGCTGATCAGCGGTTAATGCCAATAATCCGAACATCAGGTGCGACATGATCTTGGTGTGTCCTCGAACCCGCACGTCGTTACCGCCAAATTCGTCCTTGAGCCGTGCGTTGGTGCGTTCTGCTCCGCTACGCTCGTTATAGCGCTGCGCTTCGTGCGGCAGGAATTCCTTCTTTTCTCCTCCACGCGGGTTGTGGTCAATCAGCGGGACATGTCCGAGACTTCTGCTGTGCGCACGCAACTCCTCGGAACAATAAGCCGCATCCATCAAGTCGTAGCAATTCGTCACCCGGCTTGCCGTCATCAACGACAGCGGCAGCGCCGCTCCCGTGTCGTGCATGGAGGCGCTGCTCAGGATTGCACTTATCGGCACCCCACAGTCCGCCGTGTCGATGTGCAGTTTGTAGCCGTTCCAACTGTGCCAAACTCCTGCAAGGCTTCTACCAGCCCAGCGACGGGCGCATCCTGCTCGATGGGCGCGACATCCGCCACTTGAGCGCCAACGAATTACGCGCGGCCTTCGGCGTGGTGCCGCAGGAAACCACCCTGTTCTCCGGCACCATCTACGACAACCTGATCCTCGCCAACCCCCACGCCAATTTCGAACAAGTGGTGCAAGCCTGCCGCATGGCCGAAATCCACGAAACCATCGAACAGCTTCCCCAGGGCTACCAGAACGAAATCGGCGAACACGGCGCGGGCCTCTCTGGCGGCCAGAAACAGCGCATCGCCATCGCCCGCGCACTACTCAAGCGCCCGAAAATTCTGATCTTCGACGAAGCCGTCAGCCACCTCGACCCCGCCACCGCCGAACACTTCGCCGCCACCGTCAACCGCCTCAAGGGCCAGGTCACGGTGCTGTTCATCACCCACCAGTTGCCGAAGGGATTGAAGGTGGATGAGGTGGTGGGATTGGGCGGCGCAAACCAGGGGGAGCAATCATGAACCCGGAATTACTTGAAAACGGCACGGCATCCGTAGCAGGCCTGCCGGATGGTGCGGACATCGTCCTGTCTCTGGGGCAACGCATCGCCGTCAGCCTCAACTGTCGCGAACGCCAGATTCTGACCGGCCTGCGCGACGGCGCCACCGACCGCGAAATCGCCGAACACATCGGCGTCAGCGACCGTACCGTAAGCTTTTACGTGCGCACCCTCTCCGCGAAGCTCGACGCCAGGAACCGCACCCACACGGTGGTCAAAGCCCTCAAACTGGGCTTGATCAAGCTGGAATAGGAATGGCTGCTTCGGGGAAACGCTATCGCCATGCGATGCCGCCGGTCATTCTGGAGTTCCTGTTGGTCGCGGTTAAGGCGGCCTGCAAGCCCCTCGCCCGCAGGCGCTACCGTATGCACACATCTTTTTCAGATTGCCAGGTCGGCGAAGAACAACAGCTTGCCTGAATTTAACCACCGCTGCCCTCTCCCCCACCCCTCTCCCACTCGCGTGGGAGAGGGGAGAAAAGCGCGGATTGCCCTACATTTGAGCGCATCGACACTCCCCTCGCCCATGGACATGGGAGAGGGGCCGGGGGAGAGGGTGACCAGCGCTTGAGGAACTGTTGCCCAATGCAAAGAAAGTCGTTTGAATTTGCTTCCTGCGTCGTATCAAAATTGGGGCCGAAGATGTGTGCATACGCTAGCCCGCAGGCGGGAGAGGGGTTGGGGAGAGGGCGGTGGCATATCGACACATTTGGTCGAAGCTGCTCCACCTTCTCCCCCGGCTCCACTTGCGTGGGAAAGAGGAAAGCCCCTCGTAAGCCGTAACTGGACAATATCGAAAACTTCCCGGATTACCGTAACCCCATGAACATCCTCTTCATTCACCAGAACTTCCCCGGCCAGTTCCGCCACATCGCCACCCACTTGGCGAACTCGCCAAACCATCGCATCCTCGCCGTAGCGCGCCAAGGCTGCCCCGGCCTGCCGGGTGTGCCCACCCGCACCTACACCCTGCACCGCCCGCCGGCACGTAACCTCCACCACTACCTCAAACCCCTCGAAGCCGGGGTGCTCCACGGCCAGGCCGTCATCCGCCTGCTCCACGACATCCACAAGGAAGGCTTCGTCCCTGATGTCATCCTAGCCCACCCCGGCTGGGGCGAGACCCTGTTCGTCCGGGAAATCTTCCCCCACGCCAAGCTCATCCATTATTGCGAGTTCTACTACCACCCCGATGGGGCCGACGCCGGTTTCGACCCCGAGTTTCCGCTGAGCCTTGACGACCGCGCCCGCATCCGCAGCAAAAACGCCCTGCATCTCCTCAATCTGGAAAACTGCGATCTTGGCGTCTCGCCCACCCATTGGCAAAAAAGCCTGCATCCCGCCGCCTACCGCGACAAAATCCAGGTCTGCCACGAAGGCATCGACACCCGCTACCTGCGTCCCGACCCGCAAGCCGCCTTCACCTTGCCCAACGGCAAGACGCTGCGCCCCGGCGACCCGGTGGTCACCTATGTCGCGCGCAACCTCGAACCCTACCGGGGCTTCCACATCTTCATGCGTACCCTGCCGGAAATCCTGGCGCGCCATCCCGGCTGCGACATCGTCATCGTCGGCGGCGATGAAGCCAGCTATTGCCCCAAACCTGCCGACGCCTCCAACTGGCGGGAAAAGATGCAGCGCGAAGTGGCGCTGGATACCCGTCGCATCCACTTCCTCGGCAAAATTCCCTACCCGAACTACCGCAGCCTGCTCCAGGTTTCCGCCGTCCACGTCTACCTCACCTACCCCTTCGTGCTCTCCTGGTCGATGCTCGAAGCCATGGCCTGCGGCTGCCTGCTCGTCGCCTCGGATACCCCGCCGGTGCGGGAAGCGGTCAGACACGGTGAAAACGGCCTGCTGGTGGACTTCTTCGACAGAAAAGCGTTGGCGGACAGGGTGGTGGAAGCGTTGAACCAGCCGCCGGCCCACGCCAAACTGCGCGGCGCT
>CAYVIN010000042.1:0-32680 GCA_964451375.1 uncultured Sulfuricella sp.
AGTGGCAACAAAACCGGGCAAAGCAGCCTGCTTCGCCTTAAGTCAACAACATTGGCCACCCTACCCCAGCTATATTGATAACATATCGCAACAGTTGGTTCTCTCGTGCCCACGCGGTTTGCCTCAATTGCTTTCCATGAGGGCACAAAATGCCGTGCCTACCCTACGCCACTTGAACGCAATTTAGCTTGCTGGCTAACATTTCCGTAACTACAATAAACCATGCAGATCGAATTCGATCCCGACAAGCGCGACAAAACCTTGGCCGAACGGGGACTCGATTTTGCCCAACTCGGCGAACTGTTTGCCGGGGTGCATGTGACTTTGCCGGATACCCGGCAGGACTATGGCGAGCCGCGCTTCATCAGCGTCGGTCTGCTGGATGTCCGGGTTGTGGTAGCGGTCTGGACGCCGCGCGGCGAGGCCCGCCGCATTATCAGCTTGAGGAAAGCCAATGAACGCGAAATCGAAAAATACGCCCCAACCCTGGGTTGACCCCGACGATGCACCGGAACTGACCGAAGAATTCTTCGCAAAGGGGACATGGCAAATCGGTGAGCGCCCTGTTAACAGGGAGGAAGGGCAAGCCGCCGCGCGGGTCGCCTTGCGGCGCGGAAGACCTCCCGCCGAGCACCGCAAGCTGTCGCTTACCGTGCGCTACGACGCCGATATCGTGGCGGCTTTCAAGGCAACCGGGCAAGGCTGGCAAACCCGCATGAACAATGCCTTGCGCGAATGGTTGTCCACGCATTCGGCGGTTTGAGGTGGATACTCTCTGAATGAATCCCGACCACTACACCTACCGCGTCACCTGGTCACCCGAAGATGGGGAGCATGTCGGGCTGTGCGCCGAATTTCCTTCGCTTTCCTGGCTGGCGGAGTCGCCGGAAGCCGCCTTGGCAGGCATCCGCCAAGCCGTTGCCGAGGTGGTGGCCGATATAGCCAAGTAGGGTGGGCACGGCCCTATCGTGCCCACGCGGTTTGCCACATTTGATTTCCGCGTGGGCACAAAAAGCCGTGCCCACCCTACGCCTACTATATTGATAACATATCGCAACATTTGATTTTGACAGCAAAAAGGATGAAAACATGCGGGCAAATTATGATGGCGACGTAGTGGCGTGGGCCAATGAACAGGCGGCGCTGTTGCGGGCGGGCAGGTTTTCCGAGTTGGACATCGAACACTTGGCAGATGAGGTGGAAGACGTGGGCAAAAGCGAACAGCGGGAACTTGTCAGTCGAATGGCGATACTTTTGGCTCATCTTTTGAAGTGGAAATTTCAGGCGGATCGGCGCGGAAATAGCTGGCTCTTCACAATCAAGGATCAGCGGCGGCTTATCAAGCGCCGGCTCACGAAAATGCCCAGCTTGAACGCGATGTTCAATGATCCCGATTGGCTCGATGAAATGTGGGTTGACGGCGTGGCGGCGGCGCGCAAGGAAACCGGGATTGAAGACTGGCCGGAAACCAGCATTTGGACGGTCGAACAAGTCATGGACGACAACTTTTTGCCGGAATAGGCAAACCGGTTGCTCGTTTCCACGCTGCATGGGTGCGATGCACCCGCCAGCCAAGCAGGGGGGGCGGCCCTACGCCTATCGAGAAACCGGAGGCCCTTTCCCTATGACTCCCGACCACTACACCTACCGCGTCACCTGGTCTCCCGAAGACGCCGAGCACGTCGGTCTGTGCGCTGAATTTCCCTCGCTTTCCTGGCTGGCGGATTCGCCGGAAGGCGCTTTGGCGGGCATCCGCCAAGCCGTTGCCGAGGTGGTGGCCGATATGCGTACATCCGGCGAAACTGTGCCGGTTGCGTTGGCGGAGAAACAGGACAGCGGCGAATTCCGCTTACGGATTCCACCCGAGGCGCCGCAGTGCGCCTCTTCGCAATGAAATAGCCATTACTCGTCATCGCGCCTCTTGTGGCCTTTGGGTATGCCCTCCACCCCGTTCAGCTGAGGAATATAGGTTCAACCAAAAAACCTCAGTTCAGAACCGCAAAGGCGCTAAGACGCAAAGAAATCAATAACCTGCGGAATGTTCGGCACTCCCTCAGTGGGTGAACGATCCGAAACGGGTAACCTTTTGTTTTTCCTCCGCGTCTTTGCGCCTTTGCGGTTCAAATTGCCTTTTTCCAGGTTCAATCTTCCGCAAGTCCGTCCGTGTCGAGATATACAGCAAACACGGCTCAGATTAGAGCCGCTCGTTGTCGTTGGTGAAGGCGAAGGCTGTTGAATTCGTAGATATATAACAAGCATTGGCGGGGTTGTCATCGATAGTATGTACTAACCTTTCTGAGGGTGCCGCTGGCTGGGGCAGGAGCGCGGCGTTCTTTCTCCAGGCAAAGAAAAAGAGGCGCGCAGCCCCTTTTTCTTTTCGGCGTTTCGCGACCGGGAGGTTGCTCCTACAGATGGTCAGGCTATCCCCGGATTGCCCTTCACCCCTATCAGTTTGGGCAGGTTCAGGCGGCGCGGGCTGATGGTTTTCTTGTCGCGCAGATAACCCGCCACTACGTCCCAGATTGGCTCTCCCGTTGCGCCTTCGGCTACCGGCGCCCAGCCGGCGACCTTGTAGGTCTTGTTGGGGGCGATGGGTTTGCCTTTGAGGGTCATGTTCTGGATGCGGCTACCCGCCGTTTTGGTGAGGTCGCAGGTGTACTGGAGGCCGCCTACCCGCACCATGTCGCCGCCCTGCTGTTTGTAGGGGTCAGGATTGAAGAGGTTGTCGCACACATCTTCCATGATGTCCTTGATCATCGTCCCGCTCATTTCGGTGAGGGTGGTGTAGGGATAGGTGATGGCGGTCTGGTCGAGGACGTGTTCCATGGTGATGGTGTCGCCCGGCAATAGTGAGGTGCCCCAGCGGAAGCCAGGGGAGAACGCGGCGTCAGCGCCTTTGACTTCCATCAGGGCGTCGAGGATCAATTGGTCGAAGGTGCCGTTGAAATTGCCCCGGCGGTACAACAGCCCTTCGCTGACCGCGAGTTTTTCGCTGAGTTTGCCCAAATACGGGGCGCGGACTTTTTCGATGAACGCGGCCATTTCGGCGTCTGCGGCGAGCAGGTTGGAGAACACCGGGAGTAATTTGTAGCGGAAATTCGCGACCTTGCCGTTTTTGACATCGAAATCCAGCACCCCGAGGAATTTGCCGTTGGAGCCGGCGTTGGTGACCAGGGTTTTGCCGCCGGGGTTCGAGACGATACTCGGGGCGGGGATGCCGTCGTGGGTGTGGCCGCCCATGATGGCGTCGATGCCGGTGACGCGGCTGGCCATTTTCAGATCGACATCCATGCCGTTGTGGGAGATCACCACCACCACTTGGGCGCCGGCGGCGCGGGCTTCATCGACGACTTTCTGCATGTTGTCGTCCTGGATGCCGAAGCTCCAGTCGGGAATCATGTAGCGCGGATTGGCGATGGGGGTGTAGGGAAACGCCTGGCCGACGATGGCGACCGGGATGCCGTTGATGTGTTTGATGACGTAGGGCTGGAATACCGGGTCGCCGAAGTCGTTGGTTTTGATGTTCTGGGCGACGAAGTCGATGCTGCCCTTGAAGTCGTTTTCAACGACGTGTTTGACGCGCTCCGCGCCGTAGGTGAATTCCCAGTGACCGGTCATCACGTTCACGCCCAGCAGTTTGCAGGCATCGACCATGTCCTGACCGTTGGTCCACATGGCGGTGCCGGAGCCTTGCCAGGTGTCGCCGCCATCCAGCAGCAGCGAGCCGGGCCGCGAGGCGCGGATTTTCTTGACCAGGGTGGCGAGGTGGGCGAAGCCGCCGATCTTGCCGTAGGTTTTGGCGGCTTGCTCGAATTCGAGGTAGGTGAAGGCGTGGGCTTCCGCCGTGCCGGGTTTGACCTTGAAGGCTTTCAGGAGCTTTTCGCCGACCAGATGCGGGGCCTTGCCGAAGCTGGAACCCAGACCGAGGTTGACGTTGGGTTCGCGGAAATAAATGGGCAGCAATTGCGCGTGGACATCGGTGATGTGCATCAGCGAGACGTTGCCGAAGGCGGGCAGGTCATATAGCCCGGCGGGCGCACCGGCCAGGGCGTTGCGGCTGTCGAGGGCGAAACCGCCGGCGGCGGCGACCGCGAGCAGTTGCAGGAATTCACGGCGATTCATGGACATACAGGACTCCAGGAGGCTTTTGTTGACGCAGGCGGACACGTTCCCCGTGTTTGCCGCGTTCGGGGTTAACTGGCGCGGGCTGCCCGCCCGGACAAACAGGCAGCCCTGGCCGGGAGGAATATCGGATTATTTGTTGACCGGCGACTCCGGGTCGAGCAGCAGGGCGACCAAATCCTTGATCTGTTGTTCGTTGAGCGCGCCGACATGGCCGAAGCGCGGCATATTGGAACAGGCGTTGTACGACTTGGCGTTGTAGATCTTGGTGTAGGCGTATTTCTGCAAGTCCGCCGTTGGGCCGCCACGCAGCTTGCCGAAATTGAACAGGCTGGGGCCGAGAGTGCCGTAGGAAATTTCCTTGGGGGAAATCTGGTGGCAGTTGTAGCAGTTGCCACCCACCGGGATGCCCGGTTCGTCGGTCCAGGTGAAGCCCTTGCCGCTCTGGGCGATTTTTTCACCAGATTTCCAGTCACCCATCAATTGCCCGTCGGCAGGGTATTTCACGGTTTTCATCTGCTTCGCCATCGTTTGGGTGGCGACTTTTTCGGGCGGGCTGTTGCTGAATTTGTTGCACAGGGTTTGCAGGTCGTCCTCATGAATACGCTCGTAGGAAGCCTGGCCCATCGCCTGGAAATCGCGTTTCAGCATGGCGATGGCTTCGGCGCGCCAATCCGGCTCGGCGGCGCAAACCGGGGAAACTGCGGAGGCGGCGACGATGCCGGCCATCAGGATTGCGGTTGGGAATTTCATGTCGGTTGTCTCCTGGTCAGCGTTTGATGCCGGGGCCTTTGTACACCTGGCCATTGGCGTTCACGGTAAGGTAGGTCAGCAGCGCGGAAATCGAGTCGGACGCGTATTTCGGCTGGGGGAAGCGTTGCTGACGGAAACAGTCGTTCATGCGCCATTGCTGGGTGAGCATCACCCCACCGGTCATGCGGTAGCCGGGCCACCCCTGGAAGGCTTGCAGTGCGCCGGAGGTCGAGGCAATGTTGGGCAGGTTCTGCATACGGATACGTTTGCCTTCCTCCCCGTGGCAGGACAGGCAGGAAAAATCGTAGGGGCCGGCGCGGTAGCCGGTGATTTCCTTGCCGATCTTGTAGGCGGCGATTTCCTTGGGATGTTTTTGCGGCGCGGCGATTTTCATGTCGCGCGATTGGGCCGCCACGTAGGTGACGAGCGAAGTTTGCTCGGGAGTGTCCTGGCCTTCCTTGGCGAAAGGCTTCTTGGTTAACTCGTCCTCGCTGAACCCCTGAAGATTGGTCATACACCAGACGATGCGCCGCTCGGCGTCCATCACCTTGTCCACATCGGGGAAATAACGCGGCATTTGCACGTATGCGCCTTTCACTACGCCGGGGCCTTGTCCCAGGTCGCATTTGTCGGCGAGCGCGATGTTTTTCGGGCCGCGCGGGGTTTTCCAGAGCTGTTCGCCCTTGTCTTCCCACAGGCCGGAAGGCCCGAATTCTTCCATTTCAGCGCGAAAACGTTCAAATTCCAGTGTTGCGGCGTCTTTTTCAACAGGCGTTTCCTCAGCCACAACCGGCGGGGCGGACAATACCGCCGCTGCCAGCAAGGCGCTGAATGCCTTGCCAACGGCTGAGCGGGGAAGTGTGCGGACTTTTTTCATCTTCTCCTCCAGACTAAAAAACAGTGTTAAGTTTTTAATTCTTAATGTCTAATTTATGCGACCTGCGCCGCAGGCACTACGCCATTAAACACTAAGCACTAAACATTAAGCATTGCAGTTACTTGCCGTTACTTCACGGTATCTTCGATGTGATTTTTGTCGCCCTTGTTGTCGAGCCAGTCCACGGAGACCTTATCGCCGGCCTTGACGCCCTTGATCTTGAATTCGAGGAAGGGGTTCTTGGAAACGGCGGTGCCCCACTGGGCTTCCATGACGGGCTTGCCGTTGAGAGCGGCATTGACGTTGGTGATGAAATGAGCGGGAATCAACTGACCGGTTTTTGCATCCTTGCGCAGACCGGTTTCCATTTCGTGGTTCATGAGTACTTTGACGCTAGCAATGTCACCGGCGAGGGTGACGCGGATTTTCATCGGGTCTGCCATTTTGTCTGTCCTGAAAAGAAATTATAAATTTTAGATGTTTAATGTTTAATGGGTTTTGTCGCGCCGCAGGCGCACATCCATTAAACATTCAACATTAAGCATTAAACACTGCCGTTACCTTAGCCGCCGCAACCGCCGATGGTGACTTTGACTTCCCGTTTGGCGGTATACACTTTGCCGCCGGCCTTGACGATGACCTTGATGTCGGAGGTTTGCCCCATCTTGATGCGAGTGATGAGGAAACCTTCAGCGCCGTTGAGCATGTTGAAAACCCCGACCAGCGGACGGTCGTTTTTCTCGACCAATACCATGATGGTTTCGGTGCCGGGAATCTTGCTGAGGACTTCGAGCGGGACAATCGCGCCGTTTTCGGCGATGTCGGGAGTCTTGATGATGATGTCCTTGCTTTCCGCTGCGCCGCCGGCGTTGATGCTTTTGAGCGCATCCACGATGCCCCGGGCGTCGAAAGCGGCTTTGTTCCACTCACCGGCGAGCACCTGACCGGGGGTCAAAAGCCCCGCCGACAGCGCCACAGCCACTGCGCCCGTTGCGCCGGCGCCTTTCAGGAATGTTCTGCGTAATGCGTTCATGGTCTTGCTATCCTTTGCTTAAATAAATGGATGTTCCGTCGCCTTACCGTATCCTTACCGCATTAGACGGAACGAGTTGCGGTTTTATTCCACAGCCTGACGAATTTTCCGCATATTTTTTCCGGCGGCAAGGGAATAAACCGGGTCTTTTGCCCGTCTACCCAATATATTTTTCGACAGGAACAGCAAGACATGGGTCTTTTCGGCTTGTTCGACGAGCAAAAACAATTCATCAAGCGGCTGGAGCAAAGCCGCAACCGCCTGTACCGGCTGGCCTATTCGTGGTGTCACAACCGCGCCCTGGCCGATGATCTGACTCAGGAGGCGCTTTCCAAGGCCATCGCCAAGGCCGCTCAGCTGCGTGATCCCGAAGCATTGGAAAGCTGGTTGTTTGGCATTCTGGCGAACTGCCTTACGGACTTTTACCGGCGCAATCGCGAGACGGTGGATATCGACGGGGTGGATGAACACTATCTGGTGAGCGAAGCCACTACGCCGGAAGACGATTATCAGCAGTCGCAAACCGTGCTGCGGATCCGTCGGGCGGTTGCCGAATTGCCGATCGGGCAACGCCAGGTGGTCACCCTGGTCGATCTCGAAGAGCTTTCCTATGGCGAAGTCGCGACGATTCTGGAAATTCCCGTCGGCACCGTGATGAGCCGGCTGTGCCGCGCCCGCCAGTCTCTCAGGGAATTGCTGCGCGAGCCCCAGCCGATCCGTGAGACGGCCAAATTAGTGAGAGTCAAATGACAAACGACGCGCAAGTTAGCGACGAATTGCTGAATGCTTTCGTCGATGGGGAACTGGATTCCGCCGAAAAATCCCGCCTGCTGGGTTTGATCGCGAGCAGCGACGAATTGAAAAACCGGGTGTGTGAATTGTGGCAACTCAAGGAAATGTTGGGCGGCGCGTATCCGCTCGCTGCGCAGCCGCAGGCGGCGCGGCGCGGCGCGCGTTACGTCTCGCCGCGTCTAACTCATGCGCTGGCGGCGGGCGTGTTCCTGGCGATCGGTTTGACCAGCGGCTGGTTGGTGCATGGTCTTGTCGCTCCGCCTACTGCGCCGGTGTTGATGCAGGCGGCCCATGAACGTCCCGCGAAACTCGAATCCAAGGTGGTGTTACACATTTTTTCCGGGGAAAACGTGCGCTTCGAGGCGGCCCTGGATCAGGCTGAGGAATTGATGCGCAGCGCCGGAAAGTTGGGCAACCCGGTGCAACTCGACGTGGTCGCGAACAGCGAGGGCCTGCGTTTGCTGCAAGCGAATGCGTCGCCTTATCCCGAGCGTATCAGGGTGTTGCAGCAGTCTTACCCGAATCTGAATTTCTACGCCTGCGGGACAACCATCGAAAAGCTGCGGCGCAACGGGGTAACCGTGGAATTGCTGCCGGAGGCCGTGATCACGCCGTCCGCGCTGGATTTGATCATGACCCGCGAAAAACAGGGGTGGCTGTATATCCAGGTTTGATGGGGCAAAAATAGAGCAATAAAAAAGGGAGGCTCAGCCTCCCTTTTTTATTGCTCTATTTCACCTCGATAAGGTGGCGCGGGCCACCCCATCCAGAACTCGAAATGACCGTTATTTGACGGTATCTTCGATGTGATTTTTGTCGCCCTTGTTGTCGAACCAGTCCACGGAGACCTTGTCGCCGGCCTTGACGCCCTTGATCTTGAATTCGAGGAAGGGGTTTTTGGAAACGGCGGTGCCCCACTGGGCTTCCATGACGGGTTTGCCGTTGAGGGCGGCGTTGACGTTGGTGATGAAATGGGCGGGAATCAACTGACCGGTTTTTGCATCCTTGCGCAGACCGGTTTCCATTTCGTGGTTCATAAGCACTTTGACGCTAGCAATGTCACCGGCGAGGGTGACGCGGATTTTCATCGGATCTGCCATTTTGTCTGTCCTGAAAAGAAATTGTAAATTTTAAATGTTTAATTTTTAATGGGTTTTGCCGCGCCGCAGGCGCACATCCATTAAACACTCAACACTAAGCACTAAACCTTGCCGTAACCTTAGCCGCCGCAGCCGCCGATGGTGACTTTCACTTCCTTCTTGGCGGTGAACATTTTGCCGCCAGCCTTGACGATGACCTTGATGTCGGAAGTCTGCGCCATCTTGATGCGGGTGGAGACGAAACCTTCCGCGCCATTGAGCAGATTGAACACGGCGATCAGGGGGCGGTCGTTCTTTTCGACGACGATGGCGATGGATTCGGTGCCGGGGATTTTGCTGGACACTTCAACCGGGACGACTGCGCCGTTTTCAGCGATATCCGGGGCCTTGATGGCGATATCCTTGCTGTCGGCGGCGTTGACGGCATTGATGCCCTTCAGGGTATCCATGATGCCTTTGGCGTCGAAAGCGGCCTTGTTCCATTCGTTGGCGAGAACCTGACCGGGGGTGAGCAGCCCGGCGGTCAATGCCACAGCGACTGCACCGGTTGCTCCAGCGCCTTTCAGGAATGTTCTGCGTAATGAATTCATGCTGTTCCTCCTCCTCAATAAACGATTGCGCAAAAATTGAAGACTCTGAACATAGAAGCGGCTTTTGTCAATTCCCCCTATGGGCGAGTGGGGCGACCAGATTCAGCCCGAGGCGCGCCGCGTAGCCCAGGATTTCCTGGTGTTCACTTTCGGTAAGCGGGCGATTCAGCGGCGGACAAGCCGCCGTGGTGCGGCACGGATGAAAATCGGCAAGAATCTCTACAGCGCATTGCGGGGAAATTTCCTGCGCGACGAAATCCAGCACCATACGTGCGCTGTCGAGGTTGCCCGGTAAAATCAGATGACGCACCACCAGGCCGCGTTGCGCCATGCCGTGCGGGTCGGTAGTGAACTGCCCGACCTGGCGGTGCATCTCGCGCACTGCTTGATAACTGGCTTCGACGTAGTCGGATGAATGGGAATACGCCTGGGCGGCCTGGGCGTTACCGTATTTGATGTTGGGCATGTAAACGTCGATAACGCCGTCAAGCAACGCCAGCGCTTCGGGACTGTCGTAGGCGTCGCTTTCATAGACCAGCGGCAGCGTCAGGCCGCGTTTCGCGGCAATCGCCAGCGCCCCGAGGATGGGGGCGACCACGTGGCTGGAACTGACCAGGCTGATGTTGCGGCTGCCTTTTTCCTGTAACGCCAGCATCATGTTGGCGAGTTCTTCGGGTTCCACTTCCCAGCCCATGCCTTTCTGGCTGACTTCGCGCTTTTTGCAATAAACGCAGGTCATATTGCAAAAACCGAAGAAAATTGCGCCGGCGTCGCTAAGGCGAGCTTTTTCGCCATCTTTGCCGCAATGCGCCTCCATTTTGTAAACCACCGCTCTTTCGTCGGTATGGCAAGCCGCGCCGACGATGCCGTGACGGCGATTCACCCGGCAATAGCGGGCGCACAAGTCGCATTTCTCAAGATGGTGGTAAGCCCGTGCGGCGCGCTTCTCCAGTTCGCCGCTGGCAAGGAGTTCGAGATAGGCGGGGTGGAATGACATGAAAAACAGTATAGACCCGAATTCGTCAGGGTAAAGGGCGGCGGAAGTGCTCCGTATTTCAAAAAAATGTTAAGTACATCACATGTCTGCTGCCGATTTTAGGGAAACCCCTATGCTGATTGTGTGCCTAAGCAGATATCATCAATCTTTATGATGTTGAAATATTTTCGAGGAGTCTGTCATGAACGGGGTTAACTCAAGCTGCAAAGTGCGGAAGCCGGAGCATTCCGGGGTATTTCGCCATACCCTGCTCAGTCTGGCGATAGCCTGCTGTTTTGGGGTGGGGCATGTGTCTGGGCAACCGCAGGGGCCGCAAGTAGTGAGCGGTCAGGCGAGTTTTGTCACTCAGGGGAACAGCCTGACGATCAGCAACAGCCCGAACGCCATCATCAACTGGCAAGGTTTCTCGATCGGGGCCAACGAACTCACCCGCTTCAACCAGCAAAGCGCCGCCAGTGCAGTGCTCAACCGGGTCGTCGGCGCAGACAACAGCGCCATCCTCGGCGCACTGCAATCGAACGGCCAGGTTTACCTGATCAACCCCAACGGCATCTTCATCGGCCCCCACGCACGGATCGACGTAGCCGGACTGGTCGCCGGCACCCTTGATTTATCCAACCAGGACTTCCTCGCCGGACGCTACAACTTCCAGGCCGGCGTCAAATCCGGCAACCTCGTCAATCAGGGCGGCATCACCACCCCGGAAGGCGGGCGCATCTACCTGATAGCGCCGAATATTGAAAACAGCGGCATCCTCACCAGTCCCAAAGGCGACATCACCCTTGCCGCCGGGCGCAGCGTACAACTGGTAGACAGCGCCAACCCGCACCTGCAAGTCGTGGTCAGCGCCCCGCAGGATCAAGTGCTCAACCTCGGCCAGATACTCGCGCAAAGCGGCAAAATCGGCATCTACGGCGCACTGATCAACCACAAAGGCAAACTCAGCGCCGACAGCGCCGTGGTAGGCGAAAACGGCAAGATTGTCCTCAAGGCCAGCCGCGACGCGCTGGTTGAAGGCAACATCAGCGCCACCGGCGCAGGGCAGGGCGGGGAAATCCAGGTATTGGGCGAGCGGGTCGGGATACTGGATGGCGCGAAACTCGACGCCGGCGGGCAAAGCGGCGGCGGAACGATCCTGGTGGGCGGCGATTACCAGGGCAAGAACCCATTGGTTCAGAACGCCCAGCGTACCTATGTCGGCGCGCAAGCGGAAATCCAAGCCGACGCGCAGCAAGGCGACGGCGGGAAAATCATCGTCTGGTCGAATGAAGCGACGCGGGTTTACGGCAGCCTGAGCGCGAAAGGCGGCAAAGGCGGCTTCATCGAAACCTCCGGGCATTATCTGGATGTGGCGGGAATCAAGGTGGATACCGGCAAGGGCGGAACCTGGTTGCTCGATCCGACCAACCTCACCGTCGATACGACGCTGGCCGCGTCGATAAAAGACACTCTGGATGGCGGCGGCAACGTGGCGCTCGACACCAGCGCGAGCGGGCCGGATGAGGGCAATATCACCGTCAACGCGGCAATATCCAAGACCGCCGGCGGCGACGCCAACCTGACTTTCACCGCTGACCACAATATCGACATCAACGCGCCAATTACTTCCACGGCGGGCAAGCTCAATGTCACGCTCACCGCCGATGGGGCGAGCAGTTGGCAGAGTCCCGGAACGATCTACATCCGCGACGGAGCCACCATCGTCAGTAACGGCGGCAACATTTCCCTGACTGCCGGCGGTTTTAGTTTCACCTCGAACCCGCTTGATGGCTTCCTGATGGATGGCGGGGCTGGGACGATCAGTCTGGCTTCCACGCAAAATCGCGGTTTTGGCCTGGGTGGGGTGGAGGTGGCGGACATCATCATTTCTGGAGGCAGCCTGCACCAGATCAAAGCGGCGAATCTGGCAATCAACGCCGGCAACGGCAGCATTTCGGTAGACAGCATCGATGAAGCGGCAAGCGGAAATATCGGTACGGTAACGTTGGAAGCCGGCAGTGAAGGCAACTGGATGCAACAAACGCCCTCATTCAGCGTCACCTTCAACAACAGTTCGACGTTCAAGGCTCTTACCGTCAACGCAAAAAACGCCATCGTGATCAACGGTAACATCACCACCACGGTGGGCGACATGCGTTTTGACGCGAACACCGACTATGTTTCAGCCGGGCAACAGGGGCTGACCTGGTACGACGACATCGGAATATACGGCGGCAGTTCCCTGGTAGCCGCCGGGCAACTGGTGTTCGGCCAAGCTGGCCACGCTGGTAGCTACGTGTATATCGGCCCGCATTACAACGCCTTCATGGTCACGCTGCCGGAAGGCGATGTGACGTTGAGGGGAGGCCAGGGAGTGACGTTCCATGGTGGTTTCGGGCATTTCGGCAGCAGTGTTCACACGGGAACCATCGACGCCGGCAGTGGCGCGCTGCAATTTACCAAAACCGTAGATTCACACGACAACACTTTGGTGCTGAAAGGACAAAGCGTTACTCAGGACAATGACTGGGGAATCAAGACGCCCCACCTGAGCCTGGACATTGGCGGAAATGTGACGCTCAATAGCACCCACAACCAGATCAGCCTGGTAGAGGGAACGCTGGGCGGCAACCTCGACATAAAAACTGCCTCAACCTTGAGTGTCGGCGAACTGGGGCTGACCTCCAGCGGTGGCGACATCAAACTGGTCGCCAATTCGATCAGCCAGCAGGGGCCGATCAGCGCCGGGACGCTGGATGTGAGCAGCGGCGCAACTTCCGCCGGCGCTATCCAACTCAACAACGATAACGAAGTGACTTACCTGAAAGTCAGCCAGCCCGACAGCGATGGTTTCGGCATCAGTTTCAACGGTTATTCTTCCTACACCGTGTTATCCGCGACCAATTCCGCAACGTCCACCAATGGCGGCGTGACGCTTACCGCTTCCAGCGGCAAGAGTATCGCGATTGCCGGGCCGGTGACGTTGAATGCAGCCGGTGCAGAGGTTTTCCTGGGCGTCAACAACGATCCGCAAGGGCCGTATGGCGGGGTGACGTGTAGCGGCTCATGCCTGATCAGCGCCAATAACATCTCGCTTGATACCATGCGTGGGACGACCGGAACTTCCGGCGCGCCGTTGAAGACCCAGTCGATAAGCGGCGGCGATACTTCCCTGCGGCTGGGGAACAGCGATTTTCCCTATGGCGAACTACACGTTCAGCACAGCGGCAATCTCACCCTGACCTCGGATCACCTTAATCCTACTGATGTTGACGTTGCCGTCTCTGCAAGCGGCAACCTGACGGTGTCGAATAAAGTCAGGGCGGGAAGCGGAGATTTAACCCTGGCCGCCGGCGGAACCCTGACTCTTCCGGCCTATTCAACGTTGGAAGGGGCCAATATCACTCTGGCCGCCCACGCCATGAACATCGACGCGAGCCAGAGTCCGGCGACGATAGATGCGACGGGTGGGGAAGTGTGGTTCAAACCCTATGCTCTGGACGGCACGGTGGGGGTCAACCTCATCACCAATAAACCCGGCGCGCAGAATACGCTGGAACTGACACCCGGTGAAGTGGCCGGGGTGAGCGCCGACAAGATACGCATTGGTTCGACGCTGGCGGGCAATCTCAACATCGAAGACACGATCAGTTTCTCCGGCACGGTGATTCTCGAATCCGGCGGAAATATTACGCAGGGCAGCAACGGTAGCATCGCCACCACCAATCTGGGCATCCGCGCCCTCGGCAACGTCGATCTGACCAGCGCTTCGAGCATGGTGACCAATCTTGCTGCGGACATCGGCGACGCCACCCACCTCAACAAGAATTTCAGTTTCAAACATGCCGGCGACCTGAATATCGGTTATGGCATCGACGGCATGAACGGCATCCGCATTCGTAACGATGGTCAGGACTATTCGGCAGCCAGCCCGAACGGCGTGATTACCCTGGATAATGGGCTCGGCGGCGTGATTACGCAGAGCGGCCTGGGTTTTCTCGATGCCAAGGCTCTGTCGGCGAGCGGCGCCAAGATACTCCTCGATTCATACCGCAACCAGGTCACGGCCATCGCCGGCCTGGCAAGGAGCGACGAAAGCAGCGGCACGGTTTTCAGCTATAGCGCCCAAGTCCCGATTCGCCTCGCCACAGTTGGTTCGCTCAGCGGTATCCGCGTCATTGACAGCGATGGATATCAGAACAGCGGCGACATCGTCCTGAACAGCATTCTTCCAGCCAACCGCATAGCGAGCGGCACTCCCGGCATCACTCAGGATAGCGGCGCCAGCCTGAATACCGGCGGCGGATTGTCCGTATCCAGTGACGGCGCCATAACCTTGAGCAACCTCGATAACAGCGTCGCCAAGCTGGCTGCCGACTTGAAGGTTTACGGCGCCGGCAGCGGTTCGCTCTATTACCGCAACGATGGCGCACTGGCGGTCGATACGGTGAATGGATTGGACGGCATTGTCAGCAACAACGCCGATATCAAGGTGGTTGCTTTGGGGGGAAATCTGACGCTCAATCAAAACGTCAATGCCGGCAATGGGAGCGTAACGCTGAGTGCGACCGGCGACAATTCCTTGCTCACCATTGGTTCTGGTGTGGCCGTCACCGGCAAGGCGGCGGCGCCCAACGCCGGGGTGATGCTGTTCGCCGATCGCATGGATTTGCAGGGATCTATCGACGCCACCGGCACCGGCGTGTTGCTCGACAGCAATTCGGCAAATCGCCTGGTCAAAATCGGCGCTGCCGACACGGATGAGTTGACCGCATCCAGCGGGACTCTTGGTTTGTCGAATGTAGAACTCGGCAAGGTTACCGCCAACACGCTGATTATCGGCAACACCACCAACGGCGGCAGCATTGAGGTCAAGGATTCGTTCAGTTGGATCGGCAGCGGTTTGTTGCAATTGTGGTCGGCAGGCGACATTACCACCGCCACCGGAAGAACCGTCAGCGCCAACACCCTTGAACTGCTGGCCGGTGGCGGCATCGACGCCCGGATTGCGGGAACCTACGTTTCCGCCAAAACCAGCGGGGTGGCCGCGCCGATCAGCCTCACCAAAATCACCGGCAACCTGACCACCAAGGCCACCGCCAACAGCAGCGGGATCGTCAGCAATGGCGGCAACATCACCCTGACCACCGGTGAGGGCGGCATCATCCTCAACTCGCCGATAGACGCGGGCAGCGGCGATGTCACCCTCAATGCAGCAGGCAGTATCGCCAATCAGGGCGATGTGAGTTCGGCGGATCTGAAAACCTTCGTGGTGAGCGGCAAGCGCACCACTTTCAGCGCAGTCGGCGGAATCGGCAGTACCGACACCCTATTCGGCGGAGCGCTCAAAACCCACGCCGTCGAGCTTGCGGCGAGCAACACCGACAGCGGCGACATCGTCATCCTCAACAACAGCCCCAACGCGACGCCCGCATTCAGCGCCGACACGCTGACGCTGTATGGCGTCGATAACACGGCCAGCGGCGGCAAAGTCAAAGTCGAGAATTATGGCGAGTTGAATACCGGCGCCGTCGAGGTGAAATCGGCCAGCGACCTCGGGTTGAAAGCCAACAGCCCGCTGGTCATCGGCACCGGCGGGGTTACCGCCACCACCGGCGCTATCAGTCTTACGGCTGGCAGTGGTGCCGGCTCGAACAACAACCTGACCATCAACGGCAACGTCAACGCCGTAGGCGGCGGCGTCACCCTGAGCGCCTACAACAACGTCACCATCGCCTCGGGAACCAGTGTCCAGGCAGGCGGCGCGGGCGGCATCACCGCGACCGCCACGACCGGCAGCATCGCCGCGACCGGGGCGACACTCGCCGCTCCCAATGCCACAGCACCGATTGCCCTGACCGCCGGGACGACCGTGAGCGGCGCGCCGGCGGGCGCGGCGGTGACCCAGAACACCAGCGGTACGGCCAACACAACGACCACCACGACTCCAACCACAACTACAACGACCACGACCACGCCGACTCTGAGTCAATGCACCACCAATCCGGCTTTGACCGGCTGTTCGGGCGTGTTGCCGACGCTGGCCCAATGTACTGCGACGCCGACTGCGGCGGGGTGCTCTGCGGTTCTGCCGAGCACCAGCCAATGTTCGACCAACCCCAATCTGGCCGGTTGTTCCGCCGTGTTGCCGACCCTCAACCAGTGCACCAGCAACCCCAACCTGGCGGGCTGTAATACGGTATTGCCGAATACCAGCCAATGTTCGACCAACCCCAATCTGGCCGGCTGTTCGGCAGTGCTGCCGAGTGTCGGGCAGTGCAGCGACAATCCCGCCCTGTCGGGCTGCGGCGCAGTGCTCCCAAGCCTCTCCCAGTGCACCGCCAACCCTGCACTGGCAGGCTGCAACGCGGTGTTGCCGAGCATCAGCCAATGTACTGCCAACGCCACGCTGGCCGGTTGTTCGGTGATCCTGCCGACGCTCAACCAATGCACCAGCAATCCCAATCTGTCGGGGTGCGGATCGATATTGCCGAGCCTTAGCCAATGTACGGTCAACCCCGGCCTCAGCGGATGCGCTGCGGTATTGCCGAGTCTTAGCCAATGTTCCGCCAATCCCGGCCTGGCCGGATGCGCCTCGGTGTTGCCCAGCGTCAGCCAGTGCGCCGCCAACCCGGCCCAGGCCGGTTGTGGCAGCGTGTTGCCAACCCTTAGCCAATGTATCGCCAACCCCGCTCAGGCCGGGTGCAGTTCGATTTTGCCGACGCTTGCCCAATGTGCTGCCAATCCTGCACAGGCCGGGTGTAGCGCGGTGCTTCCCAGCACCAGCCAGTGCAGCGCCAATCCCGCTCTGACGGGCTGTACATCCGTGCTGCCGAGCCTTGCCCAATGCGCGTCGAATCCGGCATTGACGGGGTGCTCCAGTGTCTTGCCGACGCTCGCCCAATGTACCGCCAACCCCAGTCAAACGGGGTGTGGTGCGGTGTTGCCGAGCACTAGCCAATGCAGCGCCAATCCCGGCCTGTCCGGCTGCGCGACGGTGTTGCCGAGTCTTGCCCAATGTACCGCCAACCCGGCTCTGGCGGGATGCACGGCGGTGCTGCCGAGCGCCAGCCAATGCGCTGCTAATCCCGGCCAAAGCGGCTGCGCGCCGAGTACGCCAAGCGCCGGCCAATGCGCCGCCAACCCGTCGCTGGCCGGTTGTGCACCCAGCCAGCCGCCCGCCAATCCCGATCCCTGCCTTGCCAATCCCAGCCAGACGGGCTGCAATACGCCGCCGAGCAGCCCTTCTACGGTAGAATCCAAGCCGCTGGAGCAAGCCATCAACCAGACCAATAACAGCGTCAACAACAGTGTTCCGCAATCGGTGAATCGCCAGTCCGGCAATGCCACGACGCCCCCCGACGGGAGTGGCGCAGGGGCTGCCAACGCCCGCCAGCAGAACCAGACCCCGTTGGCCGGCGCCGATGGCGGCGCAACGCAGAGCGGCGACAAGAAGGACGACAAGAAGGAAACGGCAAAAAATGATGAGTCCAGGAAAGACGGCGTTGCCAAGCCCGATGAAAGAAAAACCGATGCGCCGGCCAAGAAACCGGTTTGCTGAGGTTCTGCTGCTGCTGCTCGCCGGGTTACTGATCAGCCCGGCGCTGTTAGCCGAAGCGGCGGGGACGGTCACGCATTTGAGCGGGCCGTTGCTGGCGCGCAAGGTGGACGGCACGAGCAAAATCCTCTCGCAGAAATCCCAGGTGGATAACGGCGACCTGCTGATCTCGGAAAAAGATACCTACGCCCGGGTGAAATTCACCGACAACAGCGAAATCACCCTCAAGCCCAACACCCAATTACGCATCGACAGCTATTTGTTTGAAGCCAACAAACCGGAAGCCGACAGCGCGGTATTCAACCTGCTCAAGGGCGGCTTGCGGGCAGTGACGGGGCTGGTGGGGAAACGCGGCAATCAGGACAGCTATCAACTCAAAGCCCCGTCGGCGACCATCGGGATACGCGGCACGGACTACAGCGCAAGCTGGTGCCAAAGCGATTGCGGCACACTACCGAGCGGGCTGTACGTGCAGGTCAACGACGGCCAGGTGGTGGTCAGCAACAACGCCGGCAGCCAGGGGTATAGCGCCGGCCAGTTTGGTTACATCAAAGACCCGGTGACGCCGCCGGCGACATTGCCGAAAGACCCCGGCATCAAGTTCACGCCGCCGCCATCGTTCAGCGCGCCGAGTAATACGCCGACCGGCCAACCCACCACAGGCGGAACCACCCCCACCGACACCAAAAAACTCGATTGCGAAGTACGCTGACAACTGTTTCGAGAAGTGACTTCTTCAGAATTAAGCGGTTAGAATAATAACCTTGAGTAATTTATCTCCCCGAAGGGGGGCAAAGAAATGAATTTGATGGCGCGTTCGACGTTGCAATGGGCGGTAGGGGCGGCATTGGCGTCGCTGGCATTGGCGGCTTACCCGGCGGACAACGAAGCAGTGGTGATTCCGCGTTTCGATATCGAAAAATATCAGGTCGAAGGCAATTCCCTGCTCGAAGTCGTTTTTGTCGAACAACTCCTGCAACCTTTTACCGGGAAACAGCGCGATTTCGGCGACGTGCAACGTGCTGTTGACGCTCTTGAAGATATATACCGGCGGCGTGGTTTCAACACCGTGCAGGTTTCCCTCCCGGAGCAGGAGCTGGAACGCGGCCTGATCCGCATCAAGGTTACCGAAGCGCGTCTGGCGAAGGTGGCCGTCGAAGGAAACGGGTTTTTCAGCACTGAAAACATCCTGAGTAGTATGCCGTCGCTGCGGGTCGGCGACACCCCGAACATCTCCACGGTTTCCAACAATCTGCGCGTCGCCAACGACAACCCCTCGAAAAAGATCAACCTGCAATTACAAACCGGCGACAAGGAAGACGACATCATCGCCAACATGAAGGTCTCCGATGAACTAGCCTGGAAAATCGGCATGACCGCCGACAACACCGGCACCCAGCAAACCGGCGCGACCCGCCTTGGGGTGGTTTATCAATACGCCAATCTGTTCGACCGCGACCAGGTGTTGAGCCTGCAATACACCACCTCCCCGGAAAAACCTTCCAACGTCGGCATCTACAGCCTGGGCTACCGGATTCCGCTGTATGAACTGGGCGACTCCATCGACATGTTCGCCGGTTATTCCGATGTGGATTCCGGCTCCATCACCGCCGGGGTGTACGATCTCAAGGTGAGCGGCAAGGGAATGGTCTCCGGGTTGCGTTACAACCACAATCTGGGGCGTTCCGGGAATTACGACTCACGCCTGATTTTCGGACTGGATTACCGCGCCTACAAAAACAACGTCAGCGTCACCGACACCCAACTCGGCAACGATGTGACCGTCCATCCGTTCAGCATCGCCTACGGCGGAACCTGGACGTTGCAAGGCGGCGAGGCGGCGTTCAGCCTTACCGCCTTGCACAATATCCCCGGCGGCAGCCGCAGCAGCGACAATGATTTCAATCTGGCGCGCGCCGGTGCGCCGGTCAAGTACAGCATTTTCCGCTATAGCGCCAACTACACGCGGGTCTTCAATGGCGACTGGCAGTTTCGGATGGCGCTTGCCGGTCAATACACCAACGACCGTCTGGTGCCCGGCGAACAGTTCGGGATAGGCGGCGCAACCACCGTGCGCGGCTTTCTGGAGCGCGAAGTGGCGAATGACAAGGGGCACTTGTTCAACGCTGAAATTTACACCACCAATCTTGCTCCGTTCCTCGGCATGGATCCTCTCAACGTGCGGGCGCTGGTGTTTTACGACGCCGGCTACGTCACCCGCATCGCCCCGTTGGCCGGCGAGGCGCAAAGTTCATCGATTGCCAGCGCCGGCCTGGGACTGCGCCTGACCCACAACAAAAACGTGACCTTCGGCGTGGATTACGCCCATGTCCTGGATGCCGGCGGCAGCCAGGGCAAAGGTGATCAGCGCGTTCATTTCCGCATGAGTTTGTTGTATTGACCCAACTTGTGGTCCCGCAGCCGCCCGGCTGCGGGAATTCCGATTTCCCTCATTTTGACCAGTAATATCTCTGCCTGTTGAGCTGTTCCCGGCACTCCCTTTGCTATAGTGAATTATCAGCGTAACCACTCTGGTGGTGACGGGTTTTCCCTATCTATCCTATAGGGGGTTGCCCAAGTGGCAAATGGTTCGAGTGGTGCGCATCCGATTAGCGATAGTGGGAGGCGTCATGGCAATATCCCGTAAAAAGTCCGATAAACACCGGGCGGGTTTCCGAATGACCCTGCTCAGCGTGGCGATAGCCTGCTGTTTTGGGGTAGGGAATGTGTCTGGCCAACCGCAGGGGCCGCAAGTAGTGAGCGGTCAGGCGAGTTTTGTCACTCAGGGGAACAGCCTGACGATCAGCAACAGCCCGAACGCCATCATCAACTGGCAAGGTTTCTCGATCGGGGCCAACGAACTCACCCGCTTCAACCAGCAAAGCGCCGCCAGTGCAGTGCTCAACCGGGTCGTCGGCGCAGACAACAGCGCCATCCTCGGCGCACTGCAATCGAACGGCCAGGTTTACCTGATCAACCCCAACGGCATCTTCATCGGCCCCCACGCACGGATCGACGTAGCCGGACTGGTCGCCGGCACCCTTGATTTATCCAACCAGGACTTCCTCGCCGGACGCTACAACTTCCAGGCCGGCGTCAAATCCGGCAACCTCGTCAATCAGGGCGGCATCACCACCCCGGAAGGCGGGCGCATCTACCTGATAGCGCCGAATATTGAAAACAGCGGCATCCTCACCAGTCCCAAAGGCGACATCACCCTTGCCGCCGGGCGCAGCGTACAACTGGTAGACAGCGCCAACCCGCACCTGCAAGTCGTGGTCAGCGCCCCGCAGGATCAAGTGCTCAACCTCGGCCAGATACTCGCGCAAAGCGGCAAAATCGGCATCTACGGCGCACTGATCAACCACAAAGGCAAACTCAGCGCCGACAGCGCCGTGGTAGGCGAAAACGGCAAGATCATCCTCAAGGCCAGCCGCGACACCCTAGTTGAAGGCAGCATAAGCGCCACCGGCGCGGGGCAGGGCGGGGAAATCCAGGTATTGGGCGAACGGGTCGGGATACTCGACGGCGCGAAACTCGACGCCGGCGGGCAAAGCGGCGGCGGAACGGTTTTGGTGGGCGGCGATTACCAGGGCAAGAACCCCTTGATCCAGAACGCCCAGCGCACCTATGTTGGCGCGCAAGCTGAAATCAAAGCCAATGCGCAGCAAGGCGACGGCGGCAAGATCATCGTGTGGTCGAATGAAGCCACGCGGGTTTACGGCAGCCTGAGCGCGAAAGGCGGCAAAGGCGGCTTCATCGAGACCTCCGGGCATTATCTGGATGTGGCGGGAATCAAGGTGGATACCGGCAAGGGTGGGGTATGGTTGCTTGACCCGGAAGACGTAGAAATCGTCGCGGAGAGCGGTTCCAACTCCAACCCGAGCGACCCGAGTGGGCCGAATTTCCAGCCGGCGGGCAACGGGCCTTCCCAGTTGAAGGCGACGACGATAGGCGACTACCTGGCCAATTCCGGTGATGTGGTGGTGGATACTACCTGCAAGACGACTTGCGGAACGGAAGGGGGGGCAATAGTCGTTAATTCGCCAATCAGTTCGATGCTGATCGCTGACCGAACCCTGACGCTCAAGGCCCACAAAGGCATCACTCTTAACGAATCGATCAGTGCTTCCAGCGAGGCGGGGGCCAAGCTCAACGTTACCCTGAACGCCGACCAGGAGGCGACCGGGAGTGCGGGTGCCAAGTTGACGGTGGCGCCCGGCAAGGGCGTCAACACCAATGGCGGCAACATCGTAATTACGGCTGCCGACGTGGATTTACAGGGCGGCCTCGATAACAGTCTCGATGCCGGCGCGGGGAATGTGAGTATTTCCTCGACGGCCAACCGGAATATCGGGCTGGGGGATACCGCTTCGCAAATGACATTGTCCGGCACGGAACTCGAGAAGATCAGCGCAGCCAACCTTTATCTGAATGCCGGAAGCGGATCGGTCGTCGTCGATAACATTTCCGCATCCAACAGCTTCAATGTCGGCAAAGTGGTGATCAACAGCGGTGGGGCCAGCTTTGAGAATAATCCTTCGAGCTTCAAGGCGCTGACTGTCAATGCCGAGCAGGGTATTCATTTTCACCAGAATGTTTCGACCACGGTGGGTGACTTGCGTCTGGATTCCAACGCTAACGGTGTTGCGGAGTATTACGATGAAATCGCCGTGGATGGCGGCGTAACGCTTAGCGCGGAAGGCAAGCTGGTATTCGGAAATGCCGCGCATGGCGGGAGCAGCGTGAATGTTGGCCCGCATTACGATTTCAACGATATGCCACAAGGCAATGCGGTTTTCAGCGGCAAGCAGGGCATTGAGTTCTACGCCGACTACAACCATAACGGCGCTGGTTATGCCACCACCCTGACGGCGGGAACGCTCCAAACTCCGGCGACGATACGCGGTAGTACCATCAATGCCGGAGATAACACGCTTGCCATCCAAGGCAATATGGAAGCGCTCGACAGTGAACTGCGCCTGTACGGGCGTAGTCCGCAAATAGACGGCACACTCAGCGCCGTTTCCCTGAAAATCGTCAACACCCGCAACGATTGCGTGACAGGCTATGCCTGCGATATCGGGCTGGGAGCGTCGTTCGACGACCGCTCCGGCATTACCTGGATAGACCCCGGCAAGGTGAGCGCCGATAGCGTATGGCTGGAAGCCAGCGGCGGCTCCATCGAAGTGCGGGCGGTCAACAAGCCGGCCTGGGATCTGGTCTTGCGCGCCGTGCCCTACGAGGTGGTGGAAGCGGCTGAGCCACCCATTCATAACGTGTATGGCGGGATGATTGCGTTTACCAGTGGTGCGACTACGGTAGGTTCGCTAAATGCTCTGGCCGGTAATGGCATAAACGTCGAACAATCGCTCACCGCCAGCAGCGTCGAGTTGAATCTTGATGCTCATTACAACTGGAGCATACCGAGCGAAGATGTAAGCATCGGCTATAACCCGGTGCTCACCATCGCCGGCGGTGCTTCCACGCCCACCACCCTGAGCGCGGCGGGCACCCTTATCCTCAACGGCAGCGCCGTCAACATCGAAAACGGTTCGGCTGCGTTTATTTCGCAAACCGGCAATATCACCACCGATGCGGCCATCACGGCCACCGCTACGGGGGCCAGGGTCACGCTTGAGGCGCCGCAAGGGACGCTGCTCTTCAATGGTTCGACGGGTACCAAGATCAGTGCCGACGAAGCCGTCATCAAAACCCGTTATGGCGTTGTCGCGCCCAACGACATACTGCGCACTTCCGTGTCCCGCCTGCAAGTCGAGTTCAGCGGCGGCGAGGATGCCGGCGACATGAACATCGTCAACGACAAAGCCGACGGGCTGGAACTTGCCAACCTCGATGGCAGCGCGGGCGGCTACGCGGTCTATCAGACCGGTGGTCAGGTGGATATCCGTACCGCTACCACCAGCCTGGCCGGCAAGACCTACGGTCAGAACCTGACAGTCACCGGCAAGGTGGTGGCGGCTGCCGGGGCAGGCGACATGATGCTGGCGGTGATTGGCTCTGGCGACGACGTGGTTCCCACCATGCTTGACGTGCAGAACGTCATCAAACATGAAGGGACAGGCTCGATCACGCTCGCCGACATCGCCGACTATTACACCGGCCAGCCGGTCAGCCCGGCCATGCTGGTGGTCGGCGCGGTGAGCGGGCAACATACCGTGGAAACCACCCAAGGCAATATCTTCCTCAAGTTCGCCGATGCAGAACTTTCCGGTGCCATCAAGGCTGGCGCCACAGGCAGCGATAGATATGCCGCCAACGAAGGCGTCGTGACCGTCGAGCCGCGCAACGGTTATGACGGGGATACTGTCTGGACGCTTTCCAGCGCCAGCGGCTGGATACAGGGAATCGACAGGTTTTACGCCAACCGTCTCAGTTTCAACGCAGGTCAGCAGCCCCTGACCCTCAATGCGCTCGACCTGAGCGGCGCGGCCAACGTCGGCTACATCGAATTCAAGACCGTCGCATGTGGTGAATGTATCTGGGCCGACCTCAACGTCAATGGCCCGCTGGTTTCACCGGTGCAGTTGGGACTCATCGCGGGCAACGACCTTAACCTGAATGCGGGCAGCAGCATCACCAGCGCCGGTTCGGTGAACCTGATTACCGATGTGCTGAATATCCACCCAACGGCGGGCAATATCACCTCCGCCACGGGTGACATTGTTGTCGCGCCCTATACCAACAGTAAAGGTGTAGCGGTTTCCCTGACCGATCCCGGCGGGGGTTATCCGGAGGGTGGGGGATGCGGCCCTGGCGGCTGCGGCGGATCGAGCAGCGATTTATGGCTGAATTCCAGCCGTCTTGACCTTTTCAATGCGCCCTCCGGCAACCTGCAAATCGGCTGGCAGAACAGCAACGGCGCTATCGCCACGGTCGGCGACATCGTTTTCTACGAACCGGTGGCGCTGACCAACGTGCAAGGGTTTGTGTTGCGTACTCAAGGCGACGTGGTGGCGATGATTCCGCCGCTCTACAGCCAAAATCCGCCGCCGCTGCAGAAGTTCATCAGCGCCCCGCAAGGCATCGATATCCGTAGCGGCGGCATTTTGAGCGATGCGACCATTTCCAGCAATTACATCGTCCTGCAAACCAACAATATCCAGTTGGGTGACGACGGCAAGTTCGTGGCGAGCAGCGGGGTATCGCTTGCTCCCTATAACTACACTGCCGGTAACTCGTTCATCACCGTCCACACCGATTGCGGACGCATGGTTTGTTCTTCAGAACAAGACGAAGGCGATTATCAGGGGATCATCGTTAATCCCACCTGGCTCGACCGCGTAGTCACTCCGAATCTCGACCTGGGGCATCAGACTTGCGCCAACGGCGTCTGCACGGTCGATTTCGCCGGCAACATCACCATAGCCGCACCGCTTACCGGGAGCGAGGCGAGTTTCAAGAACCTGGGGCTGCTGACTCAAGGCGGCATATACCAAGACGAGGATTCTCCGATCAGTCTGCCGGACTGTGCTAATTGCGGCGGGCTGGCTGCCGAGGCCCACGACGGCGACATCGACCTGAGCTACGCAGCCAACTCGGTCAGCTACCTTGCCGCAAAAGCAAGCAATGGCGACATTTACTTCTGGAACGACAAGACGCTCTCCATCGCGAATGCCAACAATATTCACGGCGTCACCAGCAATGGCGGGAGAATCGAAATCTATGTGGATAACGGCGATCTGGTTGTCGGCGGCGCACTGCCAGGCATTTCTACCAGTGTTTATTACTCCGGGATCAACGCCTGTCCGGCCAGCGGAACGTGCGGCGATGTTTACCTCGATGTGGGCGGTGCCTTGCGCGGTTTGATTGGCGTAACCCAAAGCGTGGTCGGTTCCTATTTCGAGGCCGATACGCGCAACGGCATGTGCGCCGGTCTGGATGGTACGGAGTGCGGTGCTAATGCGCTACCCTTTGCCACCCAGGTCGCCCAGTTCGATCTGGAGAACAAGAACCAGAATTGGGATGCGTCGCCCTATGTGATCAGCGGTTCGATCAATGTGGTTAATAACAGCGCCACCCATTCCGCCTCTCTGGAAATCGTCAAGGCCGAGAATGCAGCGCTCTTGGCAAACGGAGGTGGCAACGTAAGTATCGACAACTATGGGGCCACCACCGTTGGGTATAAAACGCTTGGTGAGGGCGAACAACTGGTGGATATGGGCGGCGCGGTCAGCGCCTTGGCCGGTTCCGTCAGTGTTGCGGCGCACAGTCCGCTGACCATCAACGGCGGCTCCACGGTGAGCGCCACCAGCAACGTCAGCCTGAGCGCCGGCCAAGGCAGCGGCGGCAACGACAATCTGGTGCTGAACGGCAGTATTACTTCCACCAGCGGCAGTATCGCCCTCTCGGCTTATAGCGGGATCACCGTCGAACCCGCCGCAACGCTGGCGGTCAGCGGTGGTAGCGGCGGCATTACCGCCACCGCTACCACCGGCGCTATCGCGATCAATGCGCCGGCGGCCAGTATCTCGATGCCGGGCGGAAACAATGCCGGCATCGTCCTGACCGCAGGCGGCGCGATCAGCGGTGCGCCACCCGGTGCGGTAACCGCGCCCAACACCACGCCGGGAACCACGCCGCCGACCGGCAATACCGGGACGCTCCCTGTGGTTCCGACCTTGTCGCAATGTACGCTCAATCCCGCCTTGGCCGGATGTTCGGATGTCTTGCCGACGCTTGCGCAATGTACGCTCAACCCGGCAGCGGCGGGGTGTTCAGCCGTGCTGCCGAGCACCAGCCAGTGTGCGCTCAACCCTGCTCTGGCCGGGTGTTCGGCGGTTCTTCCGACGCTTAACCAGTGCGCGGTTAATCCTGCCCTGGCTGGGTGCAGCAGTGTGCTGCCGAGCACCGACCAATGCGCAACCAATCCCGGTCTGGCCGGGTGTGGCGTGGTATTGCCGACGCTCGCGCAATGTTCCGTCAATCCCGCTTTGGCTGGCTGTTCGGCGGTATTGCCGAGTCTTTCCCAATGCGCCGCAGCACCTTCTCTGGCGGGTTGCTCCAGCGTCTTGCCGAGCGTCAGCCAATGTGTCGCGACGCCGACATTGCCGGGGTGTGCAGTGGTTTTGCCGAGCACCAATCAATGCGCAGCAAATCCGTCCCTGTCCGGTTGCACCGTGGTGCTTCCGACGCTTGCCCAATGTACCGGAAATCCTGCGTTGAGCGGATGCGCCTCGGTGCTTCCGACGTTGGCGCAGTGCGCGGTCACGCCGTCGCTGGCCGGTTGTTCAGCGGTATTGCCGAGCACCAGCCAATGCGCGGTCAACCCAACGCTCTCCGGCTGTGCGACGGTGTTGCCGAGTCTCAGCCAATGCGTGGCGACGCCGTCGTTGGCGGGCTGTGCGGCGGTTTTGCCGAGTCTTGCACAATGCGCGGCGAATCCAGGTTTGGCCGGCTGCGCCGCCGTGTTGCCAAGCGCCGGGCAATGCGCCGCCAACCCGTCTCTGGCGGGTTGCGCAACGGTTTTGCCGACGCTTGACCAGTGTGTGGCGAACCCCAGTCTGAGCGGTTGCGCGGCAGTCCTGCCAAGCGCCGGCCAATGTGCGGTTACCCCGACCCTGGCCGGCTGCGCCGCCGTGTTGCCGAGCGCCGGACAGTGCGCCGCCAACCCGAGTCTGGCTGGTTGTTCAGCCGTGCTGCCGACGCTCAGTCAGTGCGTCGCGAACCCCAGTCTGAGCGGCTGTGCGGCGGTATTGCCGAGCGCTGGCCAGTGTGCGGCCAATCCCGCGCTCGCCGGCTGTACACAACCGGCGACGACTGACCCGTGTGTGGCGAACCCGAGTGCGCCGGGTTGTACGCCGACGCAGCCTGAGCAACCGACGCCGCCCCCGACGCCCCCGACGCAGGGCGAGTCGCAACCGCTGGATCAGGCCATCAACCAGACCAATAACAGCGTCAATAACAGTGTTCCACAGTCGGTCGTTCAGCCGTTGGTGAACCAGACCAACCAATCCAGCGGCAGCGGCGGTTCGAATACGTCCAACCAGAGCGGTGGCGCAACTACCCAGGCCACTACGTCCGGCGCGGGCGGAAGCGACGATAAGGACGAAAAGAAGGAGGTTCGCAAGGAATCGCCAAAACGGAGCGCAACCAGTAGTCCAGAGGAAAAGAAAAATGAAGCGCCCGTCAAGAAACAATACTGCAATTAACCTGGTTTTATTGCTCGCCGGGCTGCTGATCAGCCCGGCGTTGTTAGCCGAAGCGGCGGGGACGGTCACGCATTTGAGCGGGCCGTTGCTGGCGCGCAAGGTGGACGGCACGAGCAAAATCCTCTCGCAGAAATCCCAGGTGGATAACGGCGACCTGCTGATCTCGGAAAAAGATACCTACGCCCGGGTGAAATTCACCGACAACAGCGAAATCACCCTCAAGCCCAACACCCAATTACGCATCGACAGCTATTTGTTTGAAGCCAACAAACCGGAAGCCGACAGCGCGGTATTCAACCTGCTCAAGGGCGGCTTGCGGGCAGTGACGGGGCTGGTGGGGAAACGCGGCAATCAGGACAGCTATCAACTCAAAGCCCCGTCGGCGACCATCGGGATACGCGGCACGGACTACAGCGCAAGCTGGTGCCAAAGCGATTGCGGCACACTACCGAGCGGGCTGTATGTGCAGGTCAACGACGGCCAGGTGGTGGTCAGCAACAGCGCCGGGAGTCAGGGATACAGCGCCGGCCAGTTTGGTTATATCAAAGACCCGGTGACGCCGCCGGCGACATTGCCGAAAGACCCCGGCATCAAATTCACGCCGCCGCCGTCGTTCAGTGCGCCAAGTAATACGCCGACCGGCCAACCCACCACAGGCGGAACCACCCCGACGGACACCAAAAAACTTGATTGCGAAGTACGTTAATCATTACGTTAATCATTGCTTTGAGAAAACCAATCTTGTTGATACAATAGCGCCTTTTTCGCCAACCGAACTTTAGGGGTAATCAGGAAATGCCGAGTGTACGTGTCAAGGAAAATGAGCCGTTCGACGTTGCGTTGCGCCGTTTCAAGCGCGCTGTGGAAAAAACCGGTCTGCTGACCGAATTGCGCGCCCGCGAGTTCTACGAAAAGCCCACCTCCGAGCGCAAGCGTAAAGCCGCCGCCGCCGTCAAGCGCACCCACAAGCGTCTGCGCAGCCAAACCCTGCCGCCCAAGTTGTACTAATGCCCCTCAAGCAGCAAATCACCGAAGACATGAAGACGGCGATGCGCGCCAAAGATGCGCCGCGTCTCGCCGCCATTCGTCTTTTGCTGGCTGCCATGAAGCAGCGCGAAGTTGATGAGCGTATCGAGCTTTCCGACGAACAAATCGTCGCAGTGATCGAAAAAATGCTCAAGCAACGCCGCGACTCGATTTCCCAATATGAAGCCGCTGCCCGTCAGGACTTGGCGGATGTTGAGAAATTTGAAGTGACGGTGCTGCAAGCCTATATGCCGCAGGCGCTTTCCGAAGCGGAAGTGGAAGCGCTGGTCGCTGCCGCTGTGGTTTCAACCGGGGCTGCGGGTGTAAAGGATATGGGCAAGGTAATGGCGGCTGTAAAGCCGCAAGTCGCGGGCCGCGCCGACATGGGCAAGGTCTCCGCTCTCATCAAGGCCAAGCTGGCCTGATTTTTCTTCCTGTGCGCAGCTCTGCGTACAACCGCCGCCGGTGGCCGTGAAATGATTCCCGAATCCTTCATTCAGGAACTTCTGAACCGCCTCGACATCGTGGACGTGGTGGATCGTTACGTCCCTCTCAAAAAGGCCGGGGCCAATTACCAGGCGTGTTGCCCTTTCCACAACGAAAAAACCCCCTCGTTTACAGTTAGCCCGACTAAGCAGTTTTATCATTGTTTCGGTTGTGGCGCGCATGGTACGGCGATCAGCTTTGTCATGGAGTATCAGGGGTTGGGTTTTATCGATGCAGTCGAAGACCTCGCCAAAAGCGCCGGCATTCCAGTTCCTCGCGAAGCCTCCGAGCGACGGCGTCCCGACGAGCCGCACGGGGCCGATCTGGTCGAATTGATGCAGCAGGCGATGAATTATTACCGCAGCCAGCTCAAAAACTCGGAACTCGCCATCGCCTATCTGAAAAAACGCGGCTTGTCAGGTGAGGTCGCGGCGCGTTTCGGCATCGGCTATGCACCGGCTGGCTGGCAGAACCTGGCCGCCGCATTTCCCGATTATCAGGATAAACATCTGGTGCAAGCCGGGCTGGTCATCGAGGGCGACGAAGGCAAACGTTATGACCGTTTCCGCGACCGCATCATGTTTCCCATCGTCAATCAGCGCATGGCGGTGATTGGTTTCGGTGGGCGGGTATTGGGCGCGGGTGAGCCGAAATACCTGAATTCCCCGGAAACCCCGTTGTTTGAAAAAGGCAAGGAGCTCTACGGCCTTCCCCAGGCGCGTTTGGCGATACGCGAAAAGGATTGTGTGCTGGTGGTTGAGGGTTACATGGACGTAGTGGCGCTTGCCCAGCATGGCGTTGGGTATGCCGTCGCAACCTTGGGCACGGCCACCACCCCGGAGCACGTTAAAAAGCTGCTGCGCCAGACTGATAACGTGATTTTCAGTTTCGATGGCGATGCGGCGGGGCGCAAAGCGGCCTGGCGCGCTCTGGAAAACAGCCTGCCGCTGGTGGCCGACGACAAGAGTCTGAAATTTCTATTTCTGCCGCAAGGCGAAGACCCGGATAGTTTTATCCGCACCCAGGGCAAGGAGGCGTTCGAGAAGCTTCTCGAAGAAGCGCTGCCGCTTTCGCAGTTTCTGGTGCGGGAGTTGTCCGCACGGGTGGACATGCAAACCCAGGAAGGCCGCGCCCATTTTCTGCAAATGGCCAAGCCGCTGTTTCTGCAAATCGTCGCCCCCAACCTCAGTCTGATGTTGCGCAAGCGGCTCGCCGAACTCGCCGGCATTGAGCAGGTCGAGCTGGAAGAGCTTTACCAGATCAAATCAGCGGCAGTAAGGAAACCTGTTGCGCGCTCTCGTATGCCGCGTCAGGCGGCGTCGTGGGAGCGCAAGTTGCTGCGTCTGTTGTTGTTTCGCCCCGAATTTGCCAGGGAAATTGATTCGGACTTGGTTGGCTTATTGAGCGAGCCTTTATACTCCGTTGTCGAATTTGCTAGATCAGTGACGGACACGGGTACCGCCGGCGTGCTCGAACACTTTCGGGAAGACGAGTTAGGCAAGTCTCTGCGCGAAGTTATGGCGGAAATTTTCCAGTGGGGTGAGGAATTTGACGCCGCCACGGAATTCGCCGATACCCTCACCCGGCTCCGCAAGGATGCCTGCAAGGCGCGGGCTGACGCGCTGCTCGCCAAATCGCGCGAGCAGGAACTGGATGCCGACGAGAAAATGTTGCTGGTGCAATTGCTGGCCGGCAAGGCAAGCGCGGAAAGTTGAGCGAGTTGGTGTATAATCCACGGTTTTTCCAATTTCTGGGAATAATAGGCTATGGCGACGGAAAACGAAAAATCTGAGTTGCGTCAAGGCGAAATGGAAGCACGCCGGATGCGCCTCAAGAACCTGATCGTTCTTGGTAAAGAACGCGGCTATCTGACCTACGCCGAAATCAACGATCACCTCCCCGACGATATGCTCGACGCCGAGCAAATCGAAGGCGTCATCAGCATGATTGGCGACATGGGAATCGCCGTATACGACGAAGCGCCCGACGCAGAAGCATTGCTGATGTCAGATGCAACGCCTGCCGTTGCCGACGAAGATGTGGTGGAAGAAGCCGAAGCGGCGCTTTCCACCGTAGATTCCGAGTTTGGCCGCACCACCGACCCGGTACGTATGTACATGCGTGAAATGGGTTCGGTCGAACTGCTCACCCGAGAAGGCGAAATCGAAATCGCCAAGCGCATCGAAGACGGCCTGAAACACATGATTCAGGCGATCTCCGCCTGCCCCACCACGATTGCCGAAATTCTCGACCTGGTTGACAAGGTTGAACGCGATGAAATGCGCATCGACGAACTGGTGGATGGCATTCTGGATTCCGCCGACGATGTGCCGGAAGACCTCGAAGCCGCTACTGCGGCCATGGAAGACGAGGAAGCGCTTGGTGAAGAGACGGATGAAGACGACGACGGCAGTGCCGTAGCCGCCGCCAATCTGGCTCAACTCAAGGTCGACGCGATGGAGCGTTTTACGCGGATTCGCGAAGCCAACGAAAAAATGATGCAGGGGTTGCTCAAAAAGGGCTACAAATCCAAACCCTACGTCGAACATCAGGAACAGATTTCCGCCGAATTGCTCAGTATCCGTTTTACCGCCAAGCAGGTCGAAGCCCTGTGTGACGGGCTGCGCAGCCTGGTTGACGATATTCGCAGCCACGAGCGTCAGATACTTGAGCTGTGCGTCAATAAAAGCGGAATGCCACGCCAATACTTCGTCAAGAACTTCCCCGGCAACGAAAGCAATTTTGAATGGGTTGTCGAAGAAATCAATGGCGGCAAGGTGTATAGCGAGAAACTCGCGCGCTTCCAACACTCCATTGTGGATCGTCAGAAACGCCTCACCGACGTGCAGACCCGTGTCGGAATTCCGATCAAGGATCTCAAGGAAATCAACCGCCAGATGTCCACCGGCGAAGCCAAGGCGCGCCGCGCCAAACGCGAGATGATCGAGGCTAACCTGCGCCTGGTGATTTCCATCGCCAAGAAGTACACCAATCGCGGCCTGCAATTCCTCGACCTCATTCAGGAAGGCAACATCGGCCTGATGAAGGCGGTGGACAAGTTCGAATACCGCCGTGGCTACAAGTTCTCGACCTACGCCACCTGGTGGATTCGTCAGGCCATCACCCGTTCGATCGCCGATCAGGCGCGCACCATCCGTATCCCGGTGCACATGATCGAAACCATCAACAAGATGA
>CAYVIN010000043.1:0-32299 GCA_964451375.1 uncultured Sulfuricella sp.
GGTGCGTCGTGCAACCAACTGAGTCTATTCGGGTTTTAACCGGACACTAGTAAGTCAATATGAAAAAACGATGGTTGAAGCGCAGCGCACCCATCGAGCAGAAAAAACGAATATTTTCAATTTGATGGGTGCGCTATCGCTCTTGTGCCCTGTGGGTGTCACCCATCCTGCATTTTGGGTATCCCGCTAAATCAAAGTGACTGACTGGTAGGCTGGGATGAGTAAGCGAACCCCAGCGCCACCTTGGACGAAAGACGCTGGGGTTCGCTTACTCATCCCAGCCTACCGCCGCCACCTCTCCGAAACGCCCAAGCGGCGCGGGTTTTCAGGGTGCCGCAGCAGAAACCCGCGCCCAGAGCCATTCTTCAGTGATGTCGCCGAACAGCGGGCGTCCCAGTGATGGTGTTCACTAACATGGTTGCCTTCCTGCGCAACGGATGGGAATGCTCAAAGCGGGGAGTGGTGCTACCTCACGCCGCCAACCGTTCACGCGGTTTGACGTTCCTCTCGATTTCTTCACCCACCGCTTCACGCGCTTTTTTGACATCGTAGCTGCTTTGCAGGCTCATCCAGAATTCGGAGGTGGTACCGAAGAACCGGGCGAGGCGCAGTGCGGTGTCTGCCGTGATACCGCGTTGTTCGTTGAGAATCGCGGTGATCCGGTTGGTCGGCACGTCCAGCGCCTTGGCGAGGGCGTTGGCCGAGAGGTTGAGTTCTTCGAGTTCTCCTTTGAGGATTTCTCCGGGGTGGATGGCGCGCATCTGGTTCATGGTTTTTCTCCTTGGTGGTACTCCACATCCTGGCATACCAACGATTTGATCATGCGTCAAATGTGGCGTGTCCTATGTTGTATGGCTAGCGTAAAGGTGGGTGGTGGAGGTTCCGATTCGATGGCGGCAGCGGCAGGCGCGGCCTGACGTTTTCCTGTAAAATCGCGCCATTCCGAAACTTCCCCGCAGGCCATCATGTTGAACATCAAACGTTATTCCACTTCCCAAGCCGATTTCGAGCAGCAGCTCGAACAATTGCTGGCCTTCGAGGGCGCGCAGGACGATAACATCGACACCGTTGTGGCGGATATCCTGCGCGACGTGAAGCGTCGCGGCGATGCCGCTGTGCTCGAATACACGCAACGTTTCGACAAGGTCGAAGCGACGGCTTCCGCTGAGCTGGAATTGCCGCTGGCGCGTTTGCAGGCGGCCCTCGACAACCTGCCCGCCGACCAGCGGGCGGCGCTGCAACTGGCTGCCGATCGGGTGCGGATGTACCACGAGAAGCAGTTGATGCAGTCCTGGAACTACACCGAGGCCGACGGCACCGTGCTCGGCCAGCAGGTGACGGCGCTGGATCGCGTCGGTCTGTATGTGCCGGGCGGCAAGGCGGCGTATCCGTCGTCGGTGCTGATGAACGCGATTCCCGCCAAGGTGGCCGGGGTCAAGGAACTGATCATGGTGGTGCCGACTCCCGGTGGCGTGGTCAATGAACTGGTGCTCGCCGCAGCGGCGATCTGTGGCGTGGACCGGGTGTTCACCATCGGCGGGGCGCAAGCGGTCGGCGCGCTGGCTTATGGCACGGAAACCGTGCCGCAGGTGGACAAGATTGTCGGCCCCGGCAATGCCTATGTGGCTGCCGCCAAGCGCCGGGTGTTCGGGGTGGTGGGGATCGACATGGTGGCCGGGCCTTCGGAGATTCTGGTGATCTGCGACGGTTTGACCAATCCCGACTGGATCGCGATGGACCTGTTTTCGCAAGCCGAGCACGACGAGTTGGCGCAGTCGATTTTGCTCGCGCCCGGCAAGGAATTCGTCGATGCGGTGCAAGCCAGTATCGACAAGCTGCTGCCGACCATGCCGCGCCAGGACATCATCCGCGCGGCGCTGGAAGGGCGCGGCGCGCTGATCGAAGTCAAAGACCTCGACGAAGCGGCGCGTATCTGCAACTACATTTCGCCGGAACACCTGGAACTGTCGATTGCCGATCCGGTGGCGATGCTGCCCAAGATCAAACACGCCGGGGCGATTTTCATGGGGCGGATGACTTGCGAGTCGCTGGGCGATTACTGCGCCGGGCCGAACCATGTGTTGCCGACTTCGCGTACCGCGCGCTTCTCGTCGCCGCTGGGGGTGTATGACTTCCAGAAGCGTTCCAGCCTGATTTTCGTTTCCGAAGCCGGCGCCAAGACGCTGGGTGCGGCGGCGACCGTGCTGGCCTACGGCGAGGGCCTGCAAGCCCACGCCCAGTCGGCGGAATACCGCATGAAGGGTCTGTGAGGCGTTTGTCATGAGCCGTTACTGGAGTCCTGTTGTCCACGGATTGACGCCTTATGTGCCCGGCGAGCAGCCCAAGCTGGCGAATCTCGTCAAGCTCAACACCAACGAAAATCCCTACGGTCCCAGCCCCAAGGCGCTGGAGGCTTTGCGCGGCGAGGTGGCGGATAGCCTGCGCCTTTATCCCGACCCAACCGGGGAGAAGCTCAAGGAGGCGGTCGCCGCGTTTTACGGCGTCACGCCGCGCCAGGTGTTCGTCGGCAACGGTTCCGACGAGGTGCTGGCGCATACCTTCCAGGCCCTGCTCAAGCACGACGCGCCGCTGCTGTTTCCCGACATTACTTACAGCTTCTATCCGGTGTATTGCGGCCTGTATGGCATCGAGTCGCGGCAGATTCCGCTTGGCGAGGCATTCGAGATTCGCGTCGATGATTACATCGGGCAGCCCAACGGTGGGATCATTTTCCCCAATCCGAACGCGCCCACCGGGCGTGTGCTGGCGTTATCCGAGATCGAACGGCTGTTGCAGGCCAACCGCGATTCGGTGGTGGTGGTCGATGAGGCTTATATCGATTTCGGCGGCGAATCGGCGATAAGCCTGGTAGATCGTTACCCGCAGTTGCTGGTGATCCATACCCTCTCCAAATCGCGCTCCCTGGCCGGTCTGCGAGTCGGTTACGCAGTCGGTAGCCCTGAATTGATCGAGGCGCTGGATCGGGTCAAGGACAGTTTCAATTCCTATCCGCTGGATCGTTTTGCGCTGGCGGGCGGGGTGGCGGCGATTGCCGACCAGGCGTATTTCGAGGCAACTTGCGCCAAGGTGATCGCCTCCCGCACCGGGCTGGTCGCGGAATTGGAAACCCTGGGTTTCGAAGTGCTGCCTTCCACCGCCAACTTCGTGTTTGCCCGTCATCCGGATTGGGGCGGCGCGGAACTCACCGCCAAATTGCGCGAGCGCAGCATCATCGTGCGCCATTTCAAAAATCCTCAACGCATTGCCCCGTTTATGCGCATCACGGTAGGCACCGACGAGCAATGTGCCGCGCTGGTCGCGGCATTGCGGGAAATTCTTGGCTGAGACGGCGGGAAACCCAAGGTAAACCTGTCCTCTGAAAAACGGATTTGAAATCAACGATGGTAGGGTGGGCACACTGTTGTGCCCACGCGGATAGCAAACCGCGTGGGCAGGCGATAAACCTGCCTGCCCACCCTACGGTATTTTTTGAGAACAAATTTACCCTGGCAGGAAACCCATGGATACTTTGTCACCTTGCCGTCTTGGGTTAGAATGAAACGATCTTTGCGGCTCCCCCAACGGGGGCTGCGGTTGGGGCCAAGTGCAGGTTGCCGCAACTAAACACTGAGCACTCAAAACTAAACACTGAATTCATGCGTACCGCCACAGTCAGCCGCAATACCCTCGAAACGCAAGTCAACGTGTCCCTCAATCTCGACGGGGAAGGCCGTGCCGTGCTGCAATCCGGCGTGCCGTTCCTTGACCACATGCTCGACCAGATTGCCCGTCATGGGTTGATTGACTTGGAGATTTCCGCGCAGGGCGACCTGCATATCGACGACCACCACACCGTGGAAGACATCGGCATCACGCTGGGGCAAGCGTTTGTCCAGGCGGTGGGCGACAAAAAAGGCATCCGCCGTTACGGCCATGCCTATGTGCCGCTCGACGAAGCGTTGTCGCGGGTGGTGATCGACCTGTCGGGGCGGCCCGGCCTGGTTTTCGAAGTCCCGTTTTCGCGGGCGACTATCGGTGAATTTGAATCCGATCTGGTGCGCGAGTTTTTCCAGGGGTTCGTCAATCATGCTTTGGTGACGCTGCATATCGACAACCTGCGCGGGGTCAATGCGCACCATCAAGCCGAGACATTGTTCAAGGCGTTTGGCCGTGCGTTGCGCATGGCGGTGGAGTTCGATCCCCGCGCTGCCGGGCAGATGCCTTCGACCAAGGGAACCCTCTGATCATGGCCGATATCGCAGTCATCGACTATGGCATGGGCAATCTGCGCTCGGTGTCCAAGGCGCTTGAACATGTCGCGCCGGATGCCGAAGTGGTCGTCAGCGGCGATCCCGCAGTGATCCTTTCCGCCAGTCGGGTGGTGTTTCCCGGACAAGGGGCCGCGCCCGACTGTATGCGTGAAATCCGTTCGCGTGGCCTGGACAAGGTGATTGCCGAAGTCATCACTGCCGGTAAACCGTTTCTCGGTATATGCATGGGCCTGCAAGTGCTCTTCGAACATAGTGAGGAAGGCGATACCCCTTGTCTGGGGCTGTTCCCCGGACAGGTCAAGCGTTTTCCCGCCGAGGCGATGGTGGACGCTCAGGGCAACAAGCTCAAAGTGCCGCATATGGGCTGGAACCAGGTGCATCAGGCCGTTCCTCACCCGCTGTGGGAGGGAATCGCCCCAGAAGCGCGCTTTTATTTTGTCCACAGCTATTACGTGGAAGCGGGTGAACCCGACCTGATTGCTGCGTTCAGCCATTATCCCTTCGCTTTTACCTGCGCAGTGGCGCGCGCCAACGTATTCGCCGTGCAGTTCCACCCGGAAAAGAGCCAGTCGGCGGGATTGCGGCTTCTCGCCAACTTCTCCCGGTGGGATGGGTCGGCCAACTAATTTATTGTTCCTAACGTTAACGACTCGACACCATGCTGATTATTCCTGCGATTGACTTGAAAGACGGGCACTGTGTGCGTTTGAAGCAAGGTTTGATGGAAGAAGCCACGGTTTTCTCCGAAGACCCCGGCGCGATGGCTCGCCATTGGCTGGATCAAGGCGCGCGCCGCCTGCATCTGGTTGATCTGAACGGCGCCTTCGCCGGCAAGCCGGTCAACGAAGAAGCGATCAAGAGTATCGTCGCGGCAGTCGGCAGCGATATTCCGGTGCAACTGGGCGGCGGCATCCGCGACCTCGATACCATCGAACGTTATCTCGACGACGGCATTACTTATGTGATCATCGGCACTGCCGCAGTGAAAACGCCGGGCTTTCTGCATGACGCCTGCAACGCCTTTCCCGGCCACATCATCGTCGGGCTGGACGCCAAGGATGGCAAGGTGGCGGTGGATGGCTGGTCGAAATTGACTCATCATGACGTGATCGACCTTGCCAAGAAATTCGAGGGCTACGGCGTGGAAGCCATTGTCTACACGGACATTGGCCGCGACGGCATGTTGTCCGGGGTGAATATCGAGGCCACCGTCAAGCTTGCCCAGGAACTGACCATTCCGGTGATCGCCAGCGGCGGCATCACCAATCTCGACGACGTGAGTGCGTTGTGCAAGGTGGAAGGCGAGGGCATCATGGGCGCGATCACCGGACGGGCGATTTACCAGGGCACTCTGGACTTCGGCGCTGCACAGAAACTCGCCGACGAGTTGGGCGCCTGATGGGACTGGCGAAACGTATTATTCCTTGCCTCGACGTGACCAATGGCCGGGTGGTCAAGGGCGTCGATTTCGTCGCCCTGCGCGACGCGGGTGATCCTGTCGAAATTGCCCGCCGCTACGATGAGCAGGGTGCCGACGAGCTGACTTTCCTGGATATCACCGCCTCCAGCGACAACCGCGATCTGATTCTGCACATCATCGAAGATGTCGCGGCGCAGGTGTTCATTCCCCTGACTGTTGGCGGCGGTGTGCGCCAGGTCGAGGATGTGCGCCGTCTGCTCAACGCCGGGGCGGATAAGGTCAGCATCAATACCTCGGCAGTGACCAATCCGCAGTTGGTGGCCGATGCCTCGGCGCGTTTCGGTTCGCAATGTATCGTGGTGGCCATCGACGCCAAACAGGTTTCCGCGCCGGGCGAGCCGTTGCGCTGGCATGTATTCACCCACGGCGGACGCAAGGATGTCGGTCTGGACGCAGTCGAATGGGCGAAGAAAATGGAATCGCTGGGCGCGGGGGAAATCCTGCTGACCAGCATGGATCGCGACGGCACCAAGATCGGTTTCAACCTTGATCTCACCCGCGCCATTGCCGATGCGGTGAGTATTCCGCTGATCGCCAGCGGCGGAGTCGGCAATCTCGACCATCTGGTCGAGGGCGTGACCAAGGGCCATGCCGATGCGGTGCTGGCGGCAAGCATTTTCCATTACGGCGAATACACGGTGGAACAAGCCAAGCGCCACATGGCCAAGCACGGTATCGAGGTACGGTTATGAGCGATGTGTGGCTTAACAAGGTCAACTGGACCAACGATGGGCTGGTGCCGGTGATTGCGCAGGATGCGGATAGCGGGAAAGTCCTGATGTTCGCCTGGATGAACCGTGAGGCACTGAAATTGACAGCAGAAAAGGGCGAAGCGATTTACTGGTCGCGCTCGCGCAAGAAACTCTGGCACAAGGGCGAGGAATCGGGACATACCCAGAAAGTCCTGGAAATCCGCCTGGATTGCGACGAAGACGTGGTGCTTCTGAAGGTCAAGCAAAAAGGCGGCATCGCCTGCCACACCGGACGCGAGCATTGTTTCTTCCAAAAGCTGGAAAACAGTCATTGGGTGAGCACCGATCCCATCCTCAAAGACCCGCAGGAAATCTACAAGAAATGAGCGACGTTCTCGACCGCTTGGCGGAAACCCTGGAACAGCGCAAGAGCGCCGATCCCTCCAGTTCCTACGTCGCCAAGCTGTATGCCAAGGGGCTGGACAGCATCCTCAAGAAAATCGGCGAGGAAGCCACCGAAACCGTGATCGCCGCCAAGGGCGGGGACAAAGGGCAGGTGATCTACGAGATGGCCGACCTGTGGTTCCACAGCTTGGTGTTGCTGGCCCAGCAAGGCTTGCATCCCAATGACGTGTTGAATGAATTGGCGCGCCGCGAGGGACTTTCCGGCATCGTCGAAAAAGCATCGAGAGGCGACAAATGAGCGACTGCATCTTCTGCAAGATCGTGGCGGGCGAGATTCCCGGCAAGAAAGTTTATGAAGACGAGGAATTTTTCGCCTTTCACGACATCAATCCCATAGCTCGCGTCCATTTCATGATCGTTCCCAAGCGGCACGTCGCTTCCTTGCAGGAATGCTCAGCGACGGACGAGGGGATGCTCGGGCGTATCCTCCTGCTGGCGGCGAAACTGGCGCACGAACAGGGGCTGACGGGGTTCAAGACGGCCATCAATACCGGCAAGGAAGGCGGTCAGGTGGTGTTTCATTTGCATGTGCACGTATACGGCGGCGGCAAGCTGGCGCATCTGGATTAAAGGCAGCTTTGTAGGTTGGGCTGAACGCAAGTGACGCCCAACGTTAATGGTTGACGTTGGGCTTCCTTCGTCAGCCCAACCTACTAAACAAGGAGACGGAAATGGGTTCATTCAGCATCTGGCATTGGCTGATCGTGTTGGTGATCGTGCTTGTGGTGTTCGGCACCAAAAAACTACGCAACATGGGTGGGGATTTGGGTGGCGCGGTGAAAAGCTTCAAGGACGCCGTGAAGGAAGGCGAGCCGCAGCAGCAGGCGCAAGCCCCGCAACAAATTCCACCCGCCACCGCAGCAGCCCCCGCCGGCCAGACCATCGAAGGCGAAGTAAAAAACAAAACAGTCTCTTAACTTTCAAGGTCTGGGCGCGAGGGCTGGAATTACCCTAGCCCCCAACCTCTAGCCCCTAGCCCCTATTCATGTTTGATATTGGATTTTCCGAGCTGTTGGTCATCGCCATCGTCACTTTGATTGTGGTGGGGCCGGAGCGTCTGCCGAAAGTGGCGCGTACCGTCGGGCTGTTGTTCGGGCGGGCGCAACGCTACGTCAGCGAAGTCAAGAACGACATCAACCGTGAACTCAAACTCGAAGAATTGCGCAAGATCGAGGCGGACATGCGCGAAAGCGCGCGCAACATGGAACACACCATGACCGACGAAATCAATCGGGCCAGCCAGCAATTCAAGGAAGCGGCGGAAGCGGTGCAGCCGCCTCAACCCATCGCGGAGAGTATCCCCGCGCTCGAACAACCTGCCGCCTTGGCGCAGGTTTCCCCTCAAATGGAACTCGGCTTGGAAAACACGCCTGCCAAACCGGATAAATCTGCCTGATGAGCATCTCGGAAGAAGCTACAGAAACGTTCATTTCCCACCTGATCGAACTACGTGACCGCTTGTTGCGGGCAATTATTGCGGTAGTCGTGATTTTCGTGTGTCTGTTTCCCTTTTCCAAAGACCTCTACACCCTGATTGCCGCGCCGTTGCTGGCGTCGTTGCCGAAAGGCGGGCAGATGATCGCTACCGATGTGGTTGGCGTGTTTTTCGTCCCGGTCAAGGTGACTATGCTCACGGCGTTTCTGATTGCGCTCCCTTACGTGCTTTATCAGATGTGGGCATTTATTGCCCCCGGCCTGTATGCCCACGAGCGGAAAATGATCATCCCGTTGGTGTTTTCCAGCACGTTGCTGTTTCTTGCGGGGATGTCGTTCGCCTATTTTCTGGTATTTCCGGTGGTGTTTTCGGCGATGACCGCCTTTACGCCGGAAGGCGTGAGCTGGATGACCGACATCAACAAATATCTGGATTTTGTATTGACCATGTTCGTCGCCTTTGGCGTCACGTTCGAGGTGCCGGTGGCGGTCGTGCTGCTGGCGCGATTCGGCATCGTTACCGTGGTTCAGCTTAAGGAAGCGCGTCCTTACGTTATCGTTGGTGCTTTCGTGGTTGGCGCGATATTTACCCCGCCCGATGTGGTCTCGCAGTTGATGCTGGCGATTCCGCTATGGGTGTTGTATG
This sequence comes from uncultured Sulfuricella sp., assembly GCA_964451375.1. Taxonomy (GTDB): domain Bacteria; phylum Pseudomonadota; class Gammaproteobacteria; order Burkholderiales; family Sulfuricellaceae; genus JAGXQV01. The sequence continues at coordinate 8,989 of CAYVIN010000043.1, forward strand.
AGGTCGGGGTGATTGTTGCGGCGATGCTGAATAAGGGGGGTGACGCTGAAACGCCGACTGCGAGCAGCGACTACCAGCCTTTGTCCGACGCCGAGATGGATCGTGAACTTGACCGCATTGAGGCGGAAAAGAAGAACACCCCCTGAACTTTCGTCAAATTTCCCGCCGTCCTGGCGGGAAGTCATCGTTCCCATATAAAACTGTCGGCAGGATGAATATAGCGGGCGAGGCGAGGATACTCCCCGAAAAATAAGGCGACTATTCCCGCTGCTGGATTTTCGGACGTTTACCAATTGATATACGCAACTGGGCAACCGTCTGATTGCGGAGGATTTTCAGTATTGCCATTTTCCCTGGCTGGAGAGTGGCGATTTGATTGAGCATGTCGGCAGAATCACCCACCGGTTTCCCGTCGATTTCCGCCAATATGTCGCCTGGTTTGACTCCGCCGGTATCCGCCGGGCCGCCCCGTAAAACGCCGGCAATAACCACCCCGCCGGACTTTGGGAGATTGAAGGATTGCGCCAGTTCCGGCGTGATATCCTGCACTTCCACGCCGATCCAACCCCGCACTACCGAACCACTCTGGATAATTTGCTCCATCACCCGCTTGGCGATGCTTACCGGAATGGCAAAACCGATGCCTTGCGAGCCGCCGCTACGTGAATAAATGGCGCTGTTTACGCCGATCAGATTGCCGGCGGCATCCACCAGCGCGCCGCCGGAGTTGCCCGGGTTAATGGCCGCGTCGGTCTGGATGAAATCCTCAAAGGTGTTGATCCCTAAATGGCTGCGTCCCAACGCACTGACAATTCCTGATGTGACGGTTTGTCCGACTCCGAAGGGATTGCCGATTGCCAGCACCACATCACCGACCTGGGCCTGGTCGGAGTGCCCAAAAGTGATGGCGGGCAAATCTTTCAATTCAACTTTCAGAACGGCCAGATCAGTGTCGGGGTCTGTGCCGACTACCCGCGCATTGGTTTTTCGCCCGTCCGCCAAAGCCACTTCGATTTCGTCGGCGGCTTCGACGACATGATGATTGGTGAGAATGTAACCTTGGGAACTGACGATGACGCCGGAACCAAGACTGGACGCCCGTTGTGGTTCGCTCTGAAAGCGCTCCCCAAAAAACCGCCGAAAAACCGGATCATCCAGCAGCGGATGCCGTTGCGCCTGGACTTCCTTGCTGGTGTATACGTTTACCACCGACGGCATGGCTTTTTTCACCGCTTCGCGATAAGAGGCGCCCTGTACCGAACCCGCGTTGCTGGGGGCTTCCTGAAGCGTCACCACCGAATTGCCGCGCCAGGGCAGCAATTCCGGCTTGAGCGTAGCGAGAACGAACAGCGCGGCGAGGCAAACTGTCGCGCTTTGTGAGAAGATCAACCAGAAACGTCGCATATTTTCGGAGAAGGCAAATGGTGGTGCATGAATTGGAAAAGGTTATCGGTCAATTGTTGGAATGCGACCGGTTCCGTGATTATTGCCCAAACGGCTTGCAGGTGGAAGGGCGCAGGGAGGTTCGAAAAATTGTCGGAGGCGTCAGCGCCAGTCTGGAATTTTTGCGCGCCGCTCAGCGGGCCGGAGCCGATGCGGTGCTTGTCCATCATGGCTATTTCTGGAAAGGTGAAGATGCACGGGTGATCGGGGTGAAGCGGGCGCGCCTTGAATGGTTACTGCGCCATGACCTCAATTTGCTGGCTTATCATCTGCCACTGGATGCCCATCCGATATTGGGAAACAACGCGCAACTCGCGCCGCTTCTGGGGGTGGACATTGAAGGGTGGTTCGGCGAGCAGTCCATCGCAGCATATGGAAGTATGGCGGAACCCGTTTCCCTGAAGACGTGGGCGGAGCGCATCGCCAATGAGTTGAAGCGCGAACCGTTGATAATCGGTGCCCCGGATCAAAAAATCCGTCGTGTCGCCTGGTGTAGCGGCGGAGCCCAGGGCTATTTTGAGGACGCGGTTCGGCTGGGGGCTGATGTCTATCTGACCGGAGAGGTGTCTGAGCAGCACTATCACCTCGCCCGCGAAACCGGTAAGGCGTTCATCTGCGCCGGCCACCACGCAACCGAACGGTATGGCGTACAGGCCTTGGGAGCGCACTTGAAAGCCCAGTTGGGAGTGGATTTCGAATACCTGGAGATTGATAACCCAGTTTAGCTATAAATGATATTTATGGTGCAATATTAGATTTTATTCATGAATGGGTTAATTTCTTGAGGGGAATTCTGTACAATCGCGGGGTTTTGTACTTAAAAGTTTCCGTCATGGGGATCAGGATATGAGTGAAAAAACAGTGGATCGCAGCAAACGGCGGTTCCTTATCGCAGCTACCAGCGCCGTAGGCGGTGTGGCTGCTTTGGGGGGCGCAGTGCCTTTCGTGGCGAGCATGTTCCCGAGCGAACGTGCCAAGGCAGCCGGTGCGCCGGTTGAAGTGGATATCAGCAAGGTCGAACCCGGCATGTTGTTGAATGTCGAATGGCGCGGCAAGCCGGTGTGGGTGGTTAACCGCAGTCCGGAAATGATGGATTTGCTGGTCAAGCACGACGACAAGCTGGCTGATCCGAAGTCGGATGCCAAGCAGCAGCCCGAATATTGCAAAAACCCCAACCGCTCGATCAAGCCGAATATTTCCGTGCTGGTCGGTATTTGTACCCATCTGGGATGTTCACCGACCTTCCGCAAGGAAGTCGGCGCACCCGATCTGGGTGGCGATTGGCCCGGCGGATTCTTCTGCCCCTGCCATGGTTCCAAGTTTGATCTCGCCGGACGCGTATTCAAGGACGTTCCCGCCCCGACCAATCTGGAAGTTCCCCCTCACAAGTACATTAGCGACACTCGCCTGTTGATCGGCGAAGACAGCAAGGGAGCCTAAACCAAATGGATAAATTGACTCAATTGTTAGGTTGGGTGGATGACCGCTTCCCCCTGACCAAGATGTGGAAAGAACATCTTTCCGAATATTACGCGCCGAAAAACTTCAATTTCTGGTATTTCTTCGGTTCTCTGGCGTTGCTGGTTCTGGTGATTCAGATCGTCACCGGGATTTTCCTGACCATGAACTACAAGCCGGACGCCGAAATGGCCTTCGCTTCGGTCGAGTACATCATGCGTGACGTGCCGGGCGGCTGGTTGATTCGCTACATGCATTCCACCGGCGCTTCGATGTTCTTCGTGGTGGTTTATCTGCACATGTTCCGCGCGCTGATTTACGGTTCCTACCGTGGCCCGCGCGAACTGTTGTGGATCTTCGGCATGTTCATCTACCTCGCCCTGATGGCGGAAGCCTTCTTCGGTTACCTCCTCCCTTGGGGGCAGATGTCCTACTGGGGCGCCCAGGTGATCGTGAACCTGTTCAACGCAATTCCGGTGATCGGTCCCGATCTGTCGGTGTGGATTCGCGGCGACTACGTGATTTCCGATGCGACGCTGAACCGTTTCTTTGCGTTTCATGTGATTGCGATTCCGCTGGTGTTGGTGTTCCTGGTGATTGCCCACATTATCGCGCTGCATGAAGTTGGGTCGAACAACCCCGATGGCATCGAAATCAAGAAGAACAAAGACCCGGTCACCCATATCCCGCTGGACGGCATCCCCTTCCACCCGTATTACACGGTAAAGGATATCGTTGGTGTGGCGGTGTTCCTGATCATCTTCTTCGCGATCGTGTTCTTTGCTCCGGAAATGGGCGGATACTTTATCGAAGACAACAACTTCATCCCGGCTGATCCGTTCAAGACGCCCGAGCATATCGCCCCGGTATGGTATTTCACGCCGTTCTACGCGATTCTGCGCGCCGTGCCGTCGTTTGCCGGCACTCAGGTGTGGGGTGTGCTGGCGATGGGAGCAGCGGTTGTGGTTCTGTTCTTCCTGCCTTGGCTGGACAAGGGACAGGTTAAATCGATTCGTTACCGTGGCCCGATTTTCAAGTATGCATTAACTGCGTTCATCATCAGCTTCGTTGGTCTGGGCTGGCTGGGCGTACAACCGGCAACCCCGTTGTATACCCTGTTCGCACAGATTTTGAGCCTGGTTTACTTCGCATTCTTCTTTGCAATGCCGTGGTACACCAAGCTTGACAACGCCAAATGCAAACCCGTTCCGGAAAGGGTGACTGGATAATGAAAACCTTGAATATTGCCAAAAAAGGACTGATTCTGCTGGGTATGCTGGCCTCTGCCGCAGCCTTTGCGTCGGGAGGAGTGCATCTCGACAAAGCGCCGGTTAATCTCGGCGATCAGGCTTCGCTGCAACGCGGCGCCAAGACCTTTGCGACCTACTGCCTGAACTGCCACGCTGCCGCCTCAATGCGCTACAACCGCTTGACGGATATCGGTATGAGTGAACAGCAGATCAAGGACACCATCATCACCACCGACGCCAAGGTCGGTGAATTGATGAAGGTTGCGATCGACAAGAAGGAAGCCAAGGTGTGGTTTGGCGCTGCGCCGCCTGACCTCTCGGTGATTTCCCGTTCGCGTGGCGCTGACTGGCTCTATACATACCTGCGCGGCTTCTATCGCGACGACTCCCGCCCCACCGGCTGGAACAACGTAGCGTTCGACAAGGTCGGGATGCCGCACGTTTTGTATGAGTTGCAAGGCGAGCAGGTGCTCGGCGGCGATCACAAGCTGGCGCTCGACAAGCCCGGCAAGATGAAACCGGTCGAGTTCGATGCGCTGGTTGGTGACTTGGTCAACTATCTGGTATACATGGGCGAACCGGCCAAAATGGTGCGTGGCACCTACGGGATCATCGCCATGCTGCTGTTGTTGGGCCTGTTTGCAGTATCCTACAAGCTGAAAAAGGAATACTGGAAGGACGTGCACTGATCTACCCGCACTTGGCTTAGATAACCCCAGACGGGGACGGGTCAACAACCCGTCCCCGTTTGCCTTCCCGACAGGAGAGCTACAAACATGATGACACTTTACTCCGGCACTACCTGCCCATTCAGCCAACGCTGCCGCATCGTGCTGTTCGAAAAAGGCATGGACTTCCAGATTATCGACGTGGATATCCACAATAAACCGGAAGACCTGGCTGCGATGAATCCCTATAACAAAGTGCCGGTGCTGGTCGAACGCGACCTGATCCTGCACGAAGCCAATATCATCAACGAATACATCGACGAGCGTTTCCCGCATCCGCAGTTGATGCCTGCCGATCCGGTAATGCGGGGACGTACCCGGTTATTCCTGCATCGTTTTGAGCAGGAACTGTTCTGCCACGTGGAAGCCATCGAAAGCGGCGCACCCAAGGCAGCCGAAAAGGCGCGTACTGCAATCCGTGACAATCTGGCGCAGATTGCACCGCTGTTCACCAAGCAGAAATTCATGCTGGGTGAAGAGTTTTCCATGCTCGACGTGGCGATTGCGCCGTTGTTATGGCGTCTTGACCACTATGGAATCGTTCTTCCCAAGCAGGCCGCCCCGCTGCTCAAGTATGGCGAACGCCTGTTCGGTCGCCCGGCTTTCATCGAGGCGCTTACTGCTTCGGAAAAGGCCATGCGCAAGTAATTGGTTTGGGGAGCGGAGACAGCCGCTCCCTTTTCGTCTTCTACCTCCGAAATTCGCCATGAGCACTGAAATCCCCACCAAACCCTATCTGATTCGAGCCATATACGAATGGTGCATGGACAACGGCTATACGCCGTATCTGGCGGTAGCAGTGGATAAACACACCGCTGTACCGATGGAATTTGTCAAGGATGGGGAAATTGTGTTGAATGCCGGCCCCAGTGCGGTGCGCAACATGCAAATGGGCAACGAATACGTGATGTTTTCGGCACGTTTCAACGGCCAGCCGCGCCAGATTGAAGTGCCGATAGGCAACGTGATCGGGATTTACGCCAGGGAAAACGGACAGGGTTTGTCGTTTCCCAAGGAAGTGTTACCGGAGGGCGTCGCAGCGTCGGAAGATTCCGGTGAGCCGCCTACCCCGCCACGCGGCAAACCAAGCCTCAAAATCGTAAAATAGGTTCGATCAGGGTTATTCCCTGACTGGCCATTCCGTCAGTTTCTTGCTCTTCGCGTCGTATTGAACAATCCGGTTATTGTTGGTATCGGCAATCAGAACGATATCGCCGAGCAGCGCCAAGCCGCCCGGTTCATTCAAATCCTTGCCATTTCCCGGTTTGCCGCTCCCCGCCAGGGTGGTGATGGTGCGGCTGGTCAAATCGAGTAACTTCAGCTTGTGGTTATAGGTGTCGGCAATCAGGATGTGTTTGTCGTCGCGAACTGCGATACCCATCACATGCTGAAGTCGCGCATAACGCAAATCGCCGTCGCGGTCGCCAAAGTCGAATAAACCCGCGCCGGCCAGCGTTTCCACCTTTGCGCCGCCCAGATCAATACGGCGCACCGCCGATGTTTCGGCATCCGCCACATACAGGCTGCCGCCCAGTCGCGCCAGACCACTGGGTTGGGCAAAGGCTGAGCCGCTCAGCGCCCCGTCGATCAAGTCTTCCTGACCGCTACCGGCGAAACGTGAGAGTTTTCCGCTTTTGATATCGAGAAGCAAAATCTGATGGCTGCCGCCCATCGCGATATACAACTGCCCGTCGCTGAATAACACGTCCCACGGGGACGACAGGCCTACCCGAGTCGCGTCATGGGTACGATTGTCGGGGCGGGCCATAGCGCCGTTTCCCGCCACCGTCGTAACCTGTCTTTTTTCCAGATCGATAAACCGCACCACATGGTTGCCGGTGTCGGCCACGTATAAGCCGCCATTGCCGAATGTCACGCCCAACGGTGCGGAAAAACGCGCGGTTGCCGGGTTGCCGTCGCGTAGGCCCACCTGGCCATCGCCGAAAACCTGCTGAATTTTTCCGTCAAAATCGGTGACCAGGATACGATGGTGCAGCGTGTCGGAAATCGCCACCTGTTTGTCGCTTACCGCGATTTTTCCGGGGGCGGACAACAGCGTTTTGCCGCCATGGTTCTTTTCCAGCGCAATGGGCAGCGGCTTCTCATCGAAACGCCCGGCGAACTTGCCCACCAGTTCGGCGATGGCTTTATCCAGCAGCTGGTAATGCCCTTCCCCGGAGATCAGCCCCACCACGCCCCCCGCCGGATCGATCAAGGCCAGCGTCGGCCAGGCCTGCAAGCCATATTGTTTCCACAGGGTGAAATCCACATCGTTGACAATCGGATGCTCCAGATCGTAACGCACCACGATACTGCGCAAGGTAGCGAGATTTTTCTCGTTGTCGAATTTGGGGGAATGCACTCCAACCACCGCCAGTTTGTTCCCGTATTTAGCTTCCAGCTTTTTCAGGTCGGGAATGACGTGGAGACAGTTGATGCACCCGTAAGTCCAGAAATCCAGCAGCACCACCTTGCCGTGCAGGGCTTTCATGGTGAGTGGGCGGCTCACATTGAGCCAGGGGAGGTTGTCCTTGAATTCCGGCGCGGGGGGATTGGCCGGGGCGCTTGCCGCCGCCACAAAACCCGGCAGGGCAAGCAATAGCGAAAGAACTGCGGCAAATAGTGTGCGTTTCATGTCGATAGGGCGCGAACCTGGGACACCACGCTCGCCGCTGAGTGAAGGGTGAAAATCAGGCAGCGGCGGTGTAGTAAAGTTCCTCTATTTCCATATAACCCTTTTCCCGCAAATGTGTCAGTTCACTCTTAAGTGCCTGATTAAACTGCGTCCGGTCGATCTTGCCCATCCGTAAGGCAAGGGAAAAATCTGCTTCGACTTCCCTGAGCAGCCGTTTGATCATATCGTCTTTTCCCATGATTTTTCTCCTTAGTTCAAATGGAGCGCCGTGTAGAATATAGCGGCTTGTAACACTGAAACTTGAAGCTTGATGACACTAGAGCATAAGACATACCAAAGAACCATCCTCGTCACCGGCTGCTCCACCGGCATTGGACGCTGCGTTGCGCGAGGCCTGTCGGCGCGGGGCTGGCGGGTATTCGCCACGGCCCGGCGGAACGCTGACGTGCAAAAATTGCAGGCCATGGGGTTGGAAAGTTTGCCGCTTGACCTTGCCGATTCCTCCTCCATCCGGCAAACCGTGCAGGAAGTGTTGCAACGCAGCGGCGGCAAACTCGACGCCCTTTTCAACAACGGCGCATACGGTCAGCCCGGCGCAGTGGAAGACCTTAGCCGTGAAGTGTTGCGCGAACAATTTGAAACCAATCTGTTCGGCACGCTGGAACTCACCAACCTGGTGATACCGGCGATGCGCGCCCAAGGGCATGGGCGCATCGTCATGAACAGCTCGGTGCTGGGCTTCGCCGCCATGCCCTTCCGGGGCGCCTACAACGCCAGCAAGTTCGCACTGGAAGGTCTGACTGACACGCTGCGGCTGGAACTGACGGGGAGCGGCATCTTTGTGAGCCTCATCGAACCCGGCCCGATCGAGAGCCGCTTCCGCGCCAACGCCTTTGCCGCCTATCAGCGCAACATCGACGCCGAGCATAGCGTCCACCGCGAGAAATACCAGGCGATGGTGCGCCGCCTGGAAAAACCCGGCCCCGCCGCACCCTTCACCCTGCCTCCCGAAGCCGTACTGGAAAAAGTCATCCACGCCGTTGAAAGCCGCCGTCCCAAAGTGCGTTACCCCGTCACCGTGCCTACCCACGCCTTCGCCTTCCTCAAACGCATCCTCCCGACATGGGCGATGGATTGGATATTGTTGAAGGCGAGCGGTGAGGGAAAAAGATAATTTACAAGGAACCGATATGTCTCAAAACAACTTGGCCCTGATTGGGCTGGTCACCATCAGCGACCGCGCCACTCAGGGAGTTTACGAAGACAAGGGCATCCCCGCCTTGCAGGAATGGCTGGATACGGCGCTAACCACGCCCTGGCAGGCAGTAACCCGGATGATTCCCGACGAACAGCCGGTGATCGAAGCGACCCTGCGCGAACTGGCCGGCGAAGCAGGCTGCTGTCTGGTGCTGACCACCGGCGGCACCGGCCCTGCGCCCCGCGACGTGACCCCGGAAGCCACCCTGGCAGTGGCGGACAAGGTCTTGCCGGGATTCGGCGAGCAGATGCGCGCGGTGAGCCTGAAATACGTGCCGACCGCGATCCTTTCGCGGCAGGTGGGAGTGGTGCGGGGAAAATGCCTGATCATCAATCTGCCGGGGCAGCCCAAGGCGATTAAAGAGACTTTGGACGGGGTATTCGCCGCCGTACCCTATTGCATCGACCTGATCGGCGGGCCGTATCTGGAAACCAACGAGGAAGTGGTAAAGACGTTCAGGCCGAAGTCGGCGATACGCCCGAAGGAGTAAGACTCAAGGGGGAAAGGGAGTCCTGTCCCCCTTGCCGGATCAGGACTCCGGCCAGTTCTTGATATAGCCCTTGAGCAGCTTGTTCTCGAACTCGGTTTCGCTGAGCACGGTTTTCGCCACGTCGTAGAAGGAAATGATGCCGACCATGCCGTTTTCGTCGGCGATGGGCAGGTGATTGGTGTGTCTGTCTATCATCAACCGCCGCGCTTGATCGACCGGGTCGTCGGGGTGCCCGACCGCCGGGTCGCGGAACATCACCTCGCCGACCAACGTTTTACACAGGTTGCAGCCGGTATTGCTCAAGCCCCGCACCACGCAACGGTCGGTGAGCAGGCCCACCATCTTGCCGCCCTCCATCACCACCAGCGAACCGATGTCGTGCTCAGTCATCAATGCCACAGCTTCATGGATGGGACGATCCGGGCCGATGCTGAAGATTTGGGCGCTTTTTTTGGATGCCAGAATTTCGCTAATTTTCATGATGTTCCCTCCTGCGGAAGATGGCCCAATGATGCAGCAACTTGGGGGAAGAAGCAATTCGGAATCAAATGCCCGCAAACCGGGGGAATTGGTCACAAAATCGGGAGAATGACGGAACAATCAAACTACCCAGCAGGAGTTAACGCGCCAATGACGCGTTACCCCGCTGCGGCTAGAATGCAGGCAGGCGCTCATAACATCAGAGCATGCAAGGTTACGCGGCAAAACGGCGTCTGTTCACATGGATGCCCCAGCGCGGAAAGCCGCGTCTTTTCTGGGGTTCAAGGTAGATGCCCGTCCCTCCAGCTTGTCCGGGTATGCGACTGCTAACATGGTGTCATTATCGGCTCCGGGCGAGGGATGCAGAGGTGATATTTTTCGATGAACACTTTCACCCGCGTTGTGAAACGCAAGGCGACAAGTGAGGAGGGAACGATGCGACTTCGGTTGATTTGCGCAATAGTTGCGGCGGTTATGTTATCTGCCTGTGTCACTCCCGAGCAGCGCGTTGTGCGGCTGGAGGAGGAATACGGCGCGGAATGTCTGCGGTTGGGCCATGCGCCGGGGTCGGCGGAATATGGGCGGTGTTTGCGGGCTTTGCGGAACGCCGATCTGGCGGAAGATTTGCAGCGCGCTTTTAGCGACTGGCCTCTCCGCTAGCTCTTCGCAAAATGTAATTATGTGATTTGCCGGGAAAATTGTTAGAATAATCACATTGTCATAGTGTGGGTTTGCGATGTTTCCTGATACGTCCCCCGGCGCTGTTTCTCCTCTGTCCGACGAAGCGCGTTTGGTTCGTCTGGCGTTCGATTTTTCTCCCTGTTTGTCGATGGTGTTGACGCCTGTCGGCCTGGTGGCGCGGGTGAACCGCGCGGCGCTGGTTTTGTCCGGCTTGCCGGAGGCTGAGGTGGTCGGGCGGTCTTTCGCCGGGTTGCCGTGGTGGACGGATGGTGCGGCGGTGGAATCCGCGCTGGCGCGTTGCGTGGCGGGGCAGATGGTGCGCTTCGAGGCCCAGATGGCTGCGCTTCGGGTGGAATATACCTTGACGCCGGTAATTGCGGAGGATGGGCGGCTCGAAGCGCTGGTGGCGACCGGCCAGGATATCGGGGTGCGCAAGTTTATCGAGACCGAGTTGCGCGATCGCGAGGCGGTGTTCAGCTTGATTGAAGAGAATATCGACGATCTGATTGCGGTGCTGGATCGCGACGGGCGGCGTATCTTCAACAGCCGTTCCTATCATCGGGTGTTGGGTGACGAACATGTCGTGCCGGGGCAATTTTCCTTTGATGCGATTTTTCCCGAGGATCGCGAGCGGATTCGTGCGGTTTTCCGCAAGGTGGTGGAGACCGGCAAGGGAGTGCGCGACGAATACCGCTACCAGTTGGCCGATGGAAGTATTCGCTATATCGAGTCGCAGTCCAATGTGATTGCCAACGCGCAGGGCGAGGTGACGCGGGTGGTGGTGATCGGGCGCGATATTACCGAGCGACGCCTCGCGGATGAGGCGTTTCAGCGCGTGGTAGCGCTGCAGCAGGCGATCATGCGGGTGACGACGGGGGCGATTATTTATGTGCGTGACCGCCATTTGCACTGGATGAACGATGGCTGGTGCCACATGGTGGGGTATTCCCGCCAAGAGATGGAAGGCTGGTCGATGCGCGAATTTTTCCCGTCCGAGGCGGCATTCACGGCGGCGCGCAACGCTATTTACGATGAGGCGGGGCGGGCGCGCGTCGAGCCGCATGTAGTGTATTTTCGCCGCCGCGACGGGGTATTGTTCCCGACTCTGGTTACCGGCGCGCCTTTTGATCCGGCGCGCGCCGAGATGGGTAACGTTTTTTCGCTGACCGACATCACCGGGCTGATCGAGGCGCAGCAGGAAATCAAGCGCCTCAACGCCGATCTGGCGCGCCGCGTGGATGAACGCACCGCCGAATTGCAGGCGGCCAATCACAATCTCACCGCGCAAATCGCCGAACGTGAGCATTACGAACAGGCGCTGCGCCAGTCCGAGGAAAAATACCGGCTGGTGGTTGAATACGCCAACGAAGGTCTGGCGGTGGCGCAGGGGGAATTCATCCGCTTCGCCAACGCCAAGTGTGTAGAACTGATCGGCAGCCCGCTCGAAGAGATATTTCGCACCCCATTCATTTCCTTCATTCATCCCGACGATCGCCCGCGTATTATCGAAAACTACCGACGCCGTCTGGCCGGCGAGCCGGTCGAAAATCATTACACCTTCCGCGTGTTGCGTTCCGACGGCGAGCGGCGCTGGTTGCAAATCAGCGCGGTCGCCATCGAATGGGAAAAACAGGCGGCGACCCTCAATTTCCTCAGCGATGTAACCCAGCGCAAGGATGCCGAAGACGCGCTGCGGCAGAGCGAAACCCGCTTCCATGCGATGTTCAACAACGCGGCTGTGGCGATGAGTCTGGCGGATCCGCAGGGGCGTTTTCTGGAGGTCAACGAAACCTGGGCGCGGACGCTGGGCTATGAGGTCGCGGAATTCAAAGGCATGACCATTTTCGACATCACTCATCCCGAAGAGCGCCCCACCAGCCAGGAAAACATGGGCAACCTGATTGAGCGGCGGGTGGTCAGCACCCGCACGGAAAGACGCTATCTGCGCAAGGACGGCAGCGTGGTGTGGGTGGATGTGGCGGTCACGCCGATTTACGGGCTGGACGGGAAAATCGAGGCGATGGTCGGCGGTTACGTGGAGATCACCGAGCGCAAACGTGCCGAGGAGGAAATCCGCCGCGCGCTGGAAAAGGAAAAGGAACTCAACGAGCTGAAATCGAAATTCGTGTCGATGACTTCCCACGAATTCCGCACCCCGCTGTCCACCATCCTGTCTTCGTCGGAATTGCTGGAGCACTACGCCGACAAACTCAGCGCCGAAGATCGCGGCGAAATCCTCCACAGCATCCAGATGGCGGTCAGTCGCATGACCAGCTTGCTCGAAGACGTGCTGGTGATCGGGCGGGTCGAGGCGGGCAAGATGCAGTTCAATCCCGCGCCGCTCGATCTGGGCAAATTCTGTAGCAGCCTGGTCGGCGAGTTCCGCTTGCATCTGGCGGCCAACCAGCGCTTGGAGTTCCGCTCCGGTGGCGAATTCGGCGCAGCTCAGGCGGATGAAAAGCTGCTCCGTCATATTCTCGGCAACCTGCTTTCCAACGCCATCAAATATTCGCCCGCCGGCGGAGAAATCGCCTTCAACCTCACCTGCGAAGATGGCGTGGCGTGTTTTGAAGTGGCCGACCAGGGCATCGGGATTCCCGCCGCCGACCAGGAGCGGCTCTTCGAAACGTTTCACCGCGCCGCCAACGTCGGCAATATTTCGGGCACCGGGCTGGGGCTGGCGATTGTGAAATATGCGGTGGATTTGCACGGCGGCAGCATCGCCTTCACCAGTTCTCCCGGCGCAGGCACCCGTTTTACGGTGCGCCTGCCGCTGTGCAAAGAGGCTTAAAGATGGCGAAAATCGTGGTGATCGAAGACGAGGAAGCGATCCGCAACAATCTCGCGATGTTGCTGCGCATCGAAGGTTACGAGGTGCGTAGCGCTTGCGACGGGGAGGCCGGAGTGGCGCTGGTAATCGCCGAAAATCCCGATCTGGTGTTGTGCGACATCATGATGCCCAAACTCGACGGACATGGCGTTCTCAGTGCTTTGCAGGCAGCGCCGCATACCGCCGGAATCCCTTTCGTATTCCTCACCGCGCGCGCCGATAAAAGCGATTTTCGCAGCGGCATGGCGTTGGGGGCCGATGACTATTTGACCAAACCCTTCAGCCGCGAGGAAGTCCTGCAAACCGTCGCGGCGCGGCTACGCAAATCGCAGGCGCGCCACAGCCTGACTGCCGAACTGGAAAAATCCCACGATGAACTGCGCGAGGAACTCGATCACGCCCAGCGCATCGTCGCCAATTTTGTCGATCCCGGCTGCGCTGCTATCCCAGGTCTCGATTGCCTGATGCGCCCCTGCGAAATCGCCGGTGGCGACCTTCTGCTGGCGCGCCGCCGCGCCAACGGCAATACGGTTTTTATGCTGGGCGACGCCACCGGCCACGGACTTACCGCCGCGCTCGCCACCCTCCCGGTGGCGCGGGTGTTTGACGAAGGCCTCGCGCGCGACGCCGGGCTCCCGGATTTGCTGGGACTGGTCAATCGCGTCCTGAAACGCCTGTTGCCCACCGGGATGTTCCTGACCGCAGCCCTTATCGAGAGCCACCCCGCCGCGCGCCGTTTCACTATGTGGAACGGCGGGATGCCGGCCATCCAGCTCTACGGCCCGGATGGCGTTTACCGGGGGGAAATCGCGTCGCGTAACCTGCCGCTGGGCGTGGTTGACGAAAGTGAATGGTGTTTCGACTCGCTGGAATTGCCGTCCGGCAGCCGCGTTTACGTGTGTTCCGACGGCGTTCCGGAAAGTCATTCGGAGCACGATGAATTGTTCGGCATGGCGCGTTTGCGGGAAAATATCGAGGCCTGTTTTCATCAGGACAATCGTCTCGCGCGGATCGAGGAAAGTATCATCCGCCATCGCGGCAAACAACCCCAGCACGACGACATTGCGCTGGCGGAATTGACGCTGGAATAAGGGGAAGCTATGAAAAAAATTCTGGTCATCGAAGACGAAGCGCCGCTGCGCAACAACCTGGCGATGATGTTGCGGGTCGAAGGTTATCAAGTCTTATCCGCCGAAAATGGCCAGGTCGGTCTCGATCTGGCTCGTTCCGACAAACCCGACTTGATCCTCAGCGACGTGATGATGCCGGTGCTGGATGGTCATGGCGTCCTGCGCGCGCTGCGCGAAACCCCGCAAACCGCCTCGATCCCCTTCGTTTTCCTGACCGCCCTGGCGGATCGCAGCGATTTTCGCACCGGCATGAATCTGGGGGCCGACGACTACCTGGTCAAACCTTTTTCCCGCGACGAAGTGCTGGAAACTGTGCAGGCCCGCCTGCGCCGCCAGGAAAGCGTCACCCAGGTATTTCAGGAACAAGTCCGCGAAGCCGAAGAAAAAGCCCAGTATTACCTCTACCACGACACCGTTACCGGCCTGCCCAACCTCATGTCGCTCCGCGAGAATTTTGCCGAGGTGCTGGAAAATGCCCTCGGCGCGGGCCTGGGCGTGGCCGTGGTGGCGATTCGCCCGGATCGGCTCGACGCCATCCTCGCCAATCTGCCTGCCGAAGAGGCCGAAGGATTGTTTCGTTCGCTCGCCGAACGGCTCGGCGCGGCAAGCGGGGAGGGTATACTCACCCGTCCCCGCTTTGATCAACTGCTCGCCCTGATCCCTACCGCCACCCCGGACGCCACCGCCGCGCGCGTACTCGAATCGGCGGCGCATCCGCTACGGGTCGGCAGCCGCGAAATTTATCTGTCGTGCAGCATCGGCATGGCCTGTTACCCCGAGGACGGGGCCGACATCGACGCCCTGGCGCGCCACGCCAGCCTCGCCGCCGACGAATCGATCCTGCTTGGCGGGAATTGCTGGCGGCGTTTCTCCGCCGAAAAACATCTTCCCCGCACCGGGCGCATCGAACTCGAAACCGCTTTGCTGCGCGCTCTGGAACGTGACGAATTCGTCTTGTATTACCAGCCCCAGGTGAGCCTGCAAAGCGGCGCGGTGGTCGGCGTGGAAGCGCTGATCCGCTGGCAAAGCCCGGAGCGCGGCTTCGTCTCGCCCGGCGAATTCATCCCGGCGGCGGAAGAGTCCGGCCTCATCGGCCCGCTCGGCGAATGGGTGCTGCGCACCGCCTGCGGTCAGGCCCAGGCATGGCGCGAACTGGGTTACCCCGATCTGCGCATGGGGGTGAATCTCTCGGGCCGCCAGTTCACCCATTCCGATATTACCGCCCTGCTTGCCGACGCCCTCGCCGAATCCGGCCTGCCGCCCGCCTGGCTGGAACTGGAAGTCACCGAAAGCGTCCTGATGCGCGACCTCGACCAGGGCAGCGCCATCCTCAACCGGCTGCGTGAAATGGGCGTCAAAGTCTCACTCGATGACTTTGGCACCGGTTATTCGTCGCTTTCCTACCTCAAGAAACTGCCCCTCGACACCCTCAAAATCGACCAGAGTTTCGTGCGTAACGTCCACACCTCGAAACAGGCCACCGCGATGGTCAGCGCCATCGCCCGGATGGGCCGCGACCTCAATCTCCACCTCATCGCCGAAGGGGTGGAAAACCCCGAAGAGCTGGCTATCCTGCGGCTTGAGGAATGCGATGAAATCCAGGGCTTTTATTTCAGCAAACCGCTGCCCGCCCACGCTCTGCTGGAGTTGTTGAAAAGCGGTAAACGTCTGGGGTAGGGCGGTTCCCCTTTCCACTTTTTGGCGGCTGGTGGTTTCCAGAAAATCAGGCACAGAAGTAGCCATAAAAAAAGGGTGCGCCATGCGCACCCTTTTTTTGCCCGGCGGGACGGTCAGACCGAAAAGATTTTCAGATACGCCGCAATACCGCTAACCGCGTTCCCGGTGGCGTCCGCAGCCGCCTGCTGATACGCCAGCAAACTTTGCTGGGAGGCCTGCTGCGTCGCCAACGTATTGGCCCGCGAAGTCAGCGAATTAACGGCATTACCCACGTTGCCGGAAAGCTCCCGCGTCGCGGTCTTTTCGACCTGACCGCCGACCTTGGCGAGGGTTTCCTTCACCGCACTCGAATCACTCTTCAGCGCCGCTTCAAACGTCTTGGTGTCGATTGAAAGCGTACCGTCCTTGCCGGTGGTGATCCCGATTTTCTTCAAATCGGCGCTCGTACTACCGCTGCTCAGCGAGCGGCTCAAATCGTTGCCGGCGACCCGCGCCCGGCTATTGTCCGCCAGCGCCCCGGCGGTTTTTCCGTCACCCTTGGTGGCGCTGGAAATCGCATTGGTCGCGCCATTAAACGAACTGACGAAATTCAGCGCGGCTTTGCTGATATCTTCAGTGGTGGCGGTTTTGCTCAGACCCGAAAGCGCCTTGCCCGACGTTTGAAGATCGGCGAAACCCGACTTGATCTTGCCGAAGGCCGACACCTGCACGTCGGCGGAAGCCTTCTGCTGGTCAATGCGTTTACCGGCCAGATCCAGCGCCTTCGTAACCGGATCATTGCTCGCGGAAGTCGTCTTGCTGCTGAGCAAGCCGGTGCTAACCGCATTTTGCGCCATACTCGTAATGGTCATTGACATGATTTAACTCCATGAACCAACTGCTGTTACTTCACTATAGCACCTTTCCGTGGCTAGCCCGGAATTACCGCAGGGAAGTTGGTCGCGCAGCCGAAAAATGGCAAAAGGCAGCCTGCTGAGGGAGAAGGGCGAAGCGCGAGGAGTAAGGCGGAGTTTATCCTGCCCGGACTCACATGCAGCAGAGGACTGGGCGGGAAAACCGGGCTGGCCGGTAGCGACCATCGTCACTCCCCGACATTGACGTATCTCGCCACGTCATCAAGCACCTCATCCAGGCCGGTGTACAATGCATTCATCACCTCATGAGCCTGAAAAACCCGATTCCTGCGTTGTAAATTACTCGTTCGCACAATCCCCAGCCTTTCCAATTCGGCCACGGCGTTATTCGCTGCCGGGAAGGTAACGTCAAGACGATCCACGACAGACTTGACGGTCACGATAGGCTGGCCCAGCAAAAGCTCGGCAACACGCCAAACGGTTGCGTGTTTGCGCTTCCCGGCAAGAACGCTTTGCCAACGAGACTGAATGGAACGCAGATGTCCGAATAGCTGAACCGTATGGCGGCACGACGCCACCACCGTCTCCAGAAACAGTTCAAGCCAGGGCGCCCAATTCAAGCGCGTCTGAACCTGCAACAAGGCGTCGTAATAATCCTGCTGCTTCACCTTGAGAAAGGTCGCCAGGTGGATAGGCGGCTTGCCATCCGCCGCCAGCATTAAAGGCAACAATAGACGCCCGGTACGCCCGTTCCCATCAAGGAAAGGATGGATGGCCTCAAACTGCGCATGAGCGATTGCCGCCCGCATCAGTATGGATATTTCCATCACCCCTTCCGGCTCGTATTGAAGCAAACCGGCAAGATCATCCATCAAGGCCGGCACCTTATCCGCCGTTGGGGGAATATAGCGGGCAGTCTCCAGCCGGCTGCCGATAAAGTTTTGTTTTGTGCGCCAGCAACCCGGCGCAACCTCATCCTTACCATTCATCAGCCGGGCGTGTAAGTTACGAATCAAATCCAGCGTTAACGCCGCTCTCCCATGAGTGGCGATTTCACGGCCCCCATAAGCGAAAGCCCGAACATAATCAAGCGTCTCATCGGCATCGCCATCGGGCTTGGCGTCGCTCGTATTCGATTCAATCTCATGGATCAGAAGCCCATCGAATCCAGTGTGAGTTCCTTCAATCTGGCTGCTATCGACGGCTTCCCGACGATTCAGCATGTGGAAAACCAGATCGGCATACGCGCCATTGCGCTGGATGGCCTCGTTTAGCGCGTCCATTTCTCTCCGGGCCAACATAAACAACCCGTGGCAGGATGGCGCATTGACGAACATGGGAACCGGCTCCGGCGTCACGGCAAAACATCCGGTTCGCCCAGGAATCGGAATACAAGTGGCTTGTAACTTGGGGTGTAGATCGGATTTGCGCATGATGGGAAAGGTTACACAGGAATGCGCATATTAAATGTTCCGCGTGTAAAAGTGTAATAACGCTTACAGCATCCCCCGCAAAACCCACCTTCGGCAAGCTGATGCGGCGCGTCGATCCGAGCGTCCACGCCGCCGCGCTCAAAGCCGCCGCCCACGCTGGGCAAAGCCTCAACAAATGGGCGGAAAAGGTGTTGCGGGAGGCGGCGCGGGGGTGAAGGGTAGGTTGGCGGTGAGCGGTAGCGAACCCCCAACACTCCAACTGGGCTCCGCTAACCTATAGAGCAGGCTCCTCAGTTTTTGCCCTATAAGAATTTGTCATTTTCCCATGCGAGATTTTGATTGATTCTACTGGGCATAGTGCACAGTTCACGAGTTCTGCTGCATCAAGATCAAAAAGGGCCAAGTTATACCCCTTGTCGCCGAAGAGACTTCTATATGCTACGCCATCAAATCCTCGTGTCTTGAAGAACTCCGATATAACCTGTGTCGGAATGTATTCTGCGGTATCGTCGCTATTATTTACCGGTCTAGAAAATGCCTTATCAACCTGTGTCCACACAAAACTTTCGATGTCAGTGGGCGACGGATCGTCTAAGCATGAAAGAATATCTAACTCACGGTCATGCCCAACTGAAAAATCAATTAATTTCAGATTCCTAGTTATTCTAAATTGTCCAACCGATACCAAACTGCCAATCCATGGACGTGTTTCTGAAATTGCGGTTTCGAGTTTATTTGCAACGTATAGACATGGTATCCCCTTCGGGTTGACACGTCCTTCACGCGCGGATTCGCGCTTGGGTTTCATCCGATCAGCAGGGTATGGTATTAAGTCCTCATAACAATATGAAGACTCTTCCGAATCGCCGCTCTTCTCTTCAACGACTACTGTTGAGTTTCCAAGCTGAGCGCGCCAAACATATTTGTTTTTGCTAATAACATGATGGCGACTGTTGCTGGTTTCAAATAGTGCGTCAAGAAATCTAGTGACGTCTTCATCGAAAACGAATCTGGCACGCCTCTTCACAGATTCAGAGAAATTCATGAAGTCCATCCATGACTTGAATTGTTTGGCCATAACAATATTCCTCCAAGCCGGGTAGGGTGGGCACGGCTTTTTGTGCCCACCGATCAGGAACCGCGTGGGCACGATAGAGCCGTGCCCACCCTACATTGCTTCCTCCAATTTCATCTCTCCCCCAACGGCAGCAACCGCACCCGCTCGCGCAGTTCATCCACCACCACCAGCGCACCCGCAAGCAGATCGGCCTCAAAGCGTTTCAGCAGCGTAATTGCCCGTGGAGCGAGGGTAGCAGGCGCAACGTCCTGGGTGCGTATCTGAAACACGCTAGGTGATTCGGCCTTTGTAATGGCCAGCATTGCGCCGAAATCCAGGTCATGGGTAAATACGATATGGCTGTTGCTGCGCGCCCAATCGAACAATTCCCGGTCAGGGGCGTTGCTTTTTCCGACCGAACTCCAGTGGACAGCCTCAAAACCAGCACGTTGAAGAACTGTCACCCACTCCGGCGACAGGTTCATATCCACCAGCAGCTTCATTTCGCCTGCTCAGGCGACAAGCGGCAGTTCGACTTCTTCGACCCGCCAGGCCGCGTAACCCAGCGCCTGGTCGATGTCTTCCGCTTCAAGATAGGGATAAAGGGCGAGAATGGCTTTCTTGTCGTGGCCGCTGGCGACCAGTCCGGCGAGGGTGCCGACAGTGACGCGCAGGCCCCGTATACAGGGCTTGCCGCCCATGACGTTGGGGTCGAAGGTGATACGATCAAAACGTTTCATGGTGTTCTCCGGCTGGGGATGGGGTATGTTACCACCGCCGAACAGGGTAAGGAGCCAGAGTAGGCTGGGGTGAGGTACGAACCCCAGCATCCCCATTCCATGGAACCCGCTGGGGTTCGCTCACTCACCCCAGCCTACAGTTGGTCGCGGTTTTCCCGCCTACAACATCCCCCTTAAATACCGCCCGGTAAAACTCTCGATATTCCCCGCCACGTCCTCCGGTGTGCCTTGCGCGACGATCATGCCGCCGCCGATGCCGCCTTCCGGGCCCATGTCGATCAGCCAGTCGGCGGTTTTGATGACATCCAGATTATGCTCGATGACCACCACGCTGTTGCCGTGGTCGCGCAGGCGGTGCAGGACCGTCAGCAGCAGTTCGATGTCGTGGTAGTGCAGGCCGGTGGTGGGTTCGTCGAGGATGTAGAGCGTGCGCCCGGTGTCGCGCTTGCTTAATTCCAGCGAGAGTTTGACGCGCTGGGCTTCGCCGCCGGATAGCGTAGTCGCGCTCTGGCCGAGGGTGATGTAGCCCAGCCCCACGTCGAGCAGGGTTTGCAGTTTGCGGGCGATGACCGGCACCGGGGCGAAAAATTCGTGGGCTTGCTCGACCGTCATCGCGAGGATTTCCTGGATGTTCTTGCCCTTGTACTGGATCTCCAGGGTTTCGCGGTTGTAGCGTTTGCCGTGGCAGACGTCGCAGGGGACGTAGATGTCCGGGAGGAAGTGCATTTCCACCTTGATCACCCCGTCGCCTTCGCAGGCTTCGCAGCGCCCGCCCTTGACGTTGAAGGAGAAGCGTCCCGGCCCGTAGCCACGCTCGCGGGATTGCGGAACACCCGCAAAGAGTTCGCGGATCGGCGTGAAAAGGCCGGTGTAGGTCGCCGGATTGGAGCGCGGGGTACGCCCGATGGGGCTTTGATCGACGTCGATGACCTTGTCGAAAAATTCCATACCGGTGGGTTCAGCGTAGACCGCCGGTTCGGTGGCGGAACCATACAGATGGCGGGCCACGGCGCGGTACAGGGTGTCGTTGACCAGCGTCGATTTGCCCGAGCCGGATACCCCGGTGACGCACACGAACAGGCCGACCGGCAGGTTCATGGTGACGTTCTTCAGGTTGTTGCCGGTCGCGCCGCTGAGTTGCACCATGCGTTTGGGGTCGGGCGCGTGGCGCTGCTGGGGGACTTCGATGCGCCGTTCGCCGGACAGGTATTGCCCGGTGAGCGAATTGGGGTTGTTCTGGATTTCCCGAGGGGTGCCTTCGGCGACCACTTCGCCGCCGTGGATGCCCGCGCCGGGGCCGATATCGACCACGTGGTCGGCGGAAAGGATCGCGTCGGTGTCGTGTTCGACCACGATCACGGTGTTGCCGATGTCGCGCAGGTGGCGCAGGGTGCCGAGCAGGCGGTCGTTGTCGCGCTGGTGCAGTCCGATGGAAGGCTCGTCGAGGACGTACATCACCCCGGTAAGGCCCGAGCCGATCTGGCTGGCGAGGCGGATGCGCTGGGCTTCACCGCCAGAGAGGGTTTCGGCGGAACGATCCAGCGACAGGTACTCCAACCCGACATTATTCAAAAAGCGCAGGCGCGCGGCGATTTCCTTGACGATTTTTTCGGCGATGGCCTGTTTCTGGCCGGTGAATTCGAGGATCGCGAAAAAGTCGTAGCAGCCTTTCAGCGGCAGCCGGCTGACTTCATGCAGCGGCTTGCCGCCGACCCGCACATGGCGGGCTTCGACGCGCAGCCGCGCGCCGTCGCAGGTCGGACAGGTCTGGTAGTTGATGTATTTCGACAGTTCCTCGCGCACTGCCATCGAGTCGGTTTCCTTGTAGCGCCGTTCCAGGTTGGGAATCACGCCTTCGAAAACGTGACTGCGCTTCAACATCCGCCCATTTTCGGCGATGTGGAGAAACTCGACCTGATCTCTGCCGCTGCCGTACAAGACCACCTGGCGGGCATCTTCGGGCAGTTGGTTGAACGGGGTGTCGGTATCGAAACCGTAATGCAGAGCCAGGCCTTGCAGCATCTGGAAGGAAAACGCATTGCGCTTGTCCCAGCCCTTGATCGCCCCGGCGGCGAGGCTCATGTGGGGAAACGCGACCACCCGCTTGGGGTCGAAAAAGCTGATCTGCCCCAGCCCGTCGCACTCCGGGCAGGCTCCCATCGGATTGTTGAAAGAGAACAGGCGTGGTTCCAGTTCCTGCAACGAATAATTGCACACCGGGCAGGCGAACTTGGCGGAAAACAGGTGTTCGTTGCCGCTCTCCATTTCCACCGCCAGCGCCTTGCCGTCGGCCAGGCGCAGGGCGGTCTCGAAGGATTCGGCGAGGCGCTGCTTGAGGTCGCCGCGTATCTTGACGCGATCCACCACCACATCGACGGTGTGTTTCCTGTTTTTTTCCAGCTTGGGCAGCGCGTCGATCTCATGGATTTCGCCGTTGATGCGCAGCCGCACGAAACCCTGGGCGCGCATCTCGTCGAACAGCTCGACCTGCTCGCCCTTGCGGTTCGCCACCAGCGGCGCGAGGATCATCAGCTTGGTGTCTTCCGGCAGTTCCAGCACCGCATCGACCATCTGCGAGACGGTCTGGGCTGACAGCACGATGTTGTGCTCCGGGCAATATGGGTCGCCGACGCGCGCGTACAGAAGGCGCAGGTAATCGTGGATTTCGGTGACCGTGCCCACCGTGGAGCGCGGGTTGTGGCTGGTGGCCTTCTGCTCGATGGAAATCGCCGGGGACAGGCCCTCGATCAAATCCACGTCGGGTTTTTCCATCAATTGCAGGAACTGCCGCGCATACGCCGACAGCGATTCGACATAGCGGCGCTGCCCCTCGGCATACAGGGTATCGAACGCCAGCGACGACTTGCCCGAACCGGACAGGCCGGTAATCACGATCAGCTTGTTGCGCGGCAGGTCGAGGTTGATGTTCTTGAGATTGTGGGTGCGCGCACCACGAATTTTGATGAATTCCATAAGACCGGCTAGAGGAAAGGCGAACGTTTAACTATACGGGAAGGCGAACGGGGAAAACAGCCCATCCCAACTTTGTGTTGTTAACCCGGATATTTCACAAATTGCACACCCCTCGCTGGTCTTTTGTTTCATATGCAAATTTCGCGAAAGTGTGGCGTATGAATCACTACGCCGCTCCTTCGGAAAATTCGCCT
>CAYVIN010000044.1:0-32148 GCA_964451375.1 uncultured Sulfuricella sp.
ACCGAGTACACGGCTTCCTGCGCACCCAGCAACACTTTCACCGGTGGCGACCCGTATATCAGCCAGACCGGTGCGAGCTCGCCGATCAACGTTACAGGCTTGACCAACGGCGTTGAGTACCAATGCAAGGTCAAGGCGAAAAACAGCGCGGGTTACGGCGATTTTTCCGCCCTCGGCGTTGCAGCGACGCCCAGCGATACCCCGCAGATTACGGTTCCCGGCGCGTCCACCAACGTCGTCGCGACGGCAGGCAACGCCAGCGTCAGCGTGGCCTTCACCGCCCCCGCCAACAACGGCGGCGCGGATGTGAGCGAGTACACGGTATCCTGCGATACGGCGAACCGATTTGATATCGTCGGCTACGCCTTCAACCAGACCGGCGCGTCCAGCCCCATCACCGTCTCGGGACTCACCAACGGCACTGCCTATCAATGTCTGGTCAAGGCCAGGAACAGCGCGGGCTACGGCAATTACTCCGGTTTGTCCGCGAGCTTTACCCCGAGCGCTCCTGCGCCGGCGCCGGAGCCTCCCGGCGGCGATCCCACCCCGCCGCCCAATGTTCTTCCCACCGGCGGCGGCACGGCGACGCTGACCACCGGCCAGTCGGTCACGGTTACGGAAAACGGCAAGGACGGCACCGCCATCAACCTGCCGCCGCCCAGCACCAGTACAGGCGGAACCAACCCCGGCAGCAACAGCGTCAGCGTGACATTGCCCGGAACCGGCGCCATCGGCGTAAGCAGCGACACTGCCGGCACTCAACTCGGCGTCACCCACGTCACCTTGCCGGGCGCGACCACCTCGGTCAGCACCGTCACCGTCGATCAGGGCAGCGCCAGCTTCACCGCCAGCCAGAGCGGCCAGGCTATGGCCGGCCTGAAAAACGGTATCGTGGTGGTCTCCGGCAGCAAGGATAGCCAGGTCAGTGTGGACAGCACCGGCGCGAGCGCCAGGATCGGCATCAAGGGCAACGACACCCTCGTCGTCCCAACCGGCTCCAGCGGGGTTTCCGGCACCAAGGTTGATCTGCCGCCGCCCGGCGCCACCGGTGGTCAGGCTGCGACGGTGAATCTCAACATCGGCGGCCACGAGCTGACCATCACCTCCAGCCAGGCCAATACCACCATGACCTTCGAGATGAAGAACATCGGCGGCGTCCAGACCCCGGTACTGGCCGTCACCGGCTCCGCCCAAGTCACCTCCAGCGGCGAAGACAAACCCATCGTCAGCATCGGCGGGAATGTCATCAAATCCGGCAAGAGCAGCGGGAGCGGCGGTAGCCGCCAGGTCTGCAACACCGTCGTCCAGGCCAGTTCGGATGTCAGCTCGGATGTGGTTCACGTCGTCACCTGCTACATTGTTCTTGAGCCCGGCTCGTTCAGCAGCATCGGCGGCGCAGGCAATGCCTTTGCGGCGATCAAGGATGGCATCGTGTGGGCAGGGGAGACCGCCGAATTCGACAAAAACGGCATCGTCACCAGCGCCTATCTGGGCAGCAAGGAAGGCTCCACCAACGCGGTCGGCGACGACCTGACGCCGGGCGGCAACAAGTTCACCATCGGCGGCTACAACAACAACGCCTTCATCCCGCGTCTGGACGGCGCGCCGTTGCGACTGACCGGGGCCAATCTGAACGATAGCCTGTTCAAAACTCTGAACGCCGCGTTAGGCACCGCCACCACCCCGGCAATACCCGTCCAGAGCGTCCATGGCGTCTTGAACTTCCAGATCAGCGGCGATACGGCGGCGGATCAGAAAGCCCACAGCGCCTTGACCTTCAGCCTCAACGGCGACCAGGTATCGGTGATGCCCACCCGGCGCATTCGCGTCGATACCAGCCGCGCCGACGGCGTCAGCGTGAGCGCCGAAGGTAATGTCGAAGTCGCCACCGGCGGACTGGTCACGATTTTTGCCCCCAGTGTAGGCGACCCGCAGGTCTTCGCCGCCAAGGTTGCGCAAGCCCTGCCGGGTGCAACCAGCGAATTACGCTGGAACGGCACCTGGAAAGTCACCAGCGCCGACGGCGCCAGCTACATCGGTCGTCCGGTATGGAACCGCAGCGCCCAGCCCAACGGCGCGACGTTCGCCGCCATCGCCAACGGCAATGTCGTTTATAACGACGGCGCCTATAGCCAGGTACTGGTGGCGGACTTTGATGACTACACCACCTTGCAGGCGACTTTTGCCAAGGAACTCAACGACCCGAACCTGAAGGTCGTGCCGCGCATGGACGGCACCGCCATCGCGACGCTCAACGGCAAGCGCTACACCCTGACGCCGCAATGGGATTTGGTAAAACCCGCCGATGTCGTCAACAAACCCACCTGGTGGGTGGAAAACAATCGGGTCTACGTGAAGAACGCCGACGGGACGGCGCAAGGGTTCAGCGTAAGATAGGGCCATTATTCGGAACCAATCCTCCCGGCGGCTCCGACATCTGCCCGGAGACCGGCTTCTGAATCCGTTCTTCAGGCATATCCTTATCCCTTGGGCGTTGTGGCGTAAGTGATTGCTAACGTTATCGCAGGTCACAACGCACCCCTCCCGATCGATCCAGATATCCACGCCATGTTGCCATCGCCGGAAGCGCCGCCGCTGTGCCGGCGGGGTATTCCAGCATCACCGGCTTGGATGAATGATGTTATTCAATTAAGATATATGTTAGTTGAGTCATGTCATGAAGAAGGAACGATTGATGAATTTCCAGCGTGTTGTTATCGCGTTGGCTGGGGTGATCCTGCTGGCGTTTTCGGCTATTAGCCAGGGCGCGCCCAAGGCTGCCAAAAAGGTCGCCCCTGCGCCGTTGGCAGGCGCTGCCGCCGCGCCGCCCGCGATGTCGTTCAGCGCCGACGGGATTCCGTCCGGCCTCAAGATCGACCTGGAGGCCGGCCAGCAGATCAACGGGGTGTGCGCCGCCTGCCACGGGCCGCTCGGACAGGGCGGCAAGAAGGGCGAATACCCGCGTATCGCCGGGCTGTCGTTCGGTTATCTGAAGGATCAGTTGCTGAAATTCAAGGCCCGCAAACGCATCAACCTGCCGATGTTCCCCTACACCCTGGAACGCGAATTGTCCGATGAGGATGTCAATCACGTCGCGGCATACGTTTCCCAACTCAAGCTGGAAACCCAAACGCCGCAGTTCAAGGAGGACGAAGACGCGCTGGTGCGCCTGCTGGCGATGGAGAAAGTCTTCAACGTACCGCGCGCCGAAGGCAATGCCGAAGCCGGGGCGAAGACCTACAAGGCAGAGTGTTCCTCGTGTCACGGCGCGCAGGGGCAAGGCAAGAAAGCCATGCCGATGCTGGCCGGACAATACACCCAGTACCTCAACCGCCAGGTCGGCCTGTTCATCAAGGGCGAGCGAATTCATGACGAAGACCTCAAGGATCGCACCAGGGACGTGTTGAATCAGCTCAAACCCGAGGAAATCCGCGATATCCTGGCGTATTTGTCTATCCTCGACGACGAGTAATCAAACACCCGCTCGCCTATTTCGCCAACAGTCGGCGTATCCATCTCCGGGGCAGTGTTGACGGGGTTCTGAAGCGTATTGGATTAGCGGCTGCGCCACTCCACCGTAAACCCATTTTCCTTGCACCATTCCTCGGCGCGGCGCAAATCCGCCGCCTCCTCGAAGGCGAACCAGGCGGCGCGGGTTTCCGGGAAATCGAGCAGGGTGTCCTTGAAACGGCGGAAGGGTTTTTTCCCGTCCAGAGCGCGCGACAACGCGTTGGCAATCCGTTCGTCGCTCAATTCATCGACGAAATCTGCCATCACCTGATAGGCGTCATGCGACGGCGACGGTTCGATACGCAAATAATCGGGATGGTCTTCGGCATCGGACAGGGAAACGTCACTGCCGTCGCCGGCCAGGATCACGTCACCGCTGCTTTTGTCGAGAAACCAGCCGTAGTCGTAGGAATCGATGCCGCTGGTCAGCGCCTCGATCAGGTCTTGCGGGTCGATAGTCAGTTTTTTTGCCATGTCAGTTTCCTTTGCGCCTATTGTCGGTAGTCTATTGTCAACCAATGAAATCGGGTTCTACGGTAATGGGTGATGGGTAATTCTACTTTGTCGGATTGGTGCACTACGGTTTTTGCTCCCTCACCCAACGGGGGAGGGTTGGGGTGGGGGCGTTCAAAATCAATTGGTTGAATAGTTTGCTCGCCCCCATCCTGTCCTTCCCCCGTGTGGGGAAGGGACGTACTAACCCAGTTGTCCTGAAATCTGACAAAGTAGAAGTAATGGGTGATGAAAACCACCTCTCATGACCTCATGCCGCGAAATCAAGCTTTGGCCCGCAGCGGGCGGGAGCGCCGCCATCCAGGCGGCAGGCCGGCGAGACGCCGGCGCTCCCGGGCAAAAGCGGGTCGATACGTTTAATTGGGCGGCATTGCTGTCATTATCCATCACCCATTCCTCATCACTTTTTCGGTTCCGATTTGGTTTTCATATCCCGTGACTCTCAACGTTTCAGGCCAGCCAGTAGCCCTTGCAGCGCACCGGCAAGGCGCGCTACGGTTTCGGGCTGCGGTACGGGGATTTTCAGGTAGGACTTGCCGGTTGCCGGGTCGTTTTCCAGCCATGGCGAGGCTGCGCCGCCTGCTTGTGCGGCGGCGAGGCTTTCCACCAGTTTTAACCCGGCGTCGAGCAACGGCCCCCACGGGTCGGCGGCGGGGGCGGATTGCGGCGCGGCGGGGGCAGCCTCGACCGGCGGCGTTTCTTCCGGTGGGGCTTCTTCGACCGGTACGGGCGCTTTCTCAAACGCGCCGGTGACCTGTTCGACGCTTTCCATGAATTTCGCCAGCTTGCCGCCGTGCAGCGCCACTTCGCCTTGCCCGCCGTCGAGCACCCCGGCGAACAGCGATTTCTTGAAGGCCAGCAGCGACAACATGCCTTCCTCGATAGCGCCTTGCGCGACGAAATTGACCACCTGCACACTTTTGGTCTGGCCCAGCCGGTACACCCGCCCGATGCGCTGTTCCAGCACCGCCGGGTTCCACGGCATATCCATGTTGACTACGGTGGCCGCCGCGTGTTGCAGATTAAGGCCCACCCCGCCGGCATCGGTGGCGAGAAATACCCGGCACGCCGGGTCGTTGTGGAAACGCTCGACCAGCGCGCCGCGCTGGTTCCCCGGCACTCCGCCGTGGAACAACACATGTCCCCAGCCACGGGTTTCCAGACGCCGCACGATCAGCTCATGTGTGCGCAGCCAGGAGCTGAACACCACCACCTTGGCGTCCGGCTGCTCGAACAGTTCGTCGAGCAGAACCAGTAATTCATCGGCCTTATGGCCGTGGTCGCTTTCGTGATCGAGCAGGAAAGTGCTGTTGCACGACATGCGCATGTTTTGCAGCGCGCAGGTCATGCGCCGCTGGTCGGCCTCGGAGAGGAAACCGCTGCGCCGCCAGCGCTGCACGATGCGCGCCACGATATCGGCGTTTTCGTCATGGTGCACCCGTTGTTCGGGCGTCATCGGCACGAACAGGGTGTTGTCGATGCGCGCCGGCAACTGGTCGAGGACTTCCGCCTTGCGGCGGCGCAGCATAATCGGGGAGAGCGTCGCACCGATGTTGCCGAGGTCGCGGTAGCCCACCACCCGCCCGTGTTCGTCGTGCTGCTGGTGATTGTCGAGGAGCCGCCAGGTGGGGCCGAGACGGTGCTGATCGACGAACTGGACGATGGAAATCAGTTCTTCCAGACGGTTTTCCAATGGCGTACCGCTGAGCACCACCGCGTAGGGGCTGGCGATGCGCCGCAGGGCGCGCGCCGCGATGGTGTTCCAGTTCTTGACGCGCTGCGCCTCATCGACAATCACCACATCGGGCGCCCAGGCCTGGATCAAATCGAGATCGCGCGAGAGCGTCTCGTAATTGGCGATTTTGCAGAAAGATTCCTGCTGATAAAGTTTTTCCCGCACCGCGCGTTGGCCGCCGATCACTAGCGCGTCGCGTCCGGCGAAGCGGGCGATTTCGCGTTGCCACTGGTGCTTGAGCGAGGTCGGGCACACCACCAGCACCCGCGCCGCGCCGAAATGGCGGGCGAACAACTCGGCGGCGGCAATCGCCTGGATGGTCTTGCCCAGGCCCATTTCGTCGCCGATCAGGGCGCGTCCGGCGCGCGCCGCGAACAGCGCGCCTTCGGCCTGGTAGGGATAAAGCCCGGTCTTGAGGAGCTTTTTCAGCGCGGGACTTTGCGCCCCCTTGGGATACGCCTTGGCGAGCACTTCCGCACGAAGCGCCGCGTCGCGGGTCTCCGCGATGAAAGCCAGCGCATCGTCGTAACAGCGCACTTCATGGTCAAGTTCCCGCGCCGCATCGAGAAAATCGTCCAGCTTGCCGAAATCTTCAGGCCGCAGTACGCCCCCTTCCCGGAACAAGGCCACGGCCTGATTTTTCAACGCCGGCGGACAATCGCTCCCGGCGCGAAAACACACGCTGCGCTGCCCGGCGTAATTCAGCCACACCTCGCTATACGCCGGAGAAAAGCCCCGCGCCAGCGCCGCCTTGCCGCCGCGCTGCGCTTCCAGGCGGGCGAGGGTGAATTCCACATGTTTGCAGGTGCCCAGATCATTGCTCGCGAAATCGGGACAGGAACAGAAGTTCTCCCCCAGCCCCGCGCCGCGTATCGCCACCCGGTAACGCCCGCCGCTGGCCGGGTTGGTCACCGCAAATTCCGAGAAAACCGGCGCGCCGCCGAGGTTTTCCAGTTGAAAATCCTGCTCGCGCCCGAACTGGCGGCGCAAGGCAATCTGCCAATCGACCGCCGCCATTTCGGCAGGGCGGCGCTGGCGTGAAAGCTTGGGCGCAGCGGCGGGTTTGGCGGCGGGCATGGGAGACTCTTTCGGCGGTTGGGGTTGAGGGTGCAGTGATGAACTGCAACAAAATATGTGGTGTTGATTATAACTGCTGGGTGGTTATAATCAACACCATGAAAAGCGTGGACGTAATTCGGAAACTGGAAGCCGACGGCTGGAAGCTCGACCGTATCAAAGGCTCTCATCACCAGTTCGTTCACCCGGAAAAAGCGGGTGTTGTGACGCTGCCCCATCCGCGCAAGGATGTTCCCCTGCCCACCCTCAAAAGCATATACAGACAGGCCGGCTGGCCCTGGAGATAAACCATGCGATACGCGCTTGCCCTGCATAGCGATGACGGCGTGAAATACGGCGTCACTGTCCCCGACCTGCCCGGCTGTTACTCAGCCGGCGATACCTTTGACGAAGCCATCGAAATGGCGCGCGAAGCCATCGATGCCCACTGCGAACTGCTCGCCGACAAGGGCTGGGATATCCCGGTTCCGCGAGCGCTTTCCCTGCATCAGGCCAACCCCGATTACAGCGGCGCAGTGTGGGTGATCGTCGATGTCGATATCGACCGCTACCTGGGCCGCGCCGAGAAAATCAACATCACCGTCCCGGCGCGGGTGCTGCACAAAATCGACGAATATGCGCGAACGCATCACGAAACCCGCTCGGGGTTTTTGACGCGCGCGGCGTTGCAGGCGATGGCGGGGGAGCGGGCGTGAGGTGTTGGGGTACGCGAAGTGCTGCTTACCCGATCTACGGAATTTTTGAATCGGCTCCAGCTTTGCTACCGAGTAAATGTGATTTTGCAGACCCTGATTGGTGCTGATGGGGGGCTACAGATGGTGAGATGAGTGGGCGGCGGCGAGGAAATGATTGGGTAAATTTTTCCGCCACCTGCCGATCAACGCGGAGGTTTGACCCCGCCTTTGCGTTTAATGCCGAAGCCGACGCGAAAAATATCTGGCATATTGATCCGGTTATCCTCCGTACGATAAAGAATAGCCAACTCCACCAAGTCATCCACCAATGCCTGTATCTCGCCCTTGCGATTAGGGTCACTACTGTAACGGCGTGGCGGGAGCCTCTTATTTTGTTGTGCGGCTTCAAGTGAAGATTGGATACAGGATTTTGTCCATTTCGTAGTCAATTCATCGGTTGTCAGCGGAACCGTTGTGCCTTCTAGTGCCTCCAGCAAAGGTCCAACCCAAGGATAATCTTCCTTGATTTCGCTAATTCTAATCTTGGAAGCTTTTACCACCCCTTGCTGGATACCTTCGTAATGCAGGGCAGTTCTGTGGTTAGGATATTGCTCACTTGTCCACTCGGCCGCACGTTTTACTGCTAACAGGATACTACGTGGACTGAGCCGCCCCTTGGCGTCGGACAAGTGAGTGGGAATCCATGTGAAGGTGAAACCGCGTTTCGCAGTAGTACCCATCCAAGGACCGGCCAGAGCTTCAACTATTCCGCGTAATGGTTGCTCACCAGCCGTCAATTCACGGGGTAAAGGATACACATCATCGATTTCCCGCCATTGGATATGTACCTGATGCTCGATTGCGTCTCTAAATGCTGGGCCAGCCGACTCCGAGTTAGCCAAGTGGAGCAAGATTAGGCCGAACAAATCGTTGGGTCTCCATGTCAATCCGCTCATACTGTGAAGCAACTTCGAACTGTCGGAGAACCGCCATATTTCGTCGTCCTCCTCGACCATATCTGGGCGCAGGAAGAACTTGCAGCGAATTGCTCTCCGAGAGCGGCACTCCAAACCAAGCTGAAGTGCTGCAGACAGTATTTCTCGAATTAATCCCCAATTATCGGCCAGACGATCCAAGGAGTCGAACAACAACAACAGTACTTTTTTCTGCTGAGCCAAGTCGCGGTCACATTCTGCTAAATATCGATTAGCCGGGTCGCGGTTAGCCGCAACCCAAAGGGCGGCAGCATCCACCTCATCATCGAAAGGCAAAGGTTTTCCCAACTCTTTCAATAAGTGTCTTAGCAATACAGAACGCCAAATATCATCCGGACTGCAATCTTGGGTTATCAACAAGGCTATTCGTTTGGCATCAGGGAAACGCTCATTATCCGGGTCCAAGCCAAAACCAACCTTCACGATTAAGTTGGGCCAATGGATATTCGCAACGCCAGAAACGAGTTTTCGCGTGTCATCATCGGCTAATATAGCAGTCCAGAAACTTTTTCCTGCGCCACGCATTCCTTCCACGATACTGACATCTGGCGGAAGCGCCTTATGGTGCATTAGTGGGATATAAATTTCGGACGGTCTCGGAGGTGCCAGGTCTTCCCATGCTTGAGTGAGTGGTAAGTCGACGAGAGCTTGCCGGATGGACGTGGGATCAAAAGACAGTTCCATTTCACGCATCTCCTGTGATAGATTCATCGGAGAATACTCGTGCGGTAGCACCGATAAAGAAATCCCCAAACGCTGTCTCGACGATTTTCCAATCAGGGCAATTTTCTGGATTGATTAAATCGAATCCCCTGATTCTGGGATCAAATTGAACAAAAAGTGGCATATGAGGTGCATTGTCCTCTTCGCGCTCAAAAACTTGAGGTGTCAGTTCAGTTGAGTTCCCCGTGACTTTACTTTCCTCATCATCATATAGCTCGTCGCTCCAAACACCATATGAGGCATCCGTGAAACGCAATTTCGCGGATTCGGTTGAGTCCAGTTGGGCTCCGACCATCTTTAGGCGCCAGCGCAGATCGTCGTCGTTCATGCCAACGGCCACGCTACGCGAACGACTTAAATGTTCGAACAATTGCCGGTAAGCCTGCCAACTCTGATAGTCATCACGTGCGAACATGAAAACCTCGGCACCCAATCGGGTCACGGCAGCAGAACCAATATCATGAAGGCCCGCGCGGCTATCCAACATTACCAAATCGGGTTTGTCCGGCAGAGCTGCCAATTGTTCCAGTAACATCGACAAACGCTCAGCCAAACCTAGGAATTTGCCAGTTTCGGTAGCGAAAGTAGGCATATAAATGCGCCCCAATTTGTTTACGTATTCGCTAGTTTTTGTGCCAAACGCTGGCAACACCTGAATTCGTCCCGGCTCATTGCGAGCCAAATCGCAATCAACCAGGCAATCTCGCAATAGAGCTTCATCGGCCTGCCCAACCAACGCTTCAACCAGCCAATCCACCAAACCGTAATCGGGCAGGTGACCTTCATCCAGCAATAAACCAGCGATGCCGGGTGCTTCCAAATCAAGATCGACGAGCACGACATTCTTACCCGCACGGGCAAGAGACCAAGCCCATAACGAAAAAGCCGTGGTGCGACCCACTCCTCCCTTGATGCTGAAAGCGACTGCCGTGGGCAAAGGCGGGTGTTGAACCAGAGGCTCACGCAGCCAGTCCTGATTGGTCTGCAAACGATCAACTAGCCATGTGTTCGGCACGTCCGGCAGGCGAACACGGTCTGGCGATTCCAGGACATCGGAAGGGTCGATGAGATCACTTTGCCTTAGCAGAACTTGATCTTCGCCTGGACTATAAGCGCCCAAGGCTTGATGTAGTTGCAGAGCCAATTCATTCCAGGCGCTCGCGTCCGTTAATGCGTCATCCGGCAATACGACAGACAGGGTGCCAAAACCGTCGCGTAAAAGCGTTGTTTCGCGAGTACTGTCGGCAAAATCACTACCGAGAAAAGCCAGTGCAGTGGGAATGACTTGGTCAAATCTAAGCGTTGTCATGTGCGTCTGACCCCGTTCAAATGGACGATACCGAGAAGTCGCTTCGCCGAGTTTTTGTGAGGTTCCATCACTGTCTTGGTTATTTCACCATCCGAAGCATAACGTTGGTCTACATGCCAATCAGAAAAGGGGTTGGCTGATTTAAGGAGTGCGGAAAGAGTGGGATAGGCTTTTTGCAGATTCAGATAATTTACTTTTCCCCACAGTACGTTGACGTGTTCCTTGTAAGCTTTTTCCAACTTTCCGTTATTTGAAAAAGCTGGAAGTTTGATTAATACCCGCTTAATGGCACATTCTGCCGCAAAGCCGTAGTGGTGATCCGCATTCTCCACGCAATTTTCTTTCTCAAGCAATTTAGCGTCTTTCCAATGCCGTAAAGCAGCGTCCGAGTAGTTTTCCATTATGCCGAACTTTTGTGAGCTTACTTATTGATATTAAGCGAGTTCCACCAGAATACTGCCGGAATACGCTACACGAGAGCACTTGGCGAGCAATTCTACCCCAACTACTTCGACTCCATCACCCAAACCCCATTCCACTCCTCGGGCGGCGGGGCTTCCTTGAAGTGGTTGCAGCGCTCGATGTAGAGCTTGGACGGCTTGTCGGCGGGGTGGTAGCTCAATACCTGCTGGAATTCGGCGATGGCTTCGTCCCAGCGTTTTTGGCGGTAGAGGGTGAGGCCGTTGCGAAAACGCGGCAGGGCTTCGATGATTTCCGGGAAGGTTTCTTCGGTGTGGTAGTCGAGGATTTCGTGGATCGCCACTGGCTTGGTTTTGCCTTTGACGACCACCAGATCGACTTCGCGGCTGCGGTAGGTGCCTTTGAGTTTGTGGTAGGTGAATTCGCTGATGAGGATGCGCGCGCCGTATTGTTTGCAGGCCGATTCGAGGCGCGAGGCGAGGTTGACGCCGTCGCCGATGATGGTGAAATCCATGCGTTTTTTCGAGCCGATGTTGCCCGATACTACGGTGTCGGTGTTGAGGCCGACGCCGATGTCCACCGGCAGCTTGGCTTCGGCGGCGCGCTGTTTGTTCCAGGCGAACAGTTCGCGGATCATGCCGATGGCGGCGCGCACTGCGCGGTCTTCGTCGTCGTTGTGCGGGACGGGGATGCCGAAGGCGGCCATGATGGCGTCGCCGATGAATTTGTCGAGCATCCCTTCCTCTTTCTGGATGCAATCGACCATCAGGGTGAAATATTCGTTGAGCAGCGAGACGGTGGCCTGCGCGCCAAGCTGTTCGGTGAGTGTGGTGAAGCCGCGCACGTCGGAGAACATCACCGTGCATTCAATCGCTTGCCCGCCGAGAATTTCCGCGCCGCTGGCGACTAGGCGGTCGGCGATGCCGGGGTCCATGTAGCGCGACATCGTGGATTTGAGGCGTTTTTCGCTGCTGATGTCTTCGATGACGATCATCGAGCCGATGCGTTTTTTATCGGCATTGAGCAGCGGCTGGACGGTCATGTTGACCGAGAGTTTTTCGCCGGCCACTTCCAGCCCGGCGTCCATGCTGATTTCCGACTGTTGGGTTTCGCCGATGCGTTTGAGTTTGTCGATCACCCACTGGTTGGCTTCGCCGAAGAATTCCCGCACCGGCTTGTTGATGATGGCGGCTTCGCTGGTTTTGAGGATGTGCAGGCCGGCGGCGTTGCAGGTGGCGATGTTTTCCTTTTCGTCGAGGGTGATCAGGCCGTTGGACATCGATTCCAGCATCGCCTCGTTGTAGTTCTTCATGTTCTGCACGTCGGCGAACAGCTTGGCGTTTTCCAGCGCGATCGACACCTGTGCGGTAAAGGCTCTGAGGCGCGCTTCGTCCTCGTTGGTAAAGGTGCCGCCGCGTTTGTTCAGTACTTGGGTGACGCCGATGATCTTGCCGGCCTTGTTGATCACCGGCACGCATAAAATCGAGCGGGTGAAGTAGCCGGTTTTCTTGTCAAAGGCCGGGTTGAAGCGCAAATCGGCGTAGGCGTAGGGAATGTTGATGGTTTTCCCGGAACTGAACACCGCCCCGGCGATGCCGACGTGGTTGGGCAGGCGAATCTGCATGGATTCCAGCCCCTGGCCGACTTCCGACCACAGTTCGTGGGTTTTTTCGTCGTTGAGGAACAGCGTGGAACGCTCCGCGTTGAGCATTCGCGTCGCCTCGCCCATCACCTTGCGCAGCAGCGAACCCAGCTTGATGTCGGCGGTAGCCTCCGAGACGATGTTGATGAACTCCATCTCCTGCTGGCGGATGCGGTTCATGCGCTCGATGAACTGGGCGCTTTGCAAGGCCAGCGTACCCTGGCTGGTCATCGCCTCGAACAGCGTCAGATCGGCCTTGGTAAAGCGCCCGGTTTTTTTGTTGAGGGTTTGCGCCACGCCGATGACTTCGCCCTTGGCGGTGCGGATCGGGACGCACAAAATGTTGCGCGTGACGAAGCCGGTTTGCTCGTCCACGCTGCGGTTGAAACGCGGATCGGCGTAGGCGTCCGCAATAATGGTGCCTTCCCCGGTGGTGAATACGAAGCCGGCGATACCGCTGGTGTTGAGGATGCGGATTTCGCGCTGGTAATTACCTTGCGCCACCCGTGAATACAACTCGTTGGTGTCGGGATCGTTGAGGAACAACGAACCCCGTTCGGAATTGAGTTCGGCAGTGGTGATCTCGACCAGGGTCTGGAGGATGGCGTCGAGACTGTCCTGCGCCGCGATGCGCTGGGAAATGTCGAGTAACAGAGCCGCCTGACGGAACAGGCGCTTTTGCGCGGTGGCGGTGGCGGGGGTGGTCTTGGCGGTCATGGTTTAAGGGCAATGTTTGATTTTTAATGCTTAATTATTAATGTTTAATGAAAAGCCCGCGCCGCAGGCGCACTAAAACTAAACACTAAACATTTAAAACTAAACATTGTTTTTCCCACGCGCCGCAGGCGCACCGAAATTAAACTTTAAACATTCAAAATTAAGCATTACTTTTCCCCCCTTTCAAGTTTTTCGCGCATCGCCTGGATGGTTTCCTGGAGTTGCGCGACTTCGGCGCTGGCAATCTGGCGTTCGGCCTGTACCGCGTTTTCCATTTCCACGCGGCGGATTTCCAGTTGTTCGCGTAATTCGGCGGCGGTCGCCTTGAGCTGGGCGATTTCCCCGGCGTTGGCGGCGACGGCTCGCTGAATCCGGGTTTCCTCCTCGATTTGTCTTAATTCCAACGCTTCGCGCAATGACGCAGCAGCGGCTTTCAGCTGGACAATTTCGTTGCTCGAATCGGCCAGCGCCTTCTGCACCGCCGTATCACGCTCGATGTGGGCCTGTTCCAGCGCGTCCCGCAATGCCGCCGAGGTTGCCTTGAGTTGTGCGACATCCTGGCTGCCTGCCGCCAGCGCGGCCTGTACGGCGGTTTCCTTTTCGATGGATTTCAGTTCCAGCTCGCCGCGCAAGGCCTGCACAGTGCGTTGCAGGTCGCGAATTTCCGCTTGGGCGAGATCCAGTTCGCTTTTCGGCGCGACAGTCATGTGAAATCAAGCGTTGGTTAAATTACGGCAATTCTACCGTCATCCGCAGCAGCGTGAAGGGGTTTGTTGGTTGAATTGGGGGGTGAGGTGGGATGGCGAATTGGCGTCCCAACCAAGCCGACCATCCCGCGCGACGCGCCAAGGTATATCCAGGAAACGCTCAAGTAACGCTTGCTGCGTAAAATAGCGCCGGTAATTGCCATTCAACGCCAACTTAAAGGGAAAAAAGATGAAAAAAATCGCAGGATTACTGGTCGCTCTGGGACTCGCCGCGCCGTTGAGCGTGTTCGCCTTCGGCGCGATAGCCGTGGATGACGTGGTGGGCGACAAACCCGGCGATGTCGGTTACTACATCGCCGGCGGCGCGAAAACCAAGGAAGCGGCGCGGGCCGCCGCGCTCAAGGGCTGTAAGGAAATGAATCTGCAAAACTGCCGTCTGGGTGTGCTCTACACGGTTTGCGGCGCTTACGCCTCATCGGCCAGCGTCAATGCCTGGGGCACCGGCAAAGACATTCGCACCGCCAGCGCGGTGGCGCTCAAGGAATGTGGCAAGGATTGCGAAATCATCGTTGCCGACTGCGAGTAAGGGCGTCGGCAGGTTTTTCACACACAGATAAAGTAGCACCGTTTTTCCCCTCGCGCGGGCGGGGGTAAGCCGGCGGTTCCTCGTGGAGCGCCGGCTTTTTTTTCGAGGATTGCCGCAGGCCCATTGTTGTCCAGCCAGGCGTCCCAGAAAGAGCTGCTCAGCGCCAGTATGGTGCGGTGATGGTTGGGGTTGCGTTTTCATCAGGTTCTCGCTCGGGTGGAGATTCAAGGAATAGGACATTGTTCTATTCCTTGCGCTTGCTATAGTTAAGCCGTTAGTCAGTAACGTTGAAACGCAGGGATAGGGGCGAAGCAGGAATAAATATAGGTGGGAGGCCCATGGTGTACGCAGGCGCCCCGGAAAACGTCTCGTCAACACACGGAGAAGTTAATCTCACACCTGCCGTAGCACCACCACGTCGCGCCGGAGTGGCCCTCCCCCCCTTCGTTTTCATGTATGGCTGACTATCAGTTCCTGCTCGCGGACAGGCGTTCCGGTTTAACCCACGCAAACAGCGCGGGGAATAAGCCGGTAACGCGTGGATCGGGTGGTTTTTTATTTTGTGCCTCCATCTGAGAATGGCCGGCGTTCCCTGGAAACTACACGGGGTAGTGCATTATGTTTAGCTTGAAAAGCCTGAAAACAGGGGCAGTTGCGGTTGGTGTGCTGATCGGGTTGCTTTTTGCCCAGGCGCTTGGCGCGGCGACTTATTCGGTGACGGATGCCGGTGAGGGAGCAGGTTGCAACAACGCCTGGCCGCCCTCCATCGTCGGGAACTATGCTGAAAATGGAACCCTCAACGGCTACCCGCGTTACGACAACGGTACGAGTTGGTATATCTACCGAGTGACCATCTCGGGCTATCCCTATTGGGTTGTCAGTAATTCGACGAGTGGCAACGATTTCAATAATTCCACGATCGCTTTTTACCAAAATAGCAGCGCGTCCACGCCGCCCACCGGATCGAGTTATACCAACACCAATTCGGCATGCGGCAGGATCAGCATTGCTTCGGGTGGCGGGGCGAGCGCGCCGTCCGCGCCAACGATCTACAATTTTGGTTCACCCCCTTATATCTCGGGTGGTTCCGCGACGGTTTACTGGTCGGCGGTCAGCGGGGTGATCGGTTACAAGCTGGACGTGGCGACGGACGCGGCGTTCAGCAACCTGTTGTCGGGTTATAACCCCAAGGTGGTGAACAATACCCCGACCCCGGATACCTTTACCACGGTGTCGGGCCTCACCAGCGCCGGGACAACCTATTATTTCCGGGTGCGCGCCTACAACAGCGTGGGTGACAGCAGCAATTCCAGCACCCTCAGCACCACCACCATCCCCGCGACACCTACCGCGACTTCGGCGTCTTCGATTACCGGCGCGACTTTCCAGGCCAACTGGAACGCCCAGACCGGCGCGTCGTCGTACAAACTTTACGTGTGTACCAATTCCGGTTTCACCACTTGCGTGTCGGGTTATAACCCGGCGTCGGTGTCCGGTACCTCCGAATCCCTGACGGGGCTTACGCCGGCAACGACTTATTACTATCGCCTCAAGGCCTCCAGCGAAAACGGCGACAGCAGCGTTTCCAACACTATCTCTTTGACCACCAATGCGTTGCCGGCCTTGAGCGGGACGTTTACTACGGCGGGCGCGGTCAACGACGATGCCACCATTGCGCCGTTTTCCGGGGTTTCGGTTTCCG
Organism: uncultured Sulfuricella sp.; assembly: GCA_964451375.1. Taxonomy (GTDB): domain Bacteria; phylum Pseudomonadota; class Gammaproteobacteria; order Burkholderiales; family Sulfuricellaceae; genus JAGXQV01. Next base: position 16,311 of record CAYVIN010000044.1, read on the forward strand.
ACGCCAATGCCAACAATGTGTCGATGGCGATTACCTACACTGCCGCGAACGGTACCCTGACCGGCAGCGGGTTGACCGGTTCGGCGGGGAGTTACACCCTGACCGCCGCTGCACCTGCGACGGTATCGTCTTACCTGCAAGCCCTGGTGTTTCATCCCACCCTGCATCAGGGCGCGCCAGGCAGCACCGTCACGACAACCTTTACGCTGACGCCCAACGACGGCATCGATAACGGCGTCGCAAACAGTTCGACATCGGTTACCACCACCATGGTTAACGTAGCGCCGACGTTTGTCGGCGCTACCACCACGCTGTCGGTGAACGCCAATTCCAGCGCCACCGACATCAAATCGCTGTTACACGCCAGCGACTCCGATTCCGGTCAAACCCTGACCTGGTCGCAGAACAGCGCGCCTGCTCACGGCAGCCTGAGTTTTTCCAGCGCGACCGCCGCCACCGGCAGCGCCGACATCACGCCGGGAGGAACCATCACCTATACCCCGACCGCCGGTTATAGCGGCACGGATAGTTTCGCCGTTCAGGTCAGCGACACCTGGGCTACCGCTACACGCACCATCAGCGTCACCGTGGTGGCGGTTACGCCCGGCGCGCCGACCAGCGTCAGCGCTACGGCGGGCGACGCCCAGGCCTCGGTGAGTTTTACCGCGCCGTCGAATACCGGCGGCTCGGCGATTACCAGCTATACCGCGACTTGCACTTCCAGTGATGGCGGCGCGAGCGGTGCGCAAAGCGGGGCGGGTTCGCCGCTCAGTGTTGCCGGGCTGACCAACGGCAAGACCTATACCTGCACGGTTAGCGCCGCCAACTCGGCGGGCAGCGGCAGCGCTTCGTCGGCCTCCAGCAGCTTCATACCCAAGGCCAATCAGACCATTACCTTCACCAATCCCGGCGCGCAGACTTTCGCTACCACGCCGACCCTGAGCGCCAGCACCTCGGCGACCGGCCTGACGGTGACGCTCTCTTCCGCGACCACCGGCGTATGCACCATCACCAGCGGCGGCGTGCTCGCTTTCGTCAGCGCCGGAACCTGCACGATCAATGCCGACCAGAGTGGCAGCGCCGCCTACAACTCGGCAAGCCAGGTTCAGCAAAGTTTCACGGTTAACGCCGTGGTTCCCGGCGCGCCAACCATCGGCGTGGTCACGCCGGGCGACGGGCAAGCCTCGGTTGCCTTCAGCGCGCCGGCCAGCGGCGGCGGCGCGGCGATTAGCGGCTACACCGCGACCTGCGCCTCCAGCGACGGCGGGGCGACTGGCAGCCAAAGCGGGGCGGCGTCGCCACTCGCCGTTACCGGGTTGACCAACGGCAAGACCTATACCTGTAGCGTCATTGCCGCCAACAGCGTGGGCAGCGGCAGCGCCTCAGCGGCTTCCAGCAGCTTTACGCCCAAGGCCAACCAGACCATCTCCTTTACTAACCCCGGCGCGCAGAATTTCGGTACGACTCCAACGTTAAGCGCGACTGCTGCACCTTCCGGTCTTACCGTCAGCTTTACTTCCGCCACGACCGGGGTATGCACCATCAGCAGCGGCGGGGCGCTTACCTTTGTTGCTGCCGGCTCCTGTACGGTCAATGCCGACCAGAGCGGCAGTTCCGTCTACAACGCCGCAGCCCAGGTGCAGCAGAGTTTTACCGTCAACCCTGTTGCGCCGGGTGCGCCGACCGGCGTCAGCGCCACGCCGGGCGATACCTTGGCCACCGTCTCCTACACGGCGCCGACCTACACCGGGGGTAGCCCGATTAGCGGCTATACCGCGACCTGCGCCTCCAGCGATGGTGGTGCGAGCGGTACGCAAAGCGGGACAGGATTGTCGCGCAGCGTCACCGGGCTGACCAACGGCAAGGCCTACACCTGTACCGTGACCGCCAGCAACGGGATCGTTGGCCCGGCGTCCAGCGCTTCCGGGAGTTTCGTTCCGAAGGCGACGCAAACCATCACTTTTACGCCGAACGCCACCTACAACTTCGGCACGACCCCCACGCTCACGGCCAGCGCCGCGCCGTCGGGCCTTACGGTGAGTTTTGCTTCCACCACCACTGGCGTATGCACAATCACCAGTGACGGGACGCTGACTTTCCTGACCACCGGAACTTGCAGCATTGATGCCGATCAAGCCGGGAACGGCTCGTTTAACGCCGCAGCGACGGTAAGCCGCAGTTTCACGGTGGCCGCCGTGGTTCCCGGCGCGCCCACCGGCGTTGCCGCCAGCCCCGGCGAAAACCAGGCTACAGTGACCTTTACCGCGCCGACTTTCAACGGTGGCGCAACCATCAGCGCTTATACCGCGACCTGCACCTCCAGCGACGGCGGTGCGACCGGCGCTCAGACCGGCAGCGCCGCGCCGCTGCTTGTCGCCGGTCTGACCAACGGCAAGACCTATACCTGCACGGTTAGCGCCACCAACTCGGCAGGTGCCGGTTCGGCTTCGACGCCATCGAACAGCATTACGCCGAATGTCAGTCCGAAAGTCCTCAGTGTCGCCGTGCCCGCCACCGGTAAATACAAGGCCGGCAGGCAGCTCGATTTCACCGTCAGCTGGGACAACAATGTGACCGTCAGCGCGACGCCGCGCCTCGCTCTGACGATAGGCGCGGCGAGCGTCTACGCCGATTATCAGAGCAGCCCCACGGCCAGCGCCATGCTGTTCCGTTATGTGGTGCTGGCTGGCCAGAATGCGCCGTCCGGGGTAGTGGTCGGCGCGCTCGGACTCAATGGCGGCAGCATAAAAGACGCCACCACCGGCATCGACGCCACGCTCACGCTCAACAGCGTGGCGAGCAGCACCGGGGTGGTGGTGGACACCACCGCGCCTACGCTGCCGGCGGCCAACATCGTGGTGGATAACCGGAGTGATCCGCACCAAATCGTTCTCACCTTCAGCGAAGCTCTGGATGGCGGCAGTATCGGTGCAGCGAATGCCTGGACGGTTACCGCCAACGGCGGCAGCCCGGCCTACGCGCTTGCCACGGCGGCTCTGGCAAGTGGCAACCAGATCACGCTTACCCTGAATAGCGTGAACTTGAGCGACAGCGCGACGTATATCCCCAACAGCGCCGCCAACGCCCATCTCAGAGTCACGCCCCCGGCGACGCTTAGCGATAGCGCCGGTAATAGTTACCTCGCCGGACAGGTTGTCGAAAGCGGCGCAACCCCGGTGCTGGATGTCGGCGCGCCGACCCTGACGGCAGTGAGCGCCAGTGCGCCCACCAGCAGCGGCGGGACACTCGCTGCGACCGCCAACGAGAAGGCCAGGGCTTACTGGATCGCCGTCGCCGCCGGCGCGACCGCGCCCAGCGTGGCCGAAGTCAAGGCCGCCGTGAGCTACGCCGGGGTCGCCGTCGCCGCCGGCGGGAACGCCGTGCTGCCCAGCGCCGTAGCGGGCAGCCTGACCCTGAGCGGTCTTGCCGCCAGCACAGCTTACGACATCCATGTGATGGCCGAAGACGCCGCCGGGAATTCCAGCGCCGTCATCGGCACCACCGCCATTACCACCACCGCTGCGCCGCAACCGAACACGGTCACCAACGCCGGCAACGTCGCGTTGTCTTCGGGGGGCGGCACTGCCGCGCCCAGCAATGGTCAGACCGTCATCGTCAGTGATAACGGGGCCAACGGCTCCACCATTACCCTGCCGTCACCCACCACCACCAGCGGCGGGACAACCACCACCAACAGCATCAAGGTGGATTTGCCCAACAACAGCGGCACGGTCAACGTCAGCAGCAACAGCGAAGGCACCCGGCTGGGCGTACAAAACACCGTCCTGCCCGGCACGACCACGGTTATTACCACCGTTACGGTGGATCAGGGCAGCGCCAGCTTTACCGCCACCCGGAGCGGGCAAGCAGTAGCCGGGTTGAAAAACGGCATCGTTATCCTGTCCGGTAGCGAGGACAGCAAAGTGTCGGTAGACGCCACCGGGACATCCGCCAAAATTGGCGTCACCAGCAGCGACACCATCGTGGTTCCCAGTGGGGCCTCCAATATCTCCGGCACCGTGGTCGATTTACCCGCGCCCACGAGCAGCGGGGAATCCACCCCCATCACCGTCAAGTCCGGCGATCAGACCATCACCATTCAGGCCAGCCACGCCAATACCACGATGACCTTCCAGGTGATCGAAATCGATGGGGTGAAGACGCCCGTGCTGGCTGTCAGCGGCACTGCTCAGGTCGGTTCCAGCGGCGATAACCAGCCTTTGGTCAGTGTCGGCGGCAACGTCATCCGTTCCGGCAGCAGCGCCGCCGGGCAGAAATGCGACACCGTTATTCAGGCCGGCAATACCAGCGGCGCAGACGTGATCCAGGTGGTCACCTGCTATGTAGTGCTGGCGCCCGGTTCGTTCAGCGCCATCGGCGGTAAAGCGGGAACTGGTTTTGCCGCCCTCAAGGATGGCGTCATCTGGGCTGGGGAAACCGCCGAATTCGACTCCAGCGGCATTGTCACCGGCGCATATCTGGGCACACGGGAAGGGATAAGCAGCGCTCCAGGCGACGACCTGTTGCCGGGCGGCAACAAATTCACCGCCGCCGGACACGTCAGCAACGCCTTCATCCCCAGGCTCAACGGCAAACCCTTGCGCCTCCAGGGCAAGAGCCTGGATGAAATGGTGTTTTATACGTTCAACAAGGTATTGGGCGCGACCACCGTGCCAACAACACCCAGCCAGAACGCCCAGGGCATCCTGTCCTTCCGGGTGAGCGGCGATGCGGCGGCGGGGGAACAGGCGCGGAACGTCCTCAATTTCGATCTCCAGGGTGACTCGATCACCGTATTTCCGAGCCGCCGGATTCGCGTGGACACCAGCCGCGCCGACGGCGTCCGGGTAAGCAGCGAAGGTAATGTTGAAGTCGCCACCGGCGGGCTGATCACCACTTTCGCGCCGACGGTGGCCGATCCGCTGGTTTTCGCCGCAGACATCGCCAGGGTGCTGCCCGGCGCGACCACCATCATGCGCTGGAACGGCAGTTGGAAAATCACCACCGCCGACGGCGGGATGTTTGTTGGCCGTCCGCAATGGGGCAATCAGCCCGCCGGATCAGGCAGCGGCTTTGCCGTCCTGCCCGACGGAACCGTCCAATACAGCGCCAATGGGCGCAGCCAGATTCTCGTCGCGGATTTGCACGACTACACCACCGTCCAGGAGACTTTCGCCAGGGAATTCGGCGACCCGAATTTCCTTATCCTGCCGCGTATGGACGGCGTCCTCCAGGCAGCGGTGAAAGGCAAAATTTACCTGCTCACGCCACAGTGGAAGCTGGTTCCGGCGGAACAAGTGAGCGGCCAGCCCGCCTGGTGGCTGGACAACGGCGTGGTCTACGTGAAAAACGCCGACGGCACGGCGCAGGGGTTTACGGTGAAGTAGGAGCGACCTCCCGGTCGCGAAAGCCAAAAAAACCAACCGGCGCATCTGTGAGGAGCGCCGGTTGGTTTTTTTGTGAAGGATTGATGCAGGGGCTTGCCCTTGCGGAGGTCTTACTCGCAGCCAGCGGCTTTAGCGAGGTCTTGCAGGGCTCCGGCGGACTGGATATTGCCGTTTTCGGAGATATAACCGCGCGCGGCGGCGAAGCTGGGATAGACGCCGTCTACGCCGATACAACTGACTTGGCTGTTGTAGCAGCGGGCGTAATACGGGCCGGCGTAGAAGGAGTTGGACGGGCCGGGGTAACGCTGCGGGAAGGTTTTTTCGGCCCACTCGAACAGGCAGTCGGCGGGTTGGTAGAGGCCGGTTCCCGATAACATGGTTTCCGCTTCGCCCCCCTGGGAGATGGACATTGCCAGCCGGGCGATTCTGGGGCCGCCGTGCTGGGGTGCGAATTCCGCCTGGATGGTGCAGCTTTGTGCGGGGGCGAGGGTTTTTCCGCTGCATTCGTCTTTGCCTGCGCTGAGGGTGAAATCCTGCACTGATACGCTCGGGCAGCCGAGTGCGGCGCAGGTGGCGAGATTGGCGTCGATGGCGGCTGCGCCGAGGGTTTGCGAGGTGGTTCCGGTATTGCTGAAGGTGAATGTTTGGGCGGCGGCGCTGTTGATGCGCACTTTGCCGAATCCCTGGCCGGGCGCGGGGTTGGTCAATGACACGGCGGCGCTCGCCGGGGCGGAGAAACTGATCAGGCTCACCAGGGCGAAAAAGGCGAGGTTCCAGGATTTCATGGGCTTTTCCTTTCTTTGGGGTAGGTTATGAATATGCGCAAGCCCTTGTCGGGTGGCGCGGAGCAGGTTGGAACCGGATACGCCGCGATGGTTTCAGGGCTGCGGCGAATTTTCTCCGGGACTGTTGCGGTTGTGCCAATCCTCGATATGTTGCACGAGCGATGCGCCGTTCGGGCCGATGAGGTCGGCGACCAGCCAGCACGCCTGGGTGCTGCCGCGCGCGAGGTGTAGACGGACGTGTTGTTGTCGCCGGGTTGTCGCGAGGGAATAGATGTAGCGCATTTCAACCTATATTCCTCAGTTGAACGGGTTGGAGTGTGCGGTTTATCGGGTGGAGTGCAAGGCGCGACGACGCGGAATGGCTATTCCATTCCAAGGAGTTGCAACGCAGCAATCCGCCCGATAAACCGTGCAATCCGACCCGTAGCGCTCTCACCAAACAGGCGAATGTCAAAACAATGGCAAAGTCATTTAGAGCCAACACCATAAGCATCATGGCAAGCGGTCAACTGAGGAATATAGGTTCAACCTGGGCGCGTAACTCGGTGGCGCTGATCAGGGTGAATTCGGGGTTGCGGATGTCGCCGTCTTGCGCGGCTATCCAGGGATCGGCGCTGATGGCGCAGATTTCCCCGTCCCGGCATCGGTAATCGGCGGCGAGCGCGGCGAGCAGGCGGGCTTCGATTTTTCCGTAAAGTTTGACTGGGTCAGCCGTGTAAAAATCGTGATGGCGGGTGGCGAAGGATTTTGCGGCGGGTAGCGCTTCCTTGCCCAGGCAGGTGGCGGCGGCAGGAAGGCTCAGGAAGACGCCGATGAGGGTCGCCAGGGTCAGTTGTTTCATGGGCTTGGCTCGGGTTGGTAGAGTTTGACGTTGTTGTGACCGGTGTTTTTGGCCTGGTACATGGCGAAATCGGCGTTTTTCGATAATTCCAGTTCGTCTGCGCCGTGTTCGGGATAAAGGGCGATGCCGATGCTCGCGGAGATGTTGATGTGATGCCCGGCGATGCTGAAGGGTTGGCAGAGGGCGGTGCGGATTTTTTCGGCGACCGCAAGGGTGTTTCGCGGGTCATCGACGTTGCGCAGCAACACGACGAATTCATCGCCGCCGATGCGCGCCACGGTGTCGGATTGACGCAGGTGTTCGACCATCCGCGCGGCGACTTCCTTGAGCAGCAGGTCGCCGGTGGCGTGGCCGAGTTTGTCGTTGACCGGCTTGAATTTGTCGAGGTCGATGAACATCACCGCGAGGGGCCGGTTGTCGCGGCGCGCGATGCTCAGGGCGTGGTACAGGCGGTCGGAGAACAGGGTGCGGTTGGGCAGGCCGGTGAGCATGTCGTGTTGCGCCATGTGGCGGATGCGTTCCTCGATTTGGCGGCGCTGGCTGATGTCGCGGGTGACGCCGAGGAAACCGGCGAATTCTCCGGCGCTGTTGCGCATTCCGGTGACGCTGGTTTCGGTCCAGACCGCGCCGCCGTCCTTGCAGGGCTGTTCGAGTTCGCTGCGAAATTCGGGAACCGGCTGGCCCTCGTGCACGGCGCGAAAGGCGCGCTGCAATGCGGTGGCGGCGATGGCAGCGGAATCCGGGGTGAGCGCGTCGTCGAGGGTTTGTTGCATCACTTCTGCGACGCTGTAGCCGCGCAGCTTTTCCACCGAGGGACTGACGTAGGTGAATTTGCCGTCGAGATTCATTGTCCAGATCACGTCGGAAGCGTGGTCGGCCAGCAGGCGGTGGCGTTCTTCGCTGGTGCGCAGGGCCTGTTCGGCTTCCTTGCTGGCGGCCAGCGCGCGCGCCAGGCGGCGGTTGATCCCGGAAATGTACAGGGCGATGGCGGTGGTCACGCCGAGCAGCGCCAGGGCGGCGTATAACCAGGTGAGGTCGCGTTTGGCGTCGGGTTCGTAGAGGAAACCTTTCAGGGAAAAATTGTGCGGCAGCAATCCCAGGTCGGCGTAGGTGTCGGCGATGTGCCGCCAGCGCCCCGGATTCATGTAGCCGATTTCGATCAATTCCGGGCGCAGCAGCGGAACCATCTGCTTTGCTTCGAAAAGGAAATAGTCGCGGCTGTGTTGTTTTGAATAGCGGGTGAAGATCAGGTCGGCGATTTCTTCAGGATGCGCCATCGCGTATTCCCAGCCGCGCAGGCTGGCGTCACGGAAGGCCTTGACCCGCGCCGGATGGGCGCGTAATTCCTGCTCGGTGGTGAACAGGTTGTCGCCGTAAAAATCGATCCCGGCGGCGCGCGGGGTATAGGTTTGGTAAAGCTGGCCGGTGCGCTCCAGATAAAACGGCTCGCTGGTGAGATAAGCGCTCATCGCGTCGATTTTGCCGTCCGCCAGATCCTGCGGATTGTGGCTGTGGACGATCTGGGTGAGCAAATTGGGCGCGATGCCTTCCTGTTTGAGGTAAGCCAGCAGTTCGTCGGATTGCGGCTCGATCATGACGCGTTTACCCACCAGATCGTGAAGACTCTGCGCGCCGTCGCGCTGCCGGGCGATCAACACCAGCGGAGAATGCTGGAAGATCACCGCCAGCGCCACCACCGGATGCCCGCCCCGGCGCGCCAGCAACAAACTGCTGGTGCCGACGCCGTATTGCGCCTTGCCGTCCAGGACTTCCTTGAGCGAATCGACGCCGGGAGCGGCTTCCTTGATGTGTACGTCGAGTCCCGCTTCGTGGTAATAGCCTAGCTCGCGGGCGGCGTAATAACCGGCGAACTGGAAAGCGTGAGTCCACTTCAGTTGCAGGGTCAGCGGGTCGTGGGTGCGATCCGCTGCGGCCTGAACGTGGGCGGGACAAATCAGGCAAAAGATAACCAGCAGGAAAAACTTGTTCATGGGGGCTTTCGGCAAAGCGGTGCGGTGTATCCCGAAAAGGTAAAACAAATCCTATCACGGAAAACCGCAGGTGTTTCGGGCATTCGCCCTTTCCGCGCAGGGCAATCGTACTACCTTGAGAATGCCCGGTTTCGAACTCCTGCCGAACCGCCTCCCCCTTTGGAAAAGGGGGATTGAGGGGGATTTCAACGGTGGTGGCAATTCCACCTTGGGCGAAATCCCCCCTAACCCCCCTTTTCCAAAGGGGGGGCTGGATAGTTCGATTGCCCTGCTTTCCGTCCCGCCACGCTTGCGACACCGAAAAAAACCGTTTATATTCCAGCCCATGAACACCGCTATTTGTACATTTCCCGCTTTTCCTCCGGTCGCAGTTCTGCCGACCGGTCTGCTGCTGCGCCGTTGGCGCTAACTTAACCTTCCCCCCCTTTGTTGTACCCCAAGCCCGTAAACCTGGTAGAAAACCGGTTGTGACGGAACCCGAATTCTGTATCTGGAGCAAACCATGAATAACCAATTGATTATTTTTGACACCACCTTGCGCGACGGCGAACAAAGTCCCGGCGCATCGATGACCAAGGAAGAAAAGATCCGCGTTGCCCGCCAACTGGAAAAGCTCGGCGTGGACGTGATCGAGGCGGGGTTCGCCGCCGCCAGCCCGGGTGACGCCGATGCAATCCGCAGCATCGCCGAGATCATCCAGCACTCCACCGTCTGTTCGCTGGCGCGCGCCAACGAGCGCGACGTGCGCGCCGCCGGTGAGGCCATCAAGCCGGCGCGTTCCGGGCGGATTCATACTTTCATCGCGACCAGCCCGATCCATATGGAAAAGAAGCTGCGCATGTCGCCCGACCAGGTGGTCGAGGCGGCTGTCAAAGCGGTCAGGCTGGCCGGTGAATACACCGACAACATCGAGTTTTCCGCCGAAGACGCGGTGCGTTCCGAACTGGATTTTCTGTGCCGGATTTTCGAGGCGGTGATCAAGGCCGGGGCTACCACCATCAATGTGCCGGACACCGTGGGTTACAGTATTCCCGCGCCGTGGGGCGAAACCATGCGCCAGTTGATTGCGCGGGTGCCCAACGCCGACAAGGTGGTGTGGTCAACCCACTGCCACAACGATCTCGGGATGGCGGTCGCCAACTCGCTGGCAGCGGTGATGGGCGGTGCGCGCCAGGTGGAATGCACCATCAACGGCTTGGGCGAACGCGCCGGCAACGCCTCGCTGGAAGAGGTGGTGATGGCGGTGCGCACCCGCAAGGACGTATTCGGGCTGGAGACGCGCATCGACACCACCCAAATCGTGCCCACTTCCAAGCTGGTTTCGACGATTACCGGCTACCCGGGGCAGCCCAACAAGGCTATCGTCGGCGCGAATGCGTTCGCCCACGAATCGGGCATTCACCAGGACGGCGTCCTCAAACATCGCGAGACCTACGAAATCATGCGCGCCGAGGATGTGGGCTGGAGCGCCAACCGCTTGACCATGGGCAAGTTGTCGGGTCGCAACGCTTTCAAGACCAAACTCGCCGAACTGGGTATTGCGCTGGACAGTGAAGAAGCGATTAACGCCGCGTTTGCGCGCTTCAAGGAACTCGCCGACAAGAAACGCGAGATTTTCGACGAAGACTTGCAGGCGTTGGTGAGCGAAGAGGCGATGACCCAGAGCAGCGACCACTATCGCCTGGTGTCGCTGCGGGTGTGTTCGGAAACCGGCGAGACGCCTCACGCCAGCGTGGTGCTATCGGTCGGCGGCGAAGAGAAAAGCGCTCATGCCGATGGCGGCGGGCCGGTGGATGCGGCGTTCAAGGCTATTGAGAGCATCATCCAGAGTGGCACGGAACTATTGCTGTATTCGGTGAACAATATTACCAGCGGCACGGACGCGCAGGGCGAGGTGACGGTGCGGATTTCCCAGGCCGGGCGCATCGTCAACGGCCAGGGTGCCGACACCGATATCGTGATCGCGTCGGCGAAGGCCTATTTGAACGCTTTCAACAAGCTGCACAGCAAGCTGGATCGCCTGAATCCGCAGGTGTAAAACGGCTCGCGTTGATCATGCGACGGGCCGCGTGAGCGGCCCGTTTCATTTTGGGGAAACAGCATGGAAATTACCATCCAGCCCGCCGGGGCGGCCGACGCCGAAATCGTTGCCGAACTGACCGGGGCATTACTTGAAGAAATCATGGCGGCCAGCGGAACGCGCCATTTCGTCTTCGATGTTGAAACGGCGGCGCGGAATTTCCGCGCCTTCCTGCACGGTAGCGGTTACGCGGCTCATATCGCCCGGCGGGGGAGTGCAGCGCTGGGTCTCGTAACCTTGAGCAGCACCCGCGCCCTGTATGCCGGTGGCGAGTTCGGTATCGTCACCGAGTTGTACGTGACCCCGGAATGTCGTTCGCAAGGCCTCGGTGCGCGCCTGCTGGAGACGGCGCGTGACTTTGCCCGCCAGGCGGGTTGGGTGCGCCTGGAAGTGACCACCCCGCCGCTGCCCGAATTCGAGCGGGCCTTGCATTTTTACCAGTCCCACGGTTTCGAGATTGCCGGCGGACGCAAACTGAAAAGCCTCGTGAATCCATGAATCCCCGTTACCTGGTGCCGTTGGCGTTGTTCGTTCTCTACGTGGTGTGGGGCTCGACCTATCTGGCGATGCGTTTTGCCATCGAAGGTTTCCCGCCATTTTTGATGGCCGGGATTCGCTTCGTGGTGGCGGGCGGCTTGTTCATCCTGTTCCTGCGTCTGCGCGGCGCGCCCTTGCCGGATCGCCGCCAATGGGCGAGCGCCGCCGTGGTGGGCGGTTTGCTGCTGTTGGGCGGCAACGGCGCGGTGGCTTACGCCGAACAGTGGATAGGTTCGGGGGTGGCCGCCTTGGCGATTGCCACCGTGCCGCTGTGGACGGTGCTGTTTTCGGAGTTCTGGGGACATCGCTCCAGCCGCCGCGAATGGCTGGGTATTCTGATCGGCTTCCTCGGGGTGGGGCTGTTGAGTCTCGGAGCCGACATGCAGGCCAGCGCGGCAGGCGCATTGGCCTTGTTGTTCGCGGCGGCGAGCTGGTCGTTCGGCTCGGTGTGGAGCAAACACCTGACTATGCCGGCGGGGCTGATGTCGAGCGCCGCGCAAATGTTCTGCGGCGGGCTGCTGCTGATGCTCGCGAGTGTCGTGCTGGGCGAAAGCCTGGTGGTCGCGCCGTCGCTCAAAGCGCTGGCCTCGCTGCTATATCTCATCGTGTTCGGCTCATTTGTCGCCTTCACCTCGTACCAGTTTCTGCTGCATCGCGTCAGCCCGGCGCTGGCGACCAGCTACGCCTATGTCAACCCGGTGGTGGCGGTGGCGCTGGGCGCGTGGCTGGCCGGGGAACAAGTGGGAATGCTGGAAGTCGCCGCGATGGCGGTGATCGTCGCGGGCGTGGTGATGGTGGTGGTCGGCAGGGAAAAAGGACGGGCGAACGCTTAGGGGCGTTGCAGGCTGGCTTCCACCTGTTCGCGCCGGGGTCTGCCGACGAGGATTTCCACCAGGTCGAGCGCAAAATCCATCGCCGTGCCCGGTCCCCGCGAGGTGACGACTTTCCCGTCCTGTACCACCGCCTCATTCTGCAAATTGGCGCCCGAGGTGTCATCCAGGCAGCCGGGGAAGCTGGTCGCCACCTTGCCCGCCAATAGCCCGGCAAAGGCCAGCACCGACGGCGCGGCACAAATCGCGCAGGTGTATTTGCCGCGTCTTGCCATGTCCTGCAAGAGGGCGACGATGCGCGGGTCGGCTTTGAGGTTGTTGGTGCCGGGCTGACCGCCGGGCAACACCACCATGTCGAATTCCTGTTTGAGGGCTTCATCCAGTGTGGTGTCGGGAATCAGCACCACGCCCCGGCTGCCTTTCACCGGCTGCGCGTCCAGACCGGCGCTGAGCGCTTCGATACCGGCGCGGCGGAGGATGTTGATGACTGAAACGGCTTCGATTTCTTCGCAGCCTTGGGCGAGCGGGATCAGGACTTTGGGCATGGCTGTCTCCAGAAAAACAGGTAGGGTTAATCCCGGAAGTTCTGGAATTGCAGCGGAAAGTCTGCGATTCCCTTTTTCACCAAAGCGATGGTTTCCTGGAGGATGTCGCGCTTGGCCCCCGAGACGCGCACCGCTTCGCCCTGGATGCTGGCTTGCACCTTGAGCTTGCTGTCCTTGACCAGTTTGACGATCTTTTTCGCCAATTCGGTTTCCACCCCGGTTTTCACGGTGATTTGCTGTTTCACCTTGTTGCCGCTGATTTTCTCGACCTTGGCGCGATCCAGGCAGCGCACGTCGATGCTCCGCTTGGCAAGTTTGCCGATCAAAATATCGAACACCTGATCAAGCTTGAAATCGTCGTCGGCGTATAGCGACAACACATATTCGGCCTGCTCGATGCGGGCGTCGGAACCTTTGAAGTCGAAGCGCCCGGTGACTTCCTTGTTGGCTTGCTCGACGGCGTTGCGCAGTTCCTGCTTGTCTACTTCGGAAACAATATCGAAGGTGGGCATGGTTTACCCCGCGCAGCAGGAAGACTCGACCACGAAATGGCAAATGTAGTCGAGCATTTCCACAGTTTCGATGTCAAAGCTGCTGTTGCCCGGCACACTGAATTTCTCGCCGCCCTTGAAGGTGCGCCAGTCGCTGGCGCCGGGAAGCTTGACCTTGCATACCCCGGCGTTGAGTTCCATGATTTCCGGTGCGCCGGTATTGAAGGTGAGCTTGGAGGGAAAGATCACTCCGACGGTTTTCTTGGTGCCGTCCGGAAATACCACGGTGTGGCTGACGCACTTGCCGTCGAAATAGACGTTGGCTTTGGTGATGACGCTGACGTTGTCAAATTGGGACATGATTTTCCTTTCAGTAAGTTAGTTGGCCTGCAATGCCGCTTTTATCCAGGCGTCGGAGGCTTCCCTGAGCCATTCGGCGTCGCCGGGTTTGTGGTATTCGGCGTAGAGGTAGAAATGCAGCAGCTTGTCCTTGAGCAGAACATGGCTGGTGGCGGTGAGGACTTGTACGGAGCCGGTTTTGCCCGCCTTGGTTTCAAAGCGCGACAACATGACGTTGGTGAGGCAACGCTCATCGTCACGCAGGATGCCCAGGGTGAGCGGCGCCCCCGGTTGTACCTGTTTGGATTTTTCTTCGACCAGCGCGCCGAATTTGCCTTTGGGGAGGCCGGTGAGCTGGTTTTCGGGTTTGCCCAGCGCGGGATTTTGCTGCACGACGAGTTTTTTCAATTCGACGAAATCAGCCGGGGTGGCGGAGGCGTTTTCCAGCTGCTTGGGTATCTGTACCTGAAGATAACGCTGGATCGGCGCGCCCTGGTTCTTTTTCAGCCGCTCCAGACCGGCCAACTCGACGCCGTAGATGAGCAGGCGGCTGGATTCGCTGGTGAACTGCTTTTCCCCCAGTTGTTTGATCTGGGGGGCGGCAGTGGCGGTATCGACGAAGCCGAAGGGCAGCGGGATGTCGAGATTTTGCCCACCGACGGAAAGCGGTGCAGCGCCGACGGCGCCGGCGAACAGCAGGAGAGCTAGCGAGCAGGCGGCGCGCAGGCCGGTTTTCCAGTTGGTATTTTGCATTTTGTTGAGTTATTTCTTTTTTTTGGTTCAGGCTTTTTTGGCTTGGGCGAGACGGGCGGCGATACGCATCCGCAGGGCGTTGAGGCGGATGAAACCGGCGGCGTCGGCCTGGTTGTACGCGCCTGCGTCGTCTTCAAAGGTGGCGATGGTCGGGTCGAACAACGAGTCGCTCTTGGATTCGCGACCGGCGACGATCACGTTGCCCTTGTACAATTTCAAGCGCACCCAACCGTTGACCCGTTCCTGGGTGTGGTCGATGAGGGTTTGCAAGGCCAGACGTTCCGGGCTCCACCAGTAGCCGTTGTAAATCAGGCTGGCGTAGCGCGGCATCAAATCGTCTTTCAGATGCGCAACTTCACGATCCAGAGTCAGCGATTCGATGGCGCGGTGCGCTTTCAACATGATCGTGCCGCCGGGGGTTTCGTAGCAGCCGCGTGATTTCATGCCGACATAGCGGTTTTCCACCAAGTCGAGGCGTCCGATGCCGTGTTTGCCGCCGAGGCGGTTGAGTTCGGTGAGCACTTCCGCAGCGGACATCGGTTTGCCATTGATGGCGACGATGTCGCCCTTGAGATATTCCAGATCGACGTATTCCGCTTGATCCGGGGCTTTTTCCGGCGCTACCGACCAGCGCCACATGTCTTCTTCCGCTTCGTGGGCGGGGTCTTCGAGGACGCGGCCTTCGTAGGAGATATGCAGCAGGTTGGCGTCCATGCTGTACGGGCTGCCGCCGCTCTTGTGCTTCATTTCCACGGGAATGCCGTGTTGTTCCGCATAGGCCAGGAGTTTTTCGCGGGACAACAGATCCCACTCGCGCCACGGGGCGATGACCTTGATGTCGGGTTTGAGCGCATACGCGCCCAGTTCGAAACGCACCTGGTCGTTGCCCTTGCCGGTAGCGCCGTGGCAAATCGCATCGGCGCCGGTTTCTTCGACGATTTCGATGAGCCGTTTGGCGATCAGCGGGCGGGCAATCGAGGTGCCGAGCAGGTATTCACCTTCGTAGACGGTGTTGGCGCGGAACATCGGGAAAACGAAGTCGCGGACAAATTCTTCGCGCAGGTCGTCGATGTAGATTTGCTCGGGTTTGATGCCGAACATCAGGGCTTTTTGACGCGCCGGTTCGAGTTCTTCACCCTGGCCGATGTCGGCGGTAAAGGTCACGACTTCGCATTGGTAGGTGTCCTGCAGCCATTTCAGGATCACCGAGGTATCCAGACCGCCGGAATAGGCGAGGACGACTTTTTTGATTTTGCTCA
>CAYVIN010000045.1:0-9521 GCA_964451375.1 uncultured Sulfuricella sp.
TGGATTCCGGGGCGGGGATGATGCCTTCGGCGCGGGCGAAGGTGACGCCGGCCTGGAAGGTGGAGAGTTGCGGCACTGCCAGCGCTTCGATCAACTTCTCGTGGTAGAGCTGCGACACCAGCGCCGAATCGCCATGGTAACGCAGGCCGCCGGCGTGGATGCCGGGCGGCATGAAGTCGTGGCCCAGCGTGTACATCAACATCAGCGGGGTCATCTTGGCAGTGTCGCCGAAATCATAAGCGTAATGGCCCTTGGTCAGCGTCGGGCAGGAGGTCGGTTCGACCGCCACCAGGCGCACGTTCTTGCCGGCGGCCTTGTCGGCGAAGAACGGGAATGCCGCGCCGCCGAAGTTGGAGCCGCCGCCGCAGGGGGCGAAAATCATGTCCGGGTAGTCGCCGGCCTTCTCGAACTGCTTCTTGGCTTCCAGGCCGATCACGGTCTGGTGCAGCAATACGTGATTCAGCACCGAACCCAGCGCGTAATTGGTGTCGGGGCGCGAGGCGGCGTCCTCCACCGCTTCGGAAATCGCCAGGCCCAGCGAGCCCTGGTTGTCCGGGTCTTCGGCCAGCGCGGCGCGTCCGGCGTTGGTTTCCATGCTGGGCGAGGCGAATACTTCCGCGCCCCAGGTTTGCATCATCGAACGGCGATAGGGCTTCTGACCGTAACTCACCTTGACCATGTAAACCCGCACTTCCAGGCCGAACATCTGGCCGGCCAGGGCCATCGAGGAACCCCATTGACCCGCGCCGGTTTCGGTGGCGATGCGCTTGATGCCCGCTTCGGCGTTGTAATATGCCTGGGCGATGGAGGTGTTGACCTTGTGCGAACCGGCGGGCGAAACGCCTTCGTATTTGAAATAAATCTTGCAGGGCGTACCGAGCGCGGCTTCCAGACGATGGGCGCGTACCAGCGGCGAAGGACGATAGAGGCGATACAGCTCACGAACCTTTTCGGGAATCTCGATCCAGCGCTGCGCGGACATTTCCTGCTCAATCAGGCTCATTGGGAAAATCGCCGTCAACGTATCCGGGCCAATCGGCTTGCCGTCCGGGCCGAGCGGCGGGGCCGGCGGGTTGGGCATGTCGGCAACGATGTTGTACCAGTGGGTGGGAATATCGGATTCGTCGAGCAGGAACTTGGTTTGCGGCATTTTTTGTCTCCCTCGGAAGCGTCAGTAAAAAACGCCTATGATGTGCATCGCATTGCGCCAAGTCAACCGTTTCGGTCATTTCGATTTAAAGCCGCGTCGGGTATGGTCAGGAAGCCAAATCTTTGTTAAGTTCCCAGTTAACGAATAACCCGAGCGAAAAATGATTGTTAAATTCAAGCTATTGATTTTTGGACTGTTGCTGATCAGCGGCGCAGCCTTCGGCGCAGAAGACTACCGCGTCACCCACAGCGTGGTCGGCAAATACGACGACATCCGCGACAACGTCGTCAACGCCATCACCAACCAGGGCCTGGTGATCAACAACGTCTCCCACATCGGCGACATGTTGCTGCGCACCGGACGCGACGTAGGCGACCGCGACCCGATCTTCATCAACGCCGAAATCTTCGAGTTTTGCAGCGCCGTCACCTCGCGCGAAAGCATGAAAGCCGACCCCCACGCCATCGTCTTCTGCCCCTACGGCATCGCCGTCTACGTCCTCCCCAGCGACCCCCACAAAGTCTTTCTCACCTACCGCAAACCCATGGCCAACGGCACCCCGCAAGCCAAAAAAGCCCTCAAACTTCTCGAAAAACTGATGCACGAGATCGTTCAGGAAGCCATGCAATAAGGCGCACCAGTCGCGCCCCTGCACTCCAAACCCCGCGCCGGAAAGCCCTCCACCCCGCCGCCAACCCGCCAAATCCCTGACGAAAAACCGCCCGGAACCCGCTATTCCGGTTGCATAAATCCCTGTGTCACCCTTAACGTGTATTTGCTTCGCTGAGACCGTGGAAGTGTTGGCCTTCATGTAATGCGGGACTTGTTTTTGACTCCGGCGGTTGCGTTTTTCCCCTTGCCGCTAGCGGCAAGGGGCGCGCAGGGGTTACAGGAAGACGCGGGTTTTGGGCAATCCCTGGGCGAGGAAATAACGTTCCGCGAGGGTGGTGACGGTTTCCGGGCCGCCCAGATAAACGTCGGAATCGAGCAGGTCGGGGTGATCGTTCACCACGCCCTGCAAGACATGGTGAAGGCGTTCGTCCTGGCGTTCGTGGAGATTGCCCAGATCCATGCCGACCACCATCGGGGTGAAGCGGAATTCGTCGAGGGCGTCGTTCCAGGCGCGCGGCACGTTGGGGAGGTAGATGTTTTCAAGGTTGGAAGCAATCCAGTAAAGGTGCATGAGATTGCCGGTTTCCAGCGCCATGGCGTGTTCGATGAGGCTTTTCAGCGGCGCGAAACCGTCGTCGAAGGCGATGAAAATCAGGGGGCGGGCGGATTTTTCGGAGAGGATGAATTCGCCCTGCGGGCCTTCCAGTTCAACGGCGTCGTTGTGCTTTAACTTATTAAAAACATAATCGGAAAAAACGTTGCCGGGAAGCCGCCGCACGTGGAAATGCAGGTTGCGTTCGTCGCATGGGCAGCTGGCGATGGGCAGGGTCGCGCTGATCGATTTGCCGATGTGGAGGGTGGCCTGCTGCCCGGCGAGGAAGCGCAGGCGCTGGGTGCGCGGCGTTTGCAGGTGAACCAGGAGGTGATCGGCGCCCAGCGCTTCGACCGCCTTGACCTTGGCGGAAACCTGCTGGAAGGGAATATCCTGGACGCCGCCCGCAACCGGCGCGTCGAGGGTTACGTCGGAGACGGCGGTGTGGGCGCACATCAACATGTAGCCCTGGGCTTTTTCGGTTTCGGAGATGAAGAAATCACAGTTGCGGATTTTCTTGACCTGACCGGACAACACCCGCGCCTTACAGCGCCCGCAGTTGCCGTTGCTGCACCCATAGTCGAACGCCACCCCGGCGCGTAACGCGGCTTCCAGCAGGGTGTCGTGGCCTTCCAGGAAAAACTCGTGGCCGCTGGGCTGGACGCGGACATGCGCGGCCATCACGCTCAATGCCTTGTCGCGCGCCACCAGCGGATTGGGCGCGCCGATTTCCAATACCCCTTCGTCGAGTTGGGCGGTCAGCCAATCGCGGAAGTCTTCCAGCGCGGTGCGAACTTCCACGCCGTGCCGGCTGACGGATTCGCCGAGTTTGTCGCTGAGTTTTTGCAGGAGTTCGTCGTAACGCTTGAGGCGCGCATCCACCTCGGCGAGTTGTTTGGACAGGTCGGCAATCCGCGCGGCGAGGACTTCCTTGTCCGGCAGGGCGCGCTCGAACACCCGCTTGCCGAAGGCTTTTTCCTTGATCTGGGTAATCCGCTCGAATTCGCTGTTGTCCTCGAACTGGGTCTGCGGGTAAACACGCAGCAGGTCTTCCGGGGTGACGGTGCCGTCGAAGGAAGGTAATTCGCCATCCTTGATCTTCTTTTGCAGGGCGGTGCGGGTGACGCCCACCAAGCGGGCGGCGCGGGAAAGGGAAAGGAGTTGGGACATGATGGTTCCTCCGTATCGTTATGCTGTTTTTATACTCCGAAAGCGGCGGGTGGTGAAGGGTTATCGGAATCGCCGGAATTACGCTAGGATGAGCGTTTTCAAAGGGGAACCGGGATATGAGCATTGTTTCTGAATTCAAGGAATTCGCCATCAAGGGCAACATGATCGACATGGCGGTGGGGGTGATCATCGGTGCGGCATTCGGCAAGGTGGTCGATTCGTTGGTGAAGGACATCATCATGCCGCTGGTCGGGTTATTGCTGGGCGGGGTGGATTTCAAGCATCTTTATTTCAATCTGGGCAAGGTGCAATACGAAACCCTGGAAGCCGCCGAAAAAGCCGGTGCGCCGTTGCTCAAGTACGGCATGTTCATCAGCAATCTGGTGGATTTCCTGATCATCGCCTTCGCCATTTTTGTCGCGATCAAGGCCATCAACAAGCTGCGCGGGCCGGCCCCGGCGGCGGAAGGCGAAGTGGCGAAATAGTCTAATGCAACGCGAAAAACGCCCGTTATTGTATATACGCTATGGTGATGTCGTGCAGGCAGTATAATTAACGAAGCGGATTGACTGCTGGCTGTCTTGTATATACAGCTTGAGCATGAACGCCATCATTATTTCCAGTTTGTTTTAGACAAGCTGAAAGACAAGCACACCGTTGACAGGCGGGAAATCGAACAGTGTTTTGATAACCGGGATGGCGGTTTTCTGGTGGATGACAGGGAAGACCATAGAACCGACCCGCAGACACTTTGGTTTATTGCCCCCACAAATTTCAACCGCCTGTTGAAGGTGGTTTTCATCAGCATTGATGGAAAAATACATATTAAGACAGCGTATGAGGCAAATGAGACCGAAATCCGAATATACGAACGTCATGGCAAATAGCAGCAGATAGATACAGATAGATATATGGAGAATAAAATGAGCGACAAGAATTTGATTCCGGGCACGGATGAAGCGTGGGATTCCAGAGAACTCGGCGCAAGCGAAGCACATGCAAAACGGGCGTCAATGGAGTTGGAATCCAGAATCGAAGAATCGCTGGGTATGCAGATGATTTCAATCCGGCTGGACAAATCGTTGATCGACTCGTTCAAGGTGATCGCCGAGTATCACGGTGTAGGTTATCAGCCGTTGATGCGCGATGCACTCAAGCGCTTTGCGGAAAGCGAGATGAAGGCGATTGTTCTCGGGCTGGTCGAGTCCCGGAGAAAATCGAAACAGCAGGATAAGCGCCCGGTGACGAAGGAAAAAATGGCCGCCTGACGAGGGCTGGATTGCCGGTTCAATCACCCGCTAAGGCGGGTTTTTTATTGCAGGATATTCAGGCATGAAACCTTCTGATGGGGGCTGTGTTTCTTCGTTTACGTCTGCTTGCCAAGTCCTGCTGTACAGTAATCGCCCGCTTGAAATAACTTCCCGGATGCCCCGTTCCGAACCAGGCGTCGCGCGGTGCTTTACGTAAACGTATTCCGTGCCGCGACCACAAACCTTCCAAGGTGAATTTCTTACCGGTTCGCCAACAGCCGTTCCGCCTCGCCCACCAGAAACTCCTTGAACGCCTGCGCTACTCCCGAGAGGCGTTTGCCCTTGCGGTGCGCCACATGCCAGTGACGCGACAGGGGGAAACCCGCTACATCAAGCACCGCCAGACGTTTCGTTTCCAACTCAAGATCAATGGTGTGGCGCGATACCAGCGCCAGCCCCATGCCGACCTGCACCGCCTGTTTGATGGCTTCGGTGGTGCTCATTTCCATGCCGGTGTGCAGCGTCATCCGGTGTTTGGCGAAAAACCGCTCCATCGCGCCGCGTGTGCCGGAACCCGGTTCGCGGACGATAAAGGTTTCGTCGGCCAGACGGGCCGGGTCGATATGCTGTTCCTGCGCCAGCGGATGACTTGGCGAGGCGATCACCACCAGCGGATTTTCCATAAACGGTGCGGCTTCGATATCGGCGTCCAGCGGCGGCTGGCCCATGATCGCCATGTCCATTTCATTGTCGGCGAGCTGGGCGAGGAGCATTTCACGGTTGGCGACGTTGAGGCTCAAGGTGACGTTTTCAAAACGCCGGCAAAATATCGCCAGCAATTGCGGGGCGAAATAGTTGGCGGTGCTCACCACAGAAATAGTCAGTTTGCCGCGTTTCAATCCCCTCAGTTCGGTCAACACCGCTTCGGCCTCGGCGAGTTGCTGGGCGATGGCGCGGGCGTAATGAAACATTTCGCGCCCGCCTTCGGTGAGAAAGATTTTTTTGCCGAGTTGCTCGAACAGCGGCAGTCCGGTGTTTTCTTCAAGCTGTTTGATCTGCATCGACACCGCCGGCTGGGTGAGGTGCAATTCCTCGGCGGCGCGGGAAAAACTCAGGTGGCGGGCGACGGCTTCAAAAACGCGGAGTTGGCGAAAAGTGACGTGGAGCATGATCCATCAGGGAAAATTGATTCTCCGGATGATAGTCGCCGCCGGGGGCTTATGGAAGCGGAATATCCCGCCCGGAGCGGACTGCGATTGCGGTGCGCTCCGGGCGGGGCAGTGAAGATCAAGAGGTCTCTAAATTTAACGGAATTACTCGCCGGCGGGTTCCGTATCTTCGAGTTCCAATGCCGCCGCCAGCAGGGCGAGACGGGCTACCACGCCGTAAGCGTAGAAGCGGTTGGGCGGGGTGTCGGGGGCGGCGCTGGAGTCGGGCAGGGTGCAGGCGGTCTGGAACGCTAGCGGTTCAAAATACATCCCCGGCGCGTTGAGGTTTTCGTCCTTGCCGCGCCCGGTGTGGACGCGGTAAAAGCCGCCCACCACGAAATGGTCGATCATGTACACCACCGGCTCGGCCACCGCGCCGTTCATGTTCTCAAAGGTGTAGACGCCTTCCTGGATGATTACCTCGTTGACCTGCTGGCCTTCCTTGATCACCGCCATCTTGTTGCGTTGCTTGCGATTCAGCCCTTTGACTTCGCTGGCGTCCTTGACCGTCATGATGCCCATGCCGTAGGTGCCGGCGTCGGCTTTGACGATCACGAAGGGGTCTTGCTCCACGCCATATTCGCGATATTTTTCAGCGATGTCCTGGAGCATGTCGTCAACGTGGGCGGCCAGGCATTCCTCGCCCTGCCGCTCGTGAAAATCGATTTGTCCGCATTGGGCGAAGAAAGGATTGATCAGCCACGGGTCGATGTGCAGCAGCTTGGCGAAATCCTCGGCAACCCGGTTGTAGGCGGCGAAGTGGTTACTCTTGCGGCGGGTCGCCCAGCCGGCGTGGAGCGGCGGGATGACGAACTGGTCGAGGTCTTGCAGCAGCGCCGGGACGCCGCTCGACAAATCGTTGTTGAGCAAAATGGCGCAAGGCTCGAAATCGTCGAGCACCAGCCGGTCGTCAATTCGTCGCACCGGCTCCAACGTAAGCGATGCGCCATTCGGCAAGTCAAGGCGGGTGGGTGCGGTGATTTCCGGTAGCAGCGAGCCGATGCGCACGTTCAGGCCGGCCTGGCGGAGGATGGTGGATAACGCGGCGACGTTGGAGAGGTAAAAGGTGTTGCGGGTGTGGTTCTCGGGTATCAGCAGAAAACGCTGCGCCACCGGGCAGATTTTTTCCACTGCCGACATCGCGGCCTGCACACACAGCGGCAGGAAATCCGGGTTGAGGTTGTTGAAGCCGCCGGGAAACAGATTGGTATCGACCGGGGCCAGCTTGAAGCCGGCGTTGCGCAGATCGACGGAAGCATAAAACGGCGCGCGGTGGCGCTGCCAGCGGCCCCGCAACCAGTGTTCGATAACGGCCTGGTTGTCGAGAATGTGCTGTTCGAGAAACAGCAGCGGGCCGGTGAGGGCGGTAGTGAGATGGGGAACCATGCGGATGGAGTTTCGGTAACGGTATTTCGATTGTAGACGAAGCGCCGGGCTTAGCGGGCGAATTCCTGAAGATGCCGGTTTACCGCCAGATAAGCGCCCAGCCAGCCGAGAATCGCGGCAAACAGCAAGAGGGCGAGCAGATCCGAGGGGGCGGGCAGGAGCAACTGAAAATTCAGGTCGTACAACGACGCCAGCCGGGTAATCGCATCGTTGAGCAGGCGGAACGAGGCGGCTACCACGCCCCACGCCAGCGCGCCGCCGGCCATGCCCTGAATGAACCCGTGATAAAGGAAGGGGCGACGCACGAACGCATCGGTTGCGCCGATCAGGCTGCTGACTTCGATTTCATCGCGCTGCGAGAGGATTTGCAGGCGGATGGTGTTGCCGGTGATGACCACCAGCGCGAAACCCAGCAGCACGGCGAGCAGGGTGACGCCTTCGCGGCCCAGGTCGAGCATGGCGTGGAGACGTTTCACCCAGGCTTCGTCGAGCAGCACCTCGTCAACCTTGGGTAATTTGCGTAATTCCTGGCCGAGTTTGGCGATGGCGGCGGCGTCGCCGGAAACCGGGCGCACCGTGAATACGTCGGGCAGCGGGTTTTTTTCCAGCCCGGCGGTAAGGTCGCCCAGCCCGGCGTTGCGATTGAGTTCCTGCAAGGCCTGGTCGCGCGGAATAAAGGTGAATTCGGCAATTTCGGCGCGTTTCCCGAGGCGTTCGCGCAACTCCTTCACCGCATCGGCGTTGGCGGTAGCGCTCAGCACCACGGTGATTTGCGGCTCGCCGTGGGCATGAACGGCGAGGCCCTGAATGTTGACCAGCAGCGAATATAGCCCCGCAGGCAGGCTTAGCGCCACGCCAATCACCAAGGTGGTCATCAGGCTGGCGAAGGGGGTGCGGGCGAAATGGCGCAGCACGTTGGCCAGCGCCGCGCGATGCTGGATCAGCCAGGCAGTCATGAGGCGAGGGTTCCGTGGTCGAGGGTCAGCAGGCGGGCCTTCAATTCCTGCGCGGTAAACGGGTCGGGTGTGGCGATCACGATGGTGACGCCGACCTGATTGAAGGATTTGAACATCTCCAGGATGTCGCGGGCGTAATTGGCGTCGAGGTTGCCGGTGGGCTCGTCGGCAAGCAGGATGGACGGGCGGTTGACGATGGCGCGGGCAATACACAGGCGCTGCTGCTCGCCGCCGGAGAGCGCCACCGGAAAGGAC
This sequence comes from uncultured Sulfuricella sp., assembly GCA_964451375.1. Classification (GTDB taxonomy): domain Bacteria; phylum Pseudomonadota; class Gammaproteobacteria; order Burkholderiales; family Sulfuricellaceae; genus JAGXQV01. The sequence continues at coordinate 8,580 of CAYVIN010000045.1, forward strand.
TTTTCGCGCGGCAGCAGGCCGACCTTGTCGAGGGCGGCGCGCACCCGCTTGGCCGATTCCGCCGGGTCGAAACCGGCGATTTGCAGGGGCAGCAGGACGTTTTCGTAAACCGTGCGTTTGTAGAGCAGCTTGTGATCCTGGAAGATCAGGCCGATGTTGCGGCGCAGGAAAGGCAGTGCGGTGCGGCTGAGCTGACCGGTGTTCTGGCCGTTGACCACTACGCTGCCGTTGCTCGGCGTCTCGATGGCGGCGGCGAGTTTGAGCAGAGTGCTTTTGCCCGCCCCGGAATGGCCGCATACACACACCATTTCGCCGGGTTCGATGGTAAAGGTGATGTCGTGTAGCGCTTCGTAACCGCCGGGGTAGCGCTTGCTGACCTGGCTAAACGCGATCACTTGAACATCGCATCCGCGAATTCGTGGGCGAGGAAGGGACGCAGGTCGTCGATGCGTTCGCCTACCCCGATGAACCGCACCGGCACCGGCTGGGTTTTGGCGATGGCGGCGATTACTCCGCCCTTGGCGGTGCCGTCGAGTTTGGTGAGCACCAGGCCGGTCAGCCCCAACGCGGCGTCAAAGGCCTTGACCTGGGCCAGCGCGTTTTGCCCGGTGTTGGCGTCGAGCACCAGCAGTGTCTCGTGGGGCGCGCTCGGGTCGGCCTTGGCGATGACCCGTTTGATTTTCTTGAGTTCTTCCATGAGGTGTAACTGGGTCGGCAAACGCCCGGCGGTATCCGCCAGAACAATGTCGATACCCCGTGCATGAGCGGCCTGAATGGCGTCATAAATCACCGCAGCGGCGTCGTTGCCTTCCTGGCTGATGACCGTGACGTTGTTGCGTTCGCCCCAGGTGTGCAATTGCTCGCGGGCGGCGGCGCGGAAGGTGTCGCCGGCGGCCCGCAGGACTGCTTCACCCTGGGCCTTGGAATATGTCGGGAGTTGGG
>CAYVIN010000045.1:9531-31700 GCA_964451375.1 uncultured Sulfuricella sp.
GGTGGTGGTTTTGCCCGCGCCGTTGACGCCTGCCAGCATGATGACAAAAGGTTTGTGGGTGGTGAAATCAAGCGGTTTTTCGAGCACCGCGATCATGTCGGTCAGTGCATCGTGCAGGGCGTCCTGCATTTGCGCGGCTTCACTCAAACCCTGGCGGCGCACCCGGTTGCGCAGGTCGTCGAGCAGCGCCTGGGTGGCGTTGACGCCTACGTCGGCGGTGAGTAATACGGTTTCCAGTTCTTCGTAAAGTGCTTCGTCGATTTTACCGCCGCCGAACAGCCCGGAAAGTTTGCTGTTGAGATTCTCACGGGTTTTGGCGAGTCCCTGACGCAGACGTTCACTCCAACTGAGCGGTTTTTCCTCGGCGGGAACTTCCTCGGGGGTGTCGTTCTTTGCGGATTTGAAGAAACTAAACATGGGAGAGTTGGTCGGACGGTACGCTATAATTTTGAACTTCGCTATTTTAGGCGATTAGGAGGTTTTGTGCGCAAATTACTGATTTCCGCTTATTGTCTGGCTTTGCTGACGCCTTTCGGCGCGGCGGCCAATCCCCATGAATTCAAGCTCGACAACGGCATGAAAGTGATCGTCAAGGAAGATCACCGCGCCCCGGTCGCGGTGGCGCAGGTCTGGTACAAGGCCGGCAGCATGGACGAGGTGAGCGGCACGACCGGCGTCGCCCACTTGCTCGAACACATGATGTTCAAAGGCACCAAAGATGTTCCCGCCGGGCAGTTTTCCAAAATCATCGCGGCGGCGGGCGGCAAGGACAACGCTTTCACGAGCAGCGACCACACCGCCTATTTCCAGCAATTGCAGGCTTCCCGCCTGGAAACCTCGTTCCGTCTGGAGTCCGACCGGATGTTAAACCTGATCATCAGCGACGAAGAATTCGCCAAGGAGATCAAGGTGGTCATGGAAGAACGCCGGTGGCGCACCGACGACAAGCCGCAGGCGCTGGTTTACGAACATTTGCGCGGCGCAGCCTTCGAGTCGCACCCCTATCATCACCCGGTGATCGGCTGGATGAACGACCTCGAAAACATGACCGCCGAAGACGCGCGCAACTGGTATCGGAGCTGGTATACGCCCAACAACGCCACTCTGGTGGTGGTCGGCGACGTGGATCCGCAAGCGGTTCTGAAACTCGCCCAGACCTATTACGGAAAAATTCCCGCGCGCGCCCTGCCGCCCCGCAAAAACCCGGTGGAAGGCGAACAACACGGCATCAAGCGCCTCACCGTAAAAGCCCCCGCGCAACTACCGTATCTGTTGATGGGGTATCACGCGCCGGCGCTGAAAAATCCTGATCTCGACTGGGAACCGTATGCGCTGGATGTTTTGTCGGCGATTCTCGACGGCCATGCTTCGGCGCGCCTCAACAAATCGCTGATCCAGGAACAGCAGGTCGCCAGCGCGGTGGGCGCGGGTTTTGACCTGATTGCCCGTGGCCCCAGCATGTTCCTGCTTGACGGCACACCCAGCGAGGGAAAAACCGTCGCCGACCTGGAAGCGGCGCTGCGGGTGGAAATCGAGAAAATCAAGCGGGACGGCGTGACCGAGGAAGAGTTGCAACGGGTCAAGGCGCAGACGCTGGCGAGCCGGGTGTATCAACGTGATTCGATGTTTTATCAGGCAATGCTGATCGGTGAAGTTGAAACCAGCGGGATGTCCTACAAAGCCCTCGACACCATACTCGACAAAATCAAGGCGGTGACCGCCGACCAGGTGCGCGAAGTGACGCGCAAATACCTGATCGACGATCACCTTACGGTGGCCGCGCTCGACCCGCAGCCGCTCGACAACGTCAAACCGGCCCAGGCGCCGAAGGGGTTGCACCATGCGCATTAAATTATTTTTGACCACCTTTTTATTGATGTTCGCCGGCGTCGCGCTGGCCTCGCCAAAAATCCAGCACTGGCGCATGGACAACGGGGTGCGCGTGTATTTTGTGGAAAACCACGATCTGCCGTTGCTCGATGTAAGCGTCGATTTCACTGCGGGGTATGCCCGCGATCCGGTGGCCAAGGCGGGGCGCGCTTCGCTCGCCCATCACATGCTCGGGCGCGGTGCGGGTGGTTTGAGCGAGGAGGATATTTCCAAGCGTTTGGCCGACGTGGGCGCGCAACTGGCGGGCGGCTTCGACGCCGACCGCGCCGGGGTGGGCATCCGCACCCTCTCCAGCGAACGCGAACGTGAACAGGCGCTTGACGTGGTGGCGCGGATGATCCAGCAGCCGGAATTCCCGGAAGGCGTGATACAACGCGAAAAAGCCCGCATCATCGCCGGCATCAAGGAAGCCGAAACCCAGCCCGATCATATCGCCGCAAAGTCCTTCATGGCGTTGCTCTACGGCAAACACCCTTATGGAATGCAGGGCGGCGGCGAAGTGGCGACGGTGAGTGCGCTGACCCGCGCCGATCTGGTGGATTTCCACAAGGCCCATTACCGCGCCGACAACGCCCAGGTGGCGATCATGGGCGATGTGAACGAAGCGCAGGCGCGCGCCATCGTCACCCGGCTGACCGCCAAACTGCCGCGCGCCACTGCCGGCGAGGCGAATTTGCCCGAGGTGGCGCGTCTGACCAAGGCGGAAACCCGGCGCATCGCCCATCCCGCCACGCAAGCCCACATCTTCGTCGGGATGCCCGGCATCAAACGCGACGACCCGGATTATTTCGCCCTCTACGTCGGTAATTACATCCTCGGCGGCGGCGGCTTTGATTCGCGTCTGCTCGAAGAAGTCCGCCAGAAGCGCGGTCTGGCCTACGGCGCATACAGCTACTTCATGCCCATGAAGCAGAAAGGCCCCTTCCAGATCGGCCTGCAAACCAAGCGTGATCAGGCCGAACAGGCGCTTGCCGTGGTGCGCGACACGTTGCGTAAATTCGTCGTCGAAGGCCCCAGCGAAGCGGAGCTTCAACAAGCCAAAAACAACATCATCGGCGGCTTTCCACTGCGCATCGACAGCAACAAGAAGATTCTCGACTATCTGGTCGCCATCGGCTTTTACGGGTTGCCCCTGACTTACATGGACGATTTTCCGGCCAAAGTCGAAAAAATCAGCATCGCCGACATCAAGGCCGCATTCGCCAAACATGTCGATCCCGATAGGCTGGTGACGGTGATGGTTGCCGCCGATGGCCCAACCCAATAAAGTCCGCATCATCGGCGGCGCCTGGCGTCGCCGCATGATCTCCTTCCCCGCCGCCGAAGGGCTGCGCCCCACCGCCGACCGGGTGCGCGAAACTCTCTTCAACTGGCTCGGCCAGACTCTAGACGGCAAGGTCTGTCTCGATCTGTTCGCCGGCAGCGGCGCACTGGGTTTCGAGGCGTTGTCGCGCGGCGCGGCGCAAGTCGTGATGGTGGAACGGGAACGTTCGGTGGTGCGCGTGTTGCAGGAAAATGCCGCTATGCTGGGGGCGCGCAATCTGGAAATCATCAACACTGACGCTGTCCATTTTCTGCCCCGCGAGACACGCCGCTTCGATGTGATATTCCTTGATCCTCCTTTCCATAAAGATGTTTTGACGCTATTATTTCCGTTTCTCGAAACTCGCCTCAAGCCTGAAGGTGTGGTTTACGCGGAAAGCGAAAAACGGCTGGAAGCGGGAACAGGGTGGCGAATCCTGCGTGAAGGACGGGCCGGAAACGTGTTTTATTATTTGCTTGCGCGGGGGGAGGAAACGGCATGACGCTCAGAGCGATATAGCCCGGCACCTTCGACCCCATGACGCGGGGTCACGAGGATGTGGTGCGGCGCGCGGTGCGCCTGTTCGACGAAGTGATCGTTGCGGTGGCTGGCAGCCCCGGTAAAAAACCCTATTTTCCGATGGAAGAACGGGTCGAAATGGCGACCATGGTGCTGGCCGATTTGCCCAGCGTGAAAGTGGTCGGTTTTGAAGGCCTGTTGATGAATTTCCTGCGCAATAACGATGCGCGGGTGGTACTGCGGGGATTACGCGCGGTATCGGATTTTGAATATGAATTTCAGTTGGCGGGGATGAACCGCAGTCTGTATGCCGAGGTCGAAACCGTGTTTCTCACCCCGGCGGAACAGTACATGTTCATCTCGGCCAGCATGGTGCGAGAAATCGCGCTGCTGGGCGGGGATGTCAGCCAGTTTGTGCATCCCCAGATCAAAGCCCGCATGATGAAACGGATTTTGTCTTAACTTAACCAAGAGGAAACTATCATGGCCCTGATGATTACCGACGAATGCATCAACTGCGACGTTTGCGAACCCGAGTGCCCGAACGGCGCGATCACCCAAGGTGACGAAATCTATGTGATCGAACCCGGTCTGTGTACCGAATGCGTCGGTCACTACGATGAACCCCAGTGCGTCTCGGTGTGCCCGGTGGATTGCATCATCACCGACCCGAAGAACGAGGAAAGCAAGGATAAACTGCAAGCCAAGTTCGAGAAGATCAGCGCTTCCAAGTAATCGGGATTCTCTGCAAAAACGGCGGCTCCTTCGGGAGCCGCCGTTTTTTTTTGGGGAAATCCTGTTATTTAAACGTCAGCCGTCGTTCGTCGCCGTAACGCAATACCTGGCGCTTTTTTACAAAGGCCATTACCACCTCGGATTCGATGGGCGCAGAATCATCCGTCGTCAGGCGGCGCGCTTTTTTGAGCGAGTCGTAACCGCCGTTGCCGGCGGCCAGATAGTCGCTGACCGCAAGGGTGTATGTCCGCGAGAGTTCCAGCGGCGTTTCTCCGACCAGTATCTGCACCGGGCGTTTGCCGCCATGGGGTTTCGCCCCGAAAACCAGAGTCATCCCCGCCACATGGGGAAATCGTCCCACCGGCGCGCCACCGGGTTTCACCCCGAGATTTTCGAGAAGGACTTGCAGGTCAGCGCCGGAAAGCGCCAGCTTGACCACCTTGTTCTCGAAAGGCAGCAAGGTCTTGATGTCGAGTTTGGTGATGGCTCCTGGCGGAATCACGGCATTGGTGCGTATTGCGCCGCCATTGACCAAGGCAAAGTCCGCCTGCATCGCCTCGCGGAAAGCATCCGCCACCAGATAACCGGCCCCCGATTCGCGGGTGCGCACCGTCGCGGTTCGGGCATCCAGCGCCTCGGCAGTTTCACCGATACGTTCGGCCAGCGTCACCAGCAGCTTTTCCTGATATTGCTTCGCCAACGCGGCCATTTCGGGCGCTTCCGCTACATTGCCATCCAACGGAACCAGCTTGGTGTCCACACTTTCAAGACGCCGGGTCACGTCGTCGAAGCGTAATGTGGCGACCACCACGTTTTGGGCGTCCGACCCGGCTTTTAAAATCGGCGTCTTGCCCACCACTTCGGAAACCACATAATGATCATGGCCGCCGAGAATCACATCGACTTTCCCGGTGCGCGCCAATTGGCGGTCTTCTTCGACCGCGAGGTGAGTCAGTCCGATCACGGCGTGGCAGGATTCTTTTTTGCGTAATTCGTCTGCGGTTTGGCTCGCTGTCCCGATAACGTCGGAAAACACCACCTGCCCTTCGGTGCGCGACATCACCGGGGTTGTGGTGGTCAACAGGCCGATCAGACAAACCCGGATTTCCCCGAAATCGCGCTTGAAATACGCCTGTGTGCCAGGAAAGACCTGCGCCGTCGTCGTTTCCCGCATGTTCGCGGCGAGCCAGGGAAAACGCGATTCGGCAAGCCGCTCGCGCAACACCGCCGGGCCGAAATCGAATTCGTGATTTCCCAGCACCGCCACGTCGATACCCAGCAAGCCCAGCGCTTCCATCATCGGCCTGCCCTTGAATTCGGAGGACACCACGCTGGGAGAAAGTGCGTCGCCGCCAAATGTCGCCAAGACGAATTTGGATTCGGCGCGCATCTGCTTCACGTATTGCATGGCTTTCGCCAACCCACCCGACTGGTTGGCAAGCGGCGCGAGCTGATATACGTCGTTGAGATGGACGAGCGAAATACTGACCTGACCCGCCAACGCCAGGCCTGGCGCACCGCCAAGGACAAGCCAGGTGAATATCAGGCCCAGAACGGAATGGCGTTTGCGGCGGGATGGGTGAACTTCGGTCAGAGTGGAGTACATGGCGAGCCAAATGTTGAGGGGATACGGCGATTATCTCAAATCCTATACGAGATTCCCCCTATTTTCGTTTTTGCCGTCATCGCCCTTCGCAACGGGGCGTTAATACGGGCATACGTCGTATAAAACGACTTCTCAGGAGCAAGAAAATGTTGAACATCAGCCGGACACCCCCCATTTCTTCCCGCATCGCGCGCAGCCTTGTCGCGCTGGCGGCGCTTTGCGCCATTGCCGTCCCGGTGCAGGCCGACGGCGTGGCAGGTGCATTGATCGGCGGCTTGATCGGCAGTCAATTCGGTCAGGGGAATGGGCAAATCGCTGCCGCTGTGGCGGGGGCCGTCATCGGCTCGGAACTGGGCCGGGGCGGCGAGGGCGCGCCGCCGCCCGCTTATTATGGCGCACCGCCGCGCGGCTATTATCCTCAACCCCAGCCAGTCTACGTTTACCCGGAACATCGTCACCACCACCACCGTCACCATCGCCCGCCGGTTTATTATCAGCCGCTGCCCCCCGGCGCAGTAATCGTCACGCCGCCGCGTTATTACTACGGATATTGATCAGGGGAAATTTCGGCGGGCCGGACGGCCATCCGGTAAGGCTCCATGAAGAGCTTTTCGATCTGTCCCCCGGTCAGCACGAGGCGGCCTTCCAGGCGATTGTCGCCGGTATCGCTGAATTCGAAGCGATAAGTGCGGCGGATCACCCGCCGCCCGTGGTCGTCGCGGCCAAGCTGTACGCCGGTTCCCGCAACGCTGTCGTCGAGAAATTGCAGACCGGCCCGCAGACACGCCTTTTTGCCGGCGTCGCGGGCGATTTCGCGGGCGCGCAGGGTGTCCACCACAAACCAGCCACAAGCCGCGCAGGTCAAGGTCAGCAGTAAGTCCAGAAAATCCATGCGATGTTGTTCCGTTAATCGGCGAAAACGCAATTTACCCGATTTTCTTCAATCTCCGCCACTTGATCCAGATTAAAGTCTTGCGCCGGTTTCCTCTATAGAATCCCGCCATCCAAACCTTCCAGCGGGAACGCCATCATGTCTGTCGGCATTGCTGAATATTCTCCTGTAGAGGGCGCCATTCCCGGCAACCGGGGCATCTGGGCCGGTATCCTGAGCGAGATGACCGAGTTCGCCCTGCTTTTCGCGGTGTATTTCATTGCCAGGGCGCATTTTGCCGAGGCGTTTCGCGACGGCCCCCCGCAGTTGAGCACCTTCGCCGGAACCTTTAACACCCTGTTGATGATCACCGGCAGCTATTGCGTCGCTAACGCCGTCCAGGCGATCCGCGCCGACCGCGCCAAATCCTGCGCACGCTGGTTGTATCTGGTGCTGCTGTGCGCCTTGGGCTACATGCTGACCAAGTATTTCGAATTCCAATGGAACGCCGAACACGGCATCACCGGCAGAACCAGCATCTTTTTCACTGTCTATTACTACCTGACCTTTACCCACATGGTGCATATCCTATGGGGCATCATGGGCATCGTGTGGGTGACGGGGCGCACCTGGATGGGCGCGTATTCGTCGCAGGATCACGAGGGGTTGGAGGCGTTCGCGTCATACTGGCACGCTACCGACCTTGCCTGGCTGGTCATTTTTCCGCTGGTTTACCTGTTGCGCTGAAGGAACAAGGCCATGACCCATAAACAAACCCTGGATTTCCTGTGGATAGTCCTTTGCATCCTGACGCTGGGCGGCGCTTATCTCGGCGAAGCCGCCGAACCGGGGCTGGCGGTGACGTTGCTGATTGCCATCACCATGGCTTTCAAGGGGCGTATGGTGATTGACCACTTTATGGAGTTGAAAACCGCCAACCGGCGCATCCGCAGCCTGATGCGCGCTTATTTCTACGTATTGCCGACGGTGATGGTGCTCACCTACCTGTTCGGCGACCAACTGGCCAGGTTAACCACCCTTTAGAACGCCTTTTGCGGCGCGGTTGCCAATCCCGAGGGTTATTCCCTATCATTCGCCCTGGCGCGGAATAACGACAGGCGGAAGCGGCACATGTTTTATTGGGAAAAACACGACCACGACAACAACCGGCATTGCTGGTACCAGGTTTCGGTCGGCGCCGACTTGTTCGGCGATCTGGTGTTGACGCGCAGTTGGGGCAGGCTGGGATGGCGCGGTTACCGCGAACGCCGTCACCCGCTGGCTTCCCGCCAGGAATTGCGGGAATTGCTGTGTTTGATCGGCAGACAGTGCGCCGCCAAGGGATATGCGGTAAAAGGGGTGGGGCAGGTTTAGTGAGGTCCGGCCCAGGTTGGGCAATTGCCGCAGCCGACTCGATCAACGGAGTCCGACACCTGAGCCGGTGAAATGATTCTACACAGGTGTGCAACACACAACAACGGGGTAGCGAAAAGCGCCCATTCCTGAATCGCCATATTCACAAAGCTTCTTGATTATTCATAAGTTTTATCGATTTTGGCAGGGCTATTCCGGATGACCAGAAGCGAGTCCGAGATATTTTTGGACTCAGCGCGGAGCGGGTTTGTTGATGGGCGGCGGCGGTTGGGTTTTGACCAGCTTGCCTTGCTGCCCAACGGCAAGAACAAACAAACCTGCCAGAATCAATAGAATGACGATGGATCTCATGAGGGAAACTTTCCAAAATTTGCGGGGCGAATTTACCACGAAACCGCGACAATTTTTGTTAACCCGGCGAAATTCCCCCGCCGAAGCCCCGGAATAGCGATGAACCCTGAACGCAAGCAACTGGAACTCCTCGCCCCCGCGAAAAACCTCGAATTCGGCATAGCCGCCATCAACCACGGCGCAGACGCCGTCTACATCGGCGGCCCGCAGTTTGGCGCGCGCGCCGCAGCGGGCAACAGCGTGGCCGACATCACAGCCCTGGCGCGCCATGCCCATCGCTATTCGGCGCGGGTCTACGTGGCGCTCAACACCATCTTGCGCGATGATGAACTGGAAGACGCGGCGGAGCTGGCAAAGCAACTCTACGAGGTCGGTGTCGATGCGCTGATCGTTCAGGACATGGGCCTGTTGCAGCTTGATCTGCCGCCCATCGCGCTCCACGCCAGCACCCAGACCGACAACCGTACGCCGGAGAAGGTACGTTTTCTCGAACAAGTGGGCTTTTCGCAAATTGTCCTGGCCCGCGAATTGTCGCTCGCGGAAATCCGCGCCATCGCCGAACAAACCAGCGCTACCCTGGAATTTTTCATCCACGGCGCGCTGTGCGTCAGCTACAGCGGCTTGTGCAACATCAGCCAGGCCTATTCCGGGCGCTCCGCCAATCGCGGTGAATGCGCCCAGCATTGCCGCCTGCCCTACACGCTGCTCGACACCGACGGCAGCGAACTGGCGCGCGACCAGCACCTGCTCTCGCTGAAAGACATGAACCAGAGCGAAAACCTCGCCGCGCTGGTCGAAGCCGGGATCACCTCGTTCAAGATCGAAGGCCGCCTCAAAGACCTCTCCTACGTCAAAAACGTCACCGCCTATTACCGCCAGCGCCTCGACCACCTGTTGCTGGAGAAGCCCGAATTTAAACGCGCTTCAGCGGGCCGCTGCAGGTTCTTTTTCGAGCCGCAGCCGGAGAAGAGTTTCAATCGCGGCGGCACCGATTATTTCCTGAATGGCCGCCAGATGGGCATCACCTCGTTCCAGACCCCGAAGTTTGCCGGAACCCCGATAGGCAAGGTGCTGCGCAAGGGACAAAACTATTTCGAGATCGACGGCAAGACCCGCCTCAACAACGGCGACGGCGTGAGTTATTTCAATGCGGAGAAGGAACTTACCGGGCTGCGCATCAACCGGGCAGACGCCAATCGCCTCTATCCCGCAGAAATGCCGGAAGATTTGGCGATTGGCACGGCGCTTTACCGCAATCTCGACCAGGAATTCGAAAAGCAACTGGAAAAGAAATCCGCCGAACGGAAAATCGGCGTGACATTGGACTTCGCGGAAACCCCGGAAGGCTACGCCCTGACCATGACCGACGAAGAAGGCGTGACTGCCACAACCTTAATGACTCAAACCAAGGAGCCCGCCCAAAACCCGGCCAAAGCAGAAGCCGATATCCGCGAGCAACTCGGCAAATTGGGCAACACTTTGTTTGAGGCGCAGCGTATCGACCTGAATCTCAACGCCGCCTGGTTCATCCCGGTGTCCGCGCTCAACGCCCTGCGCCGCGAGGCCGCCGAGAAGCTCGAAGCCGCACGGCTTGCAAGCTACCGTCGTCCCGAGCCCACGCCGCGCCGGGATTCATCAGCTCCCTACCCCGAGTCCACCCTGAGTTATCTGGGCAACGTATATAACCGCGAAGCCCGCGCCTTCTATGAACAGCATGGCGTCGCGGAAATCGCCCCGGCTTTCGAGATTGGCCGCGAACGCGAGCCGGTGTCATTGATGATCACCCGCCACTGCCTGCGCTACAGCTTCAACCGCTGCCCCAAGCAAGTGAAAGGTATCCGCCCCGACCCAATGACCTTAAAGCGCGGCAATGAAGAATTTACCCTGCGCTTCGACTGCCAGCGCTGCGAAATGCATGTGGTGGGCCGCCCTGACGGGGGCAAGAAAGCTCGGTAGCCTGTATGTTCGGAGCGCCGGCATCCTGCCGGCAGGCCGGCGAGACGCCGGCGCTCCCAAGTGAGACTACCCGTCCAATGCACTTACCCCGCCCAATACCTCAATGAGGGGCAGCCCGCCCCCTATTTGAGTTGATCCCTATTGTTCGAGAAACTTGATGCGTAGCCCCAGCGTGACCACAATCAGAAATCACAATCACATCCTGGAGAGTTGCCATGAGTACCGCAGATACCTACGTTCGCGCCCGGATCGACACAGCGACCAAAGCGGTGCCATTAGGGTCAGTCTCGATTGATCCCGGTGCCATTAGGGTCAGTCTCGATTGATCCGATATAACTCCTCAGTTTCCCCCATCTTTCCTTCGTTGGTTCCTTATACTCATTGACGGCACGTAATCGAACGACTACAGTTTGCCTATGTACTCGATCAAACTCCTTCCCGAATTCACCGCATGGCTCGACAGCCTGAAAGATCGGGTAACGCGCCTTCGTTTGGCGCGCCGCCTGGATCGTGCGCAGTGCGGAAACCTTGGTGACGTGAAACTGGTTGGTGAGGGGGTGTTCGAGATGCGCGAGATTTTCGGGCCGGGCTGGCGTATGTACTACATCCGGCGCGGCGAAACTTTGATCGTGATGCTCGGTGGTGGCGATAAGGATACGCAGGCCGCCGATATTGCTCATGCCGTGAATCTCGCGGCGCGTTTTGAGGAGTGATCGATGAACAAGAAAATTCGCATTGCCGATCTACCCGAGTTTGACCTGGCCGAATATCTCAACAGCGCAGAAGATATTGCCGCGTATCTGACGCTGGTGATTGAGGGAGGCGACACGGGAGAGCTGGCGCATGCGCTGGGCCTGGCGGCGCGCGCACGTGGAATGACGGAGATTGCCGCTGCCAGCGGCTTGAGCCGTGAAGCGCTTTACAAGGCATTGCGTCCTGGCGCTCATCCGCGCTTCGATACGATCAGCCGCGTCTGTTCCGCCTTGGGTGTTCGTCTGGTGGCGCAACCGCTAAACAATCGGGAACAGTCCGCAGTTTCCCCTTGACGGAATAATCGAATAATCGGGGACAGACCACCATGTCGCTTAGTTAAGCGTTTCGGCGAGACTTCGCCTGGGAGCGTCGGCGTCTCGCCGGCCTGCCGGCAGGATGCCGGCGCTCCCGCCCGGATCGGCCTAAAGCTTAAACCTAAAAACCTCAGTTGACCGCTTGCCATGATGCCTACGGTGTTGGTTCTAAATAACTTTGTCGTTAACTTGGCGCTCACCCGTGTGGTGAGAGCGCTACGGGCCGGATTGCACGGTTTTGCGGGCGCATGGCTGCGTTACTCCTCCTCGCAATGGAATAGCCATTACTCGTCGTCGCGCCTTGCTTGCGCCCCGAAGGGAAGTGCCCTTGGGGTACACCCGCAAAACCGCACACTCCAACCCGTCCAACTGAGGTTTTTAGGTTAAATTAGTGCCATGAGGGACAGGCCACGATTTCCCGTTGATTCGAAATCATGACTTGGCCCCACCTGACTGCCCCCCACGCCCACCCCAATCCCCTCCCTCGGCTCGGCGCGCTTCAATGCGCGCGGTGAGTTGCAAAAGACTGCCTCGAAGACAACGCCGGGGTGTGGCGCAACATCCACGCCTGACCGAGGCGGCAAGACGTACCGCCCCGCCGCCATCTCACAACCCCTCCAGAAAGGAGAGCAGGGTCGTGCGTTCCGCCTTGTCGAGCTTGAGATAGCGGTTCCTGGCCGATTGCGCTTCGCCGCCGTGCCATAGGATGGCTTCCTGCAAGCCGCGCGCCCGTCCGTCGTGGAGAAAATAGCGGTGTTCGTTGATGGTTTCGGTGAGGCCGATGCCCCATAGCGGCGGGGTGCGCCATTCGCGGCCCCCGGCCCGGTAATCCGGGCGCTGGTCGGCGAGGCCGTCGCCCATGTCGTGTACCAGGAGGTCGGTATAGGGCGCAAATGTTCGGTTGGCGAGTAGCGGAAATTTCGTCTTGCCGGCGGTGCGTAGTTCGGGGCGGTGACAGGACGCGCAACCGAGTTGGCTGAACAGCGCCCGTCCTTCTGCGACGCCGGGTTGCGACAGGTCGCGCGGCGGCGGGGCGAGGTGAGCGACGTAGAACTCGATGGCGTCGAGTTGTTTTTTGCTCAATTCGGGACGCCCGCCGGAGGGCGCTGCGCGACACGCTGTTTGGCTCAGGGTGCAGTTCTCCCTAGGGAACAGCGGCGAGGTGATGCCCAGATCGCCGATGAAGGCTCCGGCAATCTGCTGGCGCAAATTGGGCGCATTGGCCTTGAGGCCGAAACGCCCGTCCACGGTTTTGCCACGCGCGGCATCCCAGACCCGGTTGACTTTGCCGCGTACGCCATCAGGTTTGGTTTGCGCGGCGTAGCGGCGCAGTTCGGCGGGTGCGACCGCTTCCAGCAAACCGAGGCCATACACCGGTGGGCCGACGCGCGCTGAAAACAGCGCCGGTTCCAGCGCGCCGTAGGCCAACTCCGTAAAGGTGTAACGCGGTCGCCGCAAGGTGAGGCTTTCGCCATCCGCAAACGTCACGATTTCACCATCTTCCCAGCTCACTTCGGCGCGTCCTTCACCGGTCACGCCGGGGATGCCTTCCTCGTTCAACTGATCGCCATAGGCCGGATGCGGCCTGGGGCCGCCGTGGGGGCCACGGCCTTGGACGGAGAGCCGCACCAGCATGGACTGCATCCGTTGGCCCGTCCCGCCCGGAGCCTTGCCGCGCCCGTTTTTGGGATGGCAGGAAATGCAGGCGAGGCGGTTGTATAGTGGCCCCAAGCCATCCACTTCTGAGTCGCGGGCGGGTGCAACCACCCAGCTTTGGCGAAACAGCGAGCGGCCCTGGAAAAATTTTGCTCGTTCCGCTTCGGATAAGCCGGGCAGCGGATGAGCGAAGGCTTCCCGGTCGATTTCAGGCGCGGCAACGGCGCAGCTTGCGGTCAAAGCCAAAAGCGGAAATATCGCGGCGGAGATTCGGAATTTCATCGTCACACTCCCAATTTGTTCAGCAAAACGCCGGCTTCCGCGCGGCTGGCGCGCACCGCCTTACCCCAGGCGAGTTCCGCCGGGGTGAGGGTGTCGTTGACGCCGCCTTCGCGGCGCTCCTTGAAGAGCTTTTGCAGCGCCGGGTCAGCGGCTTGGGCGGCGCTCAGCGGCGGTGTTTCGAGGAGACGGCGAATATCCGGGGCGGGTTTTCCGGCGGCTTCGGCGCGGCGCAAACGCCGCCACAAGTCCACCAGTTGGGCATGGCCTTCTTCCAGCATTTGCCGGAACACTGCGGCGGACAACGCGAGGCGCGGCTGCGCGGCGTCGCCGTCGTAATCGAAAGCACCCGCCTCGGCTGCCGCAAAGGGGTTGAAATATCCCGCCGGCAGCCCGGCATACACGCTGGGGCGCACCGGCAGCTTGCGGATGTCGGGGTGGGTGATGAGCTTCTGGCCGTTTTCCGAAAGCACGAAGGCGACGAATTGGCGCGCTGCCTCGGGGTGCGGCGCGGCGGCGGGAATCGCGATGTGGGCCGGATTCACGCCGCCGTGGCGCGGATAGGCGAAACGCAGCGCTGCGCCGTTGACGATGGCGGAAACGGCGAAAAAGTCGATGGTCAGGCCGATGCTGCGCCGCCCGGAAACGATTTCGTCGGTCACGAAGGTCGAGCCACGGTCGAGCAGCGCCGCATTCGCCGCAATCGCGCTCCACACCGCCCAGCCTTTTTCCCAGCCGTAGGCTTTCAGGACGATTTCCACCATCACCGGGGCGAAACCCACCCGGCTGGGGCTGGGCAGGGCGATTTGCCCGACATAGCGCGGTTCGGCGAGAGCGGCCCAGTCGGCGGGAACCGGCAGGGCCAGTTTCTCCAATTGGCGGGGTGCAACCACAAAGCCGTAGCCCGCCATTTCAGTGGCGGTGTAATACCCGTCCGGATCGGTCAGCGCCGCCTTGCCGATGGTTGCCGGCAGGCCGGTGCGGTCGATGGCGAGTTTTTGCAGCGCGCCTTCTTGCGCCAGCGCCGCGAAATTGCGTGGCGAAGCGCTCCAGTAAACGTCCACCCCGCCTTGACCGGGTTGGCGCAGGTAAGGCAGGGCGTCGTGGGGCATCCGCCACACGATTTGCAGGCGAATGCCCGGATGGGCGGCCTCGAAAGCGGCTTCCATACGCGCCACCACTTCGTCGGGGTAGCTGGTCATGACCACCAGCGGCGCGGGGGCGGCAAACAGGGGCCGGGAAACCAGCACCGTAGCACCCGCCGCGAGGGCTATCAGGGCGCGGCGGCGGGATGATGAAAACAGGACGTTATTCATGGCGTTTTCCTCACAAGGGAGCGTTCAACTGGACGAAATAGGTGCGCCCCGGTTCAGGGAAACCTTCGCTATAGGCGTACAGCCGGTCGAACAGGTTGCGCACCCCGCCTTCGAGCTTCATCCCCTTCGACACGCTGTAACCGGCTTTCAGGTTGGCCACTGCGAAGCCGCCCGCGACCTGCTTGCCGTCGCTGGAGGAATACCGTGACGACAGCGCATCCAGGCTGGCGGTGACAGCCCAGGCGTCGGCGGGTGTCCAGGTCAGCCCGGCGAACAACTTGTGGCGCGGAGTGTCGGTGAGTTTGACGGCGGGGTCGGAACGGTTGCTGCGCTCCAGATACGTGTAATTGGCGGCGAATGTCCAGGCCCGCGCCAGTGCGCCGTGCGCCGCCAGTTCCAGCCCGGACGCCGTGGCTTTGCCGACGTTCTGCATCTGTGTGCAGGGCGGCGCAGCGCACATTCCCGGCGCAATGCTTACCGACTGGATCAGGTCGGTGATGTCGGCGTAGAACAGATGCGCCTCAGCGTGGACGCCGGCAAATTTGTCGGAATACGCCAGTTCATAATGCGTGGCGTTTTCGGTTTTCAGCGCCGCATTGGGGATGGCGGTACCCATGCGGTAGGAATAACGATCCTTGATAGTGGCGAAACGGCTCTTGCGCGCCACCGTGGCGTTCAACCTGCCATCCGCGCCGACCCGGTAGAACAACCCGGCCTGACCTTTGGCAGCGCTGTTGCCGTCACGGGCGAAGTCCGAGACCACTTTGCTGGTGGCGTTGTAATCCTGCGCTTCCAGCGTATCGCGGCGGTCATAACCCAGCCCGGTGACGAGACTCAGACGTTCGCTCAAGGCGTGGGTGTCCTCCAGGCCCAGCGATTGGGTGCGATCCTTGAAATGGCGGATCGGTTCGCCGGCATTGTGTTCGCGATGAACGTCCTCTTTCCAGTGATAGGCCACCGCCAGTTTGTTGGCGGCGCTCAGACGGAAACCGCCCTCCACGCTCATTCCGTTGGTGTAGTCGTCGTACCAGCTCTGGAATGACGAGGGTTTTTTCTGGGTGGTGTAACTGGCGTCGTCGTAAGACCACAGCGAATTCTTGAAGGTGTCGTGATACAGGCGCACCTTGAGCGCGTGTTCGCCAATGACCGTGTTGGTCAGCAAATACAGGCTTTCCTTGTCCCAATACGGCCACCGCCAATAACGTGGAGTGATGCCCGCCACACTGCCGGCATACGGCGGTGTGCCTTTTTTGCCCTGCTGGTTGATGTAGTTGAGGGTGTATTCGTCGCTTGCGTTGGGCGTCAGACCGAGTTTGAGATTGAGCTTGGCGTCGCGGCTCTGGCTGTTGTCGCGGCGTCCCCCGTCTTCCCCCTTGGCCGGGGTGAAATCGCCGGGCAGGCGGTAAGTGTTCTGCTCCAGGTAGGAGGCGCTGGCCTGGGCGTACCAGGTATCGCGGTTCACGCCAAGGTTGGTGTAAGCGCGATAACTCCCCGTTTCGCCCCGCTCGGTAAAGGTGACGCCTGCGCCCGCTTCTCCTTCAAAGGGTTTGACGGGGCGGCGGCTGACCAGGTTGATCGCGCCGCCGATGGTGTTCGCGCCGTACAACATGGAGCTGAAACCCTTGGCGATTTCGATGCGCGACAGGTCGAAAGTGGTGAAACGCGAGAGATCGACGTAGCCGTCATACGGCACATAAACCGGAATGCCGTCGATAAAAAGCGGTACCTGACGCAGATCGAAGCCACGCACGTAAGCCATCTGCTCGTTGCGCGCGCCAACCCGGCTCATGTTCACGCCGGGCGCGGTTTCCAGTGCGCTGCCCACGGTTTCACGGTCGTAGCGACGCATGTCGGCCTGCTCGATGCGACTGCTGGTTAACGGCATGTCGGCCTCGGCGTTGGCGGTGACGGTGATTTCGCCGAGGCGGAACACCGGGCTGTCGGCGCTCCAGGCCGATGTGGCGGCCAGCAACGCCACGGCAAGAACGGCCAGGCGCGGTGAAAAGGGGAGGGGAACGGGGCGGCGCTTCATGAATAACTCCTTGGATAAATAAATTTGGTTGATTTTTTGCAAACCGCAGGCTCGCCGGCATCGGCTGGGGCGGTTTTTCCGGCGTGTTGCGGCGGGCCGCCCGGAGCAAGCCGGGCAGAACGGGGTTTGCGGGTGATGCGTAAAAAATTGCACTTCATAAATACTTTCGTTGTATGTATGCGGATATAGCGACTGGCAAAAAGAGAGCGACAAATCCCCTCGGCAGGCCGATACGCTATTCATGCACGGATATTACGCCGGGTAAAAAAACCCGCCGGGTTACTTCTACTTTGTCAGATTGGTGCGCTACGGTTTTAGCTCCCTCACCCAACCGGGGAGGGTTGGGGTGGGGGCGTTCAAAATCAATCGGTTGAATAGTTTTCTGGCCCCCATCCTGTCCTTCCCCCGTGTGGGGAAGGGACGTACTAACCCACTTGTCCTGAAATCCGACAAAGTAGAATTACTCCACTTCGATTGCCAATCCGGGGAAATCGCGAGGGCACCCGGCTTCCGCCGGGCAAACTCCGGTGAGCCGGTAACTGGCTTTTTTCAGCCTTCCTGCGCAGTGGCCGTGTTCGCCGCCTTCGTAGTTGCGCACCAGCCAGCCGCCGGTATACAGCCGCCAGGCGGTGACTTCCTCACGGTAGGCTTCACTTTCGTCGTAGTGGCCTTCCTCATCGAAACGTTCGCTGTTTATCGCGTAGGCGTGGTGGTAGTAACACAGCTTGCCGAACGGATCGTAACCTTTGACGCGGCGCGCCTGGGCGATTTCGTCACGGTGTTGTTCGAGGCGCACCGGCGGCACCGTGGCGGGTTTGCTTTCGGCGGGCAGGCCGCTTTTCCAGTCGTGTTTGTGCATCGCTATTCTCCCGGAGGATGTTCCGCGAATTACGGCAGCAGGTAACCGTGCGCTTCGAAGATTGCCCGCGCCTTGGCGGAAAACAGGAAGTCGTAGAATTTCTTCGCTGCCGCCGGGGCGCTGTCCTGGCCGTGTTTGAGGATCACCACGCCCTGGGCGATAGGCTCGATGGGTGCTTCGCGGATTTCCACCCATTTGCCTTTGCCCTTCATTTCCGGGGAGGCTGCTACCGATTTGGCGTTGAAGCCGACATCCACGGCCTGGGTGAGGATGTAGCTGGCCGACTGGTTGATGCTTTCCGCGTAGACCAGTTTGGATTTGAGGGTTTCGTCGAGCTTGAGGGCGCTGAGCAGTTTCATCGCTTCGCGTCCGTAAGGTGCGGTTTTGGGATTGGGCACGGCGATTTTCTGGACGCGCGGGTCGGTCAGCAGGGCTTTCCAGTTGGACAGGTCGTAATCCTTGCTCGTCCACAACACCACGATGCCCAGCGCGTAAGTCCGGGGCGGCGCGGTGGCGAGGCCGGATTTGAAGACTTCCTCGGGAAAACTCATGTCGGCGGAGACGAACACGTCGAACGGCGCGCCGTTCTTGATTTGCGCGGTCAGCGCGCCGGACGCGGAAAACACCGGTTTGATGTCGATGCCGGATTCCTTCTTGAACTCGGCTTGAAGATCGTCGAAAGCGAACTTCACGTTGGGGGCGACCGCCACGGTCAGGCTTTCCGCCCACGCTGGGGCGGCGAGCAGGGTCAGCAGGCATATCAGGGTGCGTAGTATGGACATGGTTTTCTCCTTTTATGTGGGTTATCCAAAAAACCTTAGTTCAGAACCGCAAAGGCGCGAAGGCGCAAAGAAATTAGAAATATGCTGAATGTTCTGTATGCACCTGGCATTGGTTTTTCCTCTGCGGCTTTGCGCCTTTGCGGTTAAAACGGCTTTTCCCAGGGTTATTCGGTGACGCCGAGGATCACGCTGGACGCCTTGAACACCGCGCAGGCGCGCGAACCTTCGGCAAGCGCGAGATCGGCGAGCGCGTCGTTGGTGATGATTGCGGTGAGCACCGCGCCGCTCGCCAGGGTAATCAGAACTTCGCAGTTCACCGGCCCCTGCACCAGCTTGCTGACCTTGCCGCACAGGCGGTTGCGGGTGGACAGGCGAATGCCGGGATCATCGGGCGTGACGATGATCCACGGGGCCTTGACCAACGCCCAGGCGGTTTTGCCGACGGCGAGGCCGAGGTTGGTTACGCTGTCGTGGGTGATGACGGCGGTGATTTTGTCCTCGCCGTTGAGGTCGAGGATGACTTCGGCATTGATCGGGCCGGAGCGAATAGCGCTGACGACGCCGTAAAACTGGTTTCTGGCGCTGGTTTTCATGATGCTCTCCTTGGTGTTTGCTATATCCAGTAGGATATAGCGATTGGCGAATGATTTACTGAGTGGCGGTTATGCAATGGTTATGCCACGCTCTTGTCATCCCCCGCGCAAGTCCTTATTCGGCGGGCTTGGGCGGGGAGTGGCGGGGTCTCAGAATTGCTCAGGTGGATTCCGCGAAGCGCACCGGAATGTTTCTTCGGATATAACGAAGCGCACCAATTCTGTGCGGTCGGGGAATAGCGTGTCAAGCAGTCAGTGGGGATTTTCCGGCGGCGTTTCAGCGAGTTCGGCGAGGATCACCGCGAAATCTTCGGCGCAGGCGGCGCGCGCCTTGGCTTCCATGTCGCGGTAACGTTTCAGCAGCGAAAGCCCCAGATCGGTGACGCGCGCACCGCCGCCGCCCTTGCCGCCGGTGGCGGTTTCGACGAGCGGCTGACGGAAACACTGGTTGATGGTGTCCACCAGCAGCCAAGCGCGCCGGTAGCTCATGTTCATGCGCCGCGCCGCCGCCGATATCGAACCGGTGTCGGCGATGTGTTCCAGCAATTCCGCCTTGCCCGGCCCAAGCGGGATGGCGTGTCCGAACAGGATGCGCAGGCGCGGCGCAGCCTCGGATGCAGATGTTGTCATGGGTTTTTCGTACCTTTGAATGGGGTTTCCCGAATTGTGTTGTTTCCGTGACTTTCAGGCAAGGCTTGCGGGGCGAATCCGCACCGCAACCACAACTCCGCCGAGCCGCTACAATGCGGCCTTCCATTTCGACCAACTCAGGACAGGCGGCCATGAAATTCACCGATCTCCCCATCAACGCGCGTTTTGAACTGGACGGCGCGATTTACCGGAAAACCAGCCCGATGCTGGCGAGCCCCGAAAACGGCGGGGCGGCCAAATTCCTCGCGCGTTTCGTTCAGGTCATCCCGCTTGACGGGCAAATCCGCCCGGCCCCCGCGCCGGGTAAAGCGTTGTTGCGGATGGATGACGTACAAGCCGCTTTCGACGTATGCTACACAGGCTTGATCGACAAACTGGATCAAGGCGGCGTGGCGGAACTGCGCGCCGCACTGGAAACGGGGCGGGAGGAATTTTTCGCAGCCCTGGCCGGCATGAAAAAATCATAAAACCTTCGGAAGGAATACTCATGAATAACCTGGAAAACCTCAACAGCCAATTCGCCATCGATGGCCATATTTCATTTAAACCCGCCGGCGAGTTGATCGTCGCGGAAATCGCCAATGCTCACGGCACGGCGTCGATTTGCCTGCAAGGCGGACACGTGATGAGCTGGACGCCGACCGGCGCCAGCGCCCCAGTGGTGTGGCTGTCGAAACTCGCCAAACTCGCGCCGGGCAAGTCGATACGCGGCGGCGCGCCGGTGTGCTGGCCGTGGTTCGGCGCCCATGCGACGGAAAGCAAGTTCCCCGGTCATGGCTACGCGCGCACCGTGCCGTGGGCCGTCACTGCGACCCAGGCGCTGCCCGACGGCGCGACGCAAATCACCCTGCAACTTGAGGAAAACGACGCCAGCCGCGCCATGTGGCCGCATCCAAGCCGCTGCGAGATTCTCGTCACGGTCGGAAAAACCCTCAAAATCGCGTTGACCACCAACAACCTCGGCAGCGACGATTTCATCATCGGCGAAGCGCTGCACACCTATTTCCAGATCGGCGACATCGCCGAAATCCAGTTGCGCGGGCTGGAAGGCTGCGAATACCTGGACAAGGCCGACGGCAGTGTGCGCAAACACCAGGCCGGCGCGCTGAAATTCAGCGCCGAAACCGACCGGGTTTACGTCAACACCCAGGCCGACTGCCTGATCGACGACACCCGCCTGGCGCGGCGCATCCGCGTAAGCAAGAGCGGCAGCCTGTCCACCGTGGTGTGGACGCCGTGGACGGAAAAAGCCGACAAAATGGGCGATTTCGGCCCCGACGGCTGGCGCGAAATGGTCTGCGTGGAAAGCGCCAACGCGCTGGAAAACGTCGTCACGGTAAAAGCCGGTGAAAGTCACACCCTGGCGGTGGAATACGCCGCCGAAACGTTGTAATTTTCCCCATGCCGCCGCTCACCCTCGCGTGAGCGGCGGATTCCCGAGAATTTGAGTCACCGACTGACCCTATGTCGCCGCCACTGGCTGGATATGGAAGTAATCGACAACCTCAAAGAGGCTGGCAAGCCTGGTTCAGGGCTGAAAATCGCGGCCTGCTGGTTTTCGATTTACGCTTACGAAACGTTGAAAACGGAACTGGAAAACATCGAGTCGCTGGAATTTATATTCATTTCCCCGAGCACTGAAGTGAAGTCAATTTAAGTGGCGGCGGCAGGGAAAATTGAGACTCAGGGAAATAACATGACCACACCACCTATCCCGCAAGACGATTTCGCTGAAATCACCCAATTGATTGCTGCCGCGCGGCAGCGGGCAGTGCAGGCGGTGAATGTTGCGCTGATCGAGTTGTATTGGCAGGTGGGACAAACCATCAGCCGCAAGATTGCCTCCGCCGAATGGGGCGACGGGGTGGTGGCACAACTGGCGGCGCACCTGGCGCAAACCCAGCCGGGGCTGCGCGGCTTTACTCGCCCTAATTTATTTCGGATGCGGCAGTTTTATGATGCTTATCAAGAGGATGAAATTGTCTCGGCACTGCTGAGACAATTGCCGTGGACGCACAACCTCATCATCCTCAACCAGAGCAAAAGACCGGAAGAACGCGAGTTTTATCTGCGCCTCGCCATTCGGGAAAAATGGAGCAGCCGGGAACTGGAACGCCAGTTTAAGTCCGCCCTGTTTGAGCGTACCGTACTCAATCCGGTAAATGTCTCACCACTGGTGCGACAAATTCACCCCGATGTCTTGAGCGTCTTCAAGGACAGCTACATCTCGATCTGCCGCAAGGTCACGCCGAAGCGGACTTGCATCTGGGGTTATTGCAGCGGCTCAAGGATTTTTTAATCCTATATTCCTCAGTTGGACGGGTTGGAG
>CAYVIN010000046.1:0-30452 GCA_964451375.1 uncultured Sulfuricella sp.
CAGTCTGGCACACACGATGCCGTAGGGGGGAGGAGTCCATTCCATTGGATGAAGCTGCCGCCGATAGGCGGAAAGCCGGTTGCGTGTGCCGCCACCTATGCCCCCTCGCGGGCGCTCCCGGATTCCGCTGTGCTGCATCCGGGCTACGGGTGCTCACTCCACCGTCCAGATATGCCCCGCCTTGTTCAGCGACTTGACTTCCGTCCAACTGCTGCCCATCCCGACATAGGCCAAGGTGCCGATGAGGCTCGACAAGTTCGCTCCGGCAATCACCGGCAGGGTCACCGGGCTGCCGTCCGCCGGTACAGTGATCGTTTTGGCGGGTTGCATTGGCTCGCTCATCAACTGCCACTGGTTTTCGCCGGTCTGCATAAACTGAGTGCCGTCCGGCGCGACGGCCCAGGCGTAGATGTTGCGTATCTGTCCGGCGTCTTCCGGCTGTGGCCGGATCACCGCGACGACGGTGCGATTGCTGGTGCTGCCGCTGGCCGTGCCGGTATAAAGCTGCAAGGTGGCGGCGGTTTGTACGGTGGGACACTGGGTGACGCCGGTGGCGTTGCCGCTGGCGACAGCCCGCATCAACACTTGCCCTTTGGCGGACAGCGAAGGTGTGGTGATGCCGATGCAATACACCGAATTCGGGTCGGAGGTCGGATCGCCGGCCACCCCGGAATAGGCCGCGAAGTCGTTGCCGGGCTGGAGCGCGCCGCTGGTGTTGGGCGAGCAACCGCCGTTCGGGCCGCTTTGCTTGAATCCGCCGCGAACCAGGCAGCCGGGCAACATGCCGCCGCTTGCGGTGAATTTGTTTTCTGCAGTTGTTCCTTTGAGCAACGGCGACTTTGGCGAGACCAGCGCGGTGAAATAGACGGTGGCTGCGGTCTGTCCAAGTGCTGCGGTACGCTGATCGGTAAGCGTGACGCTAAGCGAGTCGCTTTTCTTGCTGGAGGAGACGAGGTAGTTGTAGGAGGTATAAAGCGCGTTGACATCGACGCTTTTCGCCTGTGCCGGATCGAGGTCGAAAAGGTCGTTGGCTTTGGCGTTCACGGAATAACCGTTCTGGTGGCGGCTTTGCAGGGAGCCGTCGGCAAGCTGCCCGTAATCGTTGCCGCCAAAAGCGCGCAAGGTTCCGTCGCTGTTTAACACCGAGGTGTGAAAGCGCCCGGACGAAAGCGTGGCGACATGGGTTCCGGCGGCGACCGCATTAAATCTTCCCGGCCCGCCAATCGACCGTCCCTGCTTACTTCCCGACAATTCGCCGAGCTGACCTTTGCCGTTATCCCCCCAGGTGTAAATGGTGCGGTTGGCATCGTTGGCAATCGCTGTGGTGTGGTAGCCCCCCGCGCTGATCTGGCTGAAGGTCATGTTGCCTCCAGCGCGGGTCGGCGTGGTGCGCTGGACGCTGGTGCCATCGCCCAGTTCCCCGTAGGTGTTGGCGCCCCAGGCCCACAGGCTGCCATCACTCTTCAGCGCCAGGGAAAAAAAGACGCCTGCTGAAATGGCGACAAAACCGTCGCCGATTTTGACCGGGGCGTTGCGCTGCAAATTCGCGCCATCGCCGATCTGACCAAACTTGTTATCCCCCCAGGCCCACACGCTGCCATCGGTTTTCAGGCCCAAGGCGTGTTGCCCGCCAGCGGCGACCGCCTGGAATTCCGTACCAATTACGACCGGCGTGGGACGGTTAAAGGTGGTTTTATCGCCGAGTTGCCCGTATTGGTTGTCGCCCCAGGCCCATAATCTATGGTCGGAGGAAATCGCGTAGGAGGCGGTATCGCCTACGGCGGCGCTGACGAAAACGACATCGGCGGGGCCAACCTGCTGGGGGATATCCGAAGAATCCGTCGAGCCATCGCCAAGCTGGCCGTAATTGTTGCCGCCCATCGTCCACAGACCGCCATCGGTTTTGATCGCCACGGCGTGTGTATCGGCGTAAATACCGCCAACCGCCACACTCGCATAACCGCTGCCGATAACCACCGGATGACTGGACAGGGTGTTGAGACCGGAAGCGCCGCTCCCCCAGCTATACAGCACCCCTTTGGCATCGATGCTGTAGCCGGTCAGCCCCCCCGTGGCAATCATGGGTTGCGCGGTGGCGGCCTGATAAGCGGCTAACACGGCGGTGAAGATTGCGATTTTTGTGCTGGCGCGGAGCCATTGAATTGATGGGTTCATATTTTGGATAAGCTCATTTAGAGATGATCATTTGTCAAAACGTCGGTGCTACATCGCAAGATGCGGCATTTCAGGCCGCGCTTGAGCCAGCCTTCATCGGCGATGAAATGGAAATGGGGGAAGGTCATGGCTTCATGGCTGGACAAACGGGTTGATGATGGCCAGTTCGCCTTCAATCTTTTGCCCGTGTTGCATGTCTTCGCTAAGCAGGGTTGTGCAACCTGCATCAAGTGCTGCGGCAACAATCAAACTGTCCCAATAACTGAACGAATAGGTGTCTCTAAGGCGGGAAGCCAACAAGTGCTGAGATGCGTTCGAGTAAACGACTTTACAGCCTTGATACCAAACATGAATCAAAGTACGCAATTGTTCTTCCGATATGCGCGTTTTTTTCTTCAGGTTGCTACAGATTTCACGAATAACTTGTGAGTTGATAACGGGGCAATCCAACTGGATGAGTAATTCAGCGGCTCGCTGATGCCTGTCGTCGTCGCCACTCTGAATCAGGGAATACAGCCAGATATTGCTATCAACAAAAGTTTTAGCGGGCATTAGCCTCCTCCCGGCTCAAGGGAGTAAAGCCAGGTACCAGCAGTGGATTTTTCATCATGTCGGCCAAGGATGATTGGGCAAGCGTATGTTCTTCGCTGTGTTCAATTTGATTACGGATAGCCAAAAATTCAACAAAGTCGAAAACCTCTGCCTGCTTGGCATCCGGGAGTGTTAGCAATCGTTTTTCGATCAATTCTGCGTAGCTCATTTTTTACTCCGTATTGGCGGGATGCCACGTTGACTATAGATAAAACGCCCTATTATTCATAGTATTCAAGCGTTTTCTTAATCGCATAAATCAGCGCCATAGCGCCGGGTTTTCTCGCGGGCGCCTGGCCTTGACGATGAGCGCATCGCTCACGAATTTACTTGTGTCCTTTGGGTATGAAATATACGGGTTAGCGATATTCATTTTTCAAAACGCCGGCGCCACAACCGCCGCGCCTTTCACTGTGCTGGTTCCCGCGTCCTTGAGCTTTTCTTCGGTTTCGATGCGGCGTTCGCGTTCCTGGCGCAGGGAAATTTCCTTTTGGCGGATGTCGATTTCCAAGCCCGCCATTTTCTTTTTGTAGCTTTCCAGTTCTTCCTTCTGCCGGTCGAATTCACGCAGATTGGCGGTGGCTTTGGTCAGTTCCTTGCGGGCGTTTTCCAGTTCTTCCTGCTGGCGTTGCAGTTCCTGGTTGCGTTTCACCAGTTCCTCGCGCTCCCGCTTGAGTTTGTCCGCTTCGAGTTGCGGCAATTTGCGCGCGCTTTCCTGCTGCAACTGGCGTTCAAGTTCGCTGATGCGCGTGGAGGCTTGCGACATTTCCTTTTCGCGGCGGGCAAATTCCACCTGCCGCTCCTCGAAACGCGCGAGGTTGGCCTTGGCTTCCCGGAGTTGCTGCTCCTGGGACTGAAGTTGTTCGGTCTTGCGCAGCAACTCTTCGCGTTCGCGGGTCAGGCGTTCCACTTCGGCGCTGGGGGTGCGGCTGTTGTTCTGCTGGTTTTCCAGTTGTTTTTGCAGGGAAGCCATGCGCTCCTTGAATTGCGCCAATTCGGCCTGACGCGCCCCCAATTCGCCTTGCAACTGCTTGGCGGCTTGCTCCATGCGTAGTTTTTCCTGAACCGTAGCTTCGTGTTTTTCCCGCTCGCGCTTCAACTCGGCTTCCTTATCGCGGTTTTCATGTTCCAGGGAAACCAGCCGCTTCTTGAATTCATCCATTTGCAGCTTCTGTTTGTCGATCTCCTGCAGACGAGCCTGCATTTCCGTCAATTCCAGACGGGCTTTTTCAAGTTCGGTTTGCTGGGTCTGGAGAACGGCGTTTTTCTGGATCAGGTCGTCGCGTTCTTTCTTGATTTTGTCGGCCTCATGGCTGGTCAGGCGGCGCTCTTCCTGAATGACCAGTTTGCGTTCAAGCTCCTGGATTTTCTCGCCGTAAATCTGGATGTCCTTTTCACGCTGTTCGTATTCGGACTGTTTTTTCTCGAATTTGGCGAGTTCGTCCTTAGCCTTGCGCAGCTCGTCTTCCTGCGCCTGCAATTGTTCCATCTTGCGTGCCAATTCCTCGCGCTCTTTGCCCAGACGATCCAGCGATGACTTGCTGGTCTTGCTTTGATCCTGTATCTGGCGTTGCAGGTTGTCCATGCGGTCGCGATATTGCTTTATCTCGGTCTGCCGACTGGCAAGCTCGCTTTGCAGCTTTTGGGCGGCTTGTTCCAGCTTGGTCTTTTCTTCCATCACTGCGGAAAACTGGGTGGTCGAAACCCGCGCCTGGCATCCGGCAAAGCAGAATTCGCCGGTGAACGACATGTTCATCCAGGGAATTTGCTCCTGGCCCATTTTTTCGGCATCGGTCTTTACCCCGAGGATGACCTGCTTGAACATTTCTTCCAGGGTTTGCCCCGGCGTGTGGAGGTTGGCGAGCAGATGCGAGGTGAACAGACCATTCGACCCCATGCCGTCCAGCGCCGTGCGCCCCGGTGCGGTGGGGAAGATGATGACGCTGCCGGTTGGCATGCTTTGCGGGATCACCAGCCCCTTCGAGGTGGTGCTGCGGCTGCGTGTACCGAACGGGTTGTCCCGGCAGGCGTCGAGAATGATGATGTTGAGGCGGGCCTTGACGGAGGAAAGCTCTTCGAGGACGTAATTGACCCTTAGCGCCTCGTCGTCAAAATCGGATTTTTTGCGGATATCGCTCGCTATCGGAATCAGGTAGTTTTCGCCGTCCACTTCCACACCGTGGCCGGCGAAATAAAACAGGGCGGTATCCTGAGCGGAAAGCTTGCCGGTGAATTCGCGGACGGCCTCCTTGAAAGCGCCCTTGGAACGGACATTCTCCCGGCACACGGTCTGGAAACCGAGCTTTTGCAGATTGGCGCAGATTGCCCGGGCATCGTTCACCGGATTGGCCAATTGCATGGAACCAGGGTAGTCCGAATTCCCCACCACCATCGCCACCCGCTTGCCGGCAGCAGGAGGGGGCGCAGCTTCGTTAGGAGCCTTGGCCTGGGATTGAAGCGGCGCGAGAACCAATAACAGTATTGCGGCTGTCCGTATCAGAAACGACATAAGTCCTTACCTTGCCACATTTTAAATTAAAGCCAATATTGCACGAGGTGTTGCCGCAGGATGCGCCGAGTGACAAGGCGCATCAGTCGCGGATTGCTGTTAACACCGCGACTGATGCGCTTCCTTGCGTCAGCGCACCCTACGTCATGCCGCCCGGAATCAGAATACTGCGGTCAGGCCCAAGGTCAGCCCTTCAGTCGTATCGCGGAGTTCCGTGCTGCGCGTCGTCGTCGGGGTGTCGCGCAGATCCGCCTTGGTAGCAATCACCTGACTGCGATAGCCGAAAGTTGCAACCAGCGACTTCACGCCCGGCATAGAGGCGCGCACGTCGAACGCATAGGCAATCCCGACTTCGGCCAGCTTGTAGTCAGCGTTATAGTTATTGGAGGTCAAGGTTCCGACGATGCTGCCGGGCAACTTGGCGTCCAGGCGGCCCAGCGCGGCGGTGCCGTACAGGGAGAATCCGCCGGTCAGCGGTGCGGAGGCGTTAACGCCGAAAATCGGGCCGGAATAGGTGAAATCCGAATTGCCCGCAGCGCCCTTGAAGGACTGTTTGACTTCCTTGTAGCCGCCGATCAACGCCACCGTGGGCAGCACGTAATAGCCAACCACCGCATCCATTTCCTTGCGGTCAGCGTTGAAGTTCCCACTTGCACCGGGCATGCCATAGGAATGGTTAACAAAATAGCTACCCGCCGCCATGAAGTCGCGGTAGCGCATGGACAGCGAGGGAATCCACGCTGCGTTGTCGCTACTGGTATAGTTCTCGGAATAACCGGGAATAATCCCCGCGCCAGTTCTGAGCGAAGGAATGGCGTCCCAACTCGTCCATTTGTTGTTCCACATTTTCACACCGGCGGTCACCGTCAAATCGTCGGCGGCAAACGCACCTTGGCAAGCCAGCAGACCAGCCAGAACAGCACAGGTTTTCAGTACGGATTTCTTTTTCACTTCAATTCCCCTTTCAGTTGCGTTGATAAAAAAACGGTTGATTATAGGCCTCAATATTGATTTTCAATAGGCGATGCGCAGGCGCACATTTGGTGCTGCACAAGCTCCCAGCGTGACGGCGGAATGTGGCTGTCAAAGTTGCATTCGCTCATTGCACCACCGTATAGTAAACGCCTTGTTTGTTCCAGATCGCTACTTCATCGCAGTTCGTTCCCAAGCCAATTACGGCTTTTGTTCCTTCCAACGATGTGAGATCGAGAGCACTCGTGACGGGTATCGTAACCTGGCCGGAGTCGGGTACGGTTAGCATCATCACTGGTTGCATCGGCTCGGTCATTGCTGCCCACCCTTGGGCCGTTTGCATGAACTGCGTCCCATCGCGCGCTATCGCCCAGGAGCAGACGACACGCTGCTGCCCGCGATCTTCAGGCAGCGGGTCGATCTGAGCGATGATGGTTCTGGCGTTAAGCGGGCCGGAGGCTTGCGCCGTATAGAGTTTGGTGGTGGCCGACGTTTGAACCGGCAAACCCCGCACCACTCCCTGCGTCTTGTCGCCACTGGCAATGCCCCGACACAATGCCTGGCCCTTGACGGACAAACCGGAGTTCGTCACGCACATGCTGACCAGTGCATTGCTATTCGTCAGGATGTCGCCCGTAGCCCCTTCCGTGACTGCGAAGCTATTGCCGGGTTTGATGTCGCCTCCAGAGTAGCAGGGGGCGGCAGGAACACCATCCCCGGTCGCTTTAAAGCCGATCCCTCCGCACAGGGTGCCGCTAAACATGCCGCTGTCGGCAGCCAAAGCATTCCCCTTGCGCAGCACCGGGGAACTGGGCGGCAACAGCGCGGTGAAGTAGACATCGGTAAACCCGGCAGCGCGCAGGTCGGTCAAGGTCGCCGACAGGTCGTTGCCGGATTTCTGGGCTTTGAGAAAGAGGCTTTTGAACTGGCTTGCCGGGTCGATGGGGGCGCTTGGCGTCAGGCTAAGGATGCCGGTGGCGGATTCGTTGACGACGTTGGTAGGGGTGAAAGTGTTCCTCGTCAAAGAACCGTTACCGAGATTGCTGGATATGTTAGCTCCCCACGCCCACACGCTGCCGTCGCTCTTGACGGCGATGGTGTGATCAAGATAACCAAAGTAGTTCCCTGCGGCCACTGAGCTAAAGCCAGTGCCGATTTTTTTGGGGATCAAGCTGTTCATCGGCGTACCGTCGCCGAGTTGGCCGTATTCGTTGTATCCCCATGCCCACAAGCTGCCATCGTTTTTGATGGCGAGGGCGTGACTGCCGCCAGAGGCCACTGAGGTAAAGCCAACACCGATCTGTTTGGGTGCCAAACTGTTCGTTGTCGTGTCGTCGCCGAGGTGGCCGGAGGAGTTGCTTCCCCAAGCCCACAGGCTGCCGTCGCTCTTGAGAGCGAAGGTGCTATATCCACCCGCAGATACTGATCTAAAACCGGCACTGATCTGTTTGGGGGTCAAGCTGTTTATCATCGTGCCGTCGCCGAGCTGACCGAATTCATTGCCCCCCCATGCCCACAAGCTGCCGTCGCTCTTGACGGCGACGGTGTGACCAAAGCCCGCAGCCACAGAGCTAAAGCCGGTGCCGATCTGTTTGGGAGTCGAGTTGTTTGTCGTGGTGCCATCACCGATCTGTCCGGAGTAGTTCCAGCCCCACGCCCACAGGCTGCCGTCGCTCTTGACGGCGACGGTGTGACCAAAGCCCGCAGCCACAGAGCTAAAGCCGGTGCCGATCTGTTTGGGAGTCGAGTTGTTTGTCGTCGTACCGTCGCCAAGTTGGCCGTAATAGTTTCTTCCCCACGCCCACAAGCTGCCGTCGCTCTTGATTGCGACGAAGTGGTCCGAACCGGCGGTCACCGAGCTAAAGTCAGCGCCAGTCTGTTTTGGGGTGCTGCTACTCCACGGAACGCCGTCACCAAACAGCCCCCCAGAGTTGTCTCCACACACCCACAAGCTGCCGTCGTTTTTGATGGCGAAGGTATCAACCCCGCCCGCAGCCACTGAGCTAAAGCCAGTGTCGATCTGTTTGGGAGTCGCACTGTTCGTTGTCGTACCGTCACCAAGTTGGCCGAATTTGTTGTATCCCCATGTCCACAGGCTGCCGTCACTCTTGACGGCGACGGTGTGTGCATCACTTGCGACCACTGAGCTAAAGCCGGTTCCGACAAGATGGGGGGTCGGGTAGCAATAGTCGTTGGTGCCGTAACCAAGTTGGCCGGCCCCGTTGCCACCCCATGCCCACAGGCTGCCATCGCTCTTGAGTGCGACAGTGTGATACTCTCCCGCCGCCACTGAGCTAAAGCCGGTACCGATCTGTTTGGGGGTAAAGCTGTCTGTCTGCGTGCCATCGCCGAGTTGACCGTATTTATTGCTCCCCCACGCCCACAGGCTACCGTCACTCTTGACGGCGACGGTGTGATAATTGCCAGCGGCCACTGAGCTAAAACCGGTGCCGATTTGTTTGGGGGTAAAGCTGTCTGTCGTTGTGCCGTCGCCGAGTTGTCCGAAGGAGTTGCTCCCCCACGCCCATAGGCTGCCGTCGTTCTTGATGGCGAAGGTGTTATACACTCCGGTTGCTACAGATATAAATCCGGCGCCGATTTGTTTGGGAACCACTCTGTTTGTCGTTGTGCCGTCGCCAAGTTGGCCGTAATAGTTACTTCCCCATGCCCACAGGCTGCCGTCGCTCTTGAGAGCGACGGTGTGAGATGAGTGTACGGTTACAGAGCTAAAGCCGGTGCCTATCTTTTTGGGGGTAAAGCTTGCCGTCGTTGTGCCGTCGCCAAGTTCACCATCGCCGTTGGATCCCCATGCCCACAGACTACCGTCGCCCTTGAGGACGAGGGTATGAAAACCGCTGGTGGCAATCACTGCTTGACCTGCTTGGGTGAGCTTCGTCATATAGCCGCCGCCAATCCGTAGCAATGTAGACGATTGTAAGAGCCTGCCTTGGCCCAGTTGACCATATTCATCACTACCCCAGCAGCGCAACAAGCCGCTGTCATCCAGAGCGCAATTAGAACTACTCCCAGCCGCTACCATCGGCGTCACCGCCCACGCCTGAGGTAATAACAACAACTCCAATAGCAATGTGATAAGCAAAAGCGCGGTTTGTGTGGCGGTTCTCATGATTTCCTCTTCGAGTGTTTCTTGGTTTGTACCATAAAGACGTAATTATTCCCCGGATTTCAGGGTTGAGCATAAAAAACACTACACTGGTATTCTGGTTGCGTAATAACCAAGGGGCATGGTGTATTTTCCACCCGATGCCCCCCACAAAACGACGCCCTATCTTGCTTGCTCTCGTAAAATGCCGGCCTTATAGTAAGGAAGTAATGCGACAATCACAGGAGACAGAGAATGTTAGCGTTTGCCAAGATTACCGCCAAAGGCCAAACCACCATTCCGCAGGTTGTGCGCGCCGCGCTGCATGTCTCGTCGGGCGACCTGATTGCCTGGGAGGCCGGTACGGATGGAACGGCAACCGTGCGCCGGGTTCAGCCGCTGGACATCGAATATCTGCGCGCCGTCGAGGGAACGCTAGGCGAATGGGGCGGTGCCGCCGATGAGGAGGCTTACCGTGAGCTTTGAGCGTTTTGCGGTGGTGCGTGTTCCTTTTCCCTTTACCGACCGCAACGCGACTAAAAATCGTCCGGCGCTGGTAATCCACCGCGAGCACCCCGCCTTCAAAAAGACATGCCTCGACGCATCCCATTGGGAAATTCCTCGGACACGCTAAGCAAGGCCTTTAACGATATAGCGCACACCAGCAATACCGACGAAATCCGCGTCCTGTGTCCATAAAGTGGCATCGTAAGCACGGGCGACGGCGAGAATGATACTGTCCGCCATCGGCAACTTCAGATCGTAGGACAACTTGGCGGCAGACAAGGCGAGTGTCGCTTCCAATGGCACCACTCGCCCCTGCTGCATTGCCGCCACGGCGCGCAGGGCATCGTTTTCCGAACGCTGCTGCAAAACACGCTTGAATACCTCGAATAAGGAGATGGCTGGCACTACCAGTTCCGCCGTGTCTTCCACAGCCGCAGCAAAAAAACCTGCATTTGGCCCATCGGCAAAATATTCCAGCCAACCGCAAGAATCCACGACATTCATGTTCGGTCGCCTTCACGTTCCACGGAGGTATCCATGCCCTTCAGAAACCCCCGCAAGCGAGCTGTGGGCTGCAAAGGAATCAATTCAATGCGGTTGTCGTAGGCAATGACCTGCATCTTCTGCCCTGCTTCCAAGTGCAGCAACTCGCGAACGGCGGAGGGGATGACTACCTGAAATTTCGGAGAAAGGGTTACGGCGTTCATATCAATCCTTAAAAAATCCGGGAGAAGTAGATGCCCCTCATTTCCCGGCACATCGGTATGCTTAAGAGCACTTTGTATTCAATAAAAGTACTCCCCCTCATCAGGGGCCCCAAAAAAAGGAGGGCAGGTTGTGTCCCGCTTGAAGCCGCGCGGGATACGATACGGGCAAACTTCAATTCAATTTTCTATTGTCTACTTGATCGTGTAAATCAACCCATAACGCCCGCTGTCACGCATCTCTTTCTCGCTCGCGCCATAACCCACGTAAGCCTGTGTGCCTGCCAGGACACGCAAGTCCAGACCTTCGACAATAGGCACACTGACGCTGCTTGTCATGGTGGCGGTGAACGCCGCGCCGAGGGGGTCGCGCATGTCGCCCCAGTCGTTGCCGGTGCGCATGAACTGGCGACCATCCGGGGCGACAGCCCACACGTAGACATTGAGATTTTTGCCGATGTCGTCGCTCTTGGGCGCGATGGTTGCGGCAACGGTCAGCGCTTCGCTACGATTGTTGGAAGTCGCGGTGTAGCGGGAGACGTTGTCCACTTCGAGTGGCGGACATTGGCTGGCGCCGGTGGTTTGGCCGGATACAGCAACGCGCATCTGCCCCTTGGCGCTTGGTGTGCCGACGCCGGTGGCGTAGCCAACACAAAACACGCCGTAGTCGCGAGTGCCGTCGAAAAGACTCGGGTCGTACATCGCGAAAGTGTTGTTGCCGCTGGTCAGCGACCCGCTATACAGCGGCTCAGTGGCGACGCCGGTTCCCATCTGCTTGAAGCCGCTGCGGGTGAGCACCACCGGCACAACGTTATCGTCTGCGGCGGCGAAGCTTTGCAACTTGCCGTTGGCGAGCAGCGGCGAATTGGCCTTGAGGAAGGCGGTGACGTAGACATTGCCGGTTTGCCCCTGCGCCGCAGTGTCGTATTTGATTGTTGCCTGGACCTGGTTGTTGTTTTCCACTTTCAGGAGGAAAGGCGGCACCAGGTCGGCGGAAATGTTTTTGGTTGCGCCGGTGATCAGATCAAGGAAGCCGTCGTAGGATTCGTTAACCGCCAGAACCGGCTTGATGCGCTGGGCCAGGGTGCCGTTGCCCAGTTGTCCTGCGCCGTTCCACCCCCAGGTCAGGGTGCTGCCGTCGGACATCAGCGCGACTGCGTGGGTTTGTCCCGCAGCAATCGCCACCGCACCGCCAATCGCGCTGACCAGAACCGGGGCCAGGCGGTTGATGGTCGTGCCATCGCCAAGTTGCCCGTTGGCGTTATTTCCCCATCCCCAGATGCTGCCATCTGACTTGAGCGCCAGGCTGAATTCGCGCCCCGCTGCTATCGCAATGACACCACTCAAACCACCTACTTGCACCGGATACAGGCGGTTGGTGGTAGAGCCGTCGCCAAGCTGGCCGGCGTTGTTGGCGCCCCACCCCCACACGCTGCCGTCAGATTTCAGCGCCAGGGTATGGTAAAGCCCGGCGGCTACCATCGCCACGTTGCTGATTCCGGTAAGTCTGACAGGGGAAGGACGGGTCGTGGTGGTGGCGTCACCAAGCAAACCGCCCGCCCCCCACGCCCATACATATCCGCCCGACTGGACGGCGACCGTGTGATAGGGGCCGGCGGCGACATCGACGATGTTGCTCAGGCCGCTCAGCTTGACCGGGGTTATCCCGTCGATGCCGCTCCCATCGCCGATCTGGCCGACGATATTGCTTCCCCACCCCCACACGCTGCCGTCGGAGGTGACCGCCACGCTGTGGGCGATGGCCTTCTCCCCGCCGGCGGCGATGGCCGTCACATTGGACAAGCCGCCAACCCGGGTGGGTGCGGAACGGTAATCGCGCGTTCCATCACCTACTTGACCAAAGCCATTCCATCCCCAGGCCCATACGCTACCGTCGGATTTCAATGCAAGAACATGGTTGGTATCCGAGGCAAGCGCCGTAACGCCGGTGAGGCCGGCCACTTTGGCGGGAATCGAATGGAGGATGGCCGGCGTACCGCCAATCTGCCCATTGTTGTTCAGCCCCCATCCCGAAACGCTGCCATCGGAATTGGCGATGATCGCGTGGGCATACCCTGCCGCCAGGGACTTGGGCCGCGCCTGCCAGGGAAGTTTTACCGGTGTTGAGCGGTTGCTGCTTGTGCCGTCGCCAAGTTGACCATAGCTGTTGCGCCCCCATCCCCACACGCCACCGTTGGACTGTATAGCGAAACAAAATCCGCCCCCGCACAACAATTCGTCGCCGCTGACGCCTTTTACTGCTTGGGGGGTATATCGGTTGACCGTCGCGCCGTCGCCAAGCTGACCGTATTGATTGTCGCCCCATGCCCAGACGCTGCCGTCAGCTTTCAGCATCGCCGAGTAGTATTCCCCGGCTGCCACCGCGACGCCCCCGGAAACACCGGTAACC
The DNA here is from genome assembly GCA_964451375.1 of uncultured Sulfuricella sp. GTDB lineage: Bacteria > Pseudomonadota > Gammaproteobacteria > Burkholderiales > Sulfuricellaceae > JAGXQV01. The sequence continues at coordinate 12,972 of CAYVIN010000046.1, forward strand.
CGCACCGGATAAGACGAGCTGGCAAGACTGTTCACACCCAGTTGGCCGCCCGCATTACTGCCCCAGGCCCACACGCTGCCGTCCGCCTTCAAGGCAAGAGAATGCGCTCCGCCTGCCGCAATCGCCACTACGCCCGATAGCCCAACCACCCGCACGGGGGTCGCTGAAGCGGTAACACTATCCACCCCGATCTGCCCGAAAGCGTTGGAGCCCCATGCCCAGACGCTGCCATCCGAGCGCAACGCCAGGGAATGCGAGGCTCCCGCAGCGACCGCAACTACGCCGGAGAGCCCGCTTACCGGAAGCGGATAAGCCGACATCGTCGCCGTGCCGCCCACCCCCAGTTGCCCTGTGTCGTTGCTCCCCCAAGCCCACACGCTACCGTCGCTCTTGACCGCGAGCACATGGAAATTTCCGACTGCTGCCGTCGCCACGCCGGACAATCCCCGCACGGGTTTCGGTGTCGCACGATCCGCCCCCACACCATCGCCAAGCTGACCGAACTGATTGTCACCCAGGCTCCACAATGTTCCATCCTGCATCAGCGCGAGCGTCGCAAAGCCACCCCCGATAACCTGTTTTACCCCCGCCAAGCCCTTCACCAGCGTTGGATTGAGGGCATGCATCAGACGCCCCAAACCAAGTTGCCCGTATTCGTCGGAACCCCAACTGCGCGCCAGACCATCGTCACCGACCGCCACGGTGTGGTTAAAACCCGCTGCCAGCCTGCCTTTGACCGCCTTTCCCACAAGGCTGGAAACCAGCGAAAGGCAGCTTGCACCCGCTGCACAATTGGTCTGGAAGATTCCTCCCTGGCCATTGTTGATGGTGTAGCCACCCGCCAGCCCGGAATTGCCGTCCAGGCTGGCTGTCATGGTGAAATTCAAGCCTCGATCAAAACCGCATTCCGCGTCCTGGTCATTGGAAATAAAGGTGAAGGTCAGATTGTTGCCGCTACGCCAGCCAAAAATATAGCCCGCGCCACACAGCGGATCGCTGCCCGGTTTGCCGGAAAAATCCATAAAGCCGGAAATGCTGTTATCGGTGGCGACCTTGATGTTGAGTTGCACCGTTCCCGACCGCGAAAAGGTGGTATTCGTGAACGTCCCGGAATAGTTGTAAGCGGTGTTGGCGCCAGTGGATGCTCCGCCCACGCCGCTGAGCGTGATGAGGTTTGGCGTTGAAGAAGCGGCAGTGGTGAAAGACGCCTGCCCCACGACGCTACCTGTCGCTGTGGGCGTGAAATAGATCGTGAAGACGCAGCTTGCGCCAGGGCTAAGGCTGCCGACTCCGTTGACCCAACAGTTCTGGGTGGAGGCATTGCGAAAACCATCGGAAATCAGCGGCAGGCTGGTAAAGAACAAAAGGTAGGGGGAAGTATTGGTAATGTTGACCGTTTTCGCGGCGCTTTGGCTATTCAGGGCAACGTTGCCGAAATTCAGGGCGCTGCTACTCACGCTGAAGGGGCTGCCGGCGTGGTACATCGCGATGCTGCCGTCCGAACAGTAGCGGGCCTGGTCGCTGACGATAACGCTGCCGCAGGTGTTGTAACCCGCTGACGCGGCACCGGCAACCAACGCCAGGATCAGCACCAGCCAGCTAGCCAGACGCTTACTGTTGCCCAAAAAAGTTCTCCATATTTTTGCGTTCTGGGTTTCCCCATTTTTGATTGCCTTAGAGCATCCTGGAACGGCCATTTGGCTCCCCTACCTGATCGTATAAACCAACCCATACCGCGCATTGTCGAGCATGTCCTTCTCGCTCGCGCCGTAGCCGACATAGGCCTGAGTTCCCGCCAGCGAACGCAGGTCGAGGTTGTCTACAATGGGTACCGCGACGTTGGCGGTCAGCATGGTTGCGAAATTGGTATCGAGTTGCAGTGTGTTCATTAGCTCCCAACCACTTGGCTTTTTCACGAAGAACGTGCCATTACCCACCACCGCCCAGGTGTAAACATTCATCGGTTTACCAACATCGTCGCTTTTCGGCGCGATGGCGGCGTTGAGCGTGAGTGCTTCGCTGCGATCATTGGAAGTCGCCGTGTAGGCGCTGGTCGGATTGATCTGGATGGAGGGACACTGGTAAGCCCCTTCGCCGATATTGCCGGTGACGGCGGCGCGAATTTGGCCCTTGGCACTGGGTGAACCGACTCCGGTAGCATAGCCAACGCAAAAAATGCCGAATTCCTTGGTGCTGTCGAAATTCGCCGGATCATAAAGGCTGAAGGTATTGTTGCCGGTGTCCAGAGGGCCGCTGTATACCGGCTCGGTAACTTGCCCACCGCCGGTTTGTTTGTAGCCCCCGCGCGTCAAAACCACCGGCACGACGGCATCGTCGTTGGCGGCAAATCCCTGAACCTTGCCCTGAGTTAACAGAGGCGAATTGGCCTTGAGGAAAGCGGTCACGTATACGCTGCCGGTCTTGCCTTGCGAAGCTGCATCGAAGTTGAGCGTGGTTTGCACCTGAGTGGATTTCTGCACCTGCATGAGAAACGGCGGCACGGCTTCAGGAGGGATGATGTTGGGCGTTTCAGGAATAAGGTCGAGTACGCCATCGGCGCTGACATTCAGAGCCAGGCGCGGGTTGGCGCCTTGCGAGAAGGTACCATCCCCCAACTGACCGTCACGATTAAGCCCCCACGACCAGACGATTCCATCTCCATCCATGGCAACCGAATGCGACATTCCCGCCGCGATGGCCTGAATCGGCTTGGGTACCCGCACCGGGGCCGGGGATCCGATATCGACGGCGTTGCCATTCCCCAATGCCTTACCCCATGCCCAGACGGTTCCATCCGACGCCAGCGCGAGCGAGTGGGAATGCCCCGCCTTGATGGTCTGGATGTTACCCAGAGCGGGGATAGCGGTTGGTTGCATCAGAGAGGACTGCCCCGGAATACCGACCTGCCCATTCAGATTTTGTCCCCACGCCCACACCGAACCATCCGCCCCCAAGGCAAGGGAATGATAACCGCCGGCGGAAATCGCCACGATTCTTGGCAAACCGGCCACCAGCTTGGGCGCAAATGCCGGCCCATTGCTGGAATAGCCGAGCTGGCTGTAGGAATTCACCCCCCATGCCCAAACCTGTCCATCGGCATCCAGCGCCAGCGAGTGCGCCCATCCGCCCGCCACTGCGACGACACGGGTCAGTCCTTTGACGGCAGTCGGCGTAGAAACCGTATCAACCCCCGAACCACCAATACCCAACTGCCCGTAGGTATTCTGCCCCCACGCCTTGACGGTTCCATCGTCAAGCAGCGCCAGCGAATGAAAACCGCCGCCGGCCAACGACTTGACCGAGGTCAGGCCGCTAATCAGAAGCGGGGTCTTGCTGGATAGCGTGTAATTCGCCGCCGCAAGTTGGCGGCTCGAATTGCTCCCCCACGCCCAGACGCTACCGTCACCTTTCCGCGCCAGGGTGTGGTAATAACCCGCAGCGAGTTCCACGACGCCATCCAATACCGGACTGGCCCTGGTCAACGCCGTATTCTGGCGGTATCCCATATTGCTGCCGACATAGTCCCCCCAGGCCACAACACTTCCCGTAGAGGTAAGCCCGGAGGAATACGCCGCTCCCGCCGTGATGTTGCTGGTTGCTGCATGGGCCATTAGCGGGGCAAGAGCCAACCCCAGCCATCCCAGTTTGCGATAAGTAGTCATAATTGATTTCTCGAGAAGGTATCCCCCCAATTCGGGGGCTAGCGGCATGAGATAGTTTTATTTCGTGATAGTGATGCTGCTTTGCACCAGTTTTCCGGTCCAGTTTTTTGTGTCCATGACATCCTTGCCGGGCAACGCTGTCACGGTAAAAAACATGTATTGTCCAACGGGCAAATCCATCGGCAAAGCCATCATGGAGAGGATCGAACCACTGTTGTCGCGGATCAGGGTATTCGCCAGATAGGGGGCAACTTGCGGGGTAAACAAGGGCGTACCGAAAAATCCAGCAGATTGCATGAAGAGCAGGGGGCCGTCGGGTATCCTTACAGCGACATAGAAGTCAAATTTACTAGCCGCGTTGAAGTTCTTCAGGCAAAGATTTACTTCTAGCGGATCACCCAGCTTCTTGGTAGGATTTCCAGCGATAGTTAGACCCGAAAGGTTGTAATCGCTGCCGCTACAGGCGTTGGTCGGGACGAACTTGACGGTAACCGGCGTCGTAGCGGTTTGAGTGGCACCATTCTCGCTATAGATGATAGTAAGCATTACCGGGGTATCCGCAGTAATGTTACCCGCTACCAATGTGTTGCCGTTCATTGCCGCAGCTGCAGTATTGCTAGAAGTCCAGATAGCTGTAACAGCTTTTGTTGTTTTGTTGCTGTAGCTCGCCTCAGCGCTACAGGTGGCGGTGGCACCCGCATTCACGGTAGCAGGGCATTTCGCCGTTAACCCCACGAGCGTTGCTACAGTGGCTTTCACCGTAACCATTGCGGTGGCGGTTTTGGTTACACCGTTCTCGGTGTAACTGGCGTTGATGGATACAGGTGTATCGGTCGTCACCGTTCCCGAAGCCACCGTGCTACCGTTCATTGTGGCTACCGTGGCATTACTGGAAGACCAGGTGGCGTTTACGGATTTGCTGGTGTTGTCGCTGTAACTGGCGACTGCCGTGCAACTGCCACTTGTGCCGCTAGACACCGTTGCTGGGCAAGTTATGATTATGCTTGCAAGGTTAATAGCCGTACTTTTTACGGTAACACTAGCGGTCGCGGTCTTCGTGATACCACCTTCAGTGTAAGCTGCGGAAACTATAACAGGCGTGTCAGAACCGACCGATCCAAGCGTGATGGCACCGGTGTTGGCGTTAATAGTCAAAACACTAGAGCTCAAGGAAGTCCAAGTCGGGGAAGCAGCGGTTGAACTACCATTGTCGTAGTTGGCAATCGCGGAGCAGTTTCCAACGGTGCCTACAGTCAAGGTAACGGGGCAGTTTAGAGTCAGCGAAGTTAAATTTACTGGCGCTTTGTCGGGGTAGGCTGCGGTAGGAATGCTAAATGAAGCTATATATCGGGCTACCCCCTTTGTAAGGCGTACTTCGTCTATCATCCCATTAAACCATTCACCTTGGTTTGTTACCCCCCCAATGTAGAGTGTACTTAGCGTACCTGTTTGGGAAGATGTTATAACATTGGTAGACAAATTGCCGTCGATAAACACTCTAACCGTTTTTCCCGCCTTGGAAACTGCAAGATGGTGCCATGCATTTGGCCCGACCGTTTCGGTCGTTACCAGATTATCCTGCCCCAAATAGACCGAAATCGCGTTGTTTGGCTCCAAACGGATGATTATGTTTCCAGCATCCCCTAACCAACCGCCACTGAATATGCGTTGGCGGGCCGTCGCGGTTGTGTATATCCAAGCTTCATAAGTAAAGTCTCCCGGAAGTTGGAAGTCGGCGCTTGTTGCGAGAATGGAACTAGAGCCATTTAGGTTCAGAGCCCCTGTTCCCCATTTGGTGTTCGCCGTCGTGATTGTTGGCATACCAGCAGCGGCTGAATAGGAATGTCCCATCTGATCTGTAAAACCAGCACTACCATTGCCTCCATCAAAATGGAGCAATGAGACTACACTATTGAGTTGGCTATCACTGGTCGAGGCGGCTAACCAATCATTGGCGATTGCCATCCCAGTCGACATCGCCAGCACAGCCGAAAATATAACCAACCGCAGGCTAGGCCAAATATTTCCCCACATATTCATTTTCATTAGGCTCTCCAATTTAGTGTGAAACTCGCGTAGTAAGTCTTCTTCTCCCTCGCCTTCCGGAAAAGGGCAAGCGTGAGGGGCAGTTTTGGTGAGACGACATTTCATATTCCGGGGCGGCGTCTCGCCAAGACCGTGAGGCTGCGTATGATGCTGGTAAGTGCTTTTCGCTTCAATTAGGATTTCCCTAATTGTCAAAAATATCGCTTCAACACTAAGCAATGGATGCTCTCCAATTTAGGGGGCTCGATAACCTGGCATCGTTTCTTGATGTTAACGCCTCCCTGCCCCCTAATGCCGAGACAAAATTAAACCAAATCGCAGTCCATATGGTGTGCTGACGACAGACACCCCATCGCGTCGCAAACCAGGATCAACTTGACGGATAAATTTCAGCAATGATTGCAATCGCAAAAGTAGCCCGTATGAAACGATGCGAAATACGGGGTGGTCGGGGATAAACCCCGCCGGATTACACAAGGCGTCTTACGGGCTACGTTTGCAATCGCTTTAAAGCCGCGAAAGCCGCACGAGGGCGGCTTTCGCGAGCTTCGGCAAGTGGGCTTACTTGCCGCCGATTACGCCGGCTTCGTTGGCTGCGGTGTTGTTTTTGCCGCTGGCAACTGCGGTGGCGTTTTTCTGCGAAGCCTGGATCTTGGTGTTGCCCTGGATCTGGGTGCCGCCCTTGATTGCGCCGGCGGTGTTCTTGGCGGTGTTGCCTTCGCCGGAGGCAACGGCAGTGGTGTTTTCCTGCTTGGCCTTGATGTCGGTGTTGCCCTGGATTTGCACGCCCTGCGGGTTGGTGGTGCGTTGGGCTTGCTGGGCGATAGCCGGGGTGGCGATGACGGCGGCGGCGATGAGGGCGGTAGCGATAAGACGCATGTTGTATCTCCTTGGTTAAGTTATGAATGAACTACAAAAATTGCGCCGGCTTCAGCCGACGACCTTGAATACCACGCGCCGGTTTTTCGGGTTGCGAGGGTCGAGGTTCTGGATGGGTTCGGTAACGCCTTTGCCGATGGGCACCAGGCGGCTGCGTTCCAACCCGGCCTTTTCCGCAATAAAAGCGGCCACACTCGCGGCGCGCTCCTGGGAAAGGGCCATATTTCGGTCTGCATTTCCGGTGGCGTCGGCGTGGCCTTCAACCAGGATGCAGCGTTGCGGATTCAGGGAAAGTATCCGGGCGATTTGTTGCAGCGTCGTCCGGGATGCCGGGGCAATTTCGGCGCTGCCTGCCTTGAACTGAATGGAGAAATCAACCGCCGTGCTCTTCACGTCCTGCGGCAGCGCGGAACAATCAGCGGGAGCGGCAACATCCTGAACTTCAGCTTCGTTGTCCATCACGATCCGCCGAGTGCCGTATAGCTTGGGGGGTGTTTTTACGGCATCTTCAAGCTGTTTGAGTTGGGCTTCCTGGTCTGCATAGACCAGCGACGGGTTTGCGACAGCAAACGACACCATCAGCACTGTCAGGAGTAGGCACTTTTTCATTTTCGTCTCGCTTAAATATAAGCTCTATTGTTGCATACCCCCGTTACCGCATGGGGTACACGTCTTCACGATAATTGGCGTTTAGAGGTCGTCCCGACTGAACACCTGCTATTCGTTCTTTCCTCACGCTTAAAGACTCGGGATATTCCCATTTTTCAGGGGCGCACCAAAAAAATATCCAGACGGCCATGTTCCGGCACTGAAATACCGATGCCGGCAAGTTCGTTCCTGACCGGCGACGCATCAAGAGGCACCTTGGCTTGCAGCCGTACCGCTTTCGCCCCATCGACCCGGCGGGCTTCTATCCCGTAGGCGTTCAGGATCGTTTCGATCCTGCCGGATAGCCCTTTGGGGTTGGCGGTCTCAACACGTTGTGCTTGCTCGCTGCCGCGCATGACGGCATCTTCAATTTCATCGACCTGCTGGTATTTCCATACCTGGACGCTGAGCGCCAGGCCAAACGCGGCAAAGCTTAATCCCGCCACCAGCGTAAACAGGCCGAATTTGCGTTTTGCCGTGAGAACGCCTTCACGGTGCAGGCGGGTGAGGAAGCTCCGCACCTGGAATTCGGATGGCTTGCGGTAGGCGGTCTCGACATGCCGGCAGTAGATTCCGCGCAGCAATTCGGCTTCCTTGAGGATTTCCTGCGGGGTATTCGGGTCTGCTTGATTGCGCAAGGCGTTCACCCACATTTCCAACTCCTTTTCGTTTATATCGTGTTTTATATCATTCATGGTCGGGTCACTCGAAGCACGGTTTCAGCATTTCCCACAGCTTGCTGCGGCACTGGGACAAATATTGGGCGGTCGCAGGATAACTTCGCCCCAGCGCCTGGGTCAGGCTCTCCATATCCAATCCCTCCACGATGGCGAGTTCCAGGCAGATTGCCCGCTTGGGATGTTCGCGCTCAAATCGTTCAACTTGTCTCTCCAGGCATAGCCGGGTGACCGGGTCGATTTCATCAGGATCGGCGACGGTATCGCTCAGGATGGCCCACGTCTCGTCATTTTTGACTATCTCGACCTGTTTTCCGGCTTGCGTCTTTTGCACATGGGTCAGCAAGGTGTTGCGCGCCACTGTCCATATCCAGCTGATTAACGCCCCTTCGCATTCAACATCGAGGATGCCCCGCACCACATTGATCGCCGCCTGATCGGCCAATTCCTCCGCTTCACCTTCGGTTTGGCCTTCCAGCACGAAATGCCGGCGGAATCTCGGCCAGAAATGCTCATACAACATCGCCGCACCTCGCTCAGCCTGTTGAGGGCCGGAACGCAGCAAGGCAATGCAGTTATGAAGAAATTGATCGTTATCAGTCATGCAGTTGGTATGAAAACGTTGGATATCAGGGAAACGTGAGCCATTGTGAATGGCAAATTTCCCGCGCTGAAGAGAGCAAATCCCTCTTCCCTAGCTAAGACTCGCCGAATCGGTGTTTTTCAGGGTAGGGGCTAAAATTTAGGCGTCAGATCCAGTCCGCCTGTAAATAATGGGGTAGGAAACGCCCGCTTGTCCTGCCGGTAACGGCTTCCAATTTTCTCCGCCAGCGTTTTGAATGTCTTGTCCTGCCAATTCTGAAGCTCTTCGGCCAAATAATAGGTGAACAATCCATAGCGTTTCTTTTCCGTGCGGTTCTGGAAAGCGGGAAAGGTTTCCTCGGCGGCGGGCTCGTCCGGTTGCGAGGCGTAAAACGCGATCATCGATTCGCCGGCCTGGCGTTTTTTTCTCTCCACGCGGTCGAGCGTGTTGCCCCAGCTTCTGGTAGCCAGTTGTGCAGGGCGAATCGCCTCATGCGGAATCCCCAACTCCACTGGCTTGACGTAACGAAGCGTGGGAAGGTCATCCCCTTTGCGCAAACTCCTCACCATATCGCCGGCATGACAGGTATCAAAAATCGCCCACACCAAGGCCCCTTTCTTCTTGATCTTGTCAATCGCCGCGCCGATTTCATCATCGGCAATCGCATTTTCCACGGCGCCGGTTTTACCATCCCAGCGCGCCACATCGTAGGGGAGGAAAATTTCGTCCAAGCCATCCGGTTCACGATGCCCATTCAAAACCTGCAACTGTGGCTGCTGCGAACCATGCCCGGACAAGTAAAGCACCACCCAATCTCCCGCGTCGGCAAGTTGGGCGAGTTTGTCGAAATTACTCAGGATATTGGCTCGCGTGGGCAAACCTTGCGCGCCTGCCACTCCGTCCGCCAGAACCGTAATCGCCTGGCGTGGCGTCCCTAAATCAACCAGGGTTTGACGCATCAGCTGAACATCGTTGCGCGGCCCCTGCAACTGGCGATGCACCGCCAGTGTGGGATAGCCGGAAACCCCCACCAGAAGCGCCAAAGTACGGGCTGCGGCAAGCTGGGGAAACAGAAGCGCAAGCGCCAGAAGAGATAAAGCGACGGACTCCCAGCCCAGTCGATTGAATAGTTTGTTCCTGGCCATGTTTTCACTCAATTATTGGTTGAACCGGGGAACCTTCCCCTTCACCAGCCCGGTAGGCACGGCCTTATTGTGCCCACGCGGAACATCCCGAGCCTGTAGACTAAAAACCCGTGCCCCCTACCGAACTGCGGGCGACTCTCGATGTCTTCAACTCGTTGCGAACCGATATAAAGTTTTAGGCTCTATATCAACCTTGCCGCCATCAAACTCCAGGCACCCCCATTCGGGGTCTATTCGGGCGGTATTTAACGCATCCAACGAAACATGGCGAGCCAGCAAATCCTCCAGATCGGTTTCTTTGACCACGCCATTTTCAAATGTCAGCAAGAAGTGATAAGCCTCGCGGTGTTCAAATTGTTTGAGTTTCATTTTTTACTCCAGAGGAGAAATGGTGTGAAATATTTGGGCATCCCACATCTCGATTAATTCCTCCTGATGCAGTTCCGCCCATTCCCGGACTAGCTGTCGGCACTTCTTAGGAAGACTGCCGTCAACAAGGTTGAGATTCATCAATTCCATATTTGATATGGATATGGCGCGGCGGATGTTCGCGGTCAATCAGGAACATTCCGATAATGATTCCATAAAAACGGCCTATTTCAGGCATTTTCTTTTCCTAATAAACCCGGCCTTATTGCTCGTGTCAAAAGGGAAGTCATTTCATACCCGTTCCTTACCCATCACCGCCAGCGCGGTTGGCAATCTCATGCCGCCAACTCCTTCAGCAAGTCCGGGTGCTTTTCCAACAGTTTCAACAGCAATACCGTGGACTTGTGCGGCTGGGTCTTGCCGCGCTCGTACTCGGAAAAGGCGCTTGCCCCACCGCCGAACAGTTTGCCGGCCTCGGCTTGATTGAGGCCGAGCTTTTTGCGGATGGCGCGCAACGCCATGGCCCGTTCGGCATCCGCCTGCTTGCGTAGCGCCGCCAGCGCGGCGCTGTAACGCTTGCCCTCGCCATCGTCGAATTCGCACTCGCCACAGGCCGGGCAATGCCAGCCTGATACTTGCGGCACCACCACGGATAGCGCGTCCAGCGTAATTACCTTGTCAACCGTCCCATGCGCGAGCAGCGTGCCGTCGTCACATTGCAGGCAATACCGTTGGTCTTCGCTCATGTTTTAACTCCTTTCCTTGCGTGGACTACAGGACTTTGAATTGAATCACCACTGCACCCGCCTGTATGGTCAGCTTGATATAGGCCATTTCGCCATTCGGGCAGGGCGCATGATAGACATCCTGCCACACCCGGCTATCGCTATTGGTGGTCATGCTCTTGAATAGCATCCCTCGCTGCAAGCCAAGCACGACCGCCAGCCCCTCCGTTTCGCTCAACCCCATGGCATCGAGGCCGCGTAGTGCAGTTTCCGTGAAAGCATCGATACCACGCTGACGCACCACAGTTTTCACAGCTTCCAGATCGTAATGGGGTTTGCGCTTTTCCATGGACCGATTTTATGGATTCCATAAATATATTTCAAGCAAGGGGGGGGCGGTAAACCGAAAAAAGTCCCGCTCACCGCACCGTATAAACATGCCCATACCGCATATTGTCCTGCATGTCCTTGTCCGAAGCGCCATAACCCACGTACACCTGGGTGCCGGGTATCGCGCGCAAATCCAGATTTTGCACGATGGGCACCGGCGCCTTGCCAACCAGTTTGGTTTGGAAGGTCGGGCTGCGCGGCTCGGTGAGGGTGGCCCAGTCGTTGCCGGCTTTCATCCAGGCGCGGCCATCCGGGGCGATGGCCCAGGCGTAGATGTTGACGGTGCTGCCGATGTCGGCGGTTTTGGGGGTGATGGTCGCGTCGAGGGTGAGCGCTTCAATGCGGTCATTGCCGGCGGCGGTGAAAGTGCCGGCGTCGTTGATTTTCACTGCCGGGCATTGCGGTACGCCATCCACCTTGCCGGTCAGGGCGGCGCGGATTTGCCCCTTGGCGCTCGGGGAGGCGACGTTGGTCGCATAACCTACGCAAAATATGCCAAAGTCGGTCTCGGGATCGAAATCGGCGGCGGGGTACATGGCGAAACTATTGCCGGTGCTATTGAGCGTTCCGCTTAATATCGGCTCGGTCACCTGACCGCCGCCGGTCTGTTTCCACCCGCCACGGGTGAGTACGGCGGGCACGACGGTATCGTCTGCGGCGCTAAAACCGCTGGTCTTGGTCAGCAACCGGGAGTTCGCTTTGAGCAGGGCGACTGCATAGACATTACCTGCCTGGTTGCTGGCTTGGGCATCGAAATTCACCGCCACTTTGACCGCGCTATCCTTGGACATTTTCAGCAGGAAGGGCGGGATTTTATCTGCTGGAATATTCTTGGCGGCGCCGGGCTTGAGGTCGAGCAGGTAATCCAGCGTTTCGTTGACCACCAGACTGGGCTGAAGCTGATTGGCGAGGGTGCCGTTGCCCAGTTGTCCTTGAATGTTCCAGCCCCACGACCATACGCTGCCGTCGGATTTCACCGCAACGGTATAGTAGGAACCGGCGGCAATCGCCGTAACATCGCTGATGCCGCTTACCCTTACCGGGGTCAGGCGTTGCGTAGCAGTGCCGTCACCGAGCTGACCGTTGGCATTCCAACCCCACGCCCAGAGGCTGCCGTCGGACTTGAGCGCCACGCTATGGCAGCGCCCCGCCGCCACGGCGACGACGTTTCCGATCCCGCTTGCCTGCACTGGCGTCAGGCGTTGGGTAGTAGTGTTGTCGCCCAATTGACCGCAACCATTGAAACCCCACGCCCACACCGTGCCGTCGGACTTGAGGGCGACAGTATGATTCAAACCGGCAGCTACGGCAGTGACGTTTCCGATGCCGCTCGCCTGTACCGGCGAAAAACGCTGGGTGGTAGTGCCATCGCCAAGCTGGCCGGTGCCGTTGTATCCCCACCCCCAGACACTGCCGTCGGATTTGACGGCAACTGTGTGATACGGGCTGGCCGCCGCCGTAACCACACCGCTGATGCCGGGCACCTGCGCAGGGAGGGCGTTGAACATGGTCATGGCGTCGCCGGTTGTGCCATTGCCGCGTTGACCATCGCGATTGGCCCCCCATGTCCATACCGTGCCATCGGACTTGACAGCGACAGAGAGGGAGCGATCCAGGGCATATCCGCCGGCGGCAATGGCCGTCACGCCGCTCAGCCCGACTACCTGAACCGGGGCGGATCGATATAGTTCGGTGCCGTCGCCGAGTTGCCCCCAACTATTCCATCCCCAACTCCAAACCGTGCCGTCAGCCTTGAGCGCCAGGGTATGCACGTTATCCGCCGCCACCGCCTTTATGCCGCTCAGTCCGGCTACGGAGCCCGGCAGTGTCCGCATGGAAACCGGCGCGCCGCCGAGCTGGCCGTTGCCGGTAACTCCCCAGCCCCACACGCTGCCATCGGCTTTGAGAACGGCAGTGTGATCATCCCCCGCTACCACGGCCACCAGCCCCGTCAGCCCCGGAACCTGCACCGGGGTTGAGCGGGAGGTGGTCGTTCCATCACCGACTTGCCCATAAGCATTTTTTCCCCACGCCCAGGCGCTACCGTCGGATTTGATGACAACGCTGTGATTGGCGCCAACTTTCACCGCCAGCACACTATTTAGCCCAGCGACTTGCGCCGGTGTTGAGCGGGAGGTGGTCGTTCCATCGCCGAGTTGGCCGGACGCATTTTTCCCCCATGCCCATACACTGCCGTCTGACTTGATGGCGAGCGTGTGATTCCAGCCCGCCGAAAGCGCCGTCACGCCGCTGAGCCCGGACACTTGCACGGGAGTTGCGCGGTTGGTGGTCGTGCCGTCGCCAAGCTGCCCGTATCTGTTGTCTCCCCATGCCCACACGCTGCCATCGGATTTGATGATGAAGGTGTTTCTGCCGCCCGGCGCCACCGCGACAACATTGCTTATTCCGAGCACCTGCACCGGGGTATTGCGGTTGGTGGTCGTGCCATCGCCAAGTTGACCGATGTCGTTCTGCCCCCAGGCCCATAGGCTGCCATCCGCCTTGAGCGCAACGGTGTGATACATCCCGGCGACCACTGCCGTGACATTGGTAAGGCCGGGAATCACCACCGGCGTCGAGCGGTTGGTATAAGTGCCGTCGCCAAGCGCGCCGTTACCGTTATAGCCCCACGCCCAAACAGTGCCATCCGATTTGATGGCGACCGTATGGTAAAACCCGGTCGTGATCGACTTCACCCCAAAAATTCTCGCCAGGACAGGTGTGGAGCGGTCAGCATTCGTACCGTCGCCCAACTGCCCCATCAGGTTATCCCCCACCCCCCAAACCGAGCCGCCAAGATCGAGAAACGCAACCGTGAAATTGCCCGCCGCAGCCAGCTTGCTCACCCACGACAGACCATCGATAGGCGTCGGTGTGCTGGTATACATCACCCGCCCCAGGCCAAGCTGGCCAAAATCATCCGATCCCCAGCTTTTCACCGTCCCATCGTCAGCCACCGCAATCGTATGGCTATAACCGGCAGCTATCGTTGGGTTAACCGCATGAGCATCCACGGCAATCAGCCCAACCCCGCAGATCAGCAGCATCAAACGCGCAAACTTGTCCATTTTCGTTCTCCCAATGAAATGGATCATTAACCGCGTGTAAACATTCCGGCCCTGAAAGGCCCCCGGCTACCAGAAAAGCAACAGCCATCGGTCTGGGCAATTGCGGTTATTTGATCGTATACACCAGCCCATAGCGGGCATTGTCGAGCATGTCTTTTTCACTCACGCCGTAACCGACATACGCCTGAGTACCCGCCAGCGAGCGCAGGTCGAGGTTATCCACGATAGGCACTGCAAGATTGTTGGTCAGCGTGGCGCTGAAATTGGTATCGAGCTGCAAGGTGTTCATCACATCCCAGCCCCCCGGCTTTTTGACGAAGAAGCTGCCGTTGGGAACCACAGCCCAAGTATAGATGTTCATCGGCTTGCCGATATCCGCGCTTTTCGGCGCGATAGCGGCGTTGAGCGTCAGCGCTTCGCTGCGGTCGTTGGAGGTGGCGGTGAAGGAACCGGTGCCGCTGATCTGAATCGGCGGGCATTGATACGCGCCGTCGATCTTGCCGGTGACTGCGGCGCGGATTTGCCCCTTGGCGCTGGGGGTGCCGACATCGGTGGCGTAGCCGACGCAAAACACCCCGTAGTCCCTGGTGTTGTCAAAGTTGGCCGGGTCGTAGATGGTGAAGGTGTTGTTGCTCGCATCCAGCGGGCCGCTGTAGACCGGATCAACCGCCGTACCCGCGCCCATTTGCTTGAAACCGCTACGGGTAAGCATCACCGGCACCACAGTATCGGGCGCCAACACACTGAAACCGGTCTTGGTCTGGAGCAGCGGGGAATTGGCCTTGACGAAGCCGACCACGTAGACGTTGCCGTTCTTGCTTAAAGATTGCGGGTCGTATTTAACCAGGACGTTGGTGGTGACGGTGGTGGGTGTCACCTTCATCAGGAAGAGCGGGATTTTGTCGGCGGGGATGTTGTTGGCAACTTCGGGGATGAGATCGAGGAAGCCGTTAACCGTTTCATCAACGACGAGTACAGGAGCCAATCGGTTGGAAAAGGTGCCGTCCCCAAGCTGAGCTGACTCGTTTTTTCCCCACGCTAAAACGGTACCGTCAGATTGCCGGGAAGCACCATGATTTGTCCCGGCAGCCAACTCTACAGCACCGGCAATTCCGGGCACTTGAGCCGGAAACAACTTTTCGGTGGAATCATTGCCGAGCTGACCGGAACGGTTATCTCCCCACCCCCAAACCGTACCATTATCCTTTAGAGCAAGAGAGTGCCAGTCTCCCGCCACTACAGCTATCGCCCCGACCATACCCGGCACATTAACCGGCGCGAAGCGATTTGCTGTTGTTCCGTCGCCCAGTTGTCCATTCTGGTTGTATCCCCATGCCCAGACGGAACCATCCTGTTTCAATGCGAGCGAATGCTCGGAGCCCGCCGCTATCGCTATAACGTTTGAAATGTCTGAAATCGGCGCAGGCGATTTTGGAGAGATTTTTCCATCCCGGCCCAACTGTCCAAACTTGTTGTTTCCCCAGGACCAAATCGTGCCGTCTTTTCTCAACGCGAGGGTAAAATCCGCGCCCACGGCTACGGCGGCAACCTCGGAAAGCCCCTTCACCTGCGTAGGAGTCGCACTGTCAATGGTTGTCCCATCGCCAAGCTGTCCATAACCATTTGCCCCCCAGGTCCAGAGACTCCCATCCTGTTTGATTGCCGCCACATGGAGTTCCTTGGCGGAAATAGCGGCGACACTCGAAATGGCAACTTGCCCGGGTGAACCGTGACTATTGTTCGTACCGTCACCTAATTGACCGGTTATGTTGTCGCCCCAGGCCCAAACAGTGCCATCCTTCTTTAAAGCGACCGAGTAGCTTCTTGAATACATGCCGGGCAACTCAAATGCCAGACCGGAAGAGCCGCCCGCTTCAATGGAAATCACATCAGAAATCCCGGAAGTCTTGGTTGGGACGCTTTGGGATGTTGCAATTCCATCCGCGAATTCGCCATTCAGATTGCTTCCCCAAGCCCAGACGCTGCCATCCTTTTGCATGGCAAAGGAACTCCAAAGACCGCTCATGATGCTCGAAACCGAACCAATGCCTGACACCTGAACAGGATTGCTGCGCGCCTGTGCTGTTCCGTCACCTAACTCGCCTTCATTGTTATACCCCCACCCCCAAACAGTGCCATCCGATTTTAAGGAAAGGACATGCTCGTTCCCGACGGCAATGGCAATCACATTCGTGAGACCTTTTGCGATCACCGGGGTCAAGCTATTCCCTCCTGCGGGTTTTTCATTTCCCAACACGGCGCTGCCGCTAAATGATCTTCCCCAACTCCATACCGTGCCATCGGCCTTGAGCGCCACGCCGAACAAGCCACCTGCCCCAATTGATGCCACGTTCGCAAGACCGGCTATGGGCATAGGGGAAGTCATTTCTCCATAGAATGGTGTCAGGATGGATACGGTGCCATCCGACTTGAGCGCAACCCAATTTGGCTGTTCCGGCGAGCCGCCTATCGCTATCGAAATAACATCCGTAAAACCAGAAACTTGCCGGGGAACTTCACTTTCGCCAAATCCTTTTCCCCAAGCCCACACAGTCCCATCATTTTTTAGCGCCAAGGTATGACCAAATCCGGCTGAAACGGAAACCACATTCGACAGCCCCGGAACTTGCTGAGGGGTTTCTGATTTATCCGGTTTTCCCGCGCGGTAAGGATCATATCCAAACTCCCCAAACACATTTTCGCCCCATGCCCAAACCGAGCCATCACTCTTGACCGCAGCGATGTGGAATGTCCCGGCAGAGACGGAAATGGCGTTGGAAAACACAGGGGTATTGGAAATCGCCTTGTTTTTCCACCAAGCCAACACCGCACCGTCCTTCATCAGGGCGACGGCGCGCGAACCACCAACGGAAATTGTTTTTACGTTTTGCAGCACTGACCGGACCGGAACGCCGGAAACTGTTTTTCGACCAATGCCCAATTGCCCCCATTGATTGCTCCCCCAGCCATAGACAGTGCCGTCCGTGTGCAAAGCCACCGTGAAATCCCTACCGGCAGCGATGCCCTTGGCAAACGCGAAGGACACACAAAGTGGGAGCAACATTAAAGGCAAGGCCGTGATTCTAAACAGTCGATTCATAATCCATTTCCGCGCTGTGGTTGGTTTCGGGTAGGCGGCAAATAACGCGCCTGCCCAGTCGCTTGATCCTACTAGTCAGTCAACATGAAGCGCCTTGATGTAGGATGGGTGAAGCGTAGCGCACCCATCGAACAAAAAATGATGTTTTTCAATCTGATGGGTGCGCTATCGCTCTTGTGCCCTTTGGGT
>CAYVIN010000047.1:0-30428 GCA_964451375.1 uncultured Sulfuricella sp.
TAATCATTAACAAACAATATGTTATAGAATTGCTGCGCTTAAGTCAACAACATTGGGCGTTGCCGGCCCCTATGTAATCCGCGTTATTGCATTTGCCGTAGCCCTCCACCCACGGGCCTGATTCGCCGTAACCGCGCCGCAGCGGGATCACCACCATGTAGCCGCGTGCGACCAACCAGGCGGATGCGGCGCGAAAACTCGGCACCGCCATTTCCGGGCGATCGGAGCCTTTGGCCGGTGAACCGTGACTCAGGATCGCGACTTTGAAGGGGCCAGGCCCGTCAGGACGAAATACCCGCGCTTTCAAGAGCGCCGGTTTGCCGTTCGGGGCGGGGCCGCCCGGCACGAACCAGGCTTCTTCGTTGAGTTTTGCGGATAGCGTGGCGATGTAGCCGGGCTTGCGCTCGGCATCGATCCAGGGATCGGCGTGGGCAAAGGTAATCGAGGCCGCCAGGAACAGCCCGGCAAGCAGCGCTAAACGGGAAAAAAATCGCACGAAAAATATCCTTGGCTGTCGTTCACAATGTCGCAATTTAGAGGCTACCCCAAACGCAACGGCAATGTGCGCAGACGTTGCCCGGTGGCGGCGAAGAGGGCGTTGGCGACTGCCGGGGCAATCGGCGGTACGCCCGGTTCGCCGACGCCGGAGGGTTTTTCGGCGGAGGCGACGATGTGGACTTCGACCTTGGGCATTTCGTTTATGCGCAGGATCGGGTAGTCATGGAAGTTGGATTGCTCGACCTGACCGTCGCGGAAGGTGATTGCGCCGTGCAGGGCGGCGGAAAGACCGAAGCCGATGCCGCCTTCCATCTGGGCGCGGATTACGTCGGGGTTGACGGCGATGCCGCAATCCACGGCGCATACCACGCGATCCACCTTGAAGCTGCCGTCGGGTTTGACGGTGACTTCGGCGACTTCGGCGACCCAGGTGTGGAAGGCTTCGTGAACTGCGATGCCGCGTCCGCGTTTTTCGCCGGCCTTGCCTGCGCCGAGTGGTTTGTTCCAGCCGGCTTTTTCGGCGGCCTGTTCGAGCACCGCGAGGTGGCGCGGTTTGTCCTTGAGCAGGCTGCGGCGGAAAGCCAGGCTGTCCTGGCCGGCGGCGTGGGCCAGTTCATCGAGGAATACTTCGGTGGAAAAAGCCGTGTGGCTGGAGCCGACCGAGCGCCACCACTGCACCGGCACGGGGAGCTTGGGCGAATGTAAATCGACGGCGAGATTGGGGATGGCGTAGGGCAGGTTGGCCGCGCCTTCCACCGAGGTGGCGTCCACCCCGTTCTTCACCATGCCCCCTTCAAAGGTGGTGCCGGTCACGATGGATTGCCCGACGATGCGGTGTTTCCAGGCGACCGGACGGCCTTTTTCGTCGAGTCCGGCTTGCAGGGTGTGGTAATAGGCGGGGCGGAAATAACCGGCGCGCATGTCGTCTTCGCGCGTCCAGACGAGTTTCACCGGGGCTTTGCCGTTGATTGCGATGGCCACGTTGGTGGCTTCCAGCAGATAGTCGGAATGGGGGTTGGCGCGCCGTCCGAAACTACCCCCGGCGTAGAGCATGTTGATTTTCACGTCTTTCTTCTGGATGGCCAGACGCCAGGCAATGGCGGTCTGATCGGCGGTCTGGGACTGTTCGCCGTTCCATACTTCGGCGCTGTCGTGGGTCATCTGGATGACGCAATCGAGCGGCTCCATGGCGGCGTGGGCGAGGAACGGGAATTCAAAGGCCGCTTCCAGGGTTTTCGCGGCTTTCGCCAGCGCTGCGTCGGCGTCGCCGTCGTTGCGCGCCGAGGCGCCGGGTTGGGTGGCGAGTTGTTTGTATTGGGCGAGGATTTCGGCGGAGCCGAGTTTGAAGGCGGCGCTTTCGTCCCATTCGAGACGCAGCGCGTCGCGGCCTTTTTTGGCGGCCCAGAAGGTTTCCGCCACTACCGCAATGCCGCTGGGAATCATCACCACGTCGGTGACGCCTTTGATTTTGAGCGCCGCCGCACCATCGAAAGATTTCAGCTTGGCCCCGAAACGCGGCGGATGGGCGACTACGGCGGTGAGCATTCCGGGCAGGCGCACGTCCTGGGTGTAGAGGGCGCTACCGTCGATTTTGGGGCGATTGTCCTTGCGGGGCAGGCGTTGTTTGCCGATCAGGACAAAATCCCTGGGATCCTTGAGCTTGACCTCTTCCGGCACCGGCAGTTCGGCGGCGGCGACAGCCAGTTCGCCGAAACTTGCCTTGTGGCCCTTGGTCGAGACGATGCCGTCGCGGACGCTGATGGTTTCGGCGGGGACGTTCCACTTTTGGGCGGCGGCGGAAACCAGCATGGCGCGCGCGGTGGCTCCGGCGCGGCGCAATTGCTCGAAGGAGTTGGCGACGGCGTTGCTGCCGCCGGTGCCCTGGTATCTGCCCCAGAAGGTGTTGGCGTAGCGCTCGGCGTCGGCGGGCGCGCCTTCGACGCGAATCTGCGACCAGGCGGCGTCGAGTTCTTCGGCGACCAGAGTGGGCAGCCCGGTGTAGACGCCCTGGCCCATTTCCAGATGTTTGACGATCACCGTGACGAGGTTGTCGGCGCCGATGCGCACAAAAGCATTCGGCTCCAGAAGCGCCACCTTGGCGGCTTCCACACCGCTTGCCGAGGCGGCTTTGGCGGCGGCTTCGGGGAGATACAGGGCGAGGGTCAGCCCCGCGCCGAGTTTGAGAAATTGACGGCGGGATTCATCAATGGGACGGATGTCGTTCATGCGCGGCCTCCTTTCGCGAGGGTTGCAGCGGCGTCTTTCACCGCTTCGCGGATACGCTGATAAGTGGCGCAGCGGCACAGGTTGCCGCCTAGCGCGGCGTCGATGTCGGCGTCGCTGGGCTTGTGGTTGGCTGCGAGCAGGGCGGTCGCGGACATGATCTGGCCGGGCTGGCAAAAACCGCATTGCACGACGTTATGTTTTTCCCAGGCGTCCTTGACGATTTGCGCAACTTTCGATTGCGCGCCTTCGATGGTGGTGATTTTCTGACCCACCGCCGCCGCGACCGGGGTGGAGCAGGCGCGCGCCGGCGCGCCGTTGATGTGGATGGTGCAAGCGCCGCATTGGGCGATGCCGCAACCGTATTTTGCGCCGGTCAGTCCGAGGGTGTCGCGTAGCACCCAGAGCAGCGGGGTGTCCGGTTCCACATCGACCTGTACGGCGCGATTGTTGATGTTGAGGGTGATCATAAGGCGTTTTCCGTAGGTGAGTTTCAGATATCAGGTGGGTTGTGCAAATAGCGCCACGCGCTTTTCATAAGCGTCGCGGGTGATGCGTATGTCTTCCAGAAACAGCGGCAGTTCTTCCATCAGCAGGGCTTGCGGGCCGTCCACCAGCGCCTTGGCGGGGGCGGGATGGAAATCCACCAGGATCATGTTGGCCCCGGCGATGACGCCCTGCATGGTGGCGTGCATGATGTCGAGAATGCCGTCCGGGGCGCGTCAGCGCGAGCCGACCGAGTGCGAAGGGTCGATGCAAACCGGCATGCGGGTCAGGCGCTTGACCACCGGGACGTGGGCGAAATCCACGAAGTTGCGGTGCGGGTCGCCCATATTGGTCTTCATGCCTCGGAGGCCGAAAACCACCTTGCGGTTCCCTTCCGAGGCCAGATATTCGGCGGCGTTCAGCGATTCGTCGAGGGTGATCCCGAAACCGCGCTTGAACAGCACCGGGAATTCCTGCTGGCGTCCGACGATTTTCAATAGTTCAAAATTCTGGGTGTTGCGGGTGCCGATTTGCAGCATCACCCCGCTGGGATTGCCGGTCTGCTCCAGCGCGGCGCGGATTTCATCGACGTGGGATTCGTGGGTGACTTCCATGGCGATGACCTTGATGCCGTATTTCCCCGCGAGTTCGAAAACCCACGGCAGGCAGGCCTTGCCGTGTCCCTGAAAGGCATACGGGCTGGTGCGCGGCTTGTAAGCGCCCATACGGGTGCACACCTGGCCGTTATCCCGCAACGCTTTCATCATCAGTTCGACGTGTTCCGGCGTATCCACCGCACATAAGCCGGCAAATACGTTGAGGGTGTCCTGGCCGAAACGCACCCCGTTGTAATCAAAGTGGGTGGGCCGCTCATCGTCCTTGTGCCGTCCCAGCACCCGGTATTCCTCGGAAACCCGCACCACCCGCTCCACCCCCGGCAGGGCTTTCATTTCCTCCAGCGACAGCGACGAGGTGTCGCCGACCAGATATATCTCGGTCAGGGTTTGCTGTTGGCCGTGTTCGCGATGGGTGCGGATCTTGATGCGCGGCAGTTTGCCGAGGTGTTCATGCAGTTCGCGGTATGCGGCGCTTTCGGGGGCGATATCGGGAGCAAGGATGAGGATCATCGGGCAATCCGGGACGGGTTGGGGTGGGGAGCTATTTTACTGTGTCTGAATTTGAAACGCCGCAAAATTAAAGAATCTACCAGTTTGTGCCGTTAATCCTTTACAAATAATGTGTTGCAAAATATTCATTAAGTAAATCATAAGAATAGCTCGCAAGACCATGAAATGTTTTGGAGATGCAAAATGCAAAAATATGATTTCTCGGTAAAAACCCGGGACGGGCAAAAAGTCGAAAGTATCCTGATCGCCGGCAAGGATCAGACCGACGCAGAACGCAAATTGCATCAGATGTATCGCAATTGCGTAGTGACGCGCTGCGAGGTGCGTTATCCCGATGATAAATATTGTCAGGCGGTGTTCATTGAGGACATTCTGAATTTGATCGTGAAGTACCATTGATGCGCAGCAGCTTCTCCTCCCCCAACTTGATGCAGCGCAAACGCACCAGTCGTCTGCGCGATCTGCTGCTGTTTTGCCGGGCCGTTCCCCAGACGCCCAAGCGCCGCCGGATACGCTCCTGTCCGTTGCCGGTGAATTGAGCCTGGGCGGCCCGCATTTTTTTCATTGATTACAACGCTTGCAACGGCAATTCTTGCCGAAGTGGCGTGGCAGGCGAAATCTACGGCGGCGGTTGCGCAGGGATTTCCTTGCCGCGAAATACGGTTTTCCGAAAGCATCATCCGCATTGGCGTTGCTTTGGCGCTTGACCGGGCGGACGCCAAAATCATTCCGCGCTAAGTCCTTGATTGTTGTGTAACGCGATGATTCGTAAAAGAAAACGCAATTCTTGCGAAGGGCGCTGAACTTCCCCCCAAACGACCCCGATCCTCCTCCTGTAGTTGCCTTCCAAGCCCCGCAGAATAGCGGTTTACGGACGTATGGCGCGCTTATTGCTTAGTCAAGGCGATAGTAGTTACCCATAACGCTTCCCGGAAGGGCTTACGCAATGATACTGTCGTCGTATTTCACCAACACCGCCGCCACACCCACCAACGGCGGCAGCATTCCCACCGATGTCTACAACAAGGTCAGCAAGCTCATGCAGTCGCAAAGCGCGGCTGCGCCCAAGCTGAATGCCGCGCTGAGCGCCGACAAAACCGTGCTTTCCGGGTTGGGGCAATTGCAGAGCGCCCTGGCGACATTTCAGGGGGTGGCGAAATCGCTGACCGGCAGCGGCCTGAATCTCTCGGCCAATTCCTCCGCCAAGGACGTATTAACCGCCGGCACTTCCAGCAAATCGATGGCGGGGAGTTATTCCATCGTGGTTTCCCAGCTTGCCCAGGGGCAAGTCCTGCGCACCAAAAGCCAGGACAGCGCTTCAGCGCCCATCGGCAACGGCGCGGCGACGCGGATCAACTTTGAATTCGGCACTACTTCCGGCAATTCGTTTTCCACCAATTCCGCAGCCAACGCCGCAAAATCGATCTCTGTTCCCGCCGGCGCTCAAAGCCTCGACAGCCTCGCCGCCGCAATCAACGGCGCAAAAATCGGCGTTACCGCCAAAGTGGTCGCCAGCAACGGCGGCCAGGCGCTGGAATTAACCTCCCCCAGCGGCGTAGCCGGCAGTATGCGCATCAGCGCAACCGGCAATCCCGCCTTGCAGGCGTTGCTGGGGTACAACCCCACCGGCGACAAAAACCTGGTGCAGATTTCCGCCGCCCAGAACGCCGCCCTGACGATCAACGGCGTGGCTGTCGAAAGCCCCAGCAACGCCGTCAGCAACGCCATCCCCGGCACCACGCTGAATCTTGCCGGCAAGGGAAGCAGCAAACTCGACATCGTTCAGGGTTCCGCCCAACTCGTCCAGAACGTCACCAATCTGGTGAACGCTTTCAACACCCTCAACGCCAAACTCACCAGCCTGAACCAGGGCGACCTGAAATCCGACGGCGTCGCCGCGCGCATCCAGACCCAACTGGCGCGCGTCTTCACCGGCAGCGGCCTGTCCGCGCAGGGGCTGGCGAAAATCGGCATCACCACGCAGAAAAACGGCGACCTGGTCATCGACCCCGCCAAACTGCAAAACGCCATCAACACCGATCCGGGGGGGATTGCCAACCTCTTCACCAACGGTGGCAGAGGCATCGCCGACACCCTGGCAAGCCAGATTCAAGCCCAGGTCGGCCCGAGCGGCGTATTGCCCAAAAAGACCAACATCGTCAATCAGGACATCGCCTCGTTGACCAACAAAAAAGCCAGCCTGGAAAAAGCCCTCACCGCGCAGGCCAACGCCCTGGTCAAATATTTCACCGCCCAGAGCGGAACCACCGATGCAGCCAGTGGAAACACCGGCAGCAACGCATCGCTGTTCGACTACGTTTCCTGAGGACAAAACGCGGAGATAGGGGCCAAGGGGAAATGGGCGTGGGCGGCCCTCCCACCCGTAGAAATATAGATCGCCATCTGACGGGCCTCTCCGGGTTACCAACCACTCACATTGCAAGAGGTCAAAGAATCCCCAGCGCCTTCAACCCGGCCTTACCCAGCGCGACCCGCTTGTCGGCGTCCCCGGCCAGCGGCATGTCGATATTCAGGGCGAAACAATATAACCGCTCGCCTTTGCGCACCCAGCCCACCCACCAGCCCAGATTGGGTTGTTCGGCCATCAACCAGCCGGTCTTGCCGTACAGCGCCCAGCCGTCGCCCTGCTCCAGCAGCAGGATATTGCGCACCCCGGCCTGAACGTCCGCAGGCAACGGCAATACCCCGCGCGCCAGACGGGCGAGAAAACGGGTTTGCTCCAGCGCGCTGATTTTCAGCGGGCCGTCCAGCCAGAAACGGTCAACCACAGGGCCGATTTCCCCGTTCCCATAACCCAGCGCCGCCACCCCGGCGCGCATCCGCTCGCCGCCGATGCGCCGCGCCAATTCCTGATATATCGGCACATTGGAAACCTTGATCGCCTCGCGTAAACCCATGTCGCGCTCCCAAGTCTTGAAAGACTGCGGCTTCCCGCCATAAGGCAGCGCCTCATCGACACTTTTTACCGCCCCACTTGCAAGCCCGATCAAACTGTTGACTACCTTGAAAGTCGAGGCCGGCACAAAACGCACCTCCGCCCGCGCCCGGTCAAAGCCGATAAACCGCTCCGCCGCCACATCGTAAACCACCAACGTTCCACGCACGCCGGCCTCGCCAAACAACTCGCCAAGCGCCGGACTTTCCGACCAGTCAAGCGCCTGAACAACATTGCAGAACAACAGGAAACAAACAGCGTAGAGGGATTTCATGGGGCGACTCGCAATAAATGGGGACAATTTTTCTCTCACACCAACCCCCGCTCCGCGAACGACATCACCCCATTCCCCGCCACCACGAAATGATCGAGCACCCGCACGTCGATTAGCGCCAGCGCGCTTTTCAGGGCCTGGGTGAGCGCCTGGTCGGCGTTGCTGGGTTCGTTGACGCCGCTGGGGTGGTTGTGGGCGAAGATCATCGCGGCGCAGTTGTGGTGCAGGGCGCGTTTGACGACTTCGCGGGGATAGACGCTGGTTTGGGTGAGGGTGCCGCGAAACAGTTCCTCGCTGGCGACGATACGGTTTTGCGCGTCGAGAAACAGGCCAAGGAAGGTTTCGTGGGGCAGGCTGCCCAGATGCAGGCGCAGGTAATCGCGCACGATTTCCGGCGAGGAAAGCGCGTCGCGGGCGGCGATTTCCTCCATGATGGCGCGCCGCGCCATTTCCACAACGGCCTGCAATTGCGCGTATTTGGCGCTGCCCATGCCGGGCGTGACGCAGAATTCCTTTTCACTGGCGGCGAACAGGGCGGTGAGGCTGCCGAAACGTTTGATGAGCTGGCGCGCCAGATCGACGGCGCTATGACCGGGGATGCCGGTGCGCAGGAAAATCGCCAGCAGTTCGGCGTCGGAGAGGGCTGCCGCGCCCTGTTTGAGCAGGCGTTCGCGGGGGCGTTCGTCGGCGGGCCAGTCGGTGATTGCCATGGGCGTTTCTCCCAGGTTAGCTGATAGAATGCGGTCATTATGGACGAAAATAATCCCAAACGCATATTGCTCGGCGTGACCGGCGGCATCGCGGCATACAAGGCGGCAGAGCTGACTCGCCTGCTGAAAAAACGCGGTTTCGACGTGCAAGTCGCGATGACCGAAGCCGCCTGCCGTTTCGTCGCTCCCGCGACGTTTCAGGCGTTGTCCGGCAACCTGGTGTTTACCGATTTGTGGGACGAGCGCGCCGCCGGTGGGATGGCGCATATCGAGTTGACGCGCGGCTTCGATGCCGCCTTGATCGCTCCGGCGAGCGCCGATTTCCTGGCCAAACTGGCGAATGGTCTGGCCGACGACCTGCTTTCCACCTTATGTCTGGCGCGCGCCTGTCCGTTGCTGGCAGCCCCGGCGATGAACCGCGAAATGTGGGAAAACCCGGCCACCCAGCGCAACGTGGCGCAACTGGCGCGCGATGGCGTGACCCTCCTCGGCCCGGCGAGCGGCGCACAAGCCTGCGGCGAAACCGGGATGGGGCGGATGCTCGAAGCGGAACAACTCGATGCCGCGCTGGCCGCATTTTTTCAGCCCAAGCTGTTGCAGGGAAAAAAGGTCTTGCTGACCGCCGGGCCGACCGTCGAGGCCATCGACCCGGTACGCGGGATTACCAATGCGAGTTCCGGCAAGATGGGCTACGCATTGGCGCAAGCGGCGCTGGATGCCGGTGCACAGGTGGTGCTGGTGTCCGGCCCGACCTGCCAGGCCCCCCCGGCGGCGGCGCGCACGATACCGGTGCAAAGCGCGCTGGAAATGCTGGCGGCGGTGGAAGCGGAAGTCGCCGCTTGCGATATTTTTATCGCTGTCGCGGCGGTCGCCGATTACCGCGTGACCCATCCGAGCGCGCAAAAAATCAAGAAAGACGGCCAGCCGCTGACCCTCGAATTGACGCAAAACCCGGATATCCTGGCGAGTGTGGCGGGCCGTGCCGATGCGCCGTTCTGCGTGGGCTTCGCGGCGGAGAGCGAAAATCTGTATGAAAACGCCGAAGCCAAACGCCGCCGCAAAAAACTCCCGCTGCTCGTCGCCAATCTGGCGCAGGCTGCCATCGGCAGCGACGATAACGAGGTGGTGCTGTTCGACGATGACGGGGTTCATCCCTTGCGGCGCGCTGCCAAGCCGGTGGTGGCGCGGCAGTTGATTGAACATATCGCCAAGCGGTTGCCCCCGGCCAAATGAGTTCACAAACTCTGGCGATTACCGGCGCGGAACATCTGGATAGCTATCGCATCAAGCTCCATTTCGATGATGGGGTTGAGCAAGTTGTCGATTCCCAGCCGTTTCTTGTTAGCTGCGGTCATCCGGCGCTACGCGCCTATCTCGATCCCCAGCATTTTGATGTGCTGATCCACAATGAAAAGCGTTGACCTTTTTGCCGGGGCCGGCGGTCTTTCTTGCGGGCTGGAACAATCCGGTTTCCAACCATTGCTTGCCAATGAGTTGGTTGCGCAGTACGCGGAAACCTACAAGTTAAATCACCCGAATACCAAGGTTGTGGTTGGCGATGTGCGCGAGGTTTGTGAGCTTGACCTGCTAAGACAACTCGGCGTCAAGGAAGGCGAGGTTGATCTTGTGGCGGGTGGGCCACCGTGTCAGGGATTTTCCATCAATGCGCCAATTCGGACGCTCGACGATGAGAGAAACCACTTGTTCAAGGATTTCTTGCGAGTAGTGGCCGCAACAATGCCAAAAGCCGTGTTAATTGAGAACGTCCCAGGCATTATTTCCCTTGGCAAAGGGACGGTTGTGCAGCAAATCTATGAAGAGCTTGAAGCACTTGGTTACAAGGTTAAACACAGGATTTTGTTTGCCGGCCATTATGGCGTTCCGCAGATGAGATTCCGAACCGTATTTATCGGCATACGGGGATTCAAAGGTGAAATCAGCTTTCCCGAGCCGGGGTTTGCCGCCAAGGCAGTCGCCAACTTTACCGGGGCGCAGGAACTGTGCATCTCCACGCCGCCACTTTTTTATCAGCATTTAAAACCGCAGGTTACGGTGGGGGATGCGCTGTCCGATCTTCCTGAAATCGACAACGGCCAATTCGTCAGCCCGGAAGAGTATCTATCGTCGCCGAACAACGAGTTTCAGGAGTATTTAAGGAAGAACTGCACAAGGCTGACCGCCCACCATTGCGCAAGAATTGCCGAGGTCAATCTGGAGAGACTCAGGTTTATTCCTCAAGGAGGAAGCTGGAGAGATATTCCCTTTGATTTATTACCGGCAGGGTTAAAAAGGGCCAGAAGGAGCGACCACACAAAAAGATATGGGCGTTTACATCCTGATGCCCTTTGCTCCACGGTTTTAACGAAATGCGACCCGCACTGGGGAAGCTTTTTTCATCCTACGCAGGGTCGCGTAATCTCCGTTCGTGAAGCAGCGCGTATCCAGTCTTTTCCGGATGACTACCTTTTTACCGGGAGCATTACCCAGCAGTACGAACAGGTTGGCAATGCCGTGCCGCCCTTATTGGCTAAGGCTATTGGAGATGAAATTATGAAAATGCTGGGGAAAATATGATTGCTCGCCCGCCCAAAAAGGATTTGGTTGAGGTTTTCGGCTATGCGCGGGACGACCAGACGAAAAGTGCCCGTTCCTTATGGTCGCTGGGCGCGTGTCCGTTCATAAATAAAAAATGCAGCAAGGGTAATCACGACAATACCGTTACCTACGGAACATGTAGTGTCGTTTCTCCTTTCGGCGATTGCATCATTTGTCCCAATCGGCTTTACGAAAACGACTACAAGGTGCTCAGAACCATTTCAGCGTCCGCGTTTGGAGAGCAAGTCCCTTTCTTCACTTTCGAGGATTACATTAAAAATCGTGACTTGTCTGGTGAACTCGTTGTTGCGCTTGGTCAGAACTCTGGAAAAGAAGTGAAAGTCGGAAAGAGCCTTTCTATGGACTGGGTTCTGGCGAAGGTTAAGGATGGCGGCCTTGTCGAATATGTGGGCGTGGAAGTTCAAAGCATCGACATCACCGGAAATTATCGCGACTGCTGGTATGCCTACAAAAACTTGAAACCGGGCGTTGCTGCAACAATCCCCAGTTCCGGTCACGGCATGAACTGGGCAAATGTACATAAACGGCTTATCCCTCAAATAATCAGAAAAGGCAAAGTCTATTCGACTTCAAGCCTCGTCAAATCCGGGCTGTATTTTGTTTTGCCGGAGATCGTTTACAAGAAATTCGAAGACATCATCGGCAAGGATATTCCATCGGTAGAAAGTCCTGGTGGAGATGTTCTGACTATTCACACTTATGAGCTTTCGCCCCGTGCCCCGCATGGGCAACAGCGCCATCTTGTTCCGGTCAGGAACATCATGGTTTCGCTGGATGAGTTTTCACAACGTTTTGTTTCCGGCCCGAATCTCCCGTCCGGCCAACAACTCGACGACGCAGTAAAGAAAGTGCTGGGAATCTGATCGAAAACCCGCTGCAATTTGTTCGGCGTTGCCGACCCACTCCATACGCCAAGAAAGGAAATCATGAAAACCATCGACATCAAAATCCTCGACGAGCGCCTCAAGACGCATCCGCCCTGCTATGCCACGCCCGGTTCGGCGGGGCTGGATTTGCGGGCTTGTATCGACCATGTGATGACGATTCATCCCGGTCACACCGAGTTGATTCCCACCGGTATCGCGATTCATCTGGAAGACCCCAAGCTGGCGGCGATGATTCTGCCGCGTTCCGGGCTGGGGCATAAACACGGGATCGTGCTAGGGAATCTGGTGGGGCTGATCGATTCGGATTACCAGGGACAGATTTTTGTGTCGTGCTGGAATCGCGGCAACGCGTCGTTCATCCTCAACCCGATGGAGCGCATCGCGCAATTGCTGGTGGTGCCGGTGGTGCAGGTGGGGTTTAACGTGGTTGATGAGTTTCCCGAAAGCCATCGTGGTGAAGGTGGCTTCGGCAGCACCGGCAAACACTGAACTGATGTCGTTCAGGCAATAAAAAAGCGCGGGCCGTTGACCCGCGCTTTTTTTCGGCCCGCCGTTTAGTGATGGTGGTGCATTTCGCCGCCGCCCATCGGCATTGCGCCGGGTTTGCCCTTCGGCATTTCGGCCTGGATTTTGCGCACCGGGGCGCTGATTTCCTTGCTGCTGTTGTCTTCAAAAATCAGCTTGAGCGCCACACTGTCACCTTCCTTGAGCGGCTTGATAGGGTTGATCAGCATCACGTGGAAGCTGCCGGGCTTGAGTTCGGTTTCACCCTTGGCCTTGATTTCGATGTCTTTCACCGGGCGCATTTTCATCATGCCGCCCTCGTTGAGGTGGGTGTGCAATTCCGTTATTTTGGCGGCGCTGCTTTCCGCCTTGACGAGCTTGTGATCCTTGTCGTCGCTGTTTTTCAGCACAAAAAATGCGCCGGTGGCGGGTTGGCCGGGCGGAATCAGGCGCACGTAGGGATCCGCGACCGTGACGGCGTCGGCGGCGCTACCGGCGAAAACGGGGGCGGCAAAAGCAGCTGCCAGGGTGGCGGCGAGCAGGGCGGGGACAAATTTCATGGGTTTCTCCTTGGAAAAAAATTAACGGGAATTGGCGGCGGACAAGGCGGCCCGGACGGCTTCGGCGACTTTGCCGGGTGGCGCGCCGTGCGGCAGGGTGGTGAAGAGTTTGCCGTCTGCGCCCACCACGTAGGTTTCGGACGTGTGATCAACCACGTAGCCGGCGGCGGAATCCACTTTCTGGCGCGCGTAACTTGCGCCGTAGAGGCGGGCGGTGTGGGCGATTTCCTCGGGGCTGCCGGTTACGCCGATGATGGCGGAATGAAAGAAGCCGGCATATTCCTTGACCCGTTCCAGGGTGTCGCGCTCAGGATCGACGGTGATGAAGAGCATTTTGACCTTGTCGATTTCCGCCTTGTCGAGTTGATTCAGTCCTTGTGCGGTGAAGGCCAGCGAAGTGGGGCAGATGTCGGGGCACATGGTGTAGCCGAAATACAGCAGCACCACGTTGCCGCGCAGGTCGCGCAGGGATGCCGGCCCGCCGACCGATTGCAGGGTGAAATCGCCGCCCTGTGGTGCGCCGGGGCGCGCCGGCGTGGCGGGGGCGGGCTGCCAGAGCAACGCGGCCCAGACCAGCAGTGCGGAAAGCGCGACGATTGCGGCAATCAGGATTCCTCGTTTCATCAATTTCTCTTTGTCGTAAATTCAAAGGGGGCGGCGTAGAGCTTGCCGCCGCTGTTGACCAGCAGCGTAGCGCGCCAGGCCATGCTGTCGGTGGTGCAGATCGGGAGGGTCGCTTCTCCGCTGAAACGTCCTGCACCGGCGCTCTG
Source organism: uncultured Sulfuricella sp. (assembly GCA_964451375.1). Classification (GTDB taxonomy): domain Bacteria; phylum Pseudomonadota; class Gammaproteobacteria; order Burkholderiales; family Sulfuricellaceae; genus JAGXQV01. The sequence continues at coordinate 13,612 of CAYVIN010000047.1, forward strand.
TAAGGCGGGGCGATTAAACCCCATTTTCATGTCCACGCCGCTGAAATCGACTTCCACGCTGGACGCAGATGCGCCGCTGAGGCGGGCTTCCAGGCGGATCGGGCGCAGCACCGGAATGGGGCGCGGTTCGATGGTGAAACTCAGCTCGCCGCCGCCCGGCAAGGCGACCGAGCACGGCCCGGCCTGCAAATCGCAGGTGCTGCGCGGCAATTCGATGGCTTGCGGGACGAACAGGGTGGGCCAGAGTTTTTCGGCGACTGTGCCGGCGAGTAAAACAACCAGCAGTGCGGCTATCCCGAACAGGGTTTTGATGGAAATCTTGTTCATAAGTTGATAAAAGTCTGGGAGCAAGCCGGGTGCCAGGAAAATGCCGAATTTAATCAGGGGGCGACAAGGCGGCGCGGTGTGGCGTATCACACGATTGCGCCAAACGGCGCACTAATCTTACCCCACAAAAGGGTATCCGGGAGGAAGATTAAGGCGATTTTCCCGATGCTATGATTCGCGTTGCTGATTCCCACCAAGGAGACAATATGGACATCCCCGCCCACGTTGCGCTGTTGTGTGCCAATTTCCTGCGCTGCACCGGTCGTCCGCTGCTCGATTTTTCGGGCGGCCCGCAACAGGCTGTGGCATTGCTCGATTCGGCGACGTTTGCGGTGGTGTCACACGGTATCGAGGCCGATCCGATCTTCAATTACGCCAACCGCCGGGCGCTGGAACTCTTTGAAATGGATTGGGCGGAATTCACTCGTCTGCCCTCGCGTCTTTCCGCCGAACCGCTGAATCGCGAGGAACGCGCCCGTCTGCTGGAGCGGGTGGCGCGTGACGGGTATGTCGGCGATTACAGCGGTGTGCGGATTTCCAAAAAGGGACGGCGTTTCCTGATTCGCGACGCCACGGTATGGAATCTTATCGACGCGGAGGGTGCGCCATACGGGCAGGCGGCGCTGATCACGCACTGGGAAATGCTGGGTTAGGCGTCTTTTTTCGCGCGTAAGGCGATGAGTTCTGCGCAAATGGCGGTGATGACGGATTCCCAGTTTTCCCGCGTTGTTTGGCAGAACAGGCGCAGGGTCGGATACCAGGGACTGTCATTGCGCCCGCGCAGCCAGCGCCAGTCGGTTTTGTGGCCGGGCAGCATGACCCAGCAGGGTTTTCCCAGTGCGCCGGCCAGATGCGCGACGGCGGTATCGACGCAGATGAGCAGATCAAGTTGTTCCACAATGGCCGCCGTGTCGGCGAAATCCGCCATCTCGACGCCCAGATCAAGCAGCGGCTGCTGCGCGCCGGGGTGGGCGGCTTCCTCTTCGCCTTGCCCTTTCTGCAAGCTGACAAATATAACGCCGGGCGCCGACCATAACGGTCGCAAGGCGGCGAGGCCCGGCAGCGAACGCCGTGCGTCGTTGCTGTGCATCCGGTTGCCCTTCCAGACCAGGCCGACGCGCAAGCCCCCGCTGGGCAGGCGCGACGCCCAGCGTTCCCGGCGTTCCGGGGGGGCGTGAAGGTAGGGGATGTGGGCGGGAATATTTTTTAGCGTGGTTTTGCAGTGAAACGGGATGCTGTGCAGGAATACCCAATAGTCATGGGGCGGGAAATCCGCAGCCGCGCCATCGCCGATTGTGTCCGCGCCGTCCAGGGTGGCAAACAGGGCTTTCAGCTCGGTTCGGCATTTCAGGGTGATGTGTGCTGTGCCTTGTTCCTTGAGTAACGCCAAGTATCGGCAAAAATGGATGGCGTCGCCAAACCCCTGTTCCGACAACACCAGCAGCGATTTTCCGCCGAGTGACTCACCCTGCCATTGGGGAGTGGGAATGTCCGGCAAAAAGGTCGTCTGATTGGGAATGTTTCGCGCGTAACGCGCCTCGTGATAGGCCCATCCTTCTTCGAGACGCCCGGCGCACAGAAGAAGTTGGCCGAGATTGAAATGGGTTAACGCGTGTGTTGGGTCGCAGTCCAGCGCCTGCCGAAAACATTTCTCGGCTTGATCATCGTCGCGCTTGTGGATTGCCAGCAGTACGCCGAGGTTGCAGTAGGCCGATGGCGACGCGGGGTTCAGCACTAGGGCCCGGCGGTGGTAGTGTTCGGCCTCGTCAACGCGGTTTTGCTGTGCCAGCAGGTTTCCCAGATTGGAGTGGATTTCGGTGGAATCAGGGCAAATTTCCAGGGCGCGGCGGAAACAGCGTTCCGCTTCTTCCGGTAGCGCCTTTTCCTCCAGCAGCAAGCCGAGATTGGCGTGTGCTTCAAGGCAGCCGGGGTCAAGCGCAATTGCGCGCCGGTAGGCGTGTTCCGCTGCATCGAAGGCCCCCTGTTTAGCCAGCGCCAGGCCCAGCTTGGCGTGGGTTGCCGGGTCGGCGGGGTTGGCGGCAAGCGCCTGTCGGTAACAATGTGCGGCGTCTTCCCATGCTTCTCGTTGCAACAGCAGGTTGCCAAGGTTGTAATGCGCCGCCTCGAATGCCGGGTCGAGCGCCGTGGCGGCGCGATAGCAGGATTCCGCTTCCGCGCTGTCGCCAAGGAGGTTGCCGAGATTGCAATAGGCTTGGGCGTTATCGGGGGCGAGGGAAAGCACACGCCGGTAACTCTGTATCGCTTCGGCGGTTTGATGGCGCTTGCTCAGTAAAAGGCCGAGATTGAAATGGGTGGTGGGATTGGCCGGGTCGATCTCGGCGGAACGCCGCCAAAACGCCTCCGCCTCGCGCTGGTCGCCAAGATTTATCGCGCAAACGCCGGCGAAATTCAATAACGCAGGGTTGTGTGGTTCGCTGCTCAGGCAATGCCTGGCCAGCAACAGCGCCTGTTGATGTTGCCCATCTAAAAACGCCTGCTCGGCGTCGTGCAACAAGGTTTGCAGCGGCGGGAGCGGAGGTTGGCCTTTACGTGCAGCGTGTTTTCTGGATTTTTTCATGCTCGACGAAATGGGGTTGGCAGGGGTTGCGTGAAGAATCGCCCGGTTCCGGGCTAGGATAACATGGTCTGCGCAAAGCCTTGTGTCGCCGGTGTTGGCGCGATATTCAGGGGGCTGTTTGAATGGTGTGGACGTAAAATTCACTTGAAGCACGGTTCCGAAATATGGTATAAATCGCGTTTTACGAAATTCGATCTGGAGTGTTTCATCATGGCTCGCGTATGCAAAGTCACCGGCAAGAAGCCGATGAGCGGGAACAACGTTTCCCACGCCAACAACAAAACCAAGCGCCGTTTCCTGCCCAATTTGCAGTATCGCCGCCTGTGGGTTGAAAGCGAAAACCGCTGGGTTAGCCTGCGCGTTTCCAATGCCGCGTTGCGCACTATCGACAAGAACGGCATCGACGCCGTCCTCGCCGAACTGCGCGCCAACGGCGAAAAAATTTAAGGAGCTGAGAAATGGCAAAAGGCGCACGCGAAAAGATCAAGCTGGAATCGACTGCCGGTACGGGGCATTTTTACACCACGACCAAAAACAAGCGGACGATGCCGGAAAAGATGCTGATCAAGAAATATGATCCGGTAGCTCGCAAACACGTGGATTACAAGGAACTCAAGCTGAAATAAGCTTGGCGTATCCTGATTAAAAAACCCGCACTTGTGCGGGTTTTTTATTGCCTGTCGCCGAGAGAATCACGCAGCTGGCTACAAGCAGTTTTGAGTGTTGAATGTTTAGTTGTGGAATGCGCTTCACGCCTGATTCAATCCCGACGCGCTTCGTGCGGCGACCTCAACCAAGCACTAAACACTAAACATTCAAAACTGTTTTTGTCTTTTTAACTATCCGCACTTCGCGTTGGGGGAAGGGGATTTCGATGCCTTCGCGGCGGAAGACCCGCCAGATGGCGAGGTTGAGATCGGATTTGAGATTGAGCTGACCTTCTTCCGGGTCGTTGATCCACACGCCCAATTCCATGTCGATGCCGTTGTCGCCGAAATTTTTCAGATAAACCTTGGGCGGCGGTTCGGCGAGGACGCGTGGTTGTTGCAGCGCGGCCTCAATCATCAAAGCCATCACCCTTTCCACATCGCTGCCGTAAGCGACCTGCACCCCGATGGAGACGCGCATTTCGCGGTTGGTATAAGAGTGATTGACCACGGTGGAGGTAATCAGCGCTTCGTTGGGGATGATGGCTTCGGTGCCGTCCAGGCTTTTTAGCACCATATAGCGTCCGGTGAGGCGGAATACCGAGCCTTGCCGGTTATCCACGGTGAGAATGTCACCCAGATGGATGGAATGGTCGAGCAGGATGATGAATCCACTCACGTAATTGCTGGCGATTTTCTGCAACCCGAATCCCAGCCCCACCCCCAGCGCGCCGCCGAACACCGATAACACGGTGAGATCGATGCCCACCGCCGGCAGGGCGACCAATACCGCAATCAGGATCAAGATGGCGCGGCTCAACTTGATCAGCACTACGCGCAGATTCATGTCGAACGTATCGGCGCGCATCAGGCGTTCTTCCAGTGCGCGGCCCAGCCACAGGGCGATCAGCACGGTGGCGAGCACCGATATGCCGCCGGCGAGGATCATCAGCAGGGAAATCCGCTGTTTGCCCAGATGAAAGGCAAAATCGTCGAGTACGTCGAGAATGCCGGGGAGAAAACCGGTCAGGTGCAGCGTCAGTCCGGCCCACACCGTCCAGGTGATGAAACGTTCCGAAGTGTGCAGCCAGCCGCTGGGAGCGAACGCATGACGGAGCAGGTAAACCGCAAGGCGGATCAAGGCCAGCGACCCGAGCAAGGGCACCGCGATGTTGAGCAGGGTGACGTGGCCGTCGAACCAGTGGCGCAGGATGGCCTTGGCGATCAGCACCAGAAACAGTGCGACGAGCGGAAAAACCACCCGGTTGATGCCGCCCAGGCCCAATTTCAGCGCGCCTTCCGCTTCCGGCATCCGGCTGCGGATCAAGCGGCTGAGCAACCAGCCGGTGGCGATGCTGAAAAACAGTACGGCAAGTTGCCAAAGCAGTGCGGGATGGTCGAAGTCACCAGCCAAATCGCGAAGCAGGTTATGGACAAGCACAGGATTATTCATCGCGGGGATTTTAGCGGAAAGCGCTGGTGATGGTGGACTAATCCGTTGCTGAAAGGCTCCGCGTGGCCACGATGGTGTTGCCAGTTGCGCAAATAGGCGGCGACAAGCTGGGGGTTGCCGCGTATCAGCAAAAGATTTTCGGCGTTGCGGTGCTGCGCGGCGCGGGTGAAATTGAACGAGCCGGTAATCAACACGGCATTTGTGCTGCCCGCATCGATCAACATCACCTTGTTGTGGGCGCTGTCGTGCCGGCTATCGTAAAAAGTCGGAATCCCGGCGGCGGCGGCTTCATCCACCATACTTTTTTCCGCCGCTTTGGCCTGGCGTGGATCGGCCACCAGTTGTACATCCAGACCGCGCTGTTTGGCGGCGATGAGGGCAACCGCAATATCGCGGCTGGTGAAACTGTAGGCCTGCACCAGCACCTGCCGCCTGGCTCGCTGGATGGCGTCAACAACCAGCCAGGTGGCGTTTTCGCCGGGCGTAAAAGCTACCTGGATGGTGCCGGTGGCGTTATACACCCCGCCCGGCGTTCCGCTGCCCGGATCGAACGCCAGCGCGTTGCCGGCAGCTCCCGTCAGGAACAAAGCCGCGAGTATCCGTGCGCGCCGCCGCAATGTGGATGGTTGTATCATGGGGGGAACCAAATAAAAAACTCGCGCAAGGATAAGGCTAATGACTGATATCGACAAACCCGGCTTACAGCTCGCCACTTTGGGCGGTGGCTGTTTTTGGTGTGTGGAGGCGGTATTTGCGGCGCTGCATGGGGTGGTTCGGGTGGCGCCCGGGTATGCCGGGGGTGGCGGCGCAAATCCTACTTATCGCGAAGTGTGCGGCGGACAAAGCGGTTTTGCCGAAGTCGTTCAAATTACCTTCGATCCTGCCCGGATTCCCTATGAGGATTTGCTGGAAGTTTTTTTCGAGATTCACGACCCCACCACCCTGAACCGTCAGGGCAACGATGTCGGCACCCAATACCGATCGGTGATATTTTTTCATTCCCCGCAACAGCAGGCCGCCGCCCAAGCCCGGATTGCCGCACTGGAAAAACAGGGAAAGCGTATCGTAACCGAGGTGCTTCCCTGTCCCGAATTTTTCCGCGCCGAGGATTACCACCTCGATTATTACGCCCGCAACAGCGATCAGCCCTATTGCAGGGCGATCATTTCACCCAAGCTTGCCAAGTTGCATAAATTGTTCGGCGCACATCTCAAGCCCTCCCGCTAATATTTCCTAATGTTTGTCATTCTTCGGGGCGGAATCCCCGATCTTCGGGGCTTTTATCCAGGATATGAAACTCTTTTTTTCCAATTGGCCCCGCTCTGGTGCACAATATAAACTAAGATAAGAACATGACAACGTATTGTCCTTTCCCCATGTTTCCCCGCCTTTATCCAGCCAGTCTTAAAACCCGTGTGGCCCTGTTCACATCGGTGATTTTTGTCCTTGCCATCTGGGCGCTGGCTTACCATGCCGTTCAGGATTTGCGCCGCGATATGGAGAAATTGTTATCCGCCCAGCAATACAGCGCGGTAAGCAGTGTTGCCGACGGCATCAATTACGGTGTCACCGTACGCCTTGATTCACTCATCATGATTGCTGCCAGGATGCCGCGCGACTGGGCGCGAAATCCGCAAGGCCTGAGTCATTATCTGGCAGAGCGCCGGGCAATTTACAAACTCATGGAATTCGGGCTGGTGGTGCTGAGTGATGACGGCCTGTGTCTGGGCGACTACCCGGTGCGCGCCGGGCGTAAAGGGACAAACTATGCCGACCGGGATTTTTTCCGCGAAGTGCTGGTCGGTGGCAAGCCGGCCTTTAGCGCGCCTCATATCAGCCGCACCTGGGGCCAGCCGGCGGTATTTATCGCCGTGCCGATCAAGGATGAGACGGGGCGAATCACGGGTGTCCTGGCCGGCTCGATGATGATTGCGCAAAACGACGTGTTTCACGAAATCGCCGAGCCTCGTACTGATGCTGTGGGCGGCGTTCAGGTAATTTCGCCGCGTGACCGGTTGTTTATCACCGCCACTGATAAAACCCGCATCCTCCAGCCTATCCCCGAGAGCGGCGAGAACCGGATGCTCGACCGATACCTGGCGGGATATGAAGGCTCCGGGATCGCCGTCAGTTCGCGCGGCGTCGAAGAGTTGACTTCCGCCAAGCGGGTTCCTGTCACCGGTTGGCTGGTTATCGGCGACCTTCCCACCACCCAGGCTTTCGCGCCGATTGTGGCGTTGCAGCAGGATATTTACCGTGAAGCCTTCGTTGCCTCGCTGTTGATTGCCGGGCTGATCTGGTTGTTTGTCCATCGCCTGCTTGCGCCGCTAGGTCAGGCCGCCGCCCTGCTTGGCGAAATGACGCTCGGCAAAGCGCCGTTACGCGCCATTCCCCTGAGCGGCAGCACGGAAATTCGTCAGTTGCTGGCGGGTTTCAACCAGCTTCAGGCGCGTTTCCTCAGCCAAAAGGAAACCCTGCGTCAGGAGCAGGTGTTTTCCGAAACCCTGATTGACAGCCTGCCCGGACTTTTTACCCGGCTCGACAGCGAAGGGCGGCTGGTGGACTGGAACACCAATTTTGAAACCCTGGTCGGGCCGGACGGGTTGCAAAAAGCCCAAAGCAGTTTTCTTGCGGTGGTGAACCCTGATGATCGCGAACGAGTTGCGGCGGGCATTCGTAGCGCTCTGGAGAATGGTCACGATGAGGCGGAGATCCGCATCATTGACTGCAACGACGAATGCCGCTGTTTCCACATCGTCGGCAAACGTCTGGAATTCGGCGCGGATATCCAGTTGCTGCTGACCGGCATCGACGTGACCTACGAAGCCTTGCAGGAAAGCCGCGAACAGGTGCGCAACCGGATTTTTGAATTGTTGTCGAGCGGTGGCGAACTCAAGGAAATCCTCCGGCTGGTGGTGGAATACACCGAACGCGCCGGTCCCGAAATGATGTGTGGCATTCTCCTGCTCGATCACGACCAGCGGCTGCGTGTCGCCGCTGCGCCGAGTCTGCCGGACTATTACAACGAAGCCAGCGACGGCCTGCTGATTGGCGAAGGGGTAGGTTCGTGTGGAACCGCCGCCTACCGCAATGAACGGGTGGTCATCGAAGATATCCGCACCCATCGTTTCTGGGCGCCCGCCCGCGAAGTGGTGGAACGCGCCGGACTTGCCTCGTGTTGGTCGGAGCCGATTCGCGATTCCGCCGGCAAGGTGCTGGGTACTTTCGCCATTTATCATCGGCGGCCCTGTAAACCCAGCACGGCCCATCTGGAATTGATACACCGCGCCGCCAATCTGGCCAGCATTGCCATCGAAAAGAAACACGCCGAAGCCGAATTGCAGCTTGCCTCGTCGGTTTATCAGGCCAGCGGCGAAGCCATCGTAGTGACCGACGCCAACAATCGCATCATTGCCGTCAACCCCGCATTTACCCGCGTCACCGGCTACACCCAGGCCGAAGTGCGCGGCCAGGATCCCAAGTTGCTCAAATCGGGGCGCACCCCCAAAGCCGAATACGAGGTCATGTGGCAAGCCCTCCAGAATACCGGTCAATGGCAGGGCGAAATCTGGAACCGCCGCAAAAACGGCGAGGAATACGCCGAATGGCTGACCATCAATACCCTGCGCGACGAAGATGGCGAGGTGTACCGGCGAATAGCGATGTTTTCCGACATTACCGAGAAAAAGCGCACCGCCGAACTGGTATGGCGGCAGGCCAACTACGACAGCCTCACCGGCCTGCCCAACCGCAACCTGTTTTACGACCGGCTCCAACAGGACATCCGCAAAACCGAACGTTCCGGGCAAACCCTGGCGCTGCTGTTCATTGACCTGGATCGTTTCAAGGAGGTCAACGACACCCTAGGTCACGACGCCGGTGACGAATTGCTCAAGGAAGCCGCCGGGCGTATTGTCGCCTGTGTCCGCGATTCCGATACGGTGGCGCGCCTCGGCGGCGACGAATTCACCATCGTCCTGCCCGGCCTCGTCAATATTAGCCGGGTTGAGGAAGTCGCGCAGCGCGTCATTGAATCGTTGGCTCTGGCTTTCCCGTTGCTCGGGCAGAATGTCTACATCTCCGCCAGTATCGGCATCGCACTTTGCCCCAACGACGCAACGGACGTGGAAAACCTCCTGAAAAGCGCCGACCAGGCGATGTACGCCGCCAAGGAACAAGGGCGCAATGGATTCAGTTATTTCACTGAATCCATGCAGCTTGCCGCGCAGACCCGGATGCAAATCGGCTCCAGCCTGCGCGAGGCGCTCGCCGGACAGCAATTCCAGGTGTATTACCAGCCGGTCGTCGAACTTTCCACCGGCAACATCGTCAAGGCCGAAGCTCTGCTGCGCTGGCGGCATCCCGAACACGGCATGATCGGCCCGGCGGCCTTCATCCCGCTCGCCGAGGAAACCGGCTTGATCAACGAAATCGGCGACTGGGTGTTCCGTGAATCGGCGCGGATGGCGAAACGCTGGGCTGATATGGATGTCCCCCATGCCAAGCTGAATTGCCCGGTGCAAATCAGCATCAACAAATCGCCACGCCAGTTCGCCAGCGGAAAAACCCACGAAAGCTGGCTGGGTTATTTGCGCGAAATCAACCTGCCCGCCAATTCGGTTGTGCTGGAAATCACCGAAGGCTTGCTCCTTGACGATCACGCCAGCGTCACCGACCGCCTCACCAGCTTCCGCGACAGCGGCGTACAGGTGGCGCTGGACGACTTCGGCACCGGTTATTCGGCGATGTCCTACCTCAAGAAATTCCACATCGATTACGTGAAAATCGACCAATCCTTCGTGCGCGGTCTCACCACCGATCACGGCGATAGGGTCATCGTCGAAGCCATCATCGCCATGGCCCACAAACTCGAACTCAAAGTCATCGCCGAAGGCGTGGAAACCGTCGAACAACGCGACATGTTGATCGCCGCCAGTTGCGACTACGCGCAAGGCTACCTGTTTGCACGTCCGATGCCCGGCGAAGAGTTCGAGCGTTTGCTCACCGATCGGAGCAGTTGAGAAATAGCACTATCCACCGAAGTGAGAGAAGCGCTGATAATGAACGTGTTGACATTTTCTCCGCTTTCCGCGCCGTTCGTTGAACATCTCGAAGTTTGGAGACCATAATGGGTGACAGCAGCAAAAATTGCTTCGGCCTGACGTCTATTGGATGGTTGTTGTTGGCAATGTTGTTGAACGCGTTGGCCGTCCCGCCGGTACTCGGTCGCGAAACCGTGCTATGGGCGGCGCTGGATTTTCCGCCTTTCCAGATACGCCAGGGCGATCACTTGGGTAGCGGCAGCTTCGATGGCTTGCTGGAGACGCTGATCGCCCAACTTGGCGAGTACGACCACGAAGTGGCGACCATGACCTTCGCCCGTCGCGAAGAAGAAATTCGCCATGGGCAACACCTTTGTACTCCTGGACTGTTCCGCACCGCCGCGCGGGAAAAGATGCTGGTGTTTTCTCTGCCTGCCCTGATTCACCTCGACAATCGTCTGGTTTTCCTCGCCAATCGCTCCGAACGCTTCGGAAAGGCCAGTACCGCGAATCTGGATTCCTTGCTCAAGCGTCCTGACTTGATCGGTGGCTTTATCAGCGGGCGCTCGTTCGCACCCAACATTGACGCGCTGCTAGGTCGTTACGCCAAGACGCCGAATGTGGTTATGCGACCGTTGAAGTCTTCTCAGATATTTGAATTGCTGGTCAATGGCGAAGTGGATTACACCATCCTGTTTCCCCACGAAGCGGCCTATCTGGCGTATCAGTCTCCCGGTCAACCCGAAATTGTGGTGCGTCCCATCGACGGAACGCCATCGTATATCTTTACACACGTAGCCTGCACCAAGGATGCGTGGGGCGAAGCCATCATTTCCCGAATTAACCGGATTTTGTTGGAGCAACGGCGGACGGCGGCGTACCGGGCGTTCTCGGAGCGTTGGTATGTTGAGTCCGACCAAAAACTGATTCGCCGATACTATCCCTTGCTGCTTGCACCCACCGGGAGTTTGCCGTGAATTTCTGGAACTCCCTGACGGGTCGCCTGTTCAAGCTGGTCTTCGGCTGGTATCTGGTTCTGGCAATATCCGTCACAGCCGTGCAACTCGTACTCGAATACTCGTCGATCAGCCGCGACATCAACGCCGACCTTGAGTCCTTGGGGCGTTCCTTCGCGCCCACTATTACCGACACCCTCTGGACGTTCGACAAATCCCAGTTGGATATTGTCGTTAACGGCATTGTCGAGACTGCCTATATTACCGGCGTTCGAATCGAGTCGAACTACGGCGAAAGCATCGCCCAGTCAGGGGAAATACCCAGCCGCGCCACTGCGCCGGGGGAAGGTCTGTTGGCACCCTATCAACTCAAGCGTTTCCCGCTCAATATCAAGACACCGCGCGGCGAGCAAAAATTGATTGGGCAATTATTTCTGTATTCAGATCGAAGTGTCGCGCTGGAGCGGATCGAATACAGCTTTTTCGTTATCCTGATCAATTCACTGATAAAAACCGCCGGGCTATGGCTGATTTTCTATCTGGTGATTTCGCGGGCGTTGGCGCAGCCATTGAGGGATCTCACCGAGCTTGTCTCACGGGTTGAATTCGCAGCGGACGCTGTGGAGCCCGTGGCGCTCGACTATCCCCATCAGGATGAACTGGGCAGGCTGCTGTCAGCCATGCGCAAAATGCAGGATCGGGTAACGGCGGCTCGCCAGGAGGTCATAAACATCAATTGGCGCCTGGAAGAAACCGTGGCTGAACGCACCCGGTCGTTACGTGAGCAAGAGATCAAGTACCGGACATTGTTTGAAACGGCCAATGACGGCATTTTTCTTCAGGATACAAATGGTTTCGTGGACTGCAATGAACGCGGCGCTGCGATGTATGGGTTATCGCGGGAACAGTTGATTGGGCGTTCGCCGGCGGAATTTTGCCCGGAACGGCAGCCCAATGGGCGTCTATCGTCGCAGGTGGCAGCCGAAATAATGCGGGCCTCCCTGAAGGGGCTGCCTCAGGTTTTCGAGTGGCAATCGCTGCGGGCTGACGGCGCCCCCTTCGATGTCGAGATCACCTTGAACCGCCTTGAACTAAGTGGCGCAACCTATCTTCAGGCGATTGTTCGCGACATTACCGAGCGCAAGCGTGCGGAGGAATCCCTCCGGGAGAGTGAAGAAAAACTGCGCGGACTTTTCGATCTGTCTCCTCTCGGCATCGCCTTGACCGACATGGACGGTCACTATGTCGAATTCAACGAAGCCTTTCGCCGTTTCTGCGGCTATCCCGCCGAGGAACTCCGTAATCTGGATTATTGGACGCTCACCCCAAAACGATATGAAGCCCAGGAGGCGGTACAACTGGATTCGCTTTCGCGCACCGGCTGCTACGGCCCTTACGAAAAGGAATACCGGCGCAAGGACGGAACCCTGATTCCGTTACGGCTAAACGGCATGCTTGTTACCGGTGCAAATGGGCAGCCCTATATCTGGTCGATAGTCGAGGATATTACCGAGAGCAAGCGCGCTGAAGAGGAATTGCAGCACCTGAACGCCACTCTGGATCAGCGCGTCCACGAAGAAGTGGCAAAAAACATGGAGCAGGAGCGCTTGTTGATTCAACAATCCCGGCTTGCCGCGATGGGAGAAATGATCGGCAATATCGCCCATCAATGGCGCCAGCCGCTGGTCGCTTTGGGGTTGGTGCTTGCCAATATCAAGGATGCATACAAATTTAATGAATTGGACCAGGAGGTTATTGATGACTCGGTACGGAAGGGAAATGCGCTTATAAACAAAATGTCTTCGACCATCGAAGATTTTCGCAACTTTTTTAAACCCAACAAGGAAAAGGAAAGATTTCAACTGGAGAAATCCGTTCGCGAAACTCAGGAACTTCTCGACCATAGCTTTAAGAACTACAACATCACCGTTCGCCTGGAAAACGATCCCGGCAACGAGGTCGTCGGCTTTCCCAACGAATTTTCCCAAGTGCTGCTCAACATCTTCAGCAACTCCAAGGACGCCATTGTCGATAGAGACATCATGAACGGTGTGATTGAGGTGACGTTTGGCCACGATATGGAAAACGCCTGGGTAACGATCAGAGACAATGCGGGGGGAATTCCCGAAGATATCTTGCCGAAGGTCTTCGATCCCTATTTTACCACCAAGGAAAAGGGGACTGGCATAGGGCTGTACATGTCAAAAATCATTATCGAAAGCCATATGAATGGACGGATAGAGGTGCGTAATATCGGCGACGGCGCCGAATTTACAATACGGTTACCAATCCGGGGGATGGAATAGCCCCCTTTCCGGCGAGAGCGCCCCACCCAGCCACAATCGCTACGGCAATCTTCCGTCACGGAAACCTCACCACCCGTAGCGGCTTGCCTATACTGAAGGAAAGCGCCGCCAGGCGCATCGTCATCCGTTATTTTCCGGGAGAACATCATGAAAACCATGCTTAAACCTGCCGCCGGTCTGGCGTTGCTGGCCGTTCTTGGATGCTCGCAAGCGGGGTGGGCGGCGACTGCCACCACCCTCAACAGTCTCTCCGACTGGAATGTCTACGGCACCGGAACACAGTCCGGGAGCGGGCTGGTGTTCGGTGATACGGTGGGGTATGACACTGCCGACATCGACCGTGACGGCAATCCTTCCAATGTCTGGAACGAGGGTACAAAATCCGCCGGGCAGGGGCTGGATTACGACTGGGCGGTGTCCAAAAAGGAATTCAAGGCACCGCTCACCGTGGCGTGGAGCGGCTGTCTGCCGACCACCCGCTATGGCTACAACTGGTTCTCCATCGGCAAACGCGATCCGGCTTTCAGCGGCGCGGCGTCGAGCAAACACGACCCGATGTGGCAGGGTATCGGTTTCCTGGCGCGCTGGGAAAACCAGAGCAATTTACACGTCAGTTCCTCGTATAAAGGCGTCACGGCGATTTCCAGCGTCACGCCGGGTTCCAGCGGATTTTGCGGCGATTTCAAAATCGTCTGGCGCGACAAACTCGCCCAGTTTTACTTCAATAACGCCAAAATCAACGAGCAGGCCTATACCGCGTATTACGACGGGCCGGTGATTCTGGGTTTTCGCTCCTTTGAGAAAGCCATCACCGTCAGCAGCTTTACGGTGACCGAAGATGAGGCCGTCGCCGCGCCAAGTGCTGCCTTAGCAGTCAGTAAACTGGATTTCGGCAATCAGAAGCTGGGCATCACCACCGTCCCGCAAAGCGTGAAACTCACCAACAGCGGCAACGCGCTCCTCACCCTCAGCAGCGTCACCGCCACCCCCGGCGACTTTGAAACCAACAACAATTGCGGCGGCGCCCTCGCGGCTGGGGCGTCTTGCGACATCTACGTCAAATTCACCCCGCTGGCCTCGGGCGCGCGTAGCGGCGTCCTCACGGTTGCGAGCAATGATCCCGCCGGCGCGGCGACCGTCAGTTTGTCCGGCACAGGCAGCGCCACCCAGGACTTCATGGGGGCGATGTTGGGCCAGATCAGCGCCCAGGTGGTTGACGCAGACGGAAAAACCGTCACCCCGCAGTGTTCCTCCAGCGTCGATGTGAATGTCTCGGTCAACGACGCCAACGGCATCGGCGCAACTGCCACCGGCACCGTGGTGTGCGATAGCGGCGTGGTGGTCAAATTCACCGCCAACTACGACGCCGCCACGCAGGCGTTGAGCGGCAGCTACAGCGACAATGTCGGCAACGCCAACCAGACCATCAAGTTCACCAACAACGGCGGCCTGACCTGGCAAGGCGTGGTTTCCGGCACGGCAAGCAAGAGCGGCGGGGTGCGTTCCTACAGCGCCACCATCGTCATTACCTTGCCGCCGCAAGCCCTGTATGCCGGAAAATACGCCGCCGGCGGCAAACTTGGCGGGCCGATCCAGGCCACCAACCCGATCAGCATCCCGCTCAATATTCCCGAGCTGGGCATCAATCAGACGGTGTCCCTGAATGTCATCGTGGAAGGCGCGTGGACTGCCAAGGTTGTGCCCACCGCCGGCGGCGGCGCGGAGATCACCGGCGAGGTGTCGGGAACCATCAAGGGCGATCAGACCATTCATCTGGCCGGCAAGGTGGATATCTCCAAATACGTCCCGGCGGGTATCCCCGGTATGCCCAGTTCGATGGATGTGCCCATCGACATCGACATCAACGAAACCTTCTCCGGCGCATTGTTCGGCAACATCGCCTCGAACAACCTCAAGTTCAAGGGATACGCCACCCAACAAGGCAAACCGGTGAGTTTCGAAATGGCGATACCGCTCGACGCGAATGGCAATCCGCCCACCCAGATGAATTTCTCGCTGGGCGGCACGATGCCGGTAGACATCCCGAAAGGCAGCATCCCGTCGTATATCCCGTCATCGATGATTCCTTCCAACATGACCCTGCCCACCTCGCTGGGTAATGGTCAGATACCTTTCTCGCTGACGCCGTAACCCGCCGCTCCGGCCAGACCGCAATGGTCTGGCCGGAAACCCGCGTCCTTCCTGGCTCTCAGGGCATGTCTCCGTCCCACCTGCTCTCCGGCGATAGTGGTCACTAACATGGGTGTTTCTCCCTGTACTCACCGCCTTTTGCAGCGCAGCGCCCCGTGATTCCGCGTTGCTCCATCCTGGCTGCCGGACTAGAATATTAGGCACTGTTAATATTTCTCCCGAGGTAGCCCATGTCCGAATATTCCCTAGACGTTAACGAAGCCGATTTTGATCAACTGGTGGTCGAAGCATCCAAAAAAGTGCCGGTGGTGATCGACTTCTGGGCAGAGTGGTGTGGCCCGTGCCGGGTGTTGAAACCCCTGCTGGAAAAACTCGCTGCGGAATATCAGGGCAAATTCATCCTCGCCAAGGTGGATTCCGATCAGAACGGACGGATTTCCCAACGTTTCGGTGTGCGCGGGATTCCCACCGTGGTGGCGCTGGTGAACGGCGAGGAAGTGGATCGTTTCAGTGGCGCACAAGCGGAAAGCGTGGTGCGCAGTTTCCTCGACAAGCTGATTCCGTCCTCCGCCGACAAGTTGTGTTATGCGGCCCGCGAAGTATTCGGACGGGGCGACGCGCCCAACGCCCTGCGCATCCTCGAAGAAGCGCTGATGCTCGACATGAACCACCTCGAATCGCGGATTCTCGCCGCCGATATCCTGCTCCACACCGGACAGCTTCAGGAAGCGCGCGAAATGCTCGATGCGCTGGCCTACGACAAACGTACCGACAGCCGCGTGGTGACGCTCTTGGCGCGCCTCGACTTCGCCGAGCAAAGCGCCGATTTGCCCGACGCAGCGGCGCTGGAGGCGCGTATTCAGGGGGATCCCGCCGATCTGGATGCACGCCTGCAACTCGCCAATCAACTGGTCGCTCAGGAAAATTACGAACCCGCGCTCGAACAACTCCTGGAAATCATCCGCCGCGACCGCAAGTTCGGCGATGACGCAGGGCGCAAAACCATGCTGTCGGTTTTTAACCTGCTCGGCGGGGAAGGGGAACTGGTCAGCGCCTACCGGCGCAAATTGGCCAGCGCTTTGAATTAACCTAAAAATCTCAGTTCAGAACCGCAAAGGCGCTAAGGCGCAAAGAAATCAAAAACATGCGGAATGTTCCACGCTCACCCGCTGGGTGAGCGATCCAAAGCGGGTAACCTTTTGTTTTGCCTTTGCGTCTTTGCGCCTTTGCGGTTCAAACTGCCTTTTCCAGGATTAATGTTTAGTGGTGGAGCGCCTAAACATTAAGCACTACCGTCCCCGGCGCCGCAATAACCCCACCACGCCCGGCAGCAGCGATATTCCGACGATCCCGAAAA
>CAYVIN010000048.1:0-29843 GCA_964451375.1 uncultured Sulfuricella sp.
CCGAGATCGACCCGATCTGCGCGCTGCAGGCGGCGATGGAAGGCTACCGCGTGGTAACGATGGACGACGTGGCCAGCCTCGGCGACATTTTCGTCACCTGCACCGGCAACCTCAGCGTGATCAACCACGACCACATGGCGAAGATGAAGAACGAAGCCATCGTCTGCAACATCGGCCACTTCGATTCCGAAATCGACATCGCCTCGCTGGAAAAATACCAGTGGGACGAAATCAAGCCGCAAGTCGATCACGTGGTCTTCCCCGACGGCAAGAAAATCATCGTTCTCGCCAAAGGCCGCCTGGTCAACCTGGGTTGCGCCACCGGTCATCCGTCCTTCGTCATGTCGGCGTCGTTCAGCAACCAGACCATCGCCCAGGTCGAATTGTTCAACAACGTCGAAAAGTACGAAAACAAGGTCTACGTGTTGCCCAAGCACCTCGATGAAAAAGTGGCGCGCCTGCATCTGAAGAAAATCGGCGTACACCTCACTGAATTGAGCGACACCCAGGCCGCCTACATCGGCGTTCCCAAGGAAGGGCCGTACAAGCCCAATCATTACCGCTATTGATTCGGTGCGGTGCTACAAGCGGCGAAGCTCGGGCTTCGCCGTTTTTTTCCAAGGGGATGATTATGAACAAACCAATACTCAGCTTTGAGTTTTTCCCACCCAAGACGCCGGAAGGCATGGAAAAACTGCGCGCGACCCGCCAGCAACTGGCACGCCTCTCACCCGAATTTTTTTCAGTGACGTTTGGTGCAGGCGGATCAACCCGCGACCGCACCCTGGAAACCGTGCTGGAAATCCAGACCGAGGGCAATAAAGCTGCGCCGCATTTGTCCTGCATCGGATCGACCCGTGAAAGCATCAGCGCCATTCTGGCGGAATACAAAAGCCACGGAATCCGCCATATCGTGGCGTTGCGCGGCGATTTGCCGTCCGGGACGGCGTGCGCTGGTGAATTCCGCTACGCCAACGAGTTGGTGGAATTCATTCGTGTCGAAACCGGCGACTGGTTCCACATTGAGGTGGCCGCTTATCCCGAATTTCACCCGCAGGCGGTTTCCGCCCAGGCCGATCTGGTGAATTTCAAGCGCAAGGTGGATGCCGGCGCGAATGCGGCGATTACCCAGTATTTCTACAATGCCGACGCCTATTTCAATTTTCGCGATGAATGCGCAAGGATGGGCGTGGACATTCCCATCGTGCCGGGAATCATGCCGATCTCGAACTTTTCCCAACTGGCGCGTTTTTCCGACGCCTGTGGCGCGGAAATCCCCCGCTGGCTGCGCTTGAAGCTGCAAAGTTATGCCGACGATATCGATTCGATCCGGGCATTTGGTCTGGACGTGGTGACAGGGGTGTGCGAGCGGTTATTGCGCGAAGGCGCGCCGGGATTACATTTCTACACCTTGAATCAGGCGGGTGCGGCGCTGACCATCTGGAAGCGGCTCGGACTCTGAGAGCCTGTGAAAATATTCAAATCCTACTGCGAACGCCGCCAATTCCCGCCTGGCTGCGTTGCGAAAGGCGGAAAATTCGGTTACGTAGGCGCGCTACGCGCCCGAATTTTTCGCCTTTCGCGTCTTGCCATGCGGGTTTGGCGACATTCTCGCTACGGACTTGAATATTTTTACAGGCTCTGAATTCAGAACAGGCTGGAAACCTGAGAATAACGCCCTGCCTGCTGGGTGGCGTTGAATTTGGATATATAGCTCGACAGCGGCGGCTGGGCGGGCAGCCCGTAGAAAGTCTGGGAAGTGTAGTCCTGCAACAGCGCCTTGCGGTTCTGCACGTTTTGTAGAGCCTTGTTCAGGCTGCTGGTGGTGTATTGCAATTCGCTGCTTGAACTAGTGTCGCGGGTGGCAGTGGACGAAAGGCGGTCAGCCGTACCGGCAAGCAACTTGGCGGCGTTATCCGGCGACGCCGCGAAAGTACTTTCCAGGCGGGTTTTGTCGAGCGACAACGTACCGTCCGACTGTTTGCTGATGCCGATATCCGCCAGGCTTAGTTTGCCACTGCCGTAGCCATAAACGCTTTGTGTAAGCGTATTGCCGATGTCGTTGCCGATCTTTGTCAGAACGCTGTCGTTGACCAATGGCGCGCTGTAGCTCGAACCCAGTTCCTTGACGCTTTTTTGTAGTGCGTTGTACGCCTCGACGAATTTTTTGGCGGTTTCGGCAAACACGCCGGAATCCCGCGCCACACCGACCTTACTGCTCCCGGTTGCGGTCAAATCGAGCGTCACCCCGGAAATCGCCGCAGTCACGCTGTTCGACTGGCTGGTGACACTGCTGCCGTTGACGGATAAAACCGCGTTTTGCGCCGCCGTTGTTTCGCTGAGATTTTTGCCGTAACCACTTGGCCCCTTGGTCGGGTCGTAAGCCAGCGCCGAAAGACCGGCGAGATCGCCGTCATTGTTGTCGTTGTCGGTGGTAGAGAGGCGAATGCTGCTGTCAGTGCCGGTTTTGCTGCTTGCCAGCGACAACTGATACCCGCCGTTGACCTCCACGATACTCGCCTTGACGCCCGCATCCGCCTTGTTGATGGCATTGGCGATGCCGCTCAGGGTGCCGTTACCCGCCGTGATCGAGATGGTTTTGCTGGCCGAAGTCCCGCTAAAAGAATTGGTCGCGCTGCTGTATGAACCGACCTGAAGGGTAATGCTGCCGGTTCCGAGGATGGTTGAATCCTTGTCGGCTATCGTCCCGCTGAATAAGGTATGCGCCTTGGCCAACTGGGAAACGTTGACGGCGTAGGTTCCGGCGCTGGAAACATCTTTCGACGCCGTGGCGGAGAGCGTTGTGGAAGTAGCCGATGTGGCTTTGAAGGGAGCGGCGCTCTGCGCGGTTTTGAAGTTATTCAGCGCAGTGCTGAAGGTATCCAGCGAGGACTGAAGTTTTCCGTAGGCCGACAACTTGACCTGGTAGCTGGACTCCTGCCGGTTGAGCGCCGTAACCGAAGAACTGCTGCTCCCAAAGGAGGAAACCTGCCCAACGCCGCCTAAAGCGCTCAACGCGCCGTATTGGCTATAAGCATTGCCGTAAAGGCTTGAAACCATACCTAACATTGTGGCGTTCCTCCAATCACAGTATAGCATCCCGATGGAATAATTCGCTCGCCTCCAGGACGCCATCTATCGGATTTCCCAGACTTTCCCCCCGGATTGTGTAAAATCGCGGCTGTTCAACCTATATTCCTCGGTTGAACGGGTTGGAGTGTGCGGTTTTCAGGGTGCAGGGCAAGGCGCGACGACGAGTAATGGCTATTCCATTGCGAGGAGGAGCAACGCAGCCATGCGCCCTGAAAACCGTGCAATCCGGCCCGTAGCGCCCTCACCAAACGGGTGAATCGTAAACATGAAGCAAAATCATTTGAAACCAACAGCTTATATTCATCTGCAAGCGGTCAACCGAGGAATATAGGTTCAAATACTATCCCGTAGAGCTAAGGAACCGAGACCATGCCGATCAATCAATCCACCGCGCGCCAGAAGGCCGCGACCCTGGCCGAAGCGCTCCCCTACATCCGGCGTTTTCATGGCAGAACCATCGTGATCAAGTATGGCGGCAATGCCATGACCGATGAAAATCTCAAACAGTGTTTTGCCCGCGACGTGGTGTTGCTCAAGCTGGTTGGCATGAATCCGGTGGTGGTGCATGGCGGCGGCCCGCAGATTGAAACCCTGCTGGCGCGGGTCGGCAAGGAAGGCAAATTTATCCAGGGGATGCGCGTCACCGATGCGGAAACCATGGAAGTGGTGGAAATGGTGCTGGGCGGACAGGTCAACAAGGAAATTGTCAACCTTCTCAACCAGCACGGCGGCAAGGCAGTAGGCCTGACCGGCAAGGACGGCTCCTTCATCCGTGCGCGCAAGTTGATGATGCCCAACAAGGACAATCCCGAGGACATGATCGACATCGGCCAGGTCGGGGAAATCACCCAGATCGACCCGTCGCTGATCGGCCTGCTTGATTCCGGGGCGTTCATCCCGGTGATTGCGCCCATCGGCGTGGGACGCGATGGAGAAACCTACAACATCAACGCCGATGTGGTGGCCGGCAAAATCGCCGAAGTGCTGAAGGCCGAAAAACTCGTGCTCCTGACCAATACACCGGGGGTGCTGGACAAGGAAGGCAAGCTGATTACCGGGATTACCCCCAAACAGATCGACGCAATGGTGGATGACGGCACCCTGTCCGGCGGAATGCTGCCGAAAATCGCTTCGGCGCTGGATGCGGCGCGCAGCGGAGTGAAAAGCGTCCACATCATCGATGGTCGCGTGGAACATGCCTTGCTTCTTGAAATTCTGACCGACGAAGGTGTCGGAACGCTGATCAAGGCGAGCTGAACTGAACTTTTGCCGGGTATGCCGTCCAACTTGAATTATTGCCTCGCGCTTTCGCCTCGATGAAAGGGATATTTCTCCCCGCGATTTTTCTCGCCAACCGGCTCAAATACCCGCACAAGTTCTTCGTCGCGGCGATTCTGTTCGCCGCAATACTGGGCGTCAGTCTTGCGCTGATCCTGCCCGGCATCAACGACGGTATCGAGTTTGCCCGCAAGGAACAGCAAGGCGTCGAATACCTCAAGGTGCTTCGCCCGGTGCTGGAAAATCTCCAGCAGGAACGGGGCATGTCGAGCGCCTACCTGAGCGGCGACCAAAGCTTTAAAACGTCGCTTGCCACGAAACACGACCAGGTCGTCGCCGCCGTCAAGGCGGTGGATACGCTGGACGCCCGGTTTGGCGGAAAACTCGGCAGGTTAACCAAATGGCCTGACTGGCAAATCCAGTGGGCCGACCTGGAACGCCAGTTGCATGATGCCGACGCGCATACCAGCTATGTCGTCTATACCGATTTAATCGGGCGTCTGCTGTCGTTGTACGTCAATATCGCCGACCATTTCAATCTCACTCTCGATTCGGAAATCGACAGCCATTACCTGGCTCAGGCGATGTCCGTGGAATTGCCGGAACTGGTTGAAAGCATGGGCCAGATTCGCGCTATCGGAAGCGGAATCGCGGCGCGGAAATCGCTGAATACCGAGGAAAAAACCCGCCTGATCGGGCTCATCGGCCTGGTCAAATCCGCCTCCGAATCCCTGGATACCAATATCAACCGCGCCGTGGAGGCGAATAACGTCCTCCGCGATCCGCTCCTGAAAAACACCCGTTACAGCATGGCGTCCGCCCAGGCGGTGGTGTATTCGGTGAGCCAGGGCTTCATCAATACGCGGGAAATCGAGCTTCAATCCGCCGAATTTTTCGCCTACGTCACGACCTCCATCGAGCAGAGTTTCCGGCTTCACGATAACGTCGCCGCCGCGCTCTCCCAGTTGCTGGACGCGCGTATGGAGCGTCTCTACGCGCGCAAATCGGTGACGCTCGGGTTTGCCGCGCTGATCCTGCTGCTGGTGGCGTATTTCTTCATTGGCGGCTATCTGGCGATCATCGATTCCATCGGGATGTTGCGCCGCGTCTCGGAACGGCTCGCCGGCGGCGACCTGACCGGGCGTGTCGTGCTCGACAGCAAGGACGAAATGGCCCAGGTCGCGGCCAGTTTCAATCACATGGCCGACCAACTGGAACAGTCGTTCGGCCAGGCCAGCGCGTCCGAACAATCCCTGATGAAGATACGCGACGAGCTGGAATTGCGGGTACAGGAACGCACCCAGGCGCTGGAGGAGCTGAACACCAACTTGGTGATGTCGTATGCGGAAAACATCCGCGCCATGCGTTCCCTGGAAGACCTCAAGCTCGCGCTCGACGAACACGCCATCGTCAGCATCACCGACGCGCAAGGCAAGATCGTGTTCGTCAACGCCAAGTTTTGCGACACCTCCAAATATTCCGCAGAAGAGTTGCTTGGGCAGGATCACCGCATCGTCAATTCGGGCTTTCACCCCAAGGACTTTTTCAAGGGCTTCTGGGCCACCGTCACGGCGGGCAACGTCTGGCATGGCGAAGTCAAGAATCGCCGCAAGGATGGCAGTAATTACTGGGTATCCTCCACAGTGGTGCCGCTACGCGACGAAAACGGGGAAATCCAGCAATACATCTCGGTGCGCACCGACATCACCCAGCGCAAGGTCATGGAAGAATCGTTGCAGGCCAGCAACGAACGTTTCCGCAGCACCTTCGACTCGGCCCCCATCGGCATGGCGCTGGTGGGTGTGGACGGCGAATTGTTGCAGGTCAACAGCGGCTTGTCCGAGATGCTTGGCTATGCCCCCGACGAATTGACCGGCATCCTGATCCAGGAATTTCTCCATTCGGAAGACCTCGAAGCCCACTCCGGTCTGGCGATTCAGGCGCTGGTCGGGCAGATCGCCACGTTCACGCTGGAAGTCCGCTACCTGCACAAGGACGGTTATCTCGGCTGGGCCTTGCTGAACGCCGCGTTGCTCCATGACGCGCAGAACGATCCGCTGTATTTCGTCTATCAGATTCAGGATATCTCCCAGCGCAAACAAATGCTGGAGGAGCTCAACAACGCCTACAGCGAAGCCCAGGAAGCCTCACGCCTCAAGTCGGAATTCATCGCCACCATGAGCCATGAAATCCGCACCCCGATGAACGCCATCATCGGCATGAGTGAATTGCTGTCGTTTACCGATTTATCGCAAGAACAGCGCGATTACGCGCGCATCGTGCACTCGTCGGCCAATTCGTTGATGGACATCATCAACGACATCCTCGACTTCTCCAAGATGGACGCCGGCAAAATGGTGGCCGACGCCATCGAATTCACCCCGCTGGAAATCGTTGAAAGCGCCGCCGAATTACTCGCCCCGCGCGCCCATGAAAAAAAGATTCAGTTGATTTCCTTCGTTGCGCCGGAAGTCCCCGCCCCGTTGATCGGCGACCCCGGACGACTGCGCCAGGTGCTCCTCAACCTGCTTGGCAACGCCGTCAAATTTTGCGAGCAGGGACGGGTGGTGGTGCAGGCCACACTCAGTTCGCGCACCGACGACTTCAGCGTGGTGCGTTTCGATGTAGCCGACACCGGCATCGGCATCACCCCGGAAGCCCTGGCGCGACTCTTCCAGCCCTTCGTCCAGGCGGACGGCTCGACTACCCGCAAATACGGCGGCACCGGCCTCGGGCTGGCGATCTGCAAACGCCTGGTGGAACTGATGGGCGGCGAAATCGGTGTGGACAGCGTGGAAGGCAAAGGCTCGACCTTCTGGTTCAAGCTACCTTTCAAAACCACCCAGGCCGCGCGTCACGAAAGCCCGGTTTCGCATCAGGGAACCCGGGTTCTGGTGGTTGATGACGACGAAATCAGCCGTGACATCGTCGCGCGTTATCTGAGCGCCGCCGGGATGTCGTGCCGCCAGGCCGGCGACGCCATCCAGGCTCTCGAACACCTGCGTATCTCGCAGCGCGACAACCTGCCCTTCGACCTCGCCATCGTCGATCTGATGATGCCCGGCGCGGATGGTTTCGCCCTGCAAGAAGCGATGTCCCGCGAAATGACCGTATTGCCGCGCCAGATCATGCTGACCGCCTTCGACCAGCCGGGGATGCGCAACCGCGCGATCAACGAAGGGTTCTCCGCCTATCTGGTCAAACCGGTGCGCAAGGCGCTGTTGCTCAAAGCCATTGAAGACCTCCGCGCTATCCAGCCGGCACCGTCCGACGCGCCGCCGGGCGTCGCGGAAAGCCAAGTTGCAGCGGCCCCCAGCGCCGCACCCAGAACCATCGATCCCGCCGCCTGCCGCCTGCTGATCGTCGAAGACAGCCCGATCAACCAGAAGCTGACGCTCGCCCAGCTGGCCCGCCTCGGATATCAGGCCGATATCGCCGACAACGGCGCCATCGCCGTGGAAAAACTCTCCGCAGCGGATTACGACCTGGTGCTGATGGATTGTCAGATGCCGGTGATGGACGGATTCCAGGCCACCCAGGCGATCCGCGAAAAGGAGCACGGCTCGGCGCGCCACACCCCCATCGTTGCGATGACCGCCAACGCCATGCAGGGTGATCGGGAAAACTGCATCGTCGCGGGGATGGACGATTACCTGTCCAAACCGGTGATCATGGAGGAATTACGCACGGTGTTGAACCGCTGGCTGGCCGGTATTTCCCCAGCGGAAACCAGCGCGCCGCCGGATGCGCCGGTCGCCGCCGCGAGTGTCACCCTGAACGTACAGGCCGCCCAAGACTTGCTGAATCTGGTCGGCGAAAGTGAATTTGCGGACATTCTCCATATTTTCCTCGACGAAACCCCACAACTCCTGCAAACCCTGCGCAACGCCGCGATCAGCGGCGATTCCGAGCCGGTCATGCAAATCGCGCATCGCATGAAATCGAGCAGCGCCAGCATGGGCGGCGCGCATTTTTCCGGGTTGTGCCTGAAAATCGAAAAATCAGCGCGCGCCGGCATCGTCGATAGCGCCACCGTCAGCGACGTGGCGGCGCTCTTCAGAGAATTCGAAGACCTGCGGGACGCCCTGAAAGCTTTTGCCGCCCATCTCAAGGGCAGCGCCAAGGCCCCCAGTCTGCTTACCGACAATGCGCTGGTGCTGGTGGTGGACGATGATCGGGCGATGCGCGAAATGATCTGCAAGGTGCTGGCCGGTAATGGCTTCCGCAGCGCCCAGGCGGAAAACGGCGTCCAGGCGCTGGATCTGGCCGCCCACATCAAGCCCGACATTGTGCTGATGGACGCCCTGATGCCGGTGATGGACGGCTTCGAATCCTGCGTCCGCCTCGGCGAACAGGAAGGCACCCAGGAAATCCCGGTGCTGATGGTCACCGGCCTGAACGACGAACAATCGGTGGATCGCGCCATGAAAGCCGGGGCCAGCGACTTCATCACCAAGCCGATTTACTGGCCCCTGCTCCTGCAACGTCTGCGCCATGTGCTGGCCACCCAGATGGCGGAAAAGCAGATCAAACATCTCGCCTACCACGACACCCTCACCGGCCTGCCCAACCGGGTGTTGTTCCACGACCGCCTGCAACAGGGGCTTTCCCAGGCGCGCCGCGAGAACTACACCATGGGCGTGATGTTCATCGATCTGGATCGCTTCAAAATCATCAATGACACCCTCGGCCACGATGTCGGCGACGAATTGCTCAAGGCCGTCGCCCAACGCCTGAAAAACAGCATCCGCCAGGGCGATACCGTGGTGCGGCTGGGCGGCGACGAATTCACCATCATTCTGCCGGTCATCAACAAGGCCGAAGACGCCGCCGTCGTCGCCCAGAAAATCCTGACCACCCTCGCCGAGCCGTTCCTCCTGATGCAGCAGGAACTCCACATCACCAGTTCCATCGGCATCAGCCTCTATCCCGATGACGGCGACGACACCCAGACCCTCATCAAAAACGCCGACATCGCGATGTATCGCGCCAAGGAACTGGGCAAGGACAATTACCAGTTTTATACCGCCGACCTCAACGCCCGCGCCCTGGAAAACATCCAGCTCGAAAACGCCCTGCGCCACGCGCTGGCGCGCGACGAACTGGTGCTCCACTACCAGCCCCAGATCGACGTGGAAAGCGGGCGCATCGTCGGTATGGAGGCGCTGATCCGCTGGAATCACCCCGAACTGGGTATGGTGCCGCCGGAACGTTTCATTCCCATCGCCGAAGAAAGCAACCTGATCATCCCCATCGGCGAATGGGTGCTTCACAGCGCCTGCGCCCAGGCCCGTCAATGGCGTGATGCAGGGTACCCCCCGCTGCGTATGGCGGTCAACCTGTCGGCCCAGCAGTTCCGCCAGAAAAACCTCCTGGAGCCGATATTCCGCGCCCTGCGCAGCAACGGCTACGAGCCGGAACATCTCGAACTGGAAATCACCGAAAGCCTGATCATGCAGGGGGCCGGTAAAACCATCGCGATCCTCGAAGAAATCTCCGAGGCCGGGATTCGCATCTCCCTCGACGATTTCGGCACGGGTTATTCGTCGCTGTCCTACCTCAAACGTTTCCCCATCGACACCGTCAAAATCGACCGCTCCTTCATCCGCGACATCCACACCGACCCCAACGACGCCGCCATCACCCGCGCCATCATCGCGATGTCGCACAGCTTGAAACTGTCGGTCATCGCGGAAGGGGTGGAAACCGAGGATCAACTGGCCTTCCTGCGTGAGCAGGGCTGCGACGAATACCAGGGCTATTTCTTCAGCCAGCCCCGTCCCGCCGAAGAACTCACGGAACTCCTGGCACAATCCGCGTCGCGATGAAACGCGATCCCGTCTGGCTGTTCGACCTCGACAACACCTTACACGACGCCAACCGGGCGATTTTTCCGCATATCAACCGGCTCATGACGGAATATCTGCAAACCCACCTCGACCTCGACGAGGCCCGCGCCGACGCGCTGCGCGTCCATTACTGGCGGCGTTACGGCGCGACGTTGCTGGGGCTGGCCCGCCACCACCGGGTGCCGCCCGCGCATTTCCTCCACCACACCCACCAATTCCCCGACCTGCCCGCCATGGTGCATGGCGAACCCGCGCTACGCCACACCCTGCGCCGCCTGAAAGGCCGCAAAGTGCTGTTTTCCAACGCACCCGCAGCATATTCCCGGCAGGTGCTGGAAATTCTCGGCATTACTGGCGTATTCGACGAAGTGTATTGCATCGAACGCCTCGGCTACGCCCCAAAACCCCTGCCGGCAGGATTCCGGCGGGTGCTCGCCGGACTGCGGGTAAAGCCGCAAAACTGCGTGATGGTCGAGGATTCCAGCGAAAACCTGCGCACCGCGCGGCGGCTGGGCATGAAAACCGTCCTGATCGGCAAACCTTGCAAGCGTCCGGCTCATGTGGACGTGTGGATACGCAGGTTAAGTGAATTGACGGCGCGAAATCGTGGATTTTAAAGAAGGGAAGAAAACCTGCCGAGCCTTCGGAGTGTTAGTGCTCGCTAACTCGGCAAGGCAGGTGGAATGGCGATATAGATTTGTTGATTGAAAATCGCAGTGCTTTCGGAATGCTACTTCCCCTTCCCTTCCGCCGCGCTCATCACCTTGGAAAACTGCCGGTAAACGGCCTGGACTTCAGGATTGTCGGGCTGGCGCTGGCGCATTTGTTCCAGCACTTCCTTCATGTCCTGGTACAGCTTGAGTTCCTGCAAGCCGGAGAGCAGGTAAAGCTCTGGAGTGATGTCTTCCGCAGCGGCCTCCTTGCGCAGCGCGGCGTAGGTGTCGTCGAGTTCGCGGAGTTTTTCGCGGGTCGGCAGGGCGCGCACAAAGACCATGCCGGTGCGGTTTTTCAGGTCGTTCATCACGTTCGGCGCGCGGGTGAGTTGTTGCAGCGCGATGGCCGGCAACTGTTTGACTTCGGCTGATACGCCGGGAGTGACGGCGCGGCTTTCGGTAGCGCCGATTTCAAGCTGTGCTGCGCCGCGCCAGGCTTCCTGGCGGCCATTGGCGAAATACACCACCTGCATCCGCGCGTCGGCGGCCAGCGTCAATTTGTCGCCGCTGCGCAGCTTCATGAAGGAGATTGCCGGTTTGCCCTTGTCGTTGCCCGAGGCGTAGCTCGCATTGCCCTGCAACAGGGTAATCATGCCGCTGTCGGGATCGGCGGCAAAGGTCGGTGAAGCGAGCAGCAAAGCCGCCAGCGCGAGGGAAGCGTTAAGCCACCGGGTTGGGATTTTCAACATGGGTTTTTTCCTCCTTGAGTGCGATTACTTCGAAAACTTCCACCGCCTGGGCGCGGCCCTTGACCTGTAACGCTTCGGTTTTGCCGGTGACCAGCGCGCCGCCGCAGGCTTCCAGCGTTTGCCGGCTGATCACGATAGCGCAGCCCAGAGTCTTTGTCACACCTTCCAGGCGCGAGGCGGTGTTCACCGTATCGCCGATGGCGGTGTATTCCATGCGCTGCTTCGAGCCGATGTTGCCGATCACCGCCGGGCCGCTGTGGATGCCCACCCCGATGTGGAAATCGGGCAGCCCGCGCCCGCCAAAGCGTTGCGTCATCCAGCCCTGGAATTCCTGCGCCGCCTGTTCCAGCGCCAGTGCGGCGCGCACCGCGCGCAGGGCGTGGTCGGGATGGCGTAGCGGCGAGCCGAACTGCGCCATCACCGCGTCGCCGATGAATTTGTCGATCGTGCCGCCTTCCGCGAGCACCGCCGTGCAGGCGCGTTCCAGATAGGTGTTGAGCATTTCCACGACTTCCGGCGCAGTGAGTTTTTCGCTGATCGTCGTGAAGTTGCGGATGTCGGAAAAGAGGATGCTCACCTCAATGGCTTCCCCGCCCAGATTGGGTAGTTTCCCGGATTTGAGGAGCATTTCCACCACGTCATCGGAGACGTAGCGCCCGAAGATTTGCGTGACCCGCGCGCGTTCCCGTTCCTCGCCGGTCAGGCGTAGTCCATAAGCGCCCAGATAAGTGACCAGCAGGCCGATTTGCAGGTGGGCCAGCGGCAACAGCAGATGGTGGCGAAACAGTCCAAAGGAAACCGCCGCACCCAGCAGCGACAGCCCGGCGGCGACCAGAACGCCCCGCCACGGCGCAAGGCGCTGGAAAAGCAGCGCGGCCAGGCCGATTACCAGGACGAAAAAGCCCAGCCGCGCAGGCGTTCCCACCGGCACATCAAATTGCCCGGAAAGCAGGGTTTCGGTGATGTTGGCCTGGATTTCCGGGCCGGTCATCAACACCCCGCTGGTTCCGAAAAAACCGCTTGAATACGGGGTGGAATGCAGATCGTTCATGCCCAGAAACTCGCCGCCGATCAGCGCGACTTTGCCGCGCACGGCTTGTACTGCCGGGTCGTGTAGCGCACCAGGGGCGAGCAGGCGGCTTAGGGAGACGCGCGGTATCGTGCCGGGTGGGCCGGCATAGGCGATGCGTAGCGGCGTGTCGCCGGTACGCACATCGAGCGCGCCGAAGCGCCACTGCCGCGCAGCGGGATTTTGCCCGGTGGCGCGCACCGCGAGGAGCAACCCCAGGGTCAGTCGCGGCAGCGGCTGCCCGGCGTTATCCGGGGCCTCGCGTATCAGCGGCGCGGGGATGAAGTTGCGTAAATGCCCGTCGCTGTCGGCAGGCAAATCGGCCAGCCCGATGCCGGCGGTGAAATCGAAATCCGGCACGGCCAGCAGGTAGTCGCTGTGGGGCAGCAGAAAGTCGTCGCCGGGGCGGCTTGGGTCGGATAGCCGGGAACCCACCATCACCAGCTTGCCGGCGTTGATTTCATTGCGGAACGGGATGTCGTAGGTGCGGCTTAATTCGCTATCCGGGAGATTCATCTTGCGCAGCCAGGACTCCGGGCTGATCGCAAACAGAAAATCCAGCCCGACGATGCTGGCCCCTGCCTCGCGCAGCACCCGCGAGGCTTGGGCGATGTGCGGCGTCCAGAAAGCCAGCGGGTCGTCGGCGTGTTCCAGCAGCGCCTGATCGTCGAGGGTCACCAGCACGACGTGTTGTGGTACGTGGCGCACCCCCGCGAGACGATGCCACAAATCGCTGTAGGCGTTTTCCCCAAGATCGGCCCAGCCGGCGCGAAATGCGCCCTCCCCGGCGAGCAGGCCGAGCAGCGCGACGAGGGCGGTGATGAACAGTTGGCGGCGGGTGTAGCGGCGTTTCATGAGGAGCGATTCAGCGTACCGGGCGTTCGTCGCGCTTGCCGGTGAACCATTTCCACACCAGCCCGCCGGGGCGCTCTTCGCCGGTGACCAGATAGTTGTAGACGTTGTGGTTGCGGGCTATCCACTCGACCTGATACTGCGTGCCGAAACGCCCGCACATCAACAGTTGGTCGTGTTTTTCCAGGACATCGCCGTCGTCGGGCAGGAGCTTGATCTCATCGTTGCGACGGATCAGCAGGGCCAGACAATCGAGGCGCTCGTCGCGATTGCGCGGCGAACGGTAGAGGTCGCCGACCACAGTGCGGTGGCCGCGGGCGATGCCTGCGTAGAGCGCCGCACCTTGCGCGGGATTGATTTCGAGCAGCCATGTTTCCGGCACTTCGCTGCCGGTCAGCCCGCCGATGCGGCTCACCAGTTGATTGGCCCAATCGTTGCCCTGGCGCGCCGCCAGGCGCAGGAATTCGGGAAGTAGCGGGGTGGTGGTGAAAGCGAAAATCTTGTTGGCCACCACGTTGCCGCGCTGCATGGTGAGATCAAGGCGCGCCGCGCGAAACAGCGCATCGTTGTGATGGAGGTTCTGGCGGCCCACGGTGAACAGCTTATGGTTGAGTTGACGCGCCGCCATGATGATGGACAGATTGAGCGCATCGTCGTTGCTTCCGGCGACGATGCCCACCGCGTCTTCGATGTGTGCCTCGCGCAGGGTATCGGGGTCGCTGCCCTGCCCCGCGATCACCCCCGGCGGACAGCCGGTGTCAGTGGGATTGGCCTCGATCACCGTGACCGCGATGCCCTCAGCGACCAGACGGTTGTACACCGCCTTGCCGAAACGTCCGAAGCTTACCAGTATCCACCGCCCGCTAGGCGGGAACAGAGGTTCGTGTAAAGGTTCGTGGGGAACTGCGGTCATCCAGTCGTAGAGCAGAAACAGGCCGGGCGAGTGAACCGCCAGAGCCAGCCGCCCGGCAAAGGTGTCGAAGGAGTTGATGATCAGATTGACGCCGAAGGACTGGAGTTGGTCCTCGGTGTGGGCCTGATCGGCACAGGCCACGGTGGGCAGTTCGGGATGGAGCAGCTTGGCGGTGATGGCGATGCGCAGGTTGACCTCATCGCTGTCGGTCACTGCCAGCACCCCCACGCAATGTTTGTGGAGCAGCCCGGCATTAACCAGATTTTCGGGAATCGCCGCGTCGCCCGCGTAGCCCGGCGTCTGAACCGGCAGGTCGTCGAGTTCGAGGGCGACGATGCGGTTGATGTCCTTGTCGATCACCACCGTGCGGTCGCCCGCCTCGGCGAAGGCGCGCACCAGCAAGCGCCCGGTGTCGCCGTAACCGCAAATCAGATAAAACGGCTCGGCAGTGCGCCGGATAGCGCGGCGGAAGGCGTTTTCCCGGGATATCGCCTGAAACGCAGGGTCTTGCACCACCGCCAGCGCCGCGCCGATACCGTACAACCACGCGATCACGGTGGCATACATGCTGACGATGGCCCACAGGCGTTGGGCATCGGTGAAGGGGTAGGGGATTTCGCCAAAGCCGATGGTGGTGCCCATGTAACTGACGAAATAGAAAGCGTGGAAAAAGCCCATTTGCCACACGTTACCCTTGTCGTCCTGACCGGGAATCATCACGAAACCCAGGATCGAGATGGCGTACACCACCACCAGCACGATCAGCGGAACGTGGATGCGCCGCAGCAGGACGTAGATGACGTTGTTCACCGCCTGCCGCCTCAGCGCCGCACGGCCATGGTCTCGGCGACCAGCAAAATCACCGAAGTGACGTTGGCGAGCAACGCCCCGCCCGACAGCGAGACGATGGTCGCCATCAGGTGCGGGGTCATGCCGCCGGGCACGACGTGTTCGGCATACCCCCACACCGCCGCCCCGGCAATCAGTTGCAGGTCGGCAACCAGGCTGGTGGCGAGCAGCACCGCGCCGAGGTGGGTGCGGTCGCCGAACTTGAGGATGGTGGCGATCAGGCTCACCACGATGGCGGCGAACAACTCATAAGCGCTGTGATGTACCGGGTTGTCGAGTTCCCCGAGAAAAAAGCCGAAATTGAGGGTCAACGCCAGTACGATGAAAAACGCAAAAATAACTTTCTCCAGGTTCATGAATGCTCCTTGCAGGGGACGGGTGAAACTTCAGTCTAGCGCATGACAGGGGCGCCGTAACTGTCCAAGCGACGCGGGTTTTAACGGCATCCCCGTGAAAACCCGCGTCCCTGGCCGATCTTCAGCGATGTCGCCGTCCGGCGGGCGTTACCGTGATAGTGACTGCTAACCTATGCGCCTCTGCCCGGATTGCGCTGTTCTCCTGACCGGGATGCGCTTTCAGAGCGCGCTCCCGGTCAGATAAAAGGCCGCCCAGAAATACGGGTGGGGAAATTTCTTCTTGGTGGCGAGCTGCGCCTGACGCAGCGCGTCGCGTTTGTTGATTTTTTTCAGATTGGCGTAGAAACCGGTCATTAACTCCGAGGTGGCGAGGTCATCCACTTTCCACAGGCTGGCCACCACGCTGCTGCTGCCGGCGTAGAGAAAGCCCCGCGTCAGCCCGACCACGTCGTCGCCGCTGGCGATTTTCCCCAGGCCGGTTTCGCAGGCGCTCAAGGTCACCAAATCGGCGTTGAGACGCAGCGTGTAGAGTTTGGATACGGTCAACATGCCGTCATTGTCGGCGTCCCTGGCGAGCAGCAGCGCCGAGTTGAGCGGCGTTGCGGACTCGAACTCGCCGTGGGAGGCGATGTGGATATAGCTGAAGTCCGCCGCGTTTTGCTTGAATAGCGTTTCGGTCGCCTTGCCGCGCACCAGCAGGGTGGCCTTGGTGGCGCGCCGGGCGATGTCTTCGGCCTCGATCTGCGCGTTCGGCAGGTCGAGGCGCGGGTCGCCCAGGTCGGGATTGCCCAGAACCAGGATGGCGTCGGTTTTTCCCGGCATGGGCCGGATGAATTTCAATACGCTGGCGCTGGGCAGCGAGCGTAGCGCAAAGCGGTCGATCAGGTAGGCCGTGCCGTCGTGCAGCGCGGTGAAGGGGAGGTAATGCAGCGCGCCGTGCGGGACGATGAGCAGATTGTTGCGGGTGAGGGATTTTTCCAGCGGACGAATCAGTCGGTCGAACAGCCCCTGCCCAAGCGCCAGGGCGCGTTCCTCGCGTTTCTCGATGGCCTCGCGGAAACTGCGGATTTGCTCTTCCAGGCCTTTCTTGTCGAGCTTGGTTGATTGCAGGCCGTCGCTGGTGAGGATAAAAGCGTAAAACTCGTCGCCCTGGTAATAAAACTGGAGCACCGCTTCGTCGGCGGGCACCAGCGCCTGGATGTGTTTCAACTGCATGGAAGTGACGGTGACCAGCGAAGCCAGTTCGGGGGCCACGCTTTGCAGTTTTTCGGCAGCCTTGGTTTTGACCACCAGATTACGTTGCCGCGATTCCGCGCCGTTGGAATCCACCGGCACTTGCATTCGCGCGTCCACGTCGGCGCTGTTGTAGCTGGCCAGCAGTTGCCGCGCCTCTTCCGAAGCTGCCGCCGGCGCGGCGAATTCCTGGCGCGCTGCAAGCAAATCGACCAACGCGCGCGCTTTGGAGCGTTCGATATATTCGAGCGCCTCGGCCTGCCGAGCGGCGCGATACAGGGCGCTGATGATGCGTCCGTAGACTTCCTGTTTGTCGCCGACGAAACCGATTTTGTTGGCCTCGGTGTTGATCGAGGAACGCTGGCTTTCGATCACGTCGATGGCTTTGGCGTAGTGGCCTATCGCATCGTTCAGGTTGTTGTCCTGCTCGGCGATTTGCCCCCGGTCAGACAACATCAGCCAGTAGATTTCACCGTTTTCCTTGAGTTGCGGCACTTGCAGAAGGCGGTCATAGCCCTCTTTGGCTTCCGCCAGACGCCCCATTCCAAATAACGCCTTGTTGAGCATGAAACCGCGCGGAAGCTCCTGCCATACCCAGTTGCTGCGCCCGCTGAGCAGCGCGCCGCTGACCAGATTGTCGAGGAAAGCCCGCAGCGCAAAAGTCTTGTCCCCGCTGATGGCGGCATGGGTTTTTTCGTAGTTGCCCAGCGCCATGTAAACCCGCGCCACCCCCATCGCCTTGACTGAGGCGTAGTCGCCGTAAAGCGGCCAGGAGGTGTTGACCTTTTCCACTTGTTGGGCGAATTTCTCGCCATTGGCGCGATCGCCGCTCAGGGTGTGGGAAAGGGAAATCACCGCCAGGCTGTTAACCTCGATGTCCTTGAAATCGCTGTCCTCGCGTTTGTACCAGTCCAGGGTTTTATTGGCCTCAGTGATGGCCTGCGCATACTGGCCGAGTTCCAGGTAGGCGTCGGCGCGCAGGGTATGCAGCGCGGGCGTCACATCGTCGAGGCCGAACAGGCGGGTGCGTTTGTCGCGCCCTTTGCTGGCGGTTTCGAGCTTGTCCAGACAGGGCAGCAACTTGTTGTAACGTTTGATTTTGGAATAGGCGTAACACAGGGCGTGCCAGTCGGCGGTTTTCATGGGAGCCTTGTCGAGGTCGGCTTCCATGCGCTGGCTGAGTTCCTCGTATTTGCCGGCGGCGGCCAGTTCAAACTGTTCGTTGCCGCTGATGGCGTGGGCGTTAGCCGTCGCCAGAAGGAAGCCGGCGCAGGTGAGCCAATATCCAACCCTGTTCATGATTATTCCCTCCAAAAAAAAGCGGGCGCTAGGCCCGCTCTCCCATGATTGCCGAAAATGGCTCCGCTTAGAACCAGTAGCCGAGGTTCGCGGTGAACCCCTTGGCCTTGTCCGAAGTCAGGTAGGAAACCCCTCCGCGCAAATAGCTGCGGCTGCTATTTGCGCTTTTGTTGGTGCCGACGGTCACGCCGATTTCATCGTAGCCCTTGATGTAGAGCGCGTCGCCGGTAAAGCGGGTGTCGATCAGCGAATATTCGATGGACATACCCTTGCCGAAAATATCGGTGGGTTGGGACAACATCACGCCATTGCGGAAGATGGTGTTCTTGATGCCCGGATCAAAGGAGTAGTCGCCGGAACTGAGCTTCAGGGTTTGATAGTAGCCGACCATGTTGCCAATGGCGAGGTCGAACTTGTCAAGGTTGATGACGTAGCTGGAAGTCAGCGACGCAGAGACGATCTGCCCAACCGAACCCAGGTCGGTGGAGCCGGTCACGGCGTAGCCGACTGACGGGGTCAGCGCCCAGGCGTCGTTCATCGGCATCCGGTAAGCCACACCCAGGTTGCCGCTGTACACCTTTGCACCTTCCACCGTGGTGTAGGTGAGCGGGGCGCTGATGGTCAACTGGCGGCGCGGGTCGAGATCGTTACGCACCGTATAGGACAGCGGGATGGTGTAGCTGTCGCTCTTGCGGCCATCCATGTCGTAGGAGCCGAAACGCAGACCCAGGCCGAGCAGGTTGGGGGTGCTGGCGGTTTGCGGGGCCTTGATGTTGGATGCGTGGGAAGTGAAGTTCTTGTCGAAGTCGCTGGCCACTGTCTGGGACTGCAAGCTGTTGGGGTTCCCGGCAATCGGGTCGGTGGGAGAGACTTCTGCGAGTTTCTTCATGATGCGGTTGAGTACGTCACCGCCGTTTTTCTTGAAGAAATCCTTGAGTTGTTCCTGGCTCTGGTCGCGAGTCGCACCAGTAAAGGTGCGGGTTTCGCCGATGCTGGGGATGTCCAGCTTGAGGGTGGTTGAATTGGCGGCATACGCCAGATTCAGGCCCAGACCGCGATAGTCGAGATTGACGCTGGCGGCGCTGGTGGAAGTGTAGCCGGGCAGGCGGGCCTTGATAGCCGCTTCCTTGGTGGAATCGAAACTGTCCATTGCTACGCTGAAATTCTGGCTGGTGGTCGCGCCGTTGACGGTGGTCGTAACCTTGAACATGTCTGCCGCCAGGGCGGATTGACAGAACGCCAGGGTTAAAGCCGAAGCGAGTATTTTTTTGTACATGATGAGAGAACTCCGAAAAATTAAAGTTGGAAATGCGCCGGAAATTGGGACGACTTTGACGAAACGTCGTTCTATATTTCATTTCCTAACATCATATTACGGTCATGTTTTATCAACCAAGATTAACTAGGTGATTCATCTACGCATTGCTAGGGTATGTTGCTCAAAACCAACACTGGTGTAAAGTTGACTCACGAACCCTCTTTAATTGACAATTACCGGATATCTCGCCGGAACAGTCCGACGGCTAGTTGGCTGATTCAATCAAATCCATCTTCCCCATGAACCAGGGCGCGCCCTTTATCCTCCAGGTATTAACCGAGTGCGCACAACGCATTCTCCGGGAGGAATTTTCCCTGGTCGGTGCGCCGCTGCTGTTGAGTCCGGCCCTCATCGCACAGCAACAGTCCGGCTACGTCACCGTGTTTATCGAGTTGGAATCCGCGCAACCCCTGACGTTTGCGCTGAGCATGGAGCGCCCGCTGATTGAGCGGATCAGCCATACCTATACTAGGGAACTCGGGCTCGCAGAGAGTGAGTTGGGCGGATATCTGGAAAATAGCGCGGCGGATATTGCGAATATCATTGTTGGGAATGCGACAGCCGATTTGGGGATAACCGGGCGGGCGGTTCCCATCTCGTCGCCAATCGTTGTGACAGGAGCAACAAAAATCAGTCTACCGAAAAAAGGTGTGCTTCTTGCTTCCAGTATTGAAACGGAGTGCGGCAAGCTCGTCATTTATTGTATTGGACTCCACTCATGTATCGAAACCAACTGTGCCGGAGATATCACTCATGAAGCGTCTTGAAATCATGATCGTCGATGATTCGGCGCTCACCAGCAAGAAACTTCAGAAAATCCTGGAAGACGCCGGCCATCGGGTGATCAAGGTCTGCAACAGCGGGCGGGAAGCGGTGGAATCCTACCCCTCGGTGCGCCCCGACCTGACCACCATGGATATCACCATGCCCGACATGAACGGCCTCGACGCGACCCGCGCAATTCTGGCGCTGGCGCCGGACGCATTGTTGATCGTCGTCACCGCGCATGGACAGGAACAAATGGTGGTGGAAGCCATCGAAGCCGGCGCGAAAGGGTATCTACTGAAGCCGATTCGCCCCGAAGCCTTGTGCGAAACCGTTGAAAAGGTCTGGAACAAATATGGCAGAGCCTAAAGACGCGGAACACACGGTGTGCAAGGAAATGCTCGATACCCTCCCTTTCGGCGTTTATGCGGTGGATGTCAAAACCGATGTGGTGGTGTACGCCAACCGACAATGGCGCGCCAACCACGCCGATATGGGGCAAGCACTCTGTTACCGCGTCATCAACGGGCGCGACACGCGCTGTACCTATTGCCGCCGTAGCGAGTTGCTCGACCACCAGGGACTGCCGAACGGCGTCACCCTGACCTACGAGTTTTTCAACGAATTCGACGACAAGTGGTACCAGATTTGTGAAAGCGCCACTTATTGGGACAACAACCAGGTCGTCAAATACGTGATAGCGGTTGATATCAGCGATCTCAAGGAAACCCAGAACCGCTTGGCCGAGGCTCATGCGGAGCTTGCGCTGAAAAACAAGGAGCTCGAATACCTTGCCAACACCGACAGCCTGACGCGTATCTACAACCGCGACAAACTCGCCAGGGTTTTCGCCCGCGAACTGGAAAACCTGGCGGTTCGCCATGATTCATTCGCGATCATCAGCATCGATCTCGATCATTTCAAGGAAATCAACGATACCTTTGGTCATGCAGTGGGCGACAACGTGCTGATTTCGGTGGCGAGAACCATGAAAGACGCGATCCGCACAACCGACATCATAGGCCGCTGGGGGGGCGAGGAGTTTCTGATTCTCTGTCCGGCCACCAACCTGGATGAGGCCCGCCATTTATCGCAGCGGATATGCGATGAAGTTGCACGTAGCCGCTATTGCACCGGTCGAGCCCACAGCGTCAGCATTGGTGTCGCCGCCTACCGCGCGGGCGATACGCTCGACAGCCTGTTACAGCGCGCCGATCTGGCCATGTACCAGGCCAAACAGGATGGCCGCAATCGGGTTTGTAGCGAAGCGGATAGTTGAACCCGACGGGTACGGGCGCTCAACGCTCGTACTCGTTCAGCGGAAGGGAAAAAATAAACCGTGTGCCTTTGCCCGGTTGTGTTTCCACCGCAACCCGCCCCTCCAGGCGCTGTAACTCCGCATAAACCGCCGCCAGGCCCACGCCGCGCCCCGATATTTCCGTCACTGCGGCGTGGGTGCTGAAGGTTTCCCTGAAGATCAGCATTACCACCTCGTCCGGG
Organism: uncultured Sulfuricella sp.; assembly: GCA_964451375.1. GTDB lineage: Bacteria > Pseudomonadota > Gammaproteobacteria > Burkholderiales > Sulfuricellaceae > JAGXQV01. Next base: position 21,777 of record CAYVIN010000048.1, read on the forward strand.
AGGGGAATGTGTCGCGCCTCGGCGGTTGCCCGCAACTGCGCAACATCAATGCCGCGCCCGTCGTCGCCGATGATCAGTTGCAGGAAATCCCCCCGGCGCGTGACCTGACACGTCAAGCGGCCCTTTTCATCCTTCCCGGCGACGAAACGTTCGTCCTCACTTTCGATGCCATGATCCAGCGCATTGCGAAAGACATGCACCAGGCTGCGCAGGAATGGCCCGAAACGTTCCGCGTCAACCGCGCAGCGCTCGCCCTCGATGTGCAAAACATGGATTTCCTTGTTCAGGCGCGCGGCGAGTTCCCCGCAGAATCCCGGATAACCAGCAAGCAGTTCGGTCAGCGGTTGGTGGCGCAGACGTATCAGCCGCCGCCGGATTTCCGCCGGAGACAGGTTTTCCAGGTCGCTTTCGAGCGCGCGCAGGGTGTTGGCGTCAATGCGCAATTGTTCTTCGGTCGAGAATGGATCGTAGCCCAGCACTTCAACCAGAATCGCAATGTCCTTCGCCAGCGCCTGGCGCAAGCCAGCCGCTTCGACAACCGGGGCGGCGGCGTTTCGGGCCAGGCGCTCTTCGAGGGAATGCAGGGCGACCGGGACATGGCAAAAATTGAACTGGGCGAACACCCCCTTGAAGGTATGGATTTGCCGGCTTTGAGATTCCCTCGTTGTGGCCTCGCCCGAGGCCGCCAAAAACCGCTCGAAGTCCCTGATTACCTGGCGCACATCGTCGCGTTCGCGAAATACGCTGACCACCAGCTTCAGACGCATCTGCTCACGCTGGATTTGCTCCTGCAAGGCTAGTTCTTCGCTGACATCGTCGAGCACCAGCATCATGTCGCCCTCGGCGAGCATCTTGTACTTTGCCCGCAGGGTTCGTTCGCCCCGCCGGAACAGCCCGGGAAGCAGGGAAATCAGCACCTCGCGCTTGAATTCATCGGTGGCGTCAAACACCCCTGCGAGGTTGCGCTCCAGTTGCGCCGCCGCCGTTGCATCCTCCGGGTAAAGCAGCGTGGGGATGGCCGCGCCGCAGATTACATCTCCGAACATCGTTTTGCAGGGCAGGCTGTATTGTGGTTTGACGCGCAAATCCGCTGCGAACGACAAAAAACCCTGCGCCGAATTGTCGAGCAGGGCCGCCACCTGATTCAGCGCGTGATGGGTAGCTGCTTGGGCCGCCGAAATTTCCTCGTTTGCCTGGCGCAGCCGGACGTTGAAGTGCGCCAGGCGGCGGTTCCAGTACATCGCGCCGGCGATCAGCAACAGTGCGCCGCCGATGATTTTCCAGATCAGCGCATAGTCGATGCCTTTCTGCACCTGGATGGAAACATGGCGATTGGCGATTTGCTCGCGCTCCTGGGGGGTGAGGGTTTGCACCCCCTTGTCGAGAATGCTGTGGAGCAGCGCCTCGTCCTTGAGAACGGCAATCCGCAGCATATTCGCGTACTCGGGTATCTGGCCGGCGATTTTCAGGTTGAAATGACCGCCTTTTTTAATCGTGTACGCCGCGACAATCAGCGAGCGCATGGTCATGTCGGCGCGCCGTGATTCCACCAGTTCGATGGCTTCCGGTTCACTGTCGGTGATGAGGATGTGGAGATTGGGAAAATCCCGGCGGATTTTTTCTTCGACGCTGGTGCCGCGCGGCAGGGCGACGGTTTCATTCGACAAACTCAGGGGCGTGGCGATAAAAGCGTGTTCTTCGCGGGTAATAAAGACGTTGGGATCGAGAAAAATCGGTTCGGTAAAAGTCAGCCAGGCGTCGCGCGCCGAGGTCTGATTGACGAAACTGAGGATTTGGCAACGCCGCTGTTGTGATGCGCGCAGGCTTTCGTTCCAGTCCCGGGTCGCCAGCAATTCGATGCGCAGGCCCACGCGCTGCGCCACCAGTTGCACCAGATCGGCAGCGATACCCTCGTGTTGCCCGCGCTCGTTGATGCGCTCGAACGGCGCCCAATCCGGGTCAACACACATCTTTATCACCGGATGGGTTTGCACCCAGGCCAGTTCCTGCGCGGTAAGCGCAACCGCCGGCTGGTCGCCGGCCACCGCCAGTCCGCCGAGAACCAGCAGGAGCACTGCACTTGCCCAATTGCCGAATTGGATCATCCTGAACATCATTAGCGGAAACCTGACCTGGAAAAAATACCCGAAAACCGTGTGCGCACTTTTTGGGATGACGTGAATTTACCTCAATTTTGGGGCTTGACCTTGATCTTCCTTTAAAAGACCATCCGCCCACGAAATTTCATTTGGGTGAATGGTCGTGATTTGGGGAAAAGTCGAAAGGAATTGGGGGCTGGCTGCAACCATCACGTTGCTGGCGTATTCCTCTGCGGGATGCACGGAGGAGGTTGTCCGTCTGGATACCGTGGAGGTGTTTGGGAGCGGCGAAATCCGGCAGGTGCAAACCTTGCCGCTCGAAGACTTTCGGCAAAACGTACCCGGCGTCAGTCCGCTCAAAGCGCTCAACAAGCTGGCGGGGGTGAATTTTCAGGCGGCGGATGCTTATGGCGCTTACGAATGGGGGACGCGCATTTCAGTGCGGGGATTCAATCAGGCGCAGATGGGATTTACGCTCGACGACACGCCGTTGGGCGACATGTTTTATTCAAGCCTCAACGGCTTGTATATCGGTCGCGCCCTGATTGGCGAAAACCTGGGGCGCGTCCGTCTTTCGCAGGGGGCGGGATCGCTGGACACGGCAGCCACCAGCGGCCTGGGCGGAACCATACAGTTCTATTCCAGTGACCCCGTTGACAAGGCGGGTGCGACTGCTGCGCAGACCCTGGGCAGCGATGCGACCACCCGAACCTTCGTAAAATTCGATAGCGGCGTATTGTCCGGCAACGGCAAATTTTATGTCGCCGCCGTCCACCAGTCCCAGGATTTGTGGAAAGGAATCGGCGAGCAGGGCTACGATCAGGTCAACCTCAAATACGTCCAACCCATCGGAAACAGCTACCTGTCGGCGTATTTCAACTATTCCGACCGCCACGAGATGGACTACCAAGACATGACCAGGGAGTGGGTCGGCAAGCTGGGTTACAAGTGGGCCAACTATTGGCCCAACCTCCAGGCTGCGCTCGCCAACGCTTCGGCAAGCGGAGACTGTTGTGGTGTTCCTGCGCTGGCCAAGGAAGCGGTAAACGATCCGCTCGACGCCGCTTATTATTCAGCGTCTGGCGTACGCCGCGACTATTTCGGCTATGTCTCACTCGATACCGCCTTGAACAGCCGGACGGCCCTGAAAACCACCCTTTACGGCCATACTTACCGGGGGGTCAGCACTTGGGCCACCCCGTACAAGTCCACTCCCGGCGTGGATGGAACGGCCCTTTCCGAGCGCGTTCTGGCTTACGACACCAAACGTTTTGGCGTATTAAGCGACCTCACCCTGGAGTTTGGCCCGCATACCGTCAACACCGGCTTCTGGTACGAAAACAATTCCGCCGCCCAGACGCGCCTGTTCTTCCCGATCTACACCAGCGGGCCGTTATGGTCGCCGTATCAGATTCCCGATCACGACAGCGCCTTTTTTACCCAGTGGGCATACCAATTCGATACCGATACCGCTCAATACCATCTCCAGGATACCTGGCGGATCAACGACCGTGTCACGCTCCACGGCGGCTTCAAGTCGCTCTACAGCAAAACCACCGGGACGCCGACCCTTAACCATATGAGCGGCGTGACGCTTGCGCAGGGGGCGATTACGGCTTCCGATACTTTTCTTCCCCAATTGGGCGTCATCTGGAAACTAACGCCGCAGGACGAACTGTTTTTCGACGTGTCCAAGACCATGCGCACTTTCCAGCAGGGCGGTTACGGCCTCGGGCTGTCCCCTTGGGCGGTCGGCAACCAGGCGGCCTTTCGAGTGGTTCAGGAGCGCATCCAGCCGGAAACCGCCTGGACTTACGAAGCGGGTTATCGTTTCAAGCGTGTCGTCGGTGGCGAAGTTCTGCGCGGTTTTGAGGGATTGCTGACCGCTTACCATGTGGATTTCAATAACCGCCTGCTGAATATTTCTCCCGGCGGGTCGCTGATTGCGGCTACCGCAGGCGCGGCGCTGCTCGCCAACGTCGGCGGCGTGACCACCAATGGCGTGGAGTTCAGCAACACCCTGCATCTTTTTGACAGGCTTAGCTGGTATAACGCGGTGAGTTACAACCAATCGACTTACAATTCGAATTATTCCGATGGCGATACCCTGATTCAAACTGCGGGCAAGACCGTAGTGGATACCCCCCGCCTCCTCTACAAAAGCGACTTGTCCTACAAAACACCCCGTTATCAGGTGCGTCTGAACGCCGATTACCTGTCTACCCGCTACTTCACCTACACCAACGACGAATCGGTTAATCCGCGCTGGATATTCAATTTAAGCGCCGCCAACAGCGTCGGAAAAATCGCCGGGTTGTCGGATGTCCGTGTCCAGCTTGATGTCTACAATCTCTTTGACCGGAAATACATTTCGACGCTGGGCAGCGGCGGTTTCACAGCCGCCGGAGACAACCAAACGCTGCAAGTCGGCCCGCCGCGTCAGCTTTTTGTTACTCTGAGGGCGAGTTTGTAAGCGGGTGAACGGTCAGCGTGAATGGGCGGGGATTGCCATCCCGCCCTAAACCAACACTTTTTCGCCGCCGCCGTTTGGGATTACAATGGCCCCCTTTTCGCAAAACTATTCGAGCCATGCAAATCGGCCCCTATTCCCTGAAAAACAATCTGGTTCTCGCGCCCATGGCGGGAGTCACGGATCGCCCGTTCCGCGCGTTATGCCGGCGTTTGGGCGCGGGGCTGGCGGTTTCCGAGATGGTGGCGTCGAATTCCCTGCTCTACGGCAGCGCCAAGACCCAGCGCCGCGCCAACCACCAAGGCGAGCCGGGGCCGGTGTCGGTGCAGATCGTCGGCAGCGACCCGGCGATGCTTGCCGAGGCCGCCAAATACAATGTCGGGCGCGGCGCACAGATTATCGACATCAACATGGGTTGCCCGGCCAAGAAAATCTGCAATGTGATGGCGGGTTCGGCGCTGCTTAAGGACGAGGTGCTGGTGGGACGCATCCTGGAAACCGTGGTGGCCGCAGTGGACGTGCCGGTAACCCTGAAAATCCGCACCGGCTGGGACAAACACAGCCGCAATGCGCTGGCGATTGCGCGTATCGCCGAAAAATCCGGCATCCAGGCGCTGGCGATTCATGGCCGTACCCGTGCTTGCGGATACAGCGGCGAAGCGGAGTTCGAGACCATCGCCGCCGTGAAGGCTGAAATCGGCATTCCGGTGATCGCCAACGGCGACATCACCACCCCCCAGCGCGCCAGGGAGGTGCTGGAAATCACCGGCGCCGATGCGGTGATGATCGGACGGGCCGCGCAGGGCGCGCCGTGGATATTCCGCGACATCGCCCATTACCTGGCGACCGGTGAATTACTGCCGCGTCCCGGCGTGGCGGAAATTCACGCGATGCTGGTCGGCCATCTCCACGATTTGTACGAGTTTTACGGTGAAGTGGCGGGTGTGCGCATGGCGCGCAAACACATTGCCTGGTACACCAAGGGGCTGCCGGGTTCGGCGGCTTTCCGCCACGCCATGAATCAATTGCAAAGCAGCCGCGAGCAACTCGACGCTGCCGAGCGACTGTTCGTGGCCTGTGGCGAAACCCACCCCGAAGAGGAGCGGTTGGCGGCATGATCCCTGAAAGCGACCTCGCCGGCTGTGTGCGGCAATCCCTCGACGAGTATTTTCTCCACCTCGACGGGGAAAAACCCAGCGCGATATACGACATGGTGGTCGGCCATGTCGAAAAACCCCTGCTGGAATATATCCTGAACTACGCGCAAGGCAATCAGACCAAAGCCGCCGAAATGCTTGGCCTGAACCGCAATACCCTGCGCAAGAAAATGAAAGATCACGGACTTCAATAATATGGCCAACATCAAACGAGCACTCATCAGCGTTTCCGATAAATCCGGCGTGGTGCAATTCGCCCACGCGCTGCGCCAGTTCGGCGTGGAAATCCTCTCCACCGGCGGCACCGCCAAACTCCTGCAAAAAGAAGGTATTCCGGTGGTGGAAGTCGGCGATTACACCGGCTTTCCCGAAATGCTCGACGGGCGCGTGAAAACTCTGCATCCCAAGGTGCATGGCGGCATCCTCTATCGCCGCGAATTGCCTGAGCATGTTGCTGCCGCCAAGGAAGCGGGGATTCCCCCGATCGACCTGGTCGTGGTGAATCTCTACCCGTTCCGCGAAACCGTTGCCAAGCCCGACTGCTCGCTGGAAGACGCCATCGAGAACATCGACATTGGCGGCCCCACCATGGTGCGCGCCGCTGCCAAGAACCATCGCGACGTGGCCATCGTCACCGATCCTGCCGATTACCTGCGCCTGATCGACGAAATCCAGGCGCGCAACGGCAGCCTAAGTGCGGAAACCCATTTCGCACTGGCGGTGAAAGCGTTCTCCCATACCGCCGAATACGACGGCGCAATCAGCAATTACCTCACCGCAATTACCCCGGACGGCGGCAAACAGGCTTTCCCGGAGCGCATCAACTTCCAGTTCGCCAAAGCCCAATCCATGCGCTATGGCGAGAATCCGCATCAGCAGGCGGCTTTCTATGTCGCTGCCGACAATCGCGAAACCAGCATCGCCACCGCCCGCCAGTTGCAGGGCAAGGAGTTGTCCTACAACAACATCGCCGATGCCGATGCGGCGCTGGAATGTGTGAAGCAATTCGACGCCGCCCCGGCCTGCGTGATCGTCAAACACGCCAACCCGTGCGGTGTGGCGTATGGCGCCAACCTGCTGGAAGCCTACGAAAGTGCTTACAAAACCGATCCCGAATCGGCTTTCGGCGGCATCATCGCCTTCAACGGAGAACTCGACGCCGAGACCGCCAAGGTCATCGTCGAGCGCCAGTTCGTCGAAGTCATCATCGCCCCCAAGGTTTCCAAGGCAGCGGTTGAAGTGGTGGCGGCCAAGAAAAACGTGCGCCTCCTCGAATGCGGCGTGTGGCCCAAGGAGCCCGCTTCGCGCCTCGATTTCAAGCGCGTGGTGGGCGGCCTCTTGGTGCAGGATGCCGATCTGGCGTTGTACAACGAACTGAAAGTGGTCACCAAGCGCGCGCCAAGCGAAGCGCAAATGTCCGACCTGCTGTTCGCCTGGCGCGTCGCCAAATACGTCAAGTCCAACGCCATCGTCTACGCCAAGGACAAGATGACCATCGGCGTCGGCGCGGGACAAATGAGCCGCGTCAACTCGGCGCGGATCGCCGCGATCAAGGCGGAACAGGCAGGTTTGCAGGTTAGCGGTTCGGTGATGGCGTCGGACGCCTTCTTCCCGTTCCGCGACGGCATCGATTCGGCCGCCCAGTCCGGCATCGTCGCCGTGATCCAGCCCGGCGGCTCGATGCGCGACGAAGAAGTGATCGCCGCTGCGGACGAGCATGGCATGGCGATGGTGTTTACCGGCATGAGGCATTTCCGGCATTAACAGGTGAGGGGTGAGGCGAAAACAGCATCGGCACAGGTTTTAGCCTTCCGCCTCACCCCTCACCCCTCACTTTTATATGACTTAGGTTTGCACATGAAAATACTCGTTATCGGCAGCGGCGGGCGTGAGCACGCACTCGCATGGAAACTGGCGCAGAGTCCGCGTTCAACCAAGATCTTCGTCGCCCCCGGCAACGCCGGCACCGAACTCGAGCCGGACCTGACCAATCTCGCCATCACGGCCCTTCCCGAACTGCTAACATTCGCGCAACAGGAAAAGATCGCCTTTACCATAGTCGGCCCGGAAGCGCCGCTGGCCGCCGGTATCGTCGACGCCTTCCGTGCCGAAGGGCTGAAAATCTTCGGCCCGACCCAGTTCGCGGCGCAACTGGAAAGCTCCAAGGATTTCGCCAAGGCTTTCATGGTGCGGCACAACATCCCGACCGCAGCTTACGCCTCCTTCACCGATGCAGCCCAGGCCCACGCCTACATTGACCGGCAGGGCGCCCCCATCGTGATCAAGGCCGACGGACTGGCTGCGGGCAAGGGCGTGGTAGTGGCTCAGGACCTGAACGAAG
>CAYVIN010000049.1:0-29454 GCA_964451375.1 uncultured Sulfuricella sp.
TGCAACTCCGGGACTCGGAGGATTTGCCGTTCTTTAAGTCCGACAGGCTGCTAGACTATCAGCCCCGCCACATCAAGGCACTTGGCTTCATCACCCGTGAACACGCGCTCCAGGCCGATGACGCGCTGCTCGCGGCGCGCAATCGGCATGTGCAGGGGCTGCAACAATTGCCCGGCTGCGCTGACTTTGGCGAGGTGCTGGCATGAGCTGGCAAGCCTGGGCCGACGAACTGCGCCTAGCGCCCCAGGAGGCGGTCGCGGACTTGCTGCGCGGCGCGGCGGATGTCGGCCCCTATGAGCGCCTGACCGCGCACGAATTCCTGCTGGCCGTCCTGCCGCGCGCCAGCCGGGCGGTTTCCGGGCGTTTGCTCGGCGAGCCGGAAACTGCCGCACCGGCATTTGATCCCACCGCCGACCTGCCCGGCCATCTCGACAGCGGCCTGTCCGCCTGGCTGCTCGCGCAGCGCCAAGCCCCGCCGCCCCCGCCGCGAAAACTCGGCGCGTATTCCGCGCAGGTGTGCGAAGCGCTGCAATGGCCGCTGTACTTCGCGCTGCCGCAGACGCGCGCCGTGTTGCAGGCGGAACGCGCACTGTGGCTCCAGTGGCTGAGTTCGCTCACCCTCTCCGCCTATCGCGACCCGGAATACGACTACTGGCAGGTGCTCGCCGCCCACCAGGCCGACGACGGCTTGCAGTTTTTCTGGCAATCGTTCGTGGTGGAAGCGGGCCGCACCCGCTCCGCGCGTTACCTCAACCTCGGCCTGCTGGCCCTCGCCAAGCTGCCATTGTCGGACGAAGACAGCCTGCGCAACCTGCGCCTGCAAGTGCAAGCCCTGGTCAACCGCTACCAGCGCCGCATCGGCTGGGGTACGCCAGCACTCGAAGAACTGGCGCAATACCTACGCGGCGTGATGGCGCGCAACCCCAGCCTGAACCCCGCCCACTACCGAGCCTTCCTTTTGGAATTGTTGTCCCCGCTGGGCGAGAACAAAACCGCGTCGGTATTGGGTTTGCTGGGGTTGTCCAGTCCTGCGGTTTTGCAACGTCAGGCCACTGTTTCCAGCGCCGTCTATAAACTCAAGCCGCCGGGTACTTCGCTGGAAACCCGGCAAGCCGTCCAGGCCGTGCGTGAATCGGGCAGTCTGGCGCAAGCCTGGAAAGCCATTCGCCCGCTGCTCAGCGCCCATGAAGCCTACCTGCATAAGTCGGGCAACCATTTCGACTTTGTGCGAGCCTTGGATGAATGCGCCCGTGCGCTGTGCAAGAAATACCCGCTGCGCGCCCCGGAAGTCGCGTCGCGTTTGTTCCAGTGGATCCATCTCGCCTTGCGGGTGGATGCTGATGACCCGAGGTTGTGGATGTTGTGGGAACTGGCCTTGCGCAAGGCGGATCAGCCGCAGCGCGCGCAATGGGTGCTGTGGGAGATGACGCGACGCTTTCCCGACCAATTGCCTTGTCGGGTTGAACTGGCGCGTTTGCTGGCAGCAAACGGCGCGCCCGACGATCAGGCGCAGGCCCGCCGCCTGTTGCAGCAAAACTTGCAATTGGATCCCAACCACCTGCATAGCCATTCGACGCTGGCGCAACTGGCGATCCGCAACCGGGGCTGGGAGCAGGCGTTGTCCCATGCCCAGCAGGGTTTGCGGATCGACCCCAGTCATCCGCCCAGCGCGGTGTTGTTGGCAAAGGCCTACGCGCGGCGCAACGAGCCGGGCGATTTGACCACCGCCGTCGAGCATTTACAGCGTTTCGTGACCCGTTACCCCGGTAATCTGATAGCCGAAGGGTATTTGCGCAAACTGTCGCAACGCCAGCAACTGGCGGCGCAAGGCCGGCTTGCCGACTCCGCCGACGATGCGGAACCCGCCGCTACCGAAGAACCGGTACGCCCCGAAACCGACCCCGCCTGGCGCGCTTTTGCCGAAACCCTGCGCATCGGGGAAAGAGCCAACTCCGCGACGAGCGAGCGGGTCTTGCCGCTGCCGCAAGCCTTGCGCCGGGCTGTCGCGCAAGGCCAGTGGGACGCCGACGTGGTGGAGCGCTACGATGCAGCCGTCCTTCAGGAATTTCCGCTGGAGACGCGGCTGTGGCGCTATTTGCAGACCTTGCAATCCACTGCGGCGGGCGAGAGCGAGCGTGCTCACGCCAGTCAGGCCGTGCAAACATGGCTGGAAACGGAAACCCGCGCCACCACCGAAGACCACGCCTCGTGGCCGACCTATCTGAACCGGCGCTGGGCGGCGCTGAACGCTTCCGCCGACAACACGCTATCCACTGGCGCGGAATGGCTCACCGACCTGCTGGATCGCTATCAGCCGCTGCCCGCGCCGCTCTTCGAGTAAATCACCCCGTCAAACCGGCGACATAAACCCCACGGGGTTTTGCCCTCCCCCGAAAACCAGTAGAATTCAACCCTTTGAATTCCGGCGCAGGCCATACTCCATGCTGACTTTCCAGGACATCATTCTCACTTTGCAAAACTTCTGGGGCGCGCAAGGTTGCGCGCTGCTCCAGCCTTACGACATGGAAGTCGGGGCCGGCACCAGCCATACCGCGACCTTCCTGCGCGCCATCGGCCCGGAGCCGTGGAAAGCCGCTTACGTCCAGCCCTCGCGGCGTCCCAAGGATGGCCGCTACGGCGAGAACCCCAACCGCCTGCAGCACTATTACCAGTTCCAGGTGGTGTTGAAACCCGCCCCGGAAAACATTCTCGAACTGTATCTCGGCTCGCTCGAAGCGCTGGGTTTCGATCTCAAGAAAAACGACATCCGCTTCGTCGAGGACGATTGGGAAAATCCCACCCTCGGCGCCTGGGGACTGGGCTGGGAAGTCTGGCTGAACGGCATGGAAGTCACCCAATTCACCTATTTCCAGCAGGTCGGCGGCATCGACTGCAAACCCATCACCGGGGAAATCACCTATGGGCTGGAGCGCCTCGCGATGTATCTGCAAGGCGTGGAAAACGTCTTCGACCTGACTTGGGTGAAGGGCCTGACCTACGGCGACGTGTACCACCAGAACGAAGTCGAGCAGTCCACCTACAATTTCGAACACAGCGACCAGGAATTCCTCCTCACCGCCTTCAACGCCCATGAAAAACAGGCCAAGCACCTTATGGAAAACCAGCTCGCCCTGCCCGCCTACGAGCAGGTGCTGAAAGCCGGCCACACCTTCAATCTGCTCGATGCGCGCGGGGCGATTTCCGTCACCGAACGCGCCGCCTACATCGGACGCATCCGCAACCTCGCCCGCAGCGTCGCCCAGAGTTACCTGGACAGCCGCGCCCGGCTTGGATTTCCCCTGGCCCCCAAGGATTGGGCCGCCGAAGTTCTCGCCCAGTTGGAAACGAAAGCCGCAAAAGCATGAATACCGCAAACCTGATCGTAGAACTGTTCGTCGAGGAACTCCCGCCCAAGGCACTCAAGAAGCTGGGCGAAGCCTTTTCCGCGACGCTCGCCGAATCCCTCCAGGCACAAGGACTGGCCGCTCATGATGCAACTGTCACGCCGTTCGCCTCGCCGCGCCGTCTGGCCGCGCATGTCGCGAATGTCGCGACGCAGGCCGCCGACAAGCCGATTTCGCACAAGCTGATGCCAGCGGCAGTGGGACTTACGCCCGACGGCCAGCCCACGCCCGCGCTGCTCAAGAAACTCGCTGCGATGGGGCTGGATGCCTCGGCAGCCGCCAATCTCAAGCGCGAAGGTGAAGGCAAGGCCGAAGCGCTGTTTTTCGATACCGTTGTGAAAGGCGCGACGCTGGCCGAAGGCCTGCAAAAAGCCCTCGAAGAAGCGCTCGCCAAGCTGCCGATTCCCAAGGTGATGACCTATCAACTGGCCGACGGCTGGAGCAGCGTGAATTTCGTGCGCCCCGCCCACGGGCTGGTGGCGCTGCATGGCGCGGAAATCGTGCCGATCAGCATCCTTGGTCTCAACGCCGGTCGCACTACCCAGGGCCACCGCTTCGAAGCAGCGGTCTCCCCGGTAACACTCAAGGATGCCGATAGCTACGCGGCCCAGATGGAAGCCGATGGCGCGGTGATCGCCGATTTCGCCAAGCGCCGCGCCGAGATCGTCCGCCAGTTGGAAGCGGCTGCCGCCAAGGTTGGCGGCGGCGTCAAACCCATCCACGACGACGCGCTGCTCGACGAAGTGACCGCGCTGGTGGAACGCCCCAATGTGCTGATCGGCAAATTCGAGGAAGCCTTCCTGGAAGTTCCGCAGGAATGTCTGATCCTCACCATGAAGGCCAACCAGAAATATTTCCCGCTGCTGGATGCCGCCGGAAATCTCACCAACCAGTTCCTGATCGTCTCCAACATCAGTCCCGCCGATGCCAGTGCGGTGATCGGCGGCAACGAGCGGGTGGTGCGCCCGCGCCTGGCCGACGCCAAGTTCTTCTTCGACCAGGATCGCAAGAAGAAGCTCGGTTCCCGTCTCGATAAACTTGCCAACGTGGTTTACCACAACAAGCTGGGCAGCCAGTTGGAGCGCGTCCAGCGCCTCAAGAAACTGTCCGGCGAAATCGCCCGCCTGCTGCAAGCCGATGCGGAAAAGGCCGAACGCGCCGCGTGGCTGGCCAAGGCCGACCTGGGTACCGACATGGTCGGTGAGTTCCCCGAACTGCAAGGCATCATGGGCCAGTATTACGCGCTCCACGACGGCGAGGGCGAGGATGTAGCGCGTGCCATCGAAGCCCATTACCACCCGCGCTTCGCCGGTGACACGCTACCGCAGGACAACATCGGCGCATCTGCGGCGCTGGCGGACAAGCTCGACACCCTGGTGGGCATTTACGGGATCGGCCTGGTGCCGACCGGCGACAAGGACCCCTTCGGCCTGCGCCGCCACGCGCTGGGCGTATTGCGCATCCTCGCCGAAAAAGGCCTGCCGCTCGATTTGCTGCAACTGCTGGAACTGGCGCGCGGCCTGTTCCCCACCGAGATGCTCGCCAACAGTGTCTCTCAGGACGTGCACGGCTTCATGCTGGAGCGTCTGAAGGGTTATCTGCGCGACAAGAATTTCGAGGCCGATGAAGTCGAAGCGGTGGTTTCCCAGAACCCCACCCGCATCGACCTGGTGATCCCGCGCCTGCTGGCGGTGCGCGCCTTCCGCAAGCTGCCCGAGGCCGCCTCGCTGGCAGCGGCCAACAAGCGCATCCAGAACATCCTGAAGAAGACCGCAGCACCCGCCGGCCAGGCCGATGTCGCGCTGCTTCAGGAAAGCGCCGAAAAAGCCCTGTTCGATGCGGTCACCCACCTCGCCCCGGCGGTGCTCTCGCAGGTCGGCAACTGCGACTATACTGAAGCGCTGACCGCGCTGGCCGGCTGTCGCGCCGAAGTGGACGCCTTCTTCGACGAGGTGATGGTGATGACCGACGAATTGACCATCCGCAACAACCGCCTGGCGCTGCTAAAGAGCCTCGGCGATCTGATGAACCAGGTGGCGGATATTTCCAAATTGCAATTCTGAACCCGCCTCGCAAGCGCCCCGGATGGTTGACAAGGCCCGGTCAAAGAATGGTGTAGATATTCGGCTTACCGCCGAGCGGTGGGTTCATGTCACGGAGCAGCACTGCGAAATGGCGGGCTGGAAAAGTGAAGTGTTGGAGACCATCGCATTTCCCGAGCGCATCCTGTCCGGCAACGACGGTGAATGCCTGGCGCTTCACGAAGTGGAAACGGGAAAATGGCTGGTGGTGGTTTATCGGGAACAAGACGGTGACGGCTTCGTCATCACCGCTTTTTTGACACGCCGCATCCGTTCGCTGGACAGGAGAAAACAACTATGGCCGTAATCGACATTCGAGACTTCCTGAACTTGATACCTGCCGTCAGCAAGGCGCCGCAACACTCGGTATGGGTGGCTTTCGATGCCGAAGCCGACACGCTGACCGTTAACTTCACCAAGCCCAGCCTCGCGGATGACAGCGAACTGACCGACGACGACATCATCGTTCGTTACCAGGGAGAAGAAGTCGTTGGAATGACTGTATTGCACGCCAGCAAGCGACAGCGGATGGCGGCTTGATGGAATAGTTCGGGCAGCTTGAATATTGCTTCATTCATTTAGGGAGACGATTTTGAAAACATTGTTGAACCTCTTTTCCGCTTTACTGTTGCTCATCACCACCGGCTTCGCCCAGGCCGCGCCCGCCAACGGCGTATGGACGACCAGCACCGGTGATTATTTCCTGTTAATGCAGGACAGCGCCAAGGGGCAGGCAATTGCCGTACAGGTTGCTTACGATCTGACTTCCGCGAGCGTTTATACCGGCACGGTGTCGGGCGATAGCCTGGCGCTGAAAAAACTTGATCAAACCGCCACCCTCAACGCCACCGCTTCCGGTAACACCATGAGCGGCTCGTATGTCCAGAGCACCGGGGCGAGCGACGGTTTTTCCGCCAACCTGACCTATGCCTACGTGGGCAGCGCCTACGACGGCGTGTGGCAGAAAAGCGGGACGAATTCCTATCTGGCTTACCTCACCGCCAGTCTTCAGGGGAAAACCCTCACCATCGTTCTCGACCTCACCCTCAATAGCGACGGCAGCGTTTCCTACGATGTGATTACCGGCGCGTTGACCAGTAACATCTTCGTCGGCGTCTCGGCGGTCAGCGGGCGCTCGCTCAAACTCACCTTCAATGGGGCCAACGTGAATGGGGTTTATGTCAGCACCTCACGGCAGACCACCTCATTCACCGCAGCGCAGATATTCAAGGTCAACTGATGAAACTGATTATTCTCGACCGCGACGGCGTCATTAACTTCGACTCCGATCAATTCATCAAGTCGCCCCAGGAATGGGAACCCATTCCCGGCAGCCTGGAAGCCATCGCCCGGCTGAACCAGGCCGGCTACCGGGTGGTGGTGGCGAGCAACCAGTCCGGCATCGGGCGCGGCCTGCTCGACATGGCCACCCTCAACGCCATCCACGACAAGCTCCACAAGGCGCTGGGACGTCTTGGCGGGCGCATCGACGCGCTGTTTTTCTGCCCGCACACCGCCGAGTCGAAATGTGATTGCCGCAAACCCAAGACCGGCATGTTTCTGGAAATCGCCCAGCGCTTCAAGTCCGACCTGGCCGGCGTACCGTGTGTGGGCGATTCCTTGCGTGACCTTCAGGCCGGCGCGGCGGTGGGGGGGCAGCCCTATCTGGTGCTCACCGGCAAGGGCCAGAAAACCCAGCAGGACGGCAACCTGCCCGCAGGCACACTGGTTTTCGCCAATCTCGCGGAAGCGGTGAAACACATCGTCGCGCCGGCCTCATGATCTACCTGCGTTCTGCGCTGTATGCGCTGGGGATGGTGCTGTTCACCCCGCTTTATACGGTCATCATCCTGTTGTCGTTTCCCTTTGCGCCGCAAACCCGCTATCGCGTGGTGCGCCCCTGGTCGAAAATCATGCTGGCCTGGCTGCGCATCACCTGCGGCCTGACTTACCGGGTGATCGGCGCGGAGAATATTCCAAACCAGCCGTCCATCGTACTTTCCAAACATCAGTCGGCGTGGGAAACCCTGGCCTTCCAGAGCATATTCCCGCCCCAGGTATGGGTGTTGAAACGCGAATTGCTGCGCCTGCCGTTTTTCGGCTGGGCTCTGGCCCAAGCCAGTCCCATCGCCATCGACCGGGGTACTGCGCGGCTGGCGTTGAAACAACTCCTCGACCAGGGCAAGGAGCGTCTGGCGCAAGGTTTCTGGGTGGTGATTTTCCCCGAAGGTACGCGCATCAAGCCGGGGCAAAGGGGTAAATACAAGGTCGGCGGCGCATGGCTCGCCACCCATACCGGCGCGCTGGTGGTGCCGGTGGCGCATAACGCCGGGGAATTCTGGGGACGCAACGCCTTCCTCAAACATCCCGGTGAAATCACTGTCAGCATCGGCGCGCCGCTTGACCCAACCGGGAAAAAAGCCGACGACCTCAACGCGCTGGTGGAAGCCTGGATCGAGGCGGAAATGCCGCGCCTGCGCCAGTTGTGAAAACCGAGCAACGCCGCCTGCGTCTCGCCGACGGGCAGGAAATCCCCTACCTCCTCAAACGTAGTCCGCGCCGCCGCACCATCGGCCTGCGCATCGACCGCACCGGGCTGATCATCAACGCTCCGGCGCGCACCCCGCTGTATCACCTGGAAGGGGTGCTGGTCGAAAAAGCCGGCTGGGTGCGCGACAAACTGGCTCAGGTGCAGGCCCGTCAACCCGCCCCGCACTGCTGGCAACACGGCGCAACACTGCCTTATCTGGGGGAAACGTTGTATCTGGAAGTGCTGGCGGGGCGTCCGCGCGCCTTGCCGGTGTTTAATGAAAGCCGTCTCACGGTGGAAATCGCGGATGATACCGACGCCACCCAGATCCAAACCAAAGTTCTCAAATGGTATCGCCGCCAGGCCCTGGAGCGGTTGAGCGAGCGGGTCGCCCATTTTGCCGCCCGATTGGGCGTGGAGTTTCCGCCGCTACGCCTGTCCAACGCCGCAAGCCGTTGGGGAAGCTGCAATTCGCGCGGCGAAATACGCCTCAACTGGCGGCTGGTGAAAGCCCCGCCGCACCTAATCGACTACGTGGTGGCGCACGAAATCGCCCACCTCAAACACCTCGACCATTCGGCGGCCTTCTGGCGCACCGTCGAAATGTTATACCCGGATTGCCTGGCCGCGCGCCGCGAACTCAAGACCGGCGGCCACATCTACCACGCTTTTTGAAAGGAATCGAAATGCGCATTCTCCACACCATGATCCGGGTCGGCGACCTGGACAAATCCATCGCTTTCTACACCGACGTGCTGGGCATGAAAGTGCTGCGCCGCAAGGATTACCCGGACGGCAAATACACGCTGGCGTTCGTCGGCTACGGCGAGGAAAGCGCCACCGCAGTCCTCGAACTCACCTATAACTGGGGCGTGAGCAGCTACGAAATCGGCACGGGCTACGGCCATGTCGCCATCCGGGTGGACGATATCCGCAAGGCTTGCGAAGACGTGGCCGCCAAAGGTGGGCAGGTCACCTATGGCCCGGCGCTGCACGGCGGATCGACGTGGATTGCCTTCGTTGCCGATCCCGACGGCTACAAAATCGAATTTATCGAACGCTGAGGCATCGCCAATAAAAAAGCCGCCTCACGGCGGCTTTTTTCAGAGTTGTCTGGCGTTATTTCTTCTTTTTCCAGGTTTCGCTGCCCGCGCCCGGCTCAGTGCGCTGCAGCCATGTGCCCTTGAGCGATCCGTCCGGCAGGATGTCCATCCACATCACGATGGAACGTTTTTCATAAACCATCCCAATGGCCAGCACATTGCCCTTGATCATGCCGACACCAACACTGTCGTCGTAACGCACTTCCACGCCGCCTGAAGTGTCGGGTTTGACGACCAGCGTACCGTCATAAGTCGAGCCGTCCGGGTTGACGCCCTTGTAGGTATACGAACCGGTGATGTTGGCGACCGTGCTTTGCGCCCAACTCGGCGCGGAAAGGCTCAAAAGCGCCATAAAAACAATCAAAAACAGCTTTTTCATGGAGGTTCTCCTGTTTAATGGTCGAGGTGGGCGGCGTTCCCATTTGCGTTGACATAACGCAATATCGTCGCCGGGGAGCATCCTAGGTAGGGGCCGAAAAACTGTCAATAGGCAGGCCCCTTAATGCTTTTTTTACCGGAAAACCCCTTGTCTTTGCGGGTTCGGGTTTTGGCGAGGAAAAGTTCGTACAACCCATATGGCATCCGCGCGCCCCCACATTCCCAATCCAGCCATTTGCCGATGCCGACTTCCACCAGCGCGGCGGCCTGCACTTCGTTCAAGCCCGCCCGAATCCGGGCGGCGCGGATCAAATCAGGGGTGATGTTCATGGCGAATCTCCTTCGTTACTTGAAGGATAGGCCGGATTACGCTCTAGCGCGATGCGCAGAAATCGGCGATGGCAACGAATTCCGCCACGCCCAGCGTTTCGCCGCGCAACACCGGATCAATCCCCAGCGCGGCGAAATCGGGCAGATCAAGAAATTCGCGCAGCGTGTTGCGCAAGGTCTTGCGACGCTGGGCGAAGGCCGCCGCGACGATGCGCCCGAACAATGCCTCGTCGCGGGCTGGATAAGGCAGCACGGCGTGGGGGATCATCCGCACGAATGCCGATTCGACCTTGGGGGGCGGGTTGAACGCCGCGCCCGGCACGGTGAACAGGTACTCCATGGCGAAACGGTATTGCAGCATCACCGACAGCCGCCCGTATTCCGCCGAACCAGGTTCCGCCACCATGCGCTCCACCACCTCCTTTTGCAGCATGAAATGGCAATCGGTGATGGCGGCTGCGTAATCGGCCAGATGAAACAACAACGGCGTGGAAATGTTGTAGGGGAGGTTGCCGACCACCCGCAGCGGCTTGCCCAGCGTGGCGAAATCGAACTTCAGCGCGTCGCAGGAATGGATGGCGATTTTCGCTGCCGGATAGGTCTTCTCCAGACGCTCGACGATATCTCGGTCGATCTCCACCACATGCAGGCGGTCGAGTTTTTTCATCAACGGCTGGGTCAGCGCCCCCAGTCCGGGGCCGATTTCCACCATGTTGTCGCTCGCCGTGGGGGCGATGGCGTGGATGCAGCTATCGATGTAAAAGGTATCGGTCAGGAAATTCTGGCCGAAGCGTTTGCGCGGGATATGTTTCATTGCGACCTTCCCAACTCGATAGCCAGGTTGAGGGCAGCATGGAGGCTGCCCGCGTCGGCCTGGCCGGTTCCCGCCAGGGATAGCGCGGTGCCGTGATCCACCGAAGTACGGATAATCGGCATCCCCAGCGTCACGTTCACCCCGCTGCCGAAACTGGCGTGCTTCAACACCGGCAGCCCCTGGTCGTGATACATCGCCAGTACCGCATCGGCGCGTTCCAGATAATGTTTGTTGAACAACGTGTCGGCGGGCAACGGGCCTTCCAGGTTCATCCCCTCGCGGCGCAATGCTTCCAAAACCGGTTCGATCACCTCGATTTCCTCGCGCCCCAGGTGGCCGCCCTCGCCGGCATGGGGATTCAGCCCCGCCACCAGGATACGCGGCTCGGGCAGGCGGAACCGCACCGTTAAATCCCGGTGCAGGATGCGGAGGATGGCGGTGAGGCTGTCGCGGGTGATCGCGCCCGCCACCTCCTTCAAGGGCAGATGGGTGGTCGCCAGCGCCACCCGCATTCCCCCGCCGACCAACATCATCACCACCAGCGGCGTCCCGGTCAACTCGGCAAAAAACTCGGTATGCCCGGTGAAGGGGATGCCTGCGTCGTTGATCACGCCCTTGTGCACCGGGGCGGTGACGATGGCGTCGAAACGTCCGTCCAGACAGCCTTGCGCCGCCGTGGTGAGGGTGTCCAGCACATAGCGGCTGTTGGTCGGATTGAGTTGCCCGGCGTGTGCCGGTACGCCCAGCGGATGATGTAACACTTCCAGCACCCCGGCGCGCGGCGGCGGGGTGTCGCGCCCGGCCCAATCGGCGACTTCCAGCGGCAGGTTCAATTGCTTCGCCCGCTCGCGCAACAAATCCCGGTCAGCCAGCACCACCACCCGCGCCGGACGGACTTCCTGCGCCAGCATCGCACACAAATCGGGGCCGATGCCGGCTGGCTCGCCGGCAGTAAGAGCAATGGTGGGAAGGACGGACATGGTTGAAACTTTCCTGGCGAGTATCGATCAAGCAGCGAAATTTACACGAAATCGGCGGGGAATGCCCGTGGAAATCCCGCTCCACAGCAAGCCGTTGCGGGATATTGGCGGCGATTGATGCGCGACAATGATCGAATCAAAATGTTAACCTTCGATCTGGCGGTTTGTCCCTGATGCGACTTTCCGCGCCCAACGGAGATAATTCGATCATGACCAGCAAGTTACAGCCCACCAAACCCGCGCAATTCGTTCATTGGTTCCGTTCCGCAGCGCCTTACATCCACACTTTCCGAGGCAAGATTTTTGTGGTCGCGTTCGGCGGGGAGATGGTCAGCGAAGGCCAGTTCATCGAATTGGCGCAGGATGTCAATCTGCTGAATAGCCTAGGGGTGCAACTGGTGCTGGTGCATGGGGTGCGCCCGCAGATCGAGGAGGAATTGACCGAGCGCGGCGCACAAATCCGTTACGCTGAGGGAATGCGGGTGACTGATGACGACGCCCTGAAATGCGTGAAGGAGGCCGCCGGGACAGTGCGTGTGGAAATCGAGGCGCTGCTGTCGATGGGGTTGGCGAATTCGCCGATGGCGGGGGCGGATATCCGGGTGGCGAGCGGTAATTTCGTGACCGCCAAGCCGATGGGGGTGCGTAATGGCATCGATCTGATGCACACCGGCGAGGTGCGAAAAATTGATACGGTGGCGATCCGCCGCCGTCTGGAAGCGAGCGAAATTGTGTTGCTGTCGCCGATAGGCGTGTCGCCCACCGGGGAGATTTTCAACCTGACCCTGGAAGACGTGGCGTCGGCCTGTGCGGTGGCGCTGGACGCCGACAAACTGATATTCCTGATGGATACCGCCGGGGTGGTGGATGGCGACGGGGAATTGCTGCGTGAACTGACCACCGCCCAGGCGGAAGGCATCCTCGCCGCGAACACGCCGCTGCCCGAGGATGTCGGCTATTTCCTGCCAGCCGCGACGCGCGCCTGCCGCAATGGCGTAGCGCGTTCCCACCTGATCAGCCGCCATGCCGATGGCGCGTTGTTGCAGGAGTTGTTTACCCGCGACGGGGTCGGCACGATGATTACCGAAGACCCGCTGGAAACCCTGCGCGAAGCAACCATCGACGATGTCGGCGGGATTCTTTCGTTGATCGAGCCGCTCGAAGAAGAAGGCATCCTGGTGCGGCGTTCGCGGGAACGCCTGGAAATGGAAATCGAGCGTTTTTCGGTGCTCGAATACGACGGCGTCACCATCGGCTGCGCCGCGCTTTACCCTTTTCCCGAAGAGCAGGCGGCGGAGCTTGCCTGTTTTGCGGTGTCCGCCGCCTATCGCGGCGCGGGGCGCGGCGAAGCGCTGCTCGACTACATGCGCGCCCGGGCGCGCGGCCTGGGCTTGAAACGCCTGTTCGTGTTGACCACCCGCACCGCCCACTGGTTCGTCGAACGCGGCTTTGTCGAAAGCGGCGTGGAAAGCCTGCCGCAAGCCAAGCAAGGCCTATATAATTACCAACGGCGCTCCAAGGTCTTCATCAAGACCCTATAAATACAAGATAAATACAAACAGGGGCTAACCTCTGAGCAGTGATAAACGCGGAGCGCCTTGGCGTACATTGGAGAAATAGAATGCGGTCGAGCCTGGTGGTGTGGCTGTTCTTCGTGTGCTGCATTAGCAGCGGCGCGAAGGCGGCGGAAAATTCATTGTTGATCGGCGTGGTGCCCAACGTCAGCGCGCGCGCCAATGCGGCGCTTTACCAGCCCGCGCAAGCCTTCCTGGAAAAGGCGCTGGGGCAGCGGGTGACGGTTTTTTCCGCGCCGGATTACAAAATCTTCTACGAGCGCACCGTGGCCGGCGAATACGATATCGTGATTATTCCACCGCACATGGCGCGGCTTGCCCAGAGCGAAGGAATGCTGGTTCCGCTGCTCGGATATTCCCAGCAATTGCGCGCCCTTCTGATTGCGAAAAAGGATGCGCCGCTTAAAACCCTTGCCGATTTGCGCGGCAAAACCATCGCCATTCCCGACCGGCTCGCCGTGCTCCCGGCGATTGGTTTGCGATTGTTGCGCCAGCAGGGACTCCAGGTCGATCAGGATTTTCGTCTGATCCAGGCCGCTTCACACAGCAACGCCGCCTTGACCGTCCTGCATGGCGACGCCCAGGCCGCGATCATCGGCCCTGCCGCTTTTCAGCAACTGGCCGAGGAGGTGCGGAATGCGCTGTACATCGTCGAAACCTCGGAGCCGATTCCCAGCCTGTTTGTGATGGCCTCGCCAAAATTGTCGGTCGCGCGGGCGGAAGCCTTCAAAAAAGCCTATCTGGAATTCAGCGCCACCCCGGAAGGCCGACACTTTTTTGAAAGCAACGGTTTCGGCGGGCTCAAAGCGGCGCTGGAAGCCGACCTGAAAAAAATGGAACCCTACGCCAAAGACTTGCAGGGTGTCCTCAAGGTAGCAAAGTGATGTTTGATTCGATTGGTTTCCCGCGCCGCATCGGCGCATGGCTTGCAGCTCTGGTGCTTCTGTTCGGCATGACTGCGACACCTGCCCTGGCCGGTGAAGCGCCGTTGCGTTTCGGTATATTTCCCAACCTCAGCGCGCGCGCCATCGTGCTGTTATACCAGCCGATGCGCGAGTGGCTGGAAAAAAGCCTGGGCCAGCCGGTAACGATCTATTCCGCGCCGGATTTCAAGACCTTTCTGGAACGCACTTTCAACCACGAATACGATCTGGTGATCATGGCGCCGCATCTGGCCCGGCTCGCCCAAACCGAGGGCGAATACCAACCCTTGTTCAGCTACAGCCAGGAGCTTCATGCGGTGCTGGTGACCGGCAAAAACTCGGCTATCCATAGCGTGGAAGACCTGCGCGGCAAAATCGTCGCGTTGCCGGATCGGCTGGCTCTGATGCCGGTGCTGGGAATCCGCGTATTACGCAGCCACGGTTTGCAGCCGGACAGCGACTTCAGACTGCTCTACGCCGGCTCCCACAGCAATTCCGCACTTGCCGCGCAGCGTGGGGAAGCGCAGGCCGCCATCGTCGGTTCGGTGGCATTCGCGCAATTTCCCGAGGAATTACGCGACAGTCTGCGGGTGTTGGCGAAAAGTGAATCCATACCCAACCAGTTCATTCTTGCCAGCCCGAATCTCGGCGCGCGCCAGACCGACGCGTTGCGCAAGGCGCTGAGCGGTTTCGCCGCTACGCCGGAAGGCAGCCGTTTTATGGAAAACAACGGCTTCGGCGGCCTCAAGCCGGCCACCGAGTTGGAATTGCGCAAAATGGAACCCTACGCCCGCGATGTGCAAGGCATTCTCAAAAGCGCCAAATGAAACTGCCTTCGCCCAGCCGTTCGCTCCGTCTCAAGCTGGTGCTCGCCAGCGTCGTGGTGGAAATCCTCATGCTCACCGTGCTGGTGGTGAACAGCCTGCGCCTCATGGAGTCCAGCCTGGAGCAGCAGGCGCGCGCCAATCTCGAACAAATCGCCCCGCTGCTCAACGCCTCGCTGGTCGCCCCGCTGATTCAGCGCGATTACGCCACACTCGCCGACATCCTCCGCGAAAGTATGCGCAAGGACGGGGTCACTTATCTGGTGTTATTCGACAACGAGCGGCGTGTCGTCGCCGCGCTGGGCTGGTCGCCCAGCCAGCCGCTGCCGGAACTCGACGAACACGTAGGGCGGAGCGCCAACGGGGTGTTCGACACCGAAATACCCATCCAGCTTGCCGGGCAGACCTACGGCAGGCTGCGCTACGGCACTTCCACGGAGATATTCACCCAGGCCAAAAGCCACCTGCTGAATCAAAGTATGTTGATTGCGCTGGCGGCGATTCTCCTCTCGGCGATATTCCTGGCGCTGATCGGCTACTGGTTGACCCGCCACCTGAAAATGCTCACCCAGGGTGCGGAGGAAGTGGCGCGCGGCGATTTCAGCATCAGCCTGCCGGTACATTCTGACGATGAAATCGGCAAGCTGACCAACGCCTTCAACATCATGACCGCCAACATCCGCGCCGACATGGAAGCCCTGCGCGCCGGCGGCGAACTGCAATTACGCTACCTGATGGACGCCCAGCAGGAACACGCCCGCCTCAATTCGCTGCTCTCCGCGATGAATATCGGCATCCTGTTCGTTTCGCCGGACAACCGGGTGGTTTATCTCAACCCGGCGTTTCTACGCATCTGGATGATGCCGGCCAAACTCGACGCTTTGGTCGGCAAACCGCTTGATGATGCGGCCTTTGTCAGCCCATCCCTGCTAAACCGTACCGAAGGCGTGGCGGGCCTGTTGCTCAAGGGGCGCGACGCACCGGAAGGCCGCCTGGAAATCGACACTGCCGACGGACGCACCATCACCCAGCACAACTACCCGGTGCGCGACCGCGAAGACCGCCTGGTGGGCTGCCTGACCCTTTACGAAGACGTGACCCAGGAACGCCATACCGCCCGTCAACTGGTATACCTGGCCGAGCGCGACTCACTCACCGGGCTGTATAACCGCCATCGCTTCCAGGAAGAACTGGTGCGGATGTTGAACGACGCGCAACGCAGCCAGACGTGTTGCGCCCTGCTGTTTTTTGATCTCGACGAATTCAAGTACATCAACGACACATTCGGCCACAGCGCCGGCGACACCATCCTGATTCGGATTGCCGGCGACATCGGCACCCAGCTTGGTCATCAGGACGTATTCAGCCGACTCGGCGGCGATGAATTCGCCATCCTCATCCCCAACAGCGACGAACACCAGGCCGAAGCCCTCGCCGAACGGGTAGTGCGCGCCATCGCCCAGCTTCCTTTCAGTTTCGAAGGGCAGAACCTGCGCCTCACCTCCAGCCTGGGCATCGCCTATTACCCGCACCATGCCGCCGGGGCGGAAGAACTCATCGCCCATGCCGACGCCGCCATGTACCAGGCCAAGGAAGCCGGCAAAAACGCCTGGCGCGTCTACCGCGAAGACCGCGACGCCACCCATGCCGTCATCCACCGCCTGTCGTGGAACGAACGTATCGTGGACGCCCTCGAAAACAACTTGCTGGTGCTGCATTTCCAGGGCATCTACCGGACCGGCGATTGCACCCTCTCGCATCTCGAAGCGCTGGTGCGGATGCACGACAAGGAAAACCCCGGCAAACTCCTGATGCCCGGCAGCTTCATCCCCACTGCGGAAAAAACCGGCAAGATTCTCGACATCGACCGCTGGGTGATCCGCGCCGTCATCGCCCAGCTTGCCGCCGCCCCGCAAGTACCCTCGATCGCCGTCAACATTTCCGGGCGCTCCTTCGACGAACCTTCGCTGCCCGGCCATATCGCCGCCCTGCTGCGTGAATATGGGGTGGCCCCGGCGCGCCTGCTGGTCGAACTCACCGAAACCGCCGCCGTTTCCGACATGCAGGACGCCCAGCGCTTTATCGACGCACTACGCGCCACCGGCTGCCAGGTGTGCCTGGACGACTTCGGCACCGGCTTCGCCTCGTTCGCCTATCTGAAACACATCCATGTCGATATCCTCAAGATCGACGGTATCTTCATCCGCGACCTGACGCGCGACTACAGCAACCAGTTATTCGTCAAAGCCATCGTGGACGTAGCGCGCGGCATGGGCAAAACCACCGTCGCCGAATTCGTCGAAAACCAGGAAATCCTCGACATGCTCAGAGGTTTCGGCGTCGATCAGGTGCAGGGTTACCACCTCGACAAACCGCGCCCCGACCACCCCGCGCTGGGCGGCCATCTGCTGCCCCCTGCCTGAATTGCAAAGTTAGTGGACGCAGGCCGGACAGGCCAGTGAACCAACCATCCAGGCAATGTTGTCTGCAACCACTCCGTGTGGTGGGGGCTAAACAACAGGTGATGAAAGCCGCCCGACCTCCGGGTATCAGGAACAGAACGGCGAGCGCCCCGCCCCGGAGCAGTTACGGCGATTTACGACATGTTAGTGATCACACACACGCTTACACCCGTGGAATGGCGTTCTACATTTTTCGCGCAAGCGGGAGGAGAACCGGAACGTTTTTACAGGCGCTGAGTGGTACCTGTTGGCTAACTGTAACGAAAGAAATGTGGAATCGCAGGCGTAGCCACCTTACCGGTCGGCGGCCACCGGAAAGATCACCCTGACACACAACCCCTTCCCCCCCGCGCCGCTATCCAGGGAAATGGTCGCACCGTGAAGCTCGGCGATGCGCCCGACGATGGACAGGCCCAGTCCGCTGCCGTCCTCACCACTCCCCAGCACCCGGTAAAAACGCCCCAGCACCCGGCTGCGTTCTTCGGGCGCAATGCCCGGCCCATCGTCGCACACTTCCAGCAGCGCCGCGCCGTCCGGGGTGGTTGATGCAGCGATGTTTACCGAGCCGCCGGCGGGGGTATAACGAATCGCGTTATCCACCAGATTGCGCAGCAGAATCGCCAGCATTGCAGCATCTCCGCCCAGCGTGGCGTCGCCGTCTTCCACCGCCAGCTCAATGTGTTTGTCGAGCGCCCGCTGCGCCAGCAGGGCGGCGCACTCCACCGCCACGCTGCGCAGTGCAACCGGGCGCGGCGTGGGCAAACCTGCGGCGGGGTCGAGACGCGCCAGAGTGAGTAACTGCTCGACCAGATGGGTGGCGCGATCCACCCCATCGCTGACCTGCTGCAAGGCGTTGTGGCGTTCCTCGCCGCCCGCCGCGCGTTGCGCCACCTGGGCCTGAATTTTCAGGGCCGCCAGTGGGGTGCGCAATTCATGGGCGGCGTCGGCGGTAAAGCGCCGCTCGTTTTCCAGCGCGCTATCCAGACGGTGCAGCAGCGAATTCAGGGAATCCACCAGGGGGCGGATTTCCGTGGGCGTTTCGCCGACATCCAGCGGGTCGAGGCGTTGCGGCTCGCGGGTCGCCACCTCGGCGGCGACCCGCGCCAGCGGCGCCAGCCCCTTGCCGATGGATAACCACACCAGCAGGGCAAGCAACGGCGTGGCGACCAGCAGCGGCGCGAGCAGGCGCGACACCACCCCCTCGGTCAATTCGTCGCGCACATCGTGGCGTTCGCCGACCTGGATCAGCAGACGCTGCGCCTTGCCGAAGTGGGAAAACACCCGCCATTCGCGACCGTCGATCTGCACATCGCTGAATCCGGCGCGGCGCGTCGCCAACGGCGTGGCCGGCGCATTGGCGGAGCGCAGCACCAACTGGCCGCTTTTGTCCCACACCTGGAAAACGATTTTGCGTTCGTATTTATGAATGTCGGCGTCGTATTCGATTTCCACCTCGTCCGGTTCGTCGCCGACCTGGGCGAGCAGGATACGCGCCGAGCGCGCCAACTGGGCATCGTAGAGTTCGTCGATTTCGTGATGCGCCTCGAACAGGCTCAAGGCAACCGCGCCGCCCCACAACAGCAGCGTGACACCCAGCAGCAACACCAGCAGGCGGGTGCGTAGGGATGCGCCGTTCATGCCGATTCCCGGGGTTTTTCGATCACGTAGCCCACGCCCCGGATGTTGCGGATCAGTTCGCCGCCCAACTTGCGGCGCAAATGGTGGATATGGACTTCGAGAGCGTTGCTTTCCACCTCGCCGTCCCAGCCGTAGAGCGCCTGTTCGAGTTGCTCGCGCGACATCACGCGGCCCCGGTTTTCCAGCAATACCTGCAATACCGCAAATTCGCGGGGCGACAGATCGACCGCCTGACCGGCGCGTTCGACGCGCCGCGCCGCCGGATCGAGCGACAATTCGCCGTGCTGCAGCAAGGCCACGGCGCGCCCGCTACGCCGCCGCAGCAGGGCGCGAATCCGCGCCGCCAGTTCGTCGAGATCGAAGGGTTTCACCAGATAATCGTCAGCGCCGCCATCCAGTCCCTGAACACGATCCTGCACGGTATCGCGGGCGGTGAGGATCATCACCGGCAGTTCCTTGCCGGCGTTACGCAGCCATTTCAGCAATTCCAGCCCGGACAGGCGCGGCAACCCGATATCCAGCACCAGCAGCGCGTATTCCTCGGTTTCCAGGGCAAGCTGGGCGGCGCGCCCGTCCTTGAGCCAATCGACGGTATAACCGGCCTGCCGCAAACCGGCGCGAATGCCATCGCCCAGCGCCCCATCGTCTTCCACCAATAACAAACGCATTTTGTGTTTTCCGGCTAAAAAATATCCACGATGCTGCCCAAATCCACCACGGAATCAACGCTCACGGCATTCAGCACCTGATCGGTGACGACCTCCGGCGCGGCGCTGGAGGCCGTCGCCGAGGCAGCCCCGGCAATCGCATTGCCAACCAGATTGCCCGCCACCACTCCGGCGGTAACGCCCAGCGCGGTTTTCAGCACGGTGTTGTCCTTGTTTGTGCTCTGGGCCAGGATTTCCTCGGATTTTTCGGGAACTGCGCGCGCCAGCATCATGGTCTTGATCGCCTCCGGGTCGCCGCTATTCAGAATGAAATTCTCGGCTTCCTTGCGTTCCTTATCGTCCTGCTTCATTTTTTCCCTGCCGATAAACAACAGAATAACGATAACCCCGAAAAAACCGGCAATCAGCCACATCCACCAAGTCATCACGAATTACTCCTCAAAATAGTTGTTGACCCCGTCAATAACGTCTACGGCAGAACTTTAACAGGTGGTGGAAAACCATCAAGGGTTATTGGCATACCGTATCCACACATCTTTTTCCGAATTGCCGGGTTGGCGAAATAATTCACGGTTGTCCTGAAATCGAGCACCGCTGCCCTCTCCCCCGCCCCTCTCCTTTATGCCCTTCAGGGTGCACTCGCGTGGGAGAGGGGAGAAAAGCGCGGATCGCCCCACGGTTGAGCGCATGGACACTCCCCTCGCCCATGGACATGGGAGAGGGGCCGGGAGAGAGGGCAGCTGCGCCAAATTTCAGGAAAGCGGCTTTTTGCTCCCGCTCCACAGGAAGAAACCGCCAAACCGCCAGCCCCCCAATGTAAGCAACCGCTCACCCGCCAACCCCCATGGATAGGCGTTCTACCTAAAACCGCATCTCCAGGCGCGCACTGAAGGCGGTGAAGGTTTTTTTCACCGTTTGTGCGGTCTGGTCGGTATTCGCGAAAACCTCGCGGTTGGCGGTTGCGTAATCGGCGCTCAGGATGTTGGCGGCGGACAGGCGCAACTGGGTGTTGGGGTCGAATTTCCACAGCGCGTACACGTCGAAAACCTTTTTCACTCCCTGGCCGTAGAACTGCGCTTCGGTCTGGCGGATGTCGAAGGCGGGCGTCCAGTTGAGGTTGCCGCCCAGCGTCAGGGGCATTCCGCGCAGGCGGTAATCCGCGCCGAGATTGGCGCTCCAGGTGGGTTGCTGGTCGAGGCGGTTGTCCGGGCCGGGGATGTCTTCGACGCGCGACCAGTAGCGGCTGGCGTTGGCGCGCAGGCTGACCTGCGGCGCGTCCTTGATGAGTTCGTCGAGGCGGAACTTGGCTTCCAGTTCGACGCCCCGGCTGGTGGCGCTGCCGATGTTTTGCGGGGTGGATACCCAGCGCGGCTGGCTCGACCAGTTCACGGTTTGCAGGCTGGTGACGTTGCGGATCAGGTCGTCGATATTGCGGTGAAACAGGCTCATGCTGAGCAAGCCGCCGTTGGCGAGGTAATGCTCAAAGGCCAAATCCAGGCCCCACGCCAGTTCCGGGCGCAGATTGGGGTTGCCGATGCTGTCGGCGCTGGTGGCGGTGTTGCTTCCCGAAACCGGATAGTTGGACGCCAGCGTCGGCACGGCGGTGAGATTGGTGAGCGTCGGGGCGCGGTAGCTGCGGGTCAGCGCCAAACGCACCTGATCCTTGCTCTCTGCATCGAAGCGCCACACGCTGTGGAATAACGGGCTGACCACGCTGCTTTGGTTGCGCACGTTATCCACGGCGCTCTCGCTCAAAGTGCGGATGCCCTCCCAGCGCAAGCCGCCGTACACCGCCCACAGCGGATTGATATCCCATTCGTCCTGGGCGAATAGCGCAAGCCGCTGGGTGCGGGCGCGAATCGCGTCGCCGTAGCGGGCCAGCGGATTCACCCCGTCCTGCAGGGAACTCGCGGTTTCGCGGCGGTTGCTCATTTCGATATCCCAGCCGGCGGCGAACTGGTGATCCTTGCCGAGCGGGCTGGAATATTTCCCGCCGGTGGTGAAGCCGCTGTCGCGGGTGTCGCTGTCGTCGCGGCGGGTGTGGATGAGATTGCCCGCCGCATCATACTCGCGCCGTGTGCTGCGGTTGCCGGTCTCATAGCCGCCGCCGGAAAGGCGCACTTCCAGGCGCGCCCCGTCGGCCAGTTTCAATTTCAGGTTACTCATCCCGCGCAGCCAGGTTCCATCGGCGTCGCCCTGAGTGGTGGCGTTGGCAAATTGGGCGGGGGTTGCGCCGAGCGGCTGTTCGAGGTGTGACGCGCCGTTGGAACGACTGCTCCAATGCCCAAGAAAAGGCTGAAAGGTAAAGCTGTCGCCGCCCCCCAACTTCCAGTTGAAATTGCCGTTCATCCGCACCCCGTCGGTGGTGGCGCGCGACTCGTCCTGCTGAATCTGGCGCAACGTCGGCGCGCCGCTGCGGGTGTCGAAGGCGCTGGTGGTGGTCGTCGAAACGTTCGGCAGGTCGCGCTGATAAACGTTGCCCATCAGGTTGTAGCCGAAATTCCCCGCGCTATCGCTACGCCGCACTGAAAGGCCGGGCTGGGGCCGCCCCTCCTCCCAACCCAGGGTAGGCTGGACTTCATTGAGCTTTCTGGCGAATTCCTCGCGCAGCACGATATTGATCGTGCCGGCCACCGCGCGGGCGCTGTGTTCGGCCACCGGCGCGCGCATCACCTCGATCCGCTCGACCTGCTCGGGCGACAGCGAATCCAGCGAAAAACCGCGCGCCATGGCTTCGCCATTGATGAGAATCTGCGTATAACCCTTGCCCAGGCCGCGCATCCGAATGTCACCGCCGCGCCCCGGTGTGCCGGACAACGTTACCCCCGGCAGGCGCTTCAATACCTCAGTCACCGAACTGTCGCCATGACGATCCAGCTCCTCGCGCCCGAACACACTTTTCGCCGCCGTCGAATAGCGGCGTTCCTCGCTATCCGTGAAACGTTTGCCGGTCACCACCACCTCCTCAAGCCGCACCTCCGGCGCTGCCTTCGGCGACGCCGGCGGATCAGCGCCAAAAACGGGAGCGGAAACCAGCAAAAGCGCGGCAGGCCAGCGGGGGAGGTAGGGTGTCATGGTGTAGTCCAGGGGGAAAACTCGAAGGTGAGTAGTTTAACCCGGTAAGTTGTCGCGGATGTGTCGGGGGACTGCGAAGCGTGAATGTACAGAGCGCGTGTATTGCCTTGATTGGGCGTGGGTGGTTCGGGTGGGGTTGCCGAGGTTGGGCGTACCAATATCTTTGCACCGCAACCCGACCAAACAGGCCTCGCGTACCGACGGGACGGCTGCGGGGTATGCCGTAATGCAACCAGACGTACCGGAACGAACCAAGGTAGAGTCAGGTACAAACGTCGAACTTATCGAAATACTGCCCCGTGAAACGCAGGTTAAACGTGAACTTCACCTTGTCGCCGTCCGGGTCTTCGTTGGCCGCCGTTGCGCCGAAGGGGTCGGAGTTTCAGCGCCAGATGATCTTGCCTGCCGAGTTGTAAACCAGACGAGGTTGGATAGCGCCGTTGCGCCGCCGACGTTTACGCCTTTTGTAGCCTGGATGAAGCGGGAGCGGAATCCGGGAGCACCCGCGAGGGCGCAGCGGTGGTTGAGGCACCCTGCCGGGTGCTCCCGGATTCCATAATCCTGGAAAAGGCAGTTTGAACCACAAAGGCGCAAAGACGCAGAGGAAAAACAAAAGGTTACCCATGTCAGATCGTACACCCACCGGGTGAGGGCGGAACATTCTGCATGTTTTTGATTTCTTTGCGCCTTAGCGCCTTTGCGGTTCTGAACTGAGGTTTTTAGGATAATTTTTCATCCGGCTACGCGCGCTGCCCGGAAACCCGCGTCCTGCCTTGCTGTCAGGGGATGTCGCCGTCCCACCTGCGTTGCAGCGATAGTATTCACTAACTCACTGCGCCGGGCGAACGGCAACGGCGCGTTGCAGGGCAATCACCACAATGCTGCAGAACGGGCTGGGAGGGAAAGATGGGGCGGGAAATGACTCCGACCCCATTTTTCATCCACTTGACGGGCGCCTACACCACCAACCGCCCCACCAATTCCGACATGCTCGAATAAGTGACAAAGGCTTCATGGGTCGCGCGGGTGATGGCGACGTAGGTCAGGCGCACATCGTCTTCGATGTCTTCCGGCTTCTTTAGCTCACCCAAGCCGCCGATTGCAACGCAAGGGAACTCCAGACCTTTCGCGCTGTGCATGGTAAGAAAGCGCACCGCGTCGCGTTCCGTCTGGATGCGGTTGCCATGCTCCTTGGCCACGTCCACCGGCACCTCGTGCGTCGCCAGGATTTCCGCGAATCGTTTGCCGATGTAATTCCGGGGATACAGCACCGCCATCTGCCCCCACTGATAGCCGGCGGCCTTGCGCCCGAGCAACCATTCCGCGATCTTATACGCCTCGTCGTCACGGCTCACGCACTTGAGCACCACCGGCTCCAGCCCCTCGCGCCCGCCGTCTTCCGGCATCAGGATCGCGCTCTCGTCACCGGCGCAGACGCCCGGTGCGCCAATCACATCGGCGGCGAACTTGCGCGCGAAGCGCAATATCTGCGCGGTGTTGCGGTAATTCACCTTGAGCACCGTGGTGCGACCGGCGGCCTCGATGCCAAGCTGCTTCCACACCGGGCGCTTGCGTCCCTTGTAAATCGCCTGCGCATCGTCGTAAACGATCATCAGCGCCTTGGTGTCCGGGTTCACCATCTTCGCCGCCAGCGCCAGCCATTGCGGCTCGAAGTCGTGCGCCTCGTCGATCAGCACCGCGTCGTATTGCCCGCCCGGAATCAGGCCGCGCTCGGCGGCATCGAGCACGATGTTTACTGTCGCCTCCAGCCGCTCGCCAAAATCGGGAATATCCTTCTCGCTCGGGGCGGACAAGTCATAGGTGCGCAGCATCTTCCCGCACCAGGAATGGAAGGTGGAAACCACCACCTTGTCCTCCACCCCTCGATCCTGCATGGCATTCTCCAGCCGCCCCGAGATGCCGTTCGCGTAACTCAACAGCAGCACCGGGCGGCTCGCCGCGCGGGCAATCTGCTCGGCGCGGAACGCGAGGATCAGCGTCTTCCCGGAACCCGCCACGCCGCGCACGATGCGGTGTCCTTCGCCCATGCTGCGCGCCAGCAACTCCTGCTGCATGTCCAATACCGCCAGCGCACGGTCATCGGCAGGGGAGGATTTTGTCGACAGCTCGTCGAACGGCAGCGCCATCTGCGCAACACGAATTTCCGGGAACAAGCGCGCCCGCACCCGATCCATCTGCGGCACCGACAATGGCGGCCCAATACGCGGCGACACCATGCTCCACACCCGCTCGCGAAACGCCTCGGGATCGACCTTCTCGGCCATCTCGTCGCGAAAGATACAGCGCTCCGGCGGAAACACCTCCTGCAAATCAGTCTGGTCGAACTGCTTGCGGGTGATGTTGCTGAAAGCCACGCCGAAGCCGAAGGAAAACACCGGCCTGCCCTTGAAACCGCCACTTTCGTTGAGCAGCAACGGCTCGCGTTTCAACGTATCCATTACGTCAAACATGTAGCTGCGCACCTGCTCAAAAAGGTTATCAGTCGATGATGATGGATAGGTTGCTGAAAACAACTCAACTCTATGCCGTTTAATTCGTTAAAATACATCCCTAAAAGGGGTGGTATGGTTAAAGCGGTTTCGTTGTTCTCAGGGTGTGGCGGCTCGGATGCGGGGGTAATCGCAGCTGGGTATGAGGTCGTCATGGCAAATGATCTATTGCCTTATGCCCGCGATGTATATTTGGCGAACCATCCAGAAACAGATTATCGGGTAGGTAACGTGAGTAAGATTGAAACATTTCCTGCTGCCGAGTTACTGATAGGCTGTTATCCGTGCCAAGGCTTCAGCCAAGGTGGAGCACGCGACCCTTCAAAGAAAATTAACACCCTTTATCTTGAGTTTGCGCGCGCCCTGCGTGCCATTCATCCCAAGGCATTTATCGTGGAAAATGTGTCCGGTATGGTGCGCAGTAATTTTGCACATCTGCTGGAAGATCAGTTTAAGGTGTTTGGCGAAGCGGGTTATCGCGTCAAAGCTAAGGTGCTGAATGCGGTGGATTATGGTGTGGCGCAGGAGCGCAGGCGTATCTTCATCGTGGGTGTGCGCGATGATTTTGGTATGGAATATGAATTCCCAGAACCTACCCATGGTGAAAATCGTAGTGCATCGCATATCACCATTAGAGATGCGATAGGCGATTTACCTGAATGGCCTGTGGGCGAATTCTGCGATCAGGATTTCCACTGGTACTACATGAGTCGTGACCGTCGGCGCGATTGGAATCAACCATCTAAAACCATCGTGGCCAATTTGCGCCATATGCCGCTGCATCCAATGAGTCCGCCAATGGTGCGGGTGGAACAGGATAAGTGGATATTTGCGCACGAAGGAAATGCGCGCCGATTTAGTTATCGTGAAGCTGCACGGCTGCAAGGGTTTGCGCGTGATTTCGTGTTTCCTGACACTGCGGTAGGTAGTCTGAATATGCGTTACACCGTAGCGGGTAATGCCGTGCCACCACCGTTGTTCGAGGCCGTGGCTAGGGCGCTACCGGATGTGTGGGGTTGAGGTGGGTAAGCCGAGCAGAGCAACCTAAAAAGTCACGTCACTTCCAGAGCTAATGCCTCATCAACATAATCAAAGGCTGGAAGTGCCCCATGAATTGAATATTGCGTTGCAAGCGAGAGCATACGCAAACGATCCACGATGATCACTTTACCTATTTTGCTCTCGTAAGCCCATTCCCCGTCAAACTCTCTCAGATCGATTGGCATGAAATAGTAAGTAGCCCAATCGTGCCTGACATTAAATTTTGTGCCGTGGCTAAATGGCGCTGCTTCGGCTTGTTTGAACGTCCAGTCGTTGCGAGAACATCCGCATTGAGCGAATGAGATCGGTATCCCATTTCGCTCGTCTCCCATTGGGTGCCAAGCGATTAGATCAATTCCGCCGTCACCGCTGTTATTTTCTTTGAAATGAGTCGGTTTGATGTTGGGGAAGCCTCGAATATCTTTGGCTACTGCGACCATCTTTTCATATAAGTGACCAGTGTAGGGTGCTTCCAATCCACCGCTGGCCCACGTTGCTCTAATCTCAGCCCCTTCTGGCATTAGCTTGGAAAATATCTGGAAACACGTTTGCTCAAATATTCTGGCAATCTCCCCTTTTCGGGTATTTTTCAGATAGCGCATCGAGGCGGCTATAAGCATTCCAAGATAAAGTCGCTGGGCTGGGGTGTCTGAAAAGTCAAGTTCAAGTGTATCTTCATCGTCAGAGATATTGAATGGATATCCGCCCGCGAATGTCTGTATTCTGATTCCGCAAAAGTCAATCAAGCTACGCCATTGCTTTTCACAATCGTTGGCGTTGTCTCGCTCAGAGTTTTGCTCGATTAGTCTTGATAAGTCTCCCCTGGAAAAACATTTATCGGGATGAATGATGGCGCGAAGCTCGGCAAAATCGCTCCAGAAAAAAGCATCTGTACCATAGGGAATTACATCAATGTGTTGAAGCATAAGTTATTCCTCATCCATCTTTTCGCGGATGTAGTTGCGAATATCTTTGGAGTCTTCAAACAGACTTTGTGCCATTCCAAAATGATCATCAGAAAGCGGCCTAGTTTTGGGGAGCATTCCCCATATTGTCGATAGTTTTGACTTGGCATCATCCATTGCGCGCTGCAATGCCGATTGGGGGCCGTCTGTATAGAGGAATGCCTCGCTAATTTTCCCTGTTTCTTCAAGAACCTTGATTGCGTCCGGGCTGCTTACGATACACGCCATCTCTTTAAGATTTCGGGATTCTCCAAGTATGGTTCGACCATTTTGATCCTTAACGAACATCCAGGCAAAGGCACGTTCGAGGTTGCCTTCATTGAGCGAGGGCATCTCAATGTCTTCGCCTGACTCAAGGCCAAGCCATTCAAGAATCGGATTGTAGGTAATCGCAGTCGTTAGATATGAGAATTCAATATCTTCATTTCTGATGCCCAACTTGAAGAACTTTTTGTTCTCAGCTCTAGTGTATAGCTCTAGAGCGGTCAGAAGGCGTCCAACGTACGCAGGTTTGCTGCCAATATCGTTGGCTAGGACTTTAAGCTGCCGCTTTAATTCTTCGTTCGGATAAAACTCATCTCGTAACTGAGCAAGATATTTTGCTTTGGAAAGGGAGTCCCATTGTTTGACTCCAGTTATGTGCCGGTAACCCAGATAGCGCAGAACGTCTTTTCTATTGTCATATTGAATGCAGGGTAATGAAGTCGGCTTGTAAGTAGCTTCTGAGCGAAGTGACTCAACGCTTTTCATTCTGCGCTTGGGAGGTGTGATTTCGCCATTCAATAATTTTGTTGCAGCCAGTCTGCGATTTCCCTCGACGACAATCATGCTGCCGTCGCTATGGGTGGCAACGAGAAGTGGTTCGCCTTCAAAGTAATCTTTCTCTCCAATGGAGAGCATCAAGTCCTGAACCCCCTCGTCATCGAGCATTTCATCGATGACGGCAGAAATGGAACTCGCATCGTTTAGTCTGTAAAAGCGCGGATTATCTGGGTCGAAGGCGAGGTCTTCTGTGTCGATATATACGATTTTTCCTTTAGCAGAGTGCTGATTCTTCCTCATTAGTATCCTTTCGCGCCTCGTTCAAGTATGACCTATATGCGGTATAGCGCACATTTCTGGAATATTGCGGATATGCTCGCTAGGATTTTTACAAATTGGAGGCTCATTCAGAAATTTGACCTCAGTTAATCTTCAATTTCTCTCAACTGTGTTAATAATACATGCAATCATGTTTTATTTTTCCGCAAAACAACCGGAAATAGTCAACGGTTTCTTTGCGACCATCACTTCACCCCCACACCCAACCAAGCATCCGCAATCAATAGCGAATCAATAGGGTCAGCCCGTCATGTCACTAAGTTAAGCTTTAGGCCGATGCAGGCTGGAGCGTCGGCATCCTGCCGGCAGGCCGGCGAGACGCCGGCGCTCCCAGGCAAAGTCTGCCTGACACGCTTAACTTAACGACATGGCCTGCTTACCCCACTTGTTTCATAGGCGAATTTTGCGAAGGAGCGGCGGAGTTATATACGCCCGACTGTCGCGCCCTTGTTCCGGCTTTAGCCGGATTACAAGGGCGGTGATGCCCTTCACGGGTAAGCGCAATTTGCATATGAAACAAAAGACAAGCGAGGGCGCGCGCAATTTATGAAATATCCGGGTTAAAGCAGTTCCGCCAATAGCATGGCGCTGGTGCATATCTCGAATGTTTGGGTTCTTGCTTCATCAAGCAGACGGCGTGGCGGGCCGTTTGCCGAGATCACGCTGGAGACCGGCGTGTTGGCCGAGCACGATACGCACGATCAGGGGCGCTGTGTTGCGCGTTCCCGGCGCACCGCCTGAATCTCGGCGTTGATCTCGTCGTCGGAAAGCTGAGGCAGGTTCAATGCGTCGAGCTTGGCGAGCGCTGCGCCCAGCCGCGTTCCGGCTGCGCTACGCATTTCTCGTGCCGCCAGAAACTCCACGAAATCTTCCACCTCCGCCAGCCGTTGCGGCGGCAGTTCTTGCAGTTTCTGAATCAGCGTGGGGGCGATTGCGTTCATACGGGTCTCCTCAAACTGTCTGGCGTTCGTCGTGGCAATATTAGTAGCCGGGGGCAGTAACCCCCGGTGTCAAGCTAGTTGTCGCCTCAAAAATTCAACTTTGAGGTGTGGA
>CAYVIN010000050.1:0-28428 GCA_964451375.1 uncultured Sulfuricella sp.
CCGGTGGACAACACCGTGCTGGCCAACGAGCAGGTGATCGACGGGCGCGGCTGGCGCTCCGGCGCGCTGGTGGAAAAGCGCGAAATCCCGATGTATTTCATGAAAATCACCGCTTACGCCGACGAACTGCTTTCCGAACTGGATAACCTGCCCGGCTGGCCCGAGCAGGTGCGCACCATGCAGAAGAACTGGATCGGCAAGAGCTACGGGGTGCGCTTCGCCTTCCCTTACGAACTGGAAGGCAAGGCGGAAAAACTGTGGGTTTATACCACCCGCGCCGACACCATCATGGGCGTGACCTTCTGCGCAGTGGCCGCCGAACATCCGCTGGCAACCTACGCGGCCCAGCGTAACCCGGCCCTTGCCGCCTTCATTCTGGAATGTCAGCACGGCGGCGTCGCCGAAGCGGATATCGCCACCATGGAAAAGAAGGGGATGCCCACCGACCTTTATGTCACGCATCCTCTGACCGGCGAGCAGATTCCGGTATGGGTGGGTAACTACGTGTTGATGGGCTACGGCGAAGGCGCGGTGATGGCGGTGCCGGCCCACGACGAGCGGGATTTCGGTTTCGCCAAGAAATACGGCCTGCCGATCAAGCAGGTCATCCAAGTGGAGGGCGAAACCTTCTCCATCGATGCCTGGGCCGAGTGGTACGGCGATAAGGAAAAGGGTGTGTGCATCCATTCCGGCAAATACGATGGATTGAATTACAGTCAGGCAATCGACGCCATCGCCGCCGACTTGAAGACCAAGGGCTTGGGTGACAAGCAGGTGCAATACCGCCTGCGCGACTGGGGTATTTCGCGCCAGCGCTACTGGGGCTGCCCGATACCTATCATCCATTGCGCGAGTTGCGGCGACGTGCCGGTACCCGAAAAAGACTTGCCGGTGGTGTTGCCCGAAGATGTGAAAATCGACGTGGGTTCGCCGATCAAGAAGATGCCGGAGTTCTATGAAACCCCCTGCCCGAAATGCGGCGGAAAGGCGACCCGCGAGACCGACACCATGGATACTTTCGTCGAATCGTCCTGGTATTACGCCCGCTACACCGGCCCGGACAATGCCCAGACGATGCTCGACGAACGCGCCAAATACTGGTTGCCGGTCGATCAATACATCGGCGGCATCGAACACGCGATTCTGCACCTGCTCTACGCGCGCTTTTTCCATAAATTGATGCGCGACGTGGGGCTCTTTGGCGCTGAGGAAGCCCTCTCCCCAACCCTCTCCCAGGGGGAGAGGGAGCAAAAGTTAAAAGCATCCAGATACACTGAGCCGTTCACCAAATTGCTCACCCAGGGAATGGTGGTCGCGCCGACTTTCTATCGTGAACTCGACGCAGGCAAGAAGCAGTTCATCAATCCCGCCGACGTGGATGTGGCGCTTGATGAGCGTGGCCGGCCCACCGGCGCGACGTTGAAAAGCGACGGCTTGCCGGTGATCATCGGCGGCACCGAGAAGATGTCGAAGTCGAAGAACAACGGCGTCGATCCGCAAATCCTCATCGATACCTACGGGGCTGACACCGCGCGTCTGTTCATGATGTTCGCCGCCCCCCCGGATCAGCAACTGGAATGGTCGGATGCCGGCGTGGAAGGCGCGTTCCGCTTCCTCAAGCGCTTGTGGAAAGCCGCCGGCGATCATGTCGAGAAGGGGCTGGTTCCCGCCTATTCCGGCGGCGAATTGTCCGCCGACCTGAAAGCCCTGCGCTTCCAGCTTCACACCACCATCCAGCGGGTCAGCGACGATTACGGACGGCGTCAGCAGTTCAATACCGTTATCGCAGCGGTGATGGAGTTGATGAACGCCCTCGCCAAGGCCGACAGCAGCAGCCCCGCCGGGCGCGCGGTGATGCAGGAAGCCCTGCAAGCGGTGACGGTATTGCTCGCGCCCATCGTCCCGCACATTTGCCACGCCTTGTGGAAGGAACTCCAGCCGGGGTCGTGTCTGGGCAGCGCGCCGTGGCCGGTGGTCGATCAAAGCGCCCTGGTGCAGGATGAAATCGAATTGATGGTGCAGGTCAACGGCAAGTTGCGCGGCAGCGTGGTGGTGAGCAAGGATGCCGCGAAAGAGGTTATCGAGGCCGCCGCGCTGGCTAACTCCAACGTGCAGAAATTCATGGAAGGCAAACCGGCGAAAAAGGTCATCGTGGTGCCCGGCAAGCTGGTCAACGTGGTGGTCTAGGGATTCATGAAATATCCGGGCAACCCCAAATGTAGGATGGGTGAAGCGCTAGCGCACCCATCAAGGTGCAATCTTCAAATCCGCTGGGGGCGCTACGCTTCACCCCTCCGACGAGTTGGGGTCTAGCAAACGCATGGCTACCCCCCCGCAAAAAGGCGCGGATAAAACCGCGCGTATCCCGATCAAGATCGTTCCCGCCGAGCGCCTGCGTAAACCGGCATGGATACGTGCGCAAGCGCCGGGCGGGGAGAAATACCGGGAAATCAAGCAACTCCTGCGTGACCAGGAACTCCACACGGTCTGTGAGGAAGCCTCTTGCC
This sequence comes from uncultured Sulfuricella sp., assembly GCA_964451375.1. Taxonomy (GTDB): domain Bacteria; phylum Pseudomonadota; class Gammaproteobacteria; order Burkholderiales; family Sulfuricellaceae; genus JAGXQV01. The sequence goes on from CAYVIN010000050.1 coordinate 2,508, forward strand.
CCAATATCGGCGAATGTTTCAGCCACGGCACCGCGACCTTCATGATTCTGGGCGGGGTGTGCACCCGCCGCTGCCCGTTCTGCGACGTGGCGCACGGCACTCCCGAGCCGCCCGATATCAACGAACCGGCCCATCTGGCGAATTCCATCGCCGCGCTGAAATTGAAATACGTGGTAATCACCAGCGTGGATCGCGACGACCTCAAGGATGGCGGCGCGCAGCATTTCGCCGCTTGCGTCCAGGCGGTACGGGCCTCGTCGCCGGCCACCCGTATCGAAACCCTGGTTCCCGATTTTCGCGGCAGGCTGGATATCGCCCTCGATGTTCTGGGCAGTGGACTGCCGGATGTCCTCAATCACAACCTCGAAACCGTCCCGCGCCTTTACAAACAGGCCCGCCCCGGCGCGGATTACGCGCATTCGCTGCGTCTGTTAAAGGAATTCAAGGCGCGTTACCCGGACATCCCCACCAAATCCGGGTTGATGGTCGGCTTAGGCGAAACCGATGAGGAAATCCTCACGGTGATGCGCGACTTACGCGAGCACGGCGTGGATCTGCTCACCATAGGCCAATACCTGCAACCCACCCCGCATCATTTGCCGGTGCTGCGCTTCGTCGAACCCGCGCAGTTCGACGCCTACACCCGCGCCGCCGAGGAAATGGGTTTCAAGAATGCCGCCTGCGGCCCGATGGTCAGGTCGAGTTATCACGCCGACCGGCAGGCCATGGAAACGCTGGGCTTGTCGGGTTCTTGATATACCTTGCCTCGTCGCAATTTGGCGATTTAGCCGCGTCTGGCGGGATGCGATGCAAGGCGCAAATTGCTTGTGTGGCCGTACCACACAAGCAATTTGCAGCGCAGCCGCGCGCCCGCTAGGCGATGGATAAATCGGTAAATTGTGGCGAGGCAAGGTATCCCGCACATTAAGGTGCTATTATGAGCTGTAATCATCAAAATGTGATCTTTATAGCTCATCATGGACCTATTGGGGCTAAAGCGAAAACTGGCTTCGGCGATCCGCAAGAGCCGAATTGCACGAGAGCTGACACAAGAAGCGCTCGCTGAAAAATCGCTGGTGAGTTTGTCCACGGTCAAGCGCATGGAAGCCGGGGGCAACCAGCCCTTGTTCGAATATCTGCGAGTCTTGACCATCCTCAATCCCAATATGGTCAGGCGGCTCTCGGAAGCCATCGAGTTTCACCCGGAAGACTTCGCCAAAGACCCGCACGATGTCCTGCTTCTGGAAAAATCCGTGAAAACCCGCAAGCGGGTGCGCACATGAGCAAACAAATCGCTTTGCACATGGACTTCGGCCTCGGGCAGCATATCGAGGCCGGAATAATTACCGCCGATGGCCCCGCATTCGCCGTGACTCTTGGCAAACATCTCGACGCCTATACGTTGCCCGGTATGGCCGGCGGCAACTTCACCAGCAGCAAGCTCCCCTATTGGCTCGCTGACGCGCTTCCCGATGCCTGGGGGCAGCGCGTGATGCGCCACGAAATGATCAAGGCCGGTTTGCCGCTCAGAAATATCAGCGTCGTCGATCAACTCGCGTATATCGGCAATTCGGGGCTGGGATGCTGGCAGTTTCTCCCCACGCTGGAACTGTCTCCCGATCTCGAAAAAGTCGCAGACCTGGCGTGGTTACGCGACCAAACCCTGAAACTGTTTGAAGACCGGGACTGTAACCTGGAGTGGATGATAGGCAGCTTGTCGCTGGGCGGCGCGCGGCCCAAAGTGTTCGTTGATCTCGATGCGACGGGAGCGCCGTCGTTTACCCGCCTGGCGCGGGAACGCGAGTGGATACTCAAGTTTCCCGGCCCCCGGGACGCGCCCGACGCCGGTAAGTGGGAAGTCGCCTACGCCCGCCTGGCGCGGGCCTACGGCATGAACGTGCAACCCTGTGAACTGGTTCAGGGAGAATATTTCGCCACCCGCCGTTTCGATGCCGTTGCCGGACGGCGTTATCTGTTGAGAACACTCGGCAGCCTCAACGAAGCGGATCACAGCGACGCGGCCCGCAATTCCTACGACTCCATCCTGGAGCACATGGGGGCGCTCTGCGACTACACGCAAGTACGCCAGGTGCTCAAGCTCGCGCTGTTCAACCACCTGATGCTCAATTGGGACGACCACGCCAAAAACGTCTCGTTTTTGATGGATGGAGAAGGGCGCTGGCAACTCGCCCCGTTTTACGACCTCACCTACAACCTCGCGCTGGGTAGCCATGCGATGGCGCTCAACGCCACAACCATGCCGGAGAAGAGCGATTTTGTGGAGGTTTTCGGCGTGTACGGCCTGGATAAACACGAGGTCGCCGGCGAGGCCGCGTTATTGGAGGAAATCATCCGGCGCGACTGGGAGCGGATTGCTGCCGAGGTGGGAATCGAAGAAGGAATGGCGACGCGCCGCAAGCGGGAAATACTTCAGGGGTTTAGCAGCTTGGTGGATTAGCGAGGCGGCAAGATGGGTAGGCTTGGTAACGTACTGGAAATACTCCGTCACATCGCTTTCATTGCGTAATGCGCTGTCTTGTTTCGTCAAGGCAACAAATCCCTGACTGCGACGCTTTTCCCGGCAGACGAGGGCTCAACGCTACCCTCGGCGCCAATAAACTTTCTTTCGGCATATCCCGAGTTTTCGGGCTGGCGGCAAACTTCCAGCCGTTCGGCTGCCAGGTCGAGTATCCAGTATTCGGGTATCCCGGCGCGGGCATACGCGGCGAGTTTGCGGGTGCGGTCATAGGTCAGGGTGGATTCGGAAACCTCGACGATCAAGACGGCGCTTGCAGGATGGGCATCGCGGTAGTCGCGCGGATTACCGGTGACCACTGCAATATCGGGTTCCGGTTCGGAATAGTCGTCAAGGCGCAGGGGAAGTTGAGTGCGTATGTAAAAGCCTTGACCGAAGGTGTTCTGAAACGCTTGATGAAGTAGTGCGATAGCCGTTGCGTGGCGGCTTTTCTGTGGCGCCATGTCGATAATCTCCCCATCCAACAGTTCCAGCCGGTCATTTGGGCCGAATATATTGGTCTCCACCATGTGCTCGTATTGCTCCCGGCTGAAGCGGTGCCTGGGAATATCCAAAATGGCGTTCATGTGTTCCCCTGATTTGCAGTACGCAAAAAAGTTTACCTATCATCAACCTACGCTTCAAGCTGGGGTTTTGCTCCCTCATGCCACACCTTGATTGCCTTCAGGCGGGCGGCATGAACGTGGTCGCGGATTTTGGCGGGATCGGGACAGGCCAGCGCGACCGCGCCAGCATCGACGGCTGCCGCCACTTTTAAGGCTTCGCGCAGGAAATCGGCCTGGGTGAAAGGTTGGTTTTCATAACCGGTGCGTCCGCAGTAATCCGCCGTGCAGGCTTGCAGGAAACCCTCGAAACGCCAGGGCTGGCGCAGCGCGTCGGTGTCTTGCAGGAGGTCGAGGATGGTTTCCGGGCGCAACTCGAAAGCGCGATGCGGCAGGCCGTGGAAACGGGCGGTCAAGAGCGCCAGGTCGCGGCACTCGTTGGATGCGCGCAGGCGTTGGCAAACCGGCTTGGCGAGATTGAAACTGCGCAGTTCGTGGGCGATGTGGCGCGGCCATTCTTCTTTTGGCGTGGTTCCTTTGCCCAGATCGTGGAGCAGTACCGCGAAGCGCACCGCCAGCGGATAGTCTTGCGCGGCGGCGTAATCGAGAGCGAGCAGGGTATGCAGACCGGTATCCACTTCGGGATGCCAGCGTTCCGGCTGGGGAACGCCGAACAGGCGCTCCAGTTCCGGCAACAAGCGCGCCAGCGCGCCGCATTCACGTAGCGCCAGGATCATCCGCGATGGGGTTTTTTCCATCAGGCCGCGCGACACTTCCTGCCATACCCGTTCCGGCACCAGCGCGTCGATTTCACCGTTGTCGGCCATGGCGCGCATCAATTCAACGGTTTCGTCGGCGATGCGGAATCCGAACCGCGCGGCAAAACGCGCCACCCGCAGCACCCGCACCGGGTCTTCGACAAAAGCCGGGCTAACGTGGCGGAGTATCCCGGCGCGCAAATCGGCCTCCCCGCCGTAGGGGTCGGTGAGATTACCGGCGGCGTCTTCGGCAATGGCGTTGATGGTCAGGTCGCGCCGCGCCAGGTCCTGCTCCAGCGTGACCTCGGGGCTGGCGTAGACCTGGAAGCCCTTGTAGCCCCGCGCGGTTTTGCGCTCGGTGCGCGCCAGGGCGTATTCCTCGTGGGTCTGCGGGTGGAGGAACACCGGGAAATCCTTGCCGACCGGGCGAAACCCCCGCGCCACCATCTCTTCCGGGGTCGCGCCGACCACCACGAAATCGCGATCCTTGACGGGCAGGCCGAGCAGCCGGTCACGAACCGCGCCGCCGACGGTGTATATCTGCATCGCCTAGTCGGGAATGAAACCGCGCGGATGGTGGGACGGCGCAAGAATCAGTGAATTGGGCGCTTCGATTTCCAGCGGAATGGGCTGGAAGCCGAATACCGGCGGGAATGGGCACGCGCATACCGCCGGGGTTTTCAGGGTGAGGTAGTTGTCGCGGGTGAGCATTTTCACCGGGGCGAATTCGAGGGCAAAGGCCTGCGCCCAGGACATGATGTCGCCCAGCGGATAAACCCAGCGGGTCAGGCCCAGGGTGGTTTTGACGTATTCCACCAGTTCCAGCAGGGTGTAGACCTTGGGGCCGCACAGTTCGTAAGTCTGGCCGAAGGTGGCGGAATTCTCCAGGCTGGCGACAAAGGCGCGCACCACGTCGCCGACGGCTATCGGGGCCATTTGGGCGTCCGGGCTGCCGAGCGGGAAAACCGGCGACCATTTCAGCAATTCCGCGAAAAGGTTGAGAAAGCTGTCGCCTTGTCCATAAATCACCGAGGGGCGGAATATCGTTACTTGCAGGGTGTCGCCGTGGGCTGCGCGTAGCGCCGCTTCGCCGCGCCCCTTGCTTTGCTGATATTGGCTGAGGCCTTGTTCCGATGCGCCGATGGCGCTCATCTGCAAGAGACGCTTGACGCCGGCGTTGCGGCAGGCGGTCGCCAGTTTGGCGGGCAGATCGGCGTGGCTGCGCTCGAAATCGCCTTTTTTCTTTTCATGGAGGATGCCGACCAGGTTGATCACCGCATCCATGCCTTCACACAACCCCGCCAGTTGCGCCGGGTCGTGGATGTCGGCCACCCGCAGTTCAACGCCGGGCAGCACCAGCAGGTGTTTGGCGCGGTGTATTGAACGGGTCGCGATGCGCAACCGGTAGCCCTGTTTGAAGAGCGCGACGGCAAGATGGCTGCCGACGAAACCGGAGCCGCCGAGTAGGCAAATGGTGCGGATTTCCATGATGATTCCTTGTGAGTTTGTGTGGAATTACAGATGATCGGGCAATCTGCTGCGGTGGCGCGTCATGCGGTTATTTTTATGCGAGGTGTACTGCATTTTTTGGCGGCAGGCGTCATCTGAGGAGCAAGGTGCTCAATAATTACAGGCGGGCGATTGGGAAATCGGGCCACCAACTCCAGTTGACCACCCATTGCCTCAATGTAGCGGCGTACCGTGGAAAGCAACAAGTCGCTACGCCGCTCGATACGGGAAATCGTTTCCTGACCAACCCCGAGGCTGGCGGCAAGCTCTTCCTGAGTGCGCTCGACCGCACGGCGCAAGTCCTTGAGGGTTGCCAACTCGCCCGTGCGTTGCTCGATATCGGCGCGTCGTTCCGCAGGCAGGGTGGATAAAACCTCATCCAGATTTTTTGCCATCAGTTATTCCTTTTCCGTGTCCAAGCCGGCAAATTCGTGTTTGCTCAAATGGCTGTCCAGCCTCATATCAGCGGTTGCAATCAATTTCCGGTAAAAGCGTTTTTGATCTGCGCCGCGTTTATCTGCGCCGACCAGCAGGATGGCGGCGCGCCGGGGATCGAAAGCGAAGGCGATGCGCCACTGCCCTCCTGCCCAACGAAAGCGCAACTCTTTCATGTTGGGATGCCTGGAGCCTTTCAACGTATCCACCGTCGGTCTGCCGAGAAACGGGCCATATTCCTGAAGCAGGCGGCCATGAGCGAGTAATTCGTCCTGAAGGTCTTCATCCAGCTCCTGAAATTCCGCGAAGAATTCATCATGAAAAAAAACTGACCAGACCATTAGGGATTATGTCCTTAAAGACATAAGGTATCAACGGCGGAATGTCGGGACGCCATTTTCACTCGCAGGTCGGGCTGCGTTCGTCGCCGCCGCTGCAAAGATTGGTTTTCTGCGCGCCGCTGGGAACCACCCCCATTTTGTCCTTGAGCGAGTGGACGCGTTGCTTGAAGCGGTTGGCGTAATACACCGCGTTGCTCATGACTTTTTGCACGTAGCCGCGCGTTTCGGTAAAGGGGATGGATTCCGCGTAAATCGCGCCTTCCAGCGGCTTGCCGTCGCGCCAGCGCTGGGCGCGTTTGGGGCCGGCGTTATAGGCGGCGGTGGCCAGCACCGGGCTGCCGTCGAGTTCGTCGAGGACGTATTTCAGGTAATAGGTGCCAAGCGCCACGTTGACGTTGAGCTGGTTCACCAGGGATTGGCGAAAATCGCGCATCCCCAGTTTTTTCGCGACCCAGCGGGCGGTGGCGGGCATCAGTTGCATCAACCCCGAAGCGCCGACGGTGGACTTGGCTTGCTGAATGAAACGGCTTTCCTGGCGGATCAGGCCGTATACCCAGGCTTCGTCGAGTCCCACCCGGGTCGCGTGTTCCTGCATCACCTCACGGTGCGGGGAGGGAAAACGCAGGCTGAAATCGTGTTGATTGACGGTTCTGTCGGCGCTGTAGATGGCCCGGTCGAGCAGGTTGTTGCGGCGCGCCACTTCCGCTGCGGCGAGCAATTGCTTGTCGTCGAGGCCCTTCATGCCCCAATTCCACTCGCGGGTCGCCTCGAAGCGCAGGTTGAGTTCGTAAAGAAGCAAGGCGCGCTGCACGGCGGGGAATTTTTCGGCGCGGCGGATTTCCTCTTCGCCGGGTTTGTAGAGTTCGCTGGGGATGCCCAGCGCCGGGCCAAGTTCCTCGGCGGCAAGCTGACCGTAATAGTGGTGTTCCCTGGATAGCGGGGCGAGGAGGGCATTGGCCTGGGCGGTTTTGCCGGTGTTTTTTAGGGCGCGGGCTTTCCAGTAACGCCACGGGCTGAGCGCCTGGTCGTTTTCCGACATCGCACCGGTTGCCGCCAGCACCATGCTCCAGTCCTGTTCGCGCAAGGCGGCGCGGACTTTCCAGGCGAGTTGCTCGCTGCCCAGCGGGGCGTTGCCGGCCTTGGCGTACATCACCACCGCGTCCGGTTCGAGGCGCCGCGCCGCCTGATAAGCGAGTTGTCCCCACATATATTCCTGATCTTCGGGGGAGAAACGCGACTGGAGCTTGTTCCAATAGCCGAGCGCCTGAAGGGTCTGGTTGCGCGCCACCCGGTACACGGCGAACAGAACCACTTCGCGCCCGGCGCGGGTGCTCAGGTCGAGCGGCGCTTTGTCGAGAAACGCGGTGGGGTTTTCCGCCGCCTGATCAAGGCCGCGCAGCGAATTCTCCGGCGCCGGCAGATAGCGGGTGATGTTGCGCGCCGAATTGAGATTGCCGGCTTCCAGCGCCATCCGCAAACGCGCCCAGACATCCTTCGCAAACAACATTTCCGCCTGCACCAGCGCGGCAAACGGCGCTTCGCAACTGTCCGGCAGGTCGGCGGCGCTGCTCAGCCAGAGTTTGCGGGCGTCCGCCAGCGCGCCGTTGTCGCCCCGGCTGAGGCGGGCCTGCAAGGCGTAACAGTTCAACTCCGGGTCAATGTTGACGAGTTGCGGATATTCACCGAGAAATGTCTCCCACGCCTGAATTTTGCCTTGCGCCTTGAGCCAGTCGCCGCGCAGTTTGTCGGCCAGATAACTGTCGGGATAACGGGTGGCGAAAGCGCGAATTTCCTCGACATCGGTCTCCTTGAGGCGCGCTTCGATCAATAGGTAAAGCGCGTAGGGTTCCAGCACGTGACCCTTGAGGCGCGCGGCGTAGCCGTTGAGACGATTGAATTCCCCGGCGCGAAAAGCGTCACGCATCGCCAGGAAATCATTTTCGGGAGCGGCGACGGCCTGAAAAGCCGCGCCCAGCAAGGCCAATGCAACAAATATTTTTTTCATAACTGCTATATTGAAACATCCTTTCATTCAGCACAACCCGCCGCCATGCCCTATTTAAGCCTCAATCCGGCTACCGGGAAGATTTTGCGCACCTTCGACAGTTGGGACGCGCAGCATCTCGAAAGCGCTCTGGCAAGCGCCGCCCGCGCCCAAACTGCGTGGCGGAAAAGTCCGTTTGAAGAGCGCGCCGCAGTGATGCGCAAGGTGTCTGCGGTGTTGCAGGCGCGCCGCGACGAATTTGCCGCGCTGATTACTCTGGAGATGGGCAAGCCGATTCGCGAGGCGCGCGCCGAGGTGGAAAAATGCACCTTGGCGTGTGATTACTATGCCTTGTGCAGCCGGCATTTCCTGCAGGACGAGCCGGTCGAGTCGGACGCTACAAAAAGTTATGTCGCCTACCCGCCGCTGGGCGTGGTGCTTGCCGTCATGCCTTGGAATTTCCCCTTCTGGCAGGTTTTTCGCGCCGCCGTGCCGGCCCTGATGGCGGGCAACGCAGTGTTGCTTAAACACGCTTCCAGCGTTCCTCAAAGCGCCTTGGCGATCCAGCAGGCGTTTCTCGAAGGCGGCCTGCCCGAGTACCTTTTCACCACCCTGTTTGCGGAAAGCGCCCAGATAGCCGGGATTATCGCCGATGAGCGTGTCCACGCCGTAACTTTCACCGGTTCCGAGCCGGTCGGGCGCAAAGTGGCGGCGCTGGCCGGGCAACATCTTAAAAAATGCGTCCTCGAACTGGGCGGCTCGGATGCTTTCGTGGTGCTCGCCGACGCCGACCTGGAAAGCGCCGCGCAAGCCGCCGTCGCCTCGCGTTTCCAGAACGGCGGACAATCCTGCATCGCCGCCAAACGTTTCATCCTCGCCCCGGAAATCGCCGCCGATTTTGTGCCGCTGCTCAGTGAGAGGATTGCTGCTTTAAGCGTCGGCGACCCGATGCACGAATCCACCCAGATCGGCCCGCTGGCGCGTCCCGACCTGCGCGACGAAGTACACCGCCAGGTCAGCGACTCGATTGCACAGGGCGCACAGCCGCTGCATGGCTGCCGGATGCTGGCCGGAGAGGGCGCTTTCTACGCGCCGTCCCTGCTCGATCACGTCAATCCCGACACGTGCGCCTACCATGAGGAATTGTTCGGCCCGGTGGCGGCGGTGATCCACGCTCGCGACGAAGCCGACGCGCTGCGCATCGCCAACGATACCCGCTTCGGCTTGGGGAGCAGCATCTGGAGCCGCGACGCCGCGCGCGCCGAACGCTTGGCTGGAGAAATCCAGGCTGGCTGCACTTTCGTCAACGGCATGGTGAAATCCGACCCGCGTCTGCCCTTCGGCGGCGCAAAGGCCTCGGGATTTGGCCGGGAATTGTCTTATCACGGCATCCGCGAATTCGTGAACACCAAAACGGTGTGGATCAAATAAGCCGCATCGTGACCCGTCTGCCCGCAATTTTTCTTATCCTGTTGTGGAGTTTTCCACCCGTTTGGGGCGCAGATTTTATCGTGCTGCGCGTCGCTTCCCATGAAATTCAGGCTGAAGTCGCCGCTACTGCCGACGAACGGGCGCAAGGACTGATGGGCCGCCCCCAGCTCGCTGCAAACCAGGGAATGTTGTTCGTTTTCCCCAATGTCGCGCGTCACGCAATGTGGATGAAAAACACCCCGCTCCCGCTTTCCGCCGCGTTTATCGACGCAGCTGGGAATATCGTCGATATCGCCGAAATGCAGCCCTACACGCTTACCGAACACGCGCCCCGCAAACCCGTCAAATACGTTCTGGAAATGAACCACCGGTGGTTCAGCCAGCGTGACATCAAAGCCGGCAAACGGATCGTCGGTCTGCCAAAGACCGACAACCCCCGTTAACCCCCTGCTGCAATTTCGGGCTGCCGCAGCACACCCGGCCCGCTACCGCCATCCGGCTTTTGAGCGAATTCCCGCCGGGATTTGTTGCGGCTTTCTACGAAAACATACTAACTCTTTGTCACAAAAGCCGGAAAGTTCCGCCGGATGGTTGCGGCTGAGTCTTTTCGGCGCTACTCTAGTCGGCTGTCATATAACAACAATACAAAAACTGTTTTCGGGAGCGGACATGCAAGGCGAGGAAGAATGTGGCAAAGGGCTGAATTATTTCATCAGCGCAACGGGGCGCAGGCTGGTTGCGCGTTACTCCCCCAGCGCCGGAAAATCGACGCTGGATATCAACGGACTGAAGCGCTGCCTTGCCGAGAGTGAATTCAAGTCGTTGCATATCAACGAATTTGCGCTCGCCGATCTGGTGCGCAAATACGCCGCCGCGACTGAGCCATTTGAGCTGGAAATCGGCGAAGCGCGTGATGGCGAATTCCGCATCGAAATCGCCTCCGACCTGATGAGCGTCCATCTCATTCTGTCGCCGCCCAAAGGTGGCAAACCGGTCACCAAAGCCGACGTGCTTGCCCTGCTCACTGCCAAAAGCGTGGTTTTCGGCATCATCGAAGAAAACATCGAAACCGCCATCCAGTGCGGCAGCGCCGAAGGCATCAACATCGCCAAGGGACGCCCGCCCGTCCACGGCGAGGATGGCGCACTGAATCTGCTCGCCCCGCAAGCCAGCGAACGCAAACCCGCCCTCAACGAAGGCGGCGTCGCCAATTTTCGCGAACTGGGCGGCGTCGCCATCGTCAAGCCCGGCGAAGCCCTGATGCGCCGCATCCCGCCCACCAACGGTGAACCGGGAATCAACGTCCTCGGCCACATCGTCCCCGCGAAAGCCGGCAAAGCCGCGATGTTTGCCCCGCGCCTGGACGGTGCAGCCCTCGCCGCTGACGATCCCGACCTCCTCACCGCCGCCATTGCCGGTCAGCCGGTAGTGGTCAACAATGGCGTCCAGGTCGATCCGGTCATGACGGTGGATAGCGCCGACATCTCCACCGGCAACATCCATTTCGACGGCGCGGTGGTGATCCGCAAGGACGTACAGGCCGGCATGATCATCGAAGCCACCGGCGACATCCAGGTCGGCGGCACCGTGGAAGCCGCCACGCTCATTGCCGGCGGCAACGTGCGCGTGAGCGGCGGCGTGATCGGACGCCACGATAGTCAGAAAAAAGCCGCCGGCGTCATCTCCAGTGTGCGCTGCGGCGGCAGTTTCCACGCCCGTTTCGTGCAGAACGCCCGTATCGAAACCGAAGACGGCATCTATGTCGAAGAAGCCGCCATGCAAAGCGAATTGCTCGCCACCCGGCAAATCATTATCGGCAGGGATGAAAGCCAGAAAGGCCACCTGATTGGCGGCAAAGCCACCGCCACCCTGCTGGTCAAGGCGCAAATGCTGGGCTCGCCCAACCACGTCAAAACCCTTGTCGAAGTCGGCGTCAACCCGCACCTCCACGCGGAACTCCTGAAAATCACCAACGAACTGGAAAACAAGGCGCTGGGCCGCGACAACGTGGAAAAACTGCTGGCCTTCCTGAAAAGCAATCCGCAGAAAGCCAACCCGGAAGTCGTCGCCAAAGCCAACAAAACCCACGCCAACATTGTCGAAGAAATCACCCAGCTACTCGCCATGCAGGAAGAGTTGATGCACCACATCACCCTCGCCGAATCCGCCAAAGTCGTCGCCAACCGGATGGCTTACATGGGGGTGCGCATCCAGATCGGCAGCCGCGTCAGCGATGTCGGCGAAGACCGCGAAGCCGTGGTGTACGGCCTGCGCGACAATGAAATCACGGTAGACCTGATCCCCCGTCAGGGGCAGGGCAGGATTGTGCTCAAATAGACTTATACCTTGCCCGCCCAAAAATATCGGGGAGCCGCAGCTCCCCGATATTTTTTTCGGCTTCCGGCAAAGGGTTACAACATCGCCAGCAGCATCTTGCCGTCTTCCAGGAAGGACACCTGGTAGGCGCTTTTCTTTACGTCCTTGCCGTTGGAGGCGAGGGTGGTTTCGACGCGGTATTTCTTGCCCTTGGCGGAGGCCGGGAGCTTGAATTTGGATTCGGTCTGGTAGCGCCCCGCGCCGTCTACGGCGGCGAGTTTTTCGGTCTTGGATTCGATGAGCTGGTTCTTTTCGTCGTAGATGGCGTATTTCTGTTCGACCACCGGCACCTTGTCGCCGTAGCCGACCAGGTCGGTGTTGGAGGTGACGACCACTTCGCGTTCGCCGTTGGCGGCGGGCGGCTGGGGTTTCACTTCGGTCTTGAATTCGGCGGGCTGGATGTCCTGCTTGGGCACCTGGTAGCCTTTCTTCTTCTCATATTCCTTGTTGACGGTCTGGGCGTCGGCGATTTTTTTGGATTCGAAGTACCAGCCGATCAGGAATCCGGCGGCGGCGCCGATTACCGCGCCCTGGGCGCATTTGCCGCCGGTGGCGGTGGCGATGCCGCAGCCGGCGGCAGCGCCGATCAGTGCGCCGGTAAGGCGGTCATCGGCTTTCAGCGAGCCGTCGGGATTGGTGGCGCAGGCGTTGCCCAGCAGGGCGGCGACGACGGCGGCGGCGAGATGGTGTTTTTTGCGGTTCATGTGTTTCCCCTTTTCACTTGATGATGATGAATGGTTCGTTGAAGATCGCCCCCACCATTTTGGGGGTGGGCGGACGTTCTTCCCCTTTGGTCATTTCCTTGACCTTTTTGCTGACGAAAGCGTGTAACAGCGGCGGCGTGATGCGCCCGTCCTTTTCCAGGTCGGCCCTGCGTTGGATGATGCCTTCCTTGATCGCGAAGGTAAAGGCCCCGTTTTTCCAGTCGTCGGACTCCAGCGCGGCCTGCTTGCCGCCTGCGCCGGATAACACCACCACGCCTTTTTCGTCTTCCGCTTCGTTGAGCATCCCGTTCATGTCGCTGCTGACCTTGAGGGACGACAGCGCAAAGCCGGAATGGCAGGTGTCGAGGAAAAACACCCCGCGTCCCCGGAGATTGGAAATCACCTCCTGAATGGCTTCGCCGGGCACGGCGGTTTGCATGGTGCGTTCTTCGTCGCGGACGAATTCGATGTCATGGCTGGCGAAATGGTAGCGGTTGCCCTTGAGCAGGAAGCCATGCCCGGCAAGGAAGAGGATGCCCACGTCGTCGGGGCCGACGCTGTTGCGTAGCCAGGTCAGGCCTTCCAGCACGTTTTTGCGGGTGCCCTGCTCGTTTTTGAGGAGGCGGATTTCCGCTTGTTCATACAGGTTGGACGAGTATTTGCGGAACATTTCGCTGAAGTCTTCGGCATCCTTGGCCGGATAGGCGAGTTGTGAACCCGCTGGCAAATTGGGGTATTTGGATACCCCGACCGCGAGCAGGTAGAGTTTCTTGAACTTGGCGGGGGCTTCCGCGACGCTTTCCTTCTCGCCGCGCCGGACGCGCAAGGTGGCCGGCTCGGAAACCCCATTGCGGTTTTTCGCCAGCACCACGATTTCCACTTCGCGTTTGGCCGGCAACGGCACCACCACTTCCTGTCCGGCCGCTTCACCGCCGCGTTCGGCCTTGGGCAGGTTACGCGCCGCGATGGAACGCACCAGCTTGCCGTCCACGCGGATTTTGACTTCCTGGGCGGGTGCGTCCGGCGGGCTGCGCACCGCGAATTTCACGGCGGTTTGATTGGCGCTGGTGAGGACTTCGCTGTCCGACTGCAACACCACCACCGGTGGGAGCATTTGCGCGACCGCCGCTGGTGCGGGCGGGGCGGCGGGCGCGGCGGTTTTGGCCAATTCGGCGTCGGCGAGGCGCAGGGCTTCCTGATAATCGCCGCTACCCAGCACTTTTTGCAGCACATCGGGACGGTAATATTGCTTGCGAAAACGCCCGATGGAGAAAAAATCGGCCTGCTTGTTGAGCGCCTGATTCAGATGCCAGCCGACCAGCGCTTCGCCGCCCACCGAGGTGTCGTAATAGCCGCCGGGCGTCCACAAAATCCAGCGGCGTCCGTCGGGGTGGGGAAACAGCGCCAGTTGTTCCAGGCCGTCGCTGCTGCGCGACCAGCGTATCGTTCCGTCGCCCAGCGCCGCGACCACCCAGCGTCCGTCGCCGGAAATATTGACCGCCCAGGCAGCGGCAGGCAGCGCCTGTTCCCAGATTTGCCGGCCCGTTGCGTCGAACTGGCGTAAATACCATTCGCTGCCCAACACGAAACGTCCGCCATCGGGCGCTACCGCCAGGCTACGCGCCGGTTCGTGAGCGCGCAATGGCAAGGGGCGGCCATTCAGCTTGGGCGCGGTGGTGTTTTTCCAGCCCTCGATTTCCATGCCTGGCGCGCTGTTGCGCGGTTCGGCGAGTGCGGCGGAATTACCCTCACCGTCGCCCAGCAATTCGCCACGAGTGCTGTCGAAAACCGTTTGCGCGGCGGCGTTATCGTATTTGAAGGCCACCGTGCGGCCATCCCCGGAAACCCGAAAGTTTTCCCACAAGCCCCGGTAGTCGCCCCGGCTGCCTTGCACCACAAAAACCGGATTGCCGCGTCCGTTCAGCGCGGCCCAGGCGGGATCGGCGCTGGCCGCCACCACGCCCTCGCCGAGCGGGGCAAGGGAAGTCACGATATTGGCGAACGCGGTGACTTCGCGCCCTGCGCCACGTCCTGCATCGTCCCACGCGACCACCGGGAAACGACCATTGGCGGTTTGGCTGCCGCCCGCAAACAGGGTGCGCCCGTCGCGCGACCAGGCAACCCGTCCGAGATTGCCGTCGCGGCGATATTCGGCGCTGTATTTGAGGGTCAGGGTGTCGGCGTCGAGCACATCGACCCGTGGCGAGTCCTGATAACCCACCGCGAGCAGCCCGCCATCCGGGGAAAAGGCCACGCTGTAGGGTTTGCCGCCCGGCGCGCGCTGGCGGGCAAGGCGCTCCAGGCCAGCCTTGCCGACCCGGTAAAGGCGTAAGGAGCCATCCAGCGACGCAATCGCCAGCCGCCCATCGCGGGAAAAATCCGCGCCGAAAATCACTTCGTTATATTCCGGGTCGCTGCCGACGAATTGCAGATTGTGGCGAAATACCCGCAGCCCTTCCTGGCGCAGGCCGATGGCGAGAAATTGACCGTCTTTCGACCAGGCGAGTTGATGGATCGGCGCTTCCAGCCCGGATAACGTGCCGTTTTTGCGCAACACGCCGCCGGCTCGCTCGAACAAATACAGGGAATGCCCCTGCCCGGTGAACGATGAATATCCCCCGACTGCGACGCTTTCCCCGTCCGGCGTCAGCGCCACCGCGTAAACCGCGCCGAGGCGGTCGTCGCCGATGGGCGGGCGCAATACCTGCTGAAGACGCCCGCTGAGGCCGTCCCAGATGCGCACCGTTTTGTCTTCGGAGGCCGTGGCGACATAGCGCCCGGAAGCATCGGCGCTGATCCGGGTGATCAAAGCCAGATGCTGGCCGGTTTCGATACGCAGCAGGGGCTGGGTCGGCAACGCGGCGGCGTTTTGCGGCGCGGCCTGGACGAAGCCGCAGGCCAGCAGCAGGGTAAAAACGCAGAAGTGGAACTTGTTCATATTTTTTTCCTCGGCAAGCTCGTAGTATAGATTCAACCGCTCAGGCTGGAAAAGCGACCGCTTATCGGTTTATGCTGGCGGAATCCAACCGCCTTTCCTAACATCCAATCATAAAAGGAGCCTGTCATGAAAAAAGTATCCGGTTTTACCCTCACCGAATTGATGATCGCCGTCGTGATCGTCGGGATTCTCGCGGCGCTGGTGGTGCCCACCTATGCCGAATACGTGCAGCGCGGCAAAATTTCCGAAGCGACTTCCCAGCTTGGTACCATGGCGGTCAAGCTGGAACAATATTTCCAGGACAACCGCACCTACGCCGGAGCCTGTGTCGCCGGCACCACCGCGCCGCTGCCCACCAATACCCAGTATTTCACCATTTCCTGTCCCACCCTGAACGCCAACACCTTTGTGGTACAGGCGGTCGGTAATGCGGGGAACGGGATGGGCGGCTTTACTTACACGGTCGCCCCCAACAACGTGAAGGCCACCACCAGCGTCCCTGCCGGTTGGACCGTCAACGCCACCTGCTGGGTGACGCGCAAGGACGGATCGTGTTAAGCGATTATTTCTCCCCGTCTTCCCTGGTGTTGCGCCGCAAGGCGCGGCAGCGCGGGACGACGCTTGTCGAAATCATGATTGGGCTGGCTATCGTCTCGATCATGATCGGCATGGCCTTGCCGAGTTTCATGGTGTGGATTCAGAACACCCAAATTCGCACTGCCGCCGAATCCATGCTGAACGCCCTGCAATTCGCGCGCGCCGAAGCGGTGCGGCGGAATGCGCCGGTTACCGTTTCGCTGGTCGGTTTCGACTGGACGGTGAGCGACGCCGCCGGGGCGACCATCCAGACCCGCGTCGCCGGGGAAGGGTCAACCAATGCAGTAATGACCGTGGTTGGAACCATGCCGCTCACCTTCAACGGACTGGGACGCCCGATTGGCGGGACTGTCGCAATCGGCGCGGGCGGCGACGTAACCCAGATCACCATTTCCAATCCGGTGGGCGGCAGTTGTCAGGACAGTGGTGGCGAAATGCGTTGCCTGGAAGTCCATGTGA
Organism: uncultured Sulfuricella sp.; assembly: GCA_964451375.1. Taxonomy (GTDB): domain Bacteria; phylum Pseudomonadota; class Gammaproteobacteria; order Burkholderiales; family Sulfuricellaceae; genus JAGXQV01. The sequence goes on from CAYVIN010000050.1 coordinate 19,118, forward strand.
CATTAAGCGGGCAGGTGCGTATGTGCGACCCGCGCATGACCACCCTCGACCCAACCAACCCGCAGGCCTGCTGACGGAGAATATCAATGCGCACGTCTTTTCCTTCACGCTCCCGCCAATCCGGTTCGATGTTACTGGAAGCCCTGATTGCCATTCTGATCTTTTCGATGGGCATTCTGGCGATTGTCGGTATGCAGGCGGCTTCCATCAAACAGGCGGGCGACGCCAAATACCGCACCGACGCCAACCTGCTGGTCAATCAATTGATCGGCCAGATGTGGGTGGGCAACCGTACCGCCGCGACGCTCGCCAACAATTTCGCCAGCCCCAACGGCGCGGCTTATCTGGCCTGGGTGGGCAACGCCGACACCCCCGGCACAGTGCAGGCCACCCTGCCGGGCGCGGACATCAATCCGCCGACGGTGGTGGTTACCCAGGTTGCCGGCACGGCCCCGCCACTCACCGCCAGCAGCCTGGTGAGGGTCACGGTATTTTGGCAGGCGCCGGGTGAAACCGTGGCGCATCAACATGTGGCGATAGCCCAAATCAAATAGGAGGCCGAATTGTTACCCGCCACACGCCATCCCGCCCGTCATTCAGCCGGCTTCAGCCTGATCGAAATCCTGGTCGGCGTAGGTATCGGCATGATCGGCATCATCGTCATCCTCCAGGTGTTTTCCCTCACCGAAGGACAGCGCCGCTCCACCAGCGGCGGCGACGACGCCGTTTCAACCGGCGCCATCGCCCTGCACACCCTGCAACGCGACATCCGCCAGGGCGGTTATGGCATCGCCTCGCTCAACATATTGGGCTGCAACATCACCTTTCCCGCCGGATCGACTATCCCGGCCATGCCGGTCGTCGTCAATCCGGCGGCGATTCCGGCGGGCGACGCCAACACCGATGTGATTGCGGTGGTTTACGGCAACGCCAATGCCGCTTCGGAAGGCGACCGGATTACCACCCACACTGCCGGATCAGCGACGCTCCAGGTGCAAACCCAGTCCAATTTCATCACCAGCGACTGGGTGATTCCCGTCCCGCAAACCCTGCCTGCGCCGTGTAACCTGAATCTGACCCAGACCATCGTGGGCGGCACACTCAGCGTCGTCAACGCGCCGGCCGCGTCGATGCAAAGCGGCACCCTGTTTAATCTCGGCCAAAACCCTCGCATGTTGGTTTACGCGATACGCAACGGCAATCTTACCCAATGCGACTTCCGCGTGAACAACTGCGCAACGGCAGGGAACATCGGCAATACCGCGATATGGACGCCGATTGCCGAAAATGTGGTGATGATGCGCGCCGAATATGGGCGCGACACCACCGCGCCGGCCATGGACGGGGTGGTTGACGTATGGGATCAAACCACCCCCGCTACTGCCTGCGGCTGGGCGCGGGTGTCCGCGCTGCGCTTGGCGCTGGTGGCGCGTAACAACCAATACGACAAACTCGACGTAACCACCGCAGCCCTGCAATGGGCGGGCACCGCCACCACGCCGATTGATTTGTCCGGTGACGGGAACTGGCAACATTATCGTTACAAACTTTTCCAAACCATCGTGCCGATCCGTAACGTAGCCTGGATGGGAGTACAAGCAGGATGTTAACCAATCATCAAAAAGCGGGATGGTCGATAGGTGACGGGCAAAACATCACCCCTTACCCATCACCCCAACGAGGCGTGGTGTTGTTCATTACCCTGATCGTTCTGGTAGCGATGACCCTGGCCGGCATCGCGCTGCTGCGTTCGGTCAACACCACCACCATGATAGCCGGCAACCTGTCGTTCCAGCAGGGCGCGACCATGTCCGGCGACACCGGCATCGAAACCGCCGTGATCTGGCTGGAAACCAACAACGTCGGCACCGGCTTGTATCAGAGCAGTTTGCCGAACGGTTACGTCGCCGCCAAACAGGATCCCGCAGTCGGACAAACCTGGGACGCCTTCTGGACGAACCAACTGATTCCCGCCGGGCAGGTTCGCACACTCGCCCAGGACGCCGCCGGCAATACGGTTTCCTACGTCATTCACCGGATGTGTTCCCCCACCATTGCCCAGCCATTTGCACCCACCGCCGCCGGCGCGAATTGCGCCACCTCGCCGAATTCCGCCAGTTCCTCGGGAAGCAGCCGGGGCGCGGGAGCCATCCGGTTGCAATACAACAATCAATATTATTACCGCATCACCTCGCGTATCGCCGGGCCGCGCAACACCGTCAGTTTTATCCAGGCGATGGTCGCCTTGTAGGACAGGAGAAACATCATGAAACTCGCACATCTGAAATCCGCCCTGAGCAAGGCCGCAGCCTGTGTCGCCCTGCTGCCGTTGGTTTTTTCCGCACCCGCTCCGGCGGCTACAACCGACATCGCCAGTTCGCCGCTGATCGCCTCGGCGACCACCTCGGTGTTGCCCAATCTGATATTTGTGCTCGACGATTCGGGAAGTATGGATTGGAACTATCTGCCCGACTGGGTCAACAGTAGTACCTACTGCAAAGGCTCGGCTTGTTCGTTTGGCAGGCCGCCGTATAACGCATCCGATTTCAACAATGTCTACTACAATCCCGCAATTACGTACACCCCGCCAAAAAATTCCGACGGGTCGAGTTGGAGCAATATCACTACCTATACGTCGGTGAAAAACGATGCCTACAACGTTCAGGACACGGGCTCAACCAACCTGACGACTTCCTATAGCGACAAGATGTATTGCAACAGTTCCTGCTCGACGGGCAGTTCCACCTGCTCCGCAGACAACTGCCTGCGCAACGACAATTACCTGTTGCCCGGCATGGTAGGCGGGACGGACTACAGCAATGAAGTCGGCACCACCGCCAGCGGGACGGGACGTTTCGCCACCGGGAGTTTCACCGCACCGACCACAACCGTTTCGCGCAACGTCGGCCCGTATTACTACACCATCATCGCCGGCGAATATTGCACCGCCCCCAATCTGCGCACCTGCACCACCGCCAGCGCGCCGACCGGCAGTTATACCTACCCGGCCAAAGTGCGCTGGTGCAACAGTACGGCGTTGACCAACTGCCAGGCCATCAAAACCGCGACCTACAACAGGATTCGCTACCCCGGCATAAGTATTCCGGGCACTAACGGCACCTCCGCCACCGCCACCATCACCTTCAGCGGCTCGGGCAATACGTCGGTCAGCAGCATTACCGTCAACGGTCAGGAAATCATGTCCGCCGCCTCGACCGCCAACACCAGCACCAGCACCGTGGCAACCAACGTCGAAACCCGAATTGACGCCTGCACCTCCGCCATTAGCGGAAACTGCCAGGTGGCTGGATTTAGCGCCTCGCGCAGCGGCAGTACGCTGACCATCACCGCACCGGCCTCAATGGGGGCGATCACCTTTACCCCGGTGGTAACCACCGTCGCCAGTTCCGGTTCAACCGCCACGCTGACCGTGGTTGACCCCCCCGGCGCCAATACGAATACCTCATTCAGCGGCATCACCGTCAACGGTCAGCAAATCATGTCCGCTGCTTCCGCGAACGCCAATACCGTCAATAACGTGGCAACCAATATCGAAAGCCGGATTGACGCCTGTACCGCTTCCACGACCGGCGCTTGCGCGGTTTCCGGTTTCAGCGCCTCGCGTAGCAGCAATGTCCTGACGATTACCGCTCCGGTATCGATGGGCGGGATCACCTTCCTGCCGGTGGTTACCAAGGCGGTCGGCACCGGCAACATCACCGCCACGATAACCGCCTTCGTCGCGCCCGGCGTAATGACCGCCACAGCGACTGCGTTTACCGGCGGCGTCGATCCTGTGGTGACTTCCTACGTGCCGGGCTCCTTCCAGCGTGTGGACATCGTGTCCAGCACCTCCAGCTATCCCTATCCCGGCACCTCCACGAAGGCCTCCACCCGTAGCGATTGCGCGGGAACCACCTGTAGCTACTCGGAAGAAATGACCAACTTCGCCAACTGGTGGACGTATTACCGAACCCGGATGCAAATGATGAAAACCGCCACCAGCCTGGCTTTTCAGCCGATTGACGAGCGTTACCGGGTAGGTTTTTTCACGATCAACACGTCCAGCACGACCACCGGCAGCAACTTTCTCAATGTCGGAAAATTTACGACTTCACAGAAAAGCACCTGGTTCACCAAGCTGTTTGCCGCCGATCCGGGCAGCAACACACCGCTGCGCGCGGCGCTTTCGAAAGCCGGGCGCATTTATGCCGGCAAGGTTGGCAGTGATCCGATGGAATATTCCTGTCAGCAGAATTTCACGATTCTTTCCACCGACGGCTACTGGAACGGCGGCGCCGGTTATCAATTGGACGGCAGCACCGCCATCGGCAACCAGGATGGCTCAGCCGCGCGGCCCATGCTGGACGGTACAAACACCGCCGAGACGCTGGCCGATGTGGCGTATCACTACTACGTCAACGACCTGCGTGATTCCGGCCTGTCCAACTGCACCGGTTCGCTGGGCAGCGATGTCTGTGAAAACAACGTGCCGGTCAGCAGCAAGGACACCAACGTCAAGCAACACATGACCACTTTTACGCTGGGGCTGGGCATTGACGGCTACATGCAGTTTTCGCCGACTTACGATACGGATGGCAGCGGCGATTTTTACGACGTGAAAAACGGGACGGTCGCCAACCCGTCCTCCGGGGTGTGCTCCTGGGGAACATCGGGCTCAACCTGCAACTGGTCGGTTCCTTCCAGTGATTCGCAAGCCAATATCGACGACTTGTGGCACGCCGCCGTGAACGGCCACGGCACCTACTTCAGCGCAAAAAGTCCTACCGAACTGGCGACCGGGTTGTCCAACGCGCTGGCCGGGGTCAGCGCCCGAATCGGCGCAGCGGCTGCGGCCACCACCAGTAACCCCAACGTCACCTCGGGCGACAATTTTGTGTTCAGCTCCACCTTCACCACCGTGGAGTGGAGCGGCGAACTGGTGCGCCAGCAACTCAACACCAGCAGCGGTGTGGTGGAAACCGCTGTGGACTGGTCGGCGCAATCCCAACTCGACGCAAAAGTCAGTGCATCCAGCGACAGCCGCACCATTTATACCTTTGATCCGGGTGGGGCCGACAAACTCAAGCCTTTCCTTTACACCAACCTCAGCGGCGCGGAACAGGCGATGTTCGGCAGCAGCAACGTGGCGACCCTCAGCCAGGGCTTGTCCGGCGCCAACCTGACCAGTGCTTCCGGCGAAAATCTGGTGAACTTCATCCGTGGTCAGCGCGGCAACGAAGGGACGCTTTATCGCAGCCGCACCCACGTGCTGGGCGACATCGTTTCCGCCGAAGCGGTGTACGTGAAAACCCCGCTTTATGAATACACCGATTCCGGCTACTCCGGCTACAAGAGCAGCAACAGCAGCCGCCAGGGGGTGGTTTACGCCGCCGCCAACGACGGCATGTTGCATGCGTTTAACGCCAGCACCGGCGATGAACTGTGGGCCTATGTTCCTTCCCTGGTGATGCCCAATCTCTACAAACTGGCGGACGCCAATTACGCCACCAAACACCAGTATTTCGTGGACGGCACCCCAACTGTGGGCGACGCCTACATCAACGGCGGCTGGAAAACCTTGCTGGTGGGCGGTCTCAACGGCGGCGGACGCGGCTACTACGCGCTCGACGTAACCGACCCCGCCAATCCCAAGGCGCTCTGGGAATTCACCTACGACACCAGCGCCGGCTCGGGATACACCAAGGACGCCAACCTCGGTTATACCTATGGCAACCCGGTCATTACCAAGAAGGTCAACGGAACCTGGGTAGTGCTGGTGACTTCCGGTTATAACAACGTCAGCCCCGGCACCGGCAGCGGATATCTGTATGTGCTGGACGCCGCCACCGGCGCGATTCTCACCACCATCAACACCGGTTACGGCAGCACCACCACCCCCAGCGGCTTGGGGCGGGTCAGCGCCTGGACGGATAACGGCATGACCGACAACACCGCCTTGCGCGCCTACGGCGGCGACATGCTGGGTAATCTGTTCCGTTTCGACATCAATAACAATGTCGGCGCAGCCGGCTACGAAGCCCAGCAAATCGCCTATTTCCGCAACGGCTCGGGGGGTACCCAGCCGATCACCGCCAAACCCGAACTGGGGGATGTGGACGGCGCAGCCGTGGTTTACATTGGCACCGGACGTTATCTGGGCACCACCGATTTGACCGATGCGACGGTGCAATCCTTCTACGCCGTCAAGGACAGTCTCGGTTCGAGCAGCCTCGGCAACGCCCGCGTCGCCACGGGAATGATCCAGCAAACGGTTTCCAGCACCACCGCGCCGAGTGGCGCTGCGGCGCGCACCACCTCGGTCAATTCGGTGGATTTCGCCACCGGCAGCGGCTGGTACTTCGATCTGCCGGACAGCGGCGAACGCAGCAATACCGATCCGACCCTGGCGCTGGGCACCCTGGTGTTCACCACCAACGTGCCGAATTCCAGCGCCTGTACGGTAGGTGGTTATAGCTGGATTTATTATGTGGACTACCGCACCGGGACGTTCGTCACCACCTCCGCCAGCAACGTTGCGGCAGTGCGCCTGGGCAACGCGCTGGCGACCCGCCCGGTGGTGGTGCGCCTGCCCAACAACACCATCGTGTCGTTGACCCGCTTGTCGGATAGCACTACCGTCACCACCAATATCCCGGTAGGCGGCAGCACCACCGCGACCCGCCGGGTGTCCTGGCGGGAACTGGTCAACGACCAGTAACCGCGGGCAACAAAAAAGCCGGGTAACGTGAGTTGCCCGGCTTTTTTTTCGACTTTTTTGGCGGAATATGGAAAATCATGCAAAATCATTATGTTGGCCTACATCGCCATTCCGCCTGCCTTGCAGCCATAGTGGTCACTAACTTGTGGTCTTGACGGCGCTTTCTTCCCAGGCGCGTTGGTAGGCGTCTTCCAGCGCGGCGGTAAAACGCGCGGCATCGACGATAGGCGAAACACGCATCCGCTCCCGCAAACCGGCGCGTAATTCCGCCAGTTTTTGCGGATTGCCGGCCAGCGCGACGGCGATGTCCACGTAATCGTCCGGCGTGGCGGCGCACAGTTCCGTCAGGCCCAGTGTGCCCAGCAGGCTCGCGCCGGAGCGCGCCACCGGCGGGTAGGCGGCGCTTTGGCTGACCACCGGAACGCCCATCCACAAGGCATGGCAGGTGGTGGTCGCGCCGTTGTAGGGAAAACTGTCGAGCAGGATGTCCACCTCGCGGTGCAGCGCCAGGTAGTCGTCGAACGAGCAGGCCGGGCGAATGTCGAGTTGCGCCGGGGAAAAACCCGCTGCGGCGAACATCCGCTGCGCCACCGCGACATCCTTGGCGAGTGTCAGCAGACGCGAAGCGGGCGTTGCGGCGAGGATACGTCCCCACAGGGCAAGCATCTCCGGGGTGGTTTTGGCGAAATTGTTGAACGCCGCGAAGGTCGCGTGGCCCTTGGTCAACAGCGGTGCGGCATTGGGCGTGGGGGCGTTGGCGGGGGGCCGGTAACACCAGGCGGCATGGGGCAGGCGCAGGAGTTTTTCGGTGTGGTGGCGCTCCGCGCCGGGCGGGTCGGCAAGGGTGTCGCTGATCCGGTAATCCATTTCCGCCAGCCCGCTGGTGTTCAGATAACCCAGCCAGGTCATCTGTAGCGGCGCGGGTTTGCGGGCGAAGATGCCGAGTCGTCCGGCGGCGGTGTGCCCGGCCAGGTCGATGAGGATATCGATGGCGTCGTCGCGGATCAATTGGGCGGCCTGCGCGTCGTTCAAAGCGGCGATATCGCGCCAGTGCTGCGCCTTGCCCTGGAGCCGGATCGTGGTGGCGTCGGGCGCGGCGACGGCGGCGTAGCAGAATACTTCAAAGCGGGCGGGGTCATGGTTTTCCAGCACCGGCTCGATAAACCAGGCCACCGCGTGATTGCGGAAATCCGGCGAGAAATAAGCGATTCGCAAGCGGCGCGGAAATTCCCCGCGTGGCGTGGGAGGTAAATGTTCAAACGTCGCGTGGCGCTGCGCCCAGGCGCGATGTTCGGCGAGCACCGCCGCGCCGTCCAGGCCGGGCAGGAAATTCAGGGCGAACAGGAAATTGCTGTGGGCCGCCGCGTAGTTCGGGTCGAGTTCCAGGGCGCGTCGGTATGCCGCCAGCGCGTCGTTTATCCGCCCCTGATCCTGCCAGGCGCTGCCCAGGTTGTTCCACGCCAGCGGATGGGTGGGATTGACGGTCACCGCCTGTTGCCCGGCGGCGGCGGCCTCGTCGAGACGGCCCAGCCCTTGCAGCGCGGCACTTAGGTTGTTCCAGGCGTCGGCGTGGTGGGGGGCCAGCTCCACCGCGCGGCGCGCGAGTTGCGCCGCCTCGTCCGCCCCGCCGGGTTGGGCGAGCAGCGCGCCGGCCAGGTTGGCGAGGGCGTCGGGATAATCCGGGGTGATCGCCAGCGCGGCGCGGTAATGCGAAATCGCTTCGTCGAGGCGGGCGCTTTGGCGCAGGGTATTGCCGAGGGCGGCGTGGGCGGTCGCATAGTCGGGGCGTAGCGCCAGCGCGTGACGGTAGGCGTCCAGCGCGGCGGCGAAATCGCCGGCGGCGCAAAGGCTGTTACCAAGGTTGAAGGCGGCTTCCGGGTAATCGTTGCGTAACGCCAGGGCGCGCCGGTAATGTTCGGCGCTTTCCGGGTAACGGCCCAGTTCGTAGAGGGCCAGGCCCAACTGGAAGTGGGCCTCCGGCAGATCAGCGCGGATAACCAGGGCGTTGCGGAAATGGCGCTCGGCGTCGCCGGGACGGCGCAGCGCGGCATAGACGCCGCCCAGATTGAACTGCCATTCCGCGACCTTGGGGTTGTGGGCCAGCGACCTGACCATCAATTCGGCGGCGGCCTGATGATTGCCGCCCTGATGGGCGATCAGCCCGGATAAATGCAGCGCATTCGGGTCATTGGGGCGCACCGCGAGGATTTGCCGGTACGCGGCGTCGGCCTGCGCCAACTGGCCGCTCTGATGGAGCCGCATGGCCTGCTGCAACAGGGCGTTGGGATCGACGGCGGGGCGCGGCGCGGCGGGTGTTTCGTTGAGGCCGCAGCATTTCTTGAATTTTTTGCCGCTGCCGCACGGGCAGGGATCGTTGCGTCCGGTGCTCATCGCCTGATTGTCTCGCCTGTCAGAAAAGTCCCGGCATTCTAGCCCGGATATTTCACAAATTGCGCCCGCCCTCGCTGGTCTTTTGTTTCATATGCAAATTTCGCTTACCCGTGAAGGGCATCACCGCCCTTGTAATCCGGCTAAAGCCGGAACAAGGGCGCGACAGTCGGGCGTATGAATAACTACGCCGCTCCTTCGC
>CAYVIN010000051.1:0-2677 GCA_964451375.1 uncultured Sulfuricella sp.
CGGCCAGCGCGGGTGAGGCGCAGGCCAGCGCCAGCGCTGTGTACAGGGCGATTTTGGCGGGCTTGAAAGCGCGGGATGAAAGCATGAAAAAGTTCCTCAAAAAAAGGGTTGTGAAAAAAGTGGCTACATATTACCGCCAGGCCAACTGCTACTGCTATTTCACTTATTGGTGAGGGTGTTTCCCTGCACCTAAAGACACGCAATTCTTGCGGTTTTCAGGGCGTTGGTGAAAAAATTCTGGATAGATGCTGACCTTCAGTTATTCCAGGATGCGCCAGGGAACGAAGCGCGTCGTTCGCGCCCGTCCCCCGGCGTCAAAATCCGACCATCATTGCCCGACCTTTACCGTGGCCGCGCCTTGCGCCAGCCAGCGGCTGGCGTCCATCACATCCGCGCCGGGCGGCACCGCGACGGCCTGGAACGTATAGCTCCCCTTCGGCAATCCCTTGGGCAGGGTCATGTAGAGCAGCGGGCTGCGTTCCGTGACCAGCGAGGTGTTGACCCGATACGGCGAAAGCTGGCCCATGAACGACGGCAGGCCGAAGATATCGCCGCTATCGTTGAGGAAGATCAGCGGCAAGCCCGGCGCCTGCACGGCGGCATAGAGGTCGTAACGGGTCAGCGGATCGAAGTTTTCCTTGGAAATATCCACCGTCAGCCGGTCGCCGGGCGACAAGTCGGCGACCTGATCGACCATCACCTTGAGGGTGTTGGCCTTGCCGGAAGCCTGGGTGACGTAGGCGGTGAACTGGCCCGCCGCGCCGCCGCTGGCGTCGTTGTAATTGGCGACCAGCTGCACCGAACGGGTGGCGTTGGCGAACTGCACCGTGCCGTCGGCGCGCACCGGCGAAGCCGGGTCGCGCGAAGTCCACACGGGCGACACTGGAATCTGGCTGCCGTCCTCATACACCGCGCGCGCCGAGTAGCGGGCGGTCTGGCCGCCGGTAAGGTTGGAAGGCCCGAAAATCCACACCTCCTTGAGTTTGGCGGCGGCCTTCTTCACGGTGAGAGTCAGGCTGGCGCTCTGGCTGGTCTTGCCGTCGCTGAAGGTCGCCGCAACCGTCACCGGCGTATCGGCGCTCACCGTCTGGGCGGTCAGCGTACCGTCCGTCGCGATGCTTGCCGGGCCGCTGGCGATTTTCCACTGCGGGGTGACGACCGCGCTGCTCTTGTCGTCGAACAGCGCGGTGGCGGAAAGATTGATGCTCCCCCCGGAGGGCAGGCTGGTTTCGCCGTTGACCGCCAGTTTGGTGAGTTTGGCCGGCTGGTTGCGGATCACCACCTGACGGGTCGCCGTCTGCGTGATGCCGCCTTCGCTGTAGGTGGCGGTGACGGTGAGCGGGGTGTCCTTGTCCACGGCCAGCGCGGTCAGCGTACCGTCGGCGGCGATGCTGGCGGCGGGGTTGTTGGTTTTCCAGGTCGGGGTGACTAGGCTTTTCGCGCCGCTGTCGTAGGCGGCTTCGGCGCGTAGCGTTGTGGTGGCGGTTTCGTTGATTTCGTTAGCACCGAGGAGGGTTAGCGTAGCCAGTTTGGCTGATGTGGTGGTGGCGAGGCGTTGCACGCTGCCGCCATCCGTTCCGGCATACAGTATGCCGTCCGTGCCCAGCGCCAGCGAGATAACGGACTGATTGCCCAAGCCCTGGTTTGCCGCCGTCCAGGTCGCGCCCTTGTCCGTGCTGCGGAATAAGCCGCCCGACGTTCCGGCATACAGTGTGCCGTCCGCGCCCAGCGCCAGCGACCGGACATCCTGATTGGTCAAGCCTTGGCTGGCCGCCGTCCAGGTCGCACTTTTGTCCGCGCTGCGGAACACCCCGCCGCCCCACGTCCCGGCATATACCGTGCCGTCTGCCCCCAGCGCCAAAGTCCAGACTTCCTTATTCGTCAATCCCTGGCTCGCCGCCGTCCAGTTTGCACCCTTGTCCGTGCTACGGAACACCCCGCCCAATGTTCCGGCATACAGCGTACCGTCCGCACCCAGCACCAACGACTGTGTAGCCGGATTCTCTATCCCCTGACCTGCCGCCGTCCAAGTCGCGCCCTTGTCGGCGCTGCGGAACACGCGGTCATTCGTTCCGGCAAACAGCGTGCCATCTGCGCCCAGCGCCAACGAGTGGACATTCTGATTCGTCAGCCCCTGGCTCGCCGCCGTCCAGTTTGCACCCTTGTCCGTGCTACGGAACACCCCGTCATCCGTCCCGGCATACAGTGTGTCTTCAGTTCCCAGCGCCAGAGAGGTGGTACCCAGTATCGTCAGCCCTTGGCTGGCCGCCGTCCAAGTCGCTCCCTTGTCCGTGCTGCGGAACACCCCGCCGCTATACGTCCCGGCATACAGCGTACCGTTCGCGCTGGGTGCCAGCGCCTTGACATTCTGTGTCGTCAAGCCCTGGTTAGTCGCCATCCAAGTCGCTCCCTTGTCCGTGCTGCGGAACACCCCGCCGCCATACGTCCCGGCATACAACGTGCCGTCCGCGCTGGGTGCCAGCGACCGGACATACTGAGTCGTCAGCCCCTGGCTCGCCGCCGTCCAGGTCGCGCCCTTGTCCGCGCTGCGGAACACCCCGCCCCCCGTCCCGGCATACAACGTGCCGTCCGCGCTTAAGACCAGCGACCCGACATCCTGATTCGTCAGCCCCTGGCTCGCCGCCGTCCAGGTCGCGCCCTTGTCCGCGCTGCGGAA
>CAYVIN010000051.1:2777-27914 GCA_964451375.1 uncultured Sulfuricella sp.
CCTGGCTCGCCGCCGTCCAGGTCGCGCCCTTGTCCGCGCTGCGGAACACCCCGCCATACGTCCCGGCATACAGCGTACCGTCCGCGCTGGAGAGCAGCGACATGACATACTGATTCGTCAGCCCCTGGCTCGCCGCCGTCCAGGTCGCGCCCTTGTCGGTGCTACGGAACACCCCGCCGTACCATGTCCCGGCATACAATGTGCCGTCAGTTTCCAGCGCCAGTGACGAGGTACCCTGCCCCGTCAACCCCGGGCTAGCCTCTGTCCAAGTCGTGCCCTTGTCTGAGCTTCGGAAGATGCTACTGCCAGTAAGCATGTTTCCTGTCCCAGCATACAGCGTACCGTCGGCACCTAGCGCCAGCGTATTGGCACCCTGATTTGTCAATTCCTGGCTCGCCGCTGTCCAGGTCTCGCCCTTATCCGCGCTACGGAACACCCCGCCATTCGTCCCGGCATACAACGTGCCGTCCGCACTGGTAGCCAGCGACCGGACAAGCTGATTCGTCAGCCCCTGGCTCGCCGCCGTCCAGGTTGCGCCCTTGTCCGCGCTGCGGAACACCCCGCCGCCAAACGTCCCGGCATACAGCGCGCCGTCCGGGGTAGACAATAGGGCATTAATTTGCCCTCCAAACGGCCCCCCGCTCGGCAACCACACCTCCGCCCCCCAAGCCTGCCCCCAAGCCAGCAGCACAAACAACACTATCCAGAATTTCCGTTGGATGACGATCATTTCACTTTCCCCTTTTGCCCGATTCAATCCGTTTATTTCCCCGTGCGCCGGTTTTCGAGCCGCACGAAGTCTTCCCATCCCGGCAGCGCGCCCCGGCCAGGGTTAAGTAAAAGCAATGTTTGGTTTTGAATTTTTAATGTTTAATTGGGGTGTGCGCTTCGCGCGTGATTCAATGCCGACGCGCTTTGCGCGGCGACCTCAATTAAACAAAGCATTAAAAATTCAAAATTGTTTTTGCCTTTTACTTATCCCGCCGCCCCCGCAAATCATGGCTCAGCCTCTTTCCACCTCTTCCCGGCTTAAGTCCGTCACCTGCATGATTATTTCCACCGCAACACCAAGCTGTTTCATCTTCCGGGCATTTTCCAGGCGTTCTTCCGCTCGGCCTTTCTCATACTCCTCTTGCATCTTGTAGCGTTCCGATGTCTCTTCCATCCGCCAATATTCGTATATCTCCAGTTCATCCTTTGTCCAGGAAAATACGGCGGCTTGCGTGTAAGCATTGTTCAGTTCGGGTATCGCTTCGGCGCTTTTGGGAATCATGGTCAGGTTGTCGGCGTTTTTGATGAAATAGATCCATTTGTCGATAATCCCTTCCAATTGCGCTTCGGTTTTGTCAAATTTGGGGAGTTCGATGAAATTGAATTCAATGTCTTTCAGTTCCTGCCTTTGTGTGGCCTGGTTGAGTATCAGGTGGCGGGTGAGGCAGTCTTCCCCTGCGAAACAACTGAAGTCCAGGATGCCGATAAAGATGACCTGCCCCAGCTTGGGGTAATCTTCCCCCTTGTCTATCTGGCTGGTGTAGGCCTTGGCGGTGTAATACTGGGCGCGCTTCTGAAAGGCGTGTTTCCTTTCCACCTGCATTTCAACGATGAACGATACGCCTCGGTCATCCACCGCCTTGATGTCGAGTATGGTTTCCTTGAGGATGGACAGATCGGGGGCTTGCCAGGGATTCTTCAGGGTGACTTCCACTATGCGTTTGTCCCCATCCAGGTCGAGCACCGCATTCAGAAATCCGATCAGGATGTCTTTGTGCTGTTCGCTGCCGAATACCTTTTTGAAGGCGATGTCTGTCTTTACATCAAGAAATCTCATGCGTTGCTCCTTTGCGAAAATGCCTCACCGCACCACCCTTCTACTCGGCTTCGCCACCTCTTGCCGCTAAAGACCCGGATTTTGCCGGAATTTCAGGGTACTGCGAAAAAATATTGGGCGACGCGCGCGCGGGTGAAGCCTCTGCGCACCGCCTTGATAAGTTAAAGCAATGTTTAGTTTTGAATTTTTAGTGCTTAATTGAGATGTGCGCTTTGCGCCTGGATCAATACCGACGCGCTTTGCGCGGCGACATCCATTAAACATTCAACATTAATAATTCAAAATTGTTTTCGCCTTTTACTTGGCTCGTTGATGGCATGTCCATAAACGACGAAAGTCATCGGATTTACCGAATCACGCTTTGCGCTCCGCCAATACCCCCAAGGTCAGCCCGAAAGGCGCCAGCACCTTGGCTGCGGTCGCCAAGGACGGGTTGCCTCTTCCCGCTTCCGTATCGCGCAGGAAGCGTTCGGATACCCCGGTGAGCTTCGCCAGATCAGGCACGGTGAGGCGCAGTTTCCGGCGGATCAGTTTGATGGCGTCTTTCAGCGGTAGCCCCGGTGCTGCCGCCAGTTCGTCGTATAGGGCTTGGCGGGCCGATAGCTGTTCGGCGGGTGTCATGGGCTTGTAGCGTTTGTCCATTTCCGTAGCCTATTGGGGTGCTGCGTCGCGCAGTTGCGCCGCGTTGGCGACGATGCCGGGATGCAGTCTTTCGATAATTTCCGGCGGCACACCTTGCTGTTCCAGATATTCCGGCAACCGGGCAAGCGGTTCGGCAAAATCGGCCAAACGCCGGCGCAGCCGGATCGCATCAATACTCCCGGCGCTTGCGGCTTGTTCCGCCACGCTGCCCCAGACCGGGCTTCCGCCATCATCCTTTTCCCAGCGTATGCGCCGGGCGATGCCTTCGGGATGCAGAAACATCGGCGCAAAATCAAACAACGGGGACAAGGCCACGCGGCCATTTCCGAAGCGTTGAAATGCGCTATTGCGCCCGTGGTTGTCCTTGTTGCCCAGGGCGATATTCGCCACATCGCGCAACACATACTCGGTGATGTCGGCTTCCGGCGCCGTGCAATGCGCCGCCATGGCGACACAGGCTTGGTTGTGGGTTAGTGTCGCATCGAATCCCGCCTTGTCGGACAGGGAATAGAGGCTTTCCTGACCGATGCGGGAAACGTGTCCCTGTGCCGCGACACGGTCGAAACGCGGGATGAACAACACCCCGTTATCCAGGATAGGCAACTCCGCTGTGCGCAGGCCCAGATCGGTCGCCACGCGGTAGTAGGCCGCCTCCATTTCCAGGATGCTTCTGAATACCGCGCCCTCTCCGCGCGCGAACTTCACGATCCAGTGCTTCACTGCTTTTTCATCCGGCAAGAGATGATCCAGGTGCCACAGGCCGGAACTATCCTGGGTGAGTAGGATTTTCGGCCATTCGCCTTGCACACCGCTGGAACCCGCAACGAAATAGCCTTCGTCAGCCAGGTGCTCCATGAACGTCCCGGCGCGGGAAACGATTTCTTCACGGGTAAACCCCCGCGATGGCGCAGAGGCTTGGGATAGTGCATAGGCGGCTGCTTCGGCCACACGCAAGTTGCCTATCGGGTTTCCCGCTCCCGCCAGCAGCAACGGCCAGTCAGAACTTCTGGCACCCGCGTTGATCTCCAGCCGCCGCGCCAACTCGCGCCGCCCATAGCCTTGCGGCAGCAAATCCACCGCGAACGCCGGCCAAGTGGGAAGACGCAGCAACTCCAGGGAAACGGGCAATGTGGCGGACAGCGCGGACGCATCTTTTCTACCCAACCAATCCAGCGTGTGCTCCACCAGATAGGCGATGCGCGTCGTGGCATCCACCCCGGATTCAACCCCGCCCATGAGTTCCATGGTGGCTGCGGGCCGCCAACCACCGTTCAGGTGAATTTCAAATGTGCACAGCAGTGAATTGTTCATATCGGCAATATAGCATCCATAATAGCCGGGATACGTCTATATATTGTTGATAACATACTGCCGATATATTTAACCCGCGCCCTCACCGCAACATCGGCGCACAACCCGGGTAACCAGCCGGCGCGGCAAGCCCGTCGTTGTCATGTCTTTGGACGATTATCTTGCCCTTGAAGAAACCGCCTATCTGCTGCGCGATCCGACAGAGAATAAGAAGATTGGTAACTGCTCAGGAGCTTCTCTCCCCTCTCCCATGGACATGCACCCTGAAGGGCATAAAGGAGAGGGGCCGGGGGAGAGGGTGGTGCGGCTTCGTCCAACTGCGCCGATATGCCACCGCCCTCTCCCCAACCCCTCTCCCGCCTGCGGGCGAGGGGCTTGTAGGCAGCCATTTAACGTGGCCCTGAGTAGTTACCCGGAAAGATTTTCAACCAGTTCGAACGCTTCCCGGCAACGAAGCGCGTTGCTCTGCCCGGTGCGATATTCCATGCTTGCGGCGCAATAACTCATGCACTGCTTGTCATTCATGATCGGCAAAAAAGGAAGCGGATTGCCGACAAACCAACCGTAGAGGGGCTGTGAGAATGCTACAGAGGAACTATCATGGAAGTGTAGCGCACGTCAGACAACAACCTCAGGAGGTAGATCATGCATACGTTAGCGGGACTGATCGCATTGCTGTTGGTATCGGGTGCTCACGCATTCATCATTGTTTTGGAAGATACACCGATGCAACAGAATCCTTCTCCCAGCCAGTCTGTTGTCGTGATAGTTCCATCGCCTTTCCCTGCCAGCTTTTATGGCCCCAAAGGAAACCCCATCTATTTGCCGCCCTACCCGATAAACTACGGGTACTATAACAACCGTGTTTATGGAAGTCCTGGCGTATACCAGATGGCTCCGATCATCCCAGCACCGACTCCGTTGCAGAGGAACATGGGCCGCGCCCATTACTTCTCAAACAAGTAAATCACGTCTCAGCGCAACGTCATCGTCGCGCTGCCCAGACTCACCCACTGGTTCTTGTCGCTCACGTCCGCGCCGGATTTGGTGGCGAGAGCGTAGAAGGTGTACAGCCCGCTCTTGAGTTCCGCCGGCAGATTCAGACGCAGCATGGATTGGCGCGATTGCGAGAGCAGGGTGTTGGGTCGGTAGGCCGCCATCTGGTTCATGAACGAAGGCTGGCCCGATCCGTCGCCGCTGTCGTTGAGGTAGATGAAGGTGGGCGGTTGTCCCGGCAGGGCGACGGCGGTGTAGAGGTCGAAGCGCCGGGCGATGTCGAAATTCTCGAAAGACAAGTCCACGTCCAGCCCATCGCCGGGAAATAGGGTGGCGACCTGGGGGATCTTGACCTTGAGAGTGTTGGTTCCGGCGCTGGATTTGGTGACGTACACCGGGAAGGTGATGGCCGCCACCGCGCCGTTTTCGCTGTAGTTGGCGACGATGCTGAATTGCTTGTTGGCGTCGTCGGCGCGTAATTCGCCGGTGGGGGTGATGGGCGAGAGCGAATCCTGCGAAGTCCAGGTGGGGGTGATTTCGGCTTCCGTACCGTTTTCATAGATGGCCTTGGCGCGGTAGCTGACAGTCTGGCCGCCGACCACGTCCATCGGGCCGAGAATCTTGAGGAATTTGAGGGTACCGGCAGGATTGGCGGTGAGAGTAAGGTTGGCGGTCTGGGTCAACGCCCCTTCGCTATAGCTGGCGCTGACGCTGATCGGCGTTGCTTTGGAAACCGTCTGAGCGGTGAGAATGCCGTCGGCGCTGATGCTGGCCGGGCCGCTGGCGATATTCCACACCGGCTCGACCCGGCTGCTGCTGTCGTCCTGGTATTTGGCGATTGCCTTGAGGGTGACCGAACCGCCGCTGGTGACGGTGTTGGCAGCACTGCGGATTTGCAGGGAGGTGAGCGGCGCGGGAATGTTTTTGACCACCACCGAACGGCTGACGCTTTGGCTGACGCCGCCTTCGCTGTAAGCGGCGGTGATCTTGACCGGGGTGTCCTGCTCGACCGGGAAAGCGGTGAACTTGCCGTCGGCGGCGATGCTCGCGGCGGCGGGGTTGTCCAGGCTCCAGGTCGGTTTGATGGTCTGGCGGTAGCCGTTGTCGTAGATCGCTTCAGCTTGGAAAGTGGCGCTGGTGTTTTCGGGGAGCGTGGCGGGAGATTGCAGGATAAGTCCATTCAGATTGCCGGTCGACCGGATCATGCTCTGCACACCACCGCCCAAAGCTCCTGAGTAGAGTGTGCCATCCGGGGTGAGCGCAAGAGCGTAGACATCCGTACTAGTTAACCCTTTACTCACAGCCGTCCAAGTTGCCCCCTTGTTCACGCTTCTGAATACGCCGCCGCCTTTATACGTCCCGGCGTAGAGGGTGCCATCTGGGGAGAGCACCAATGCTATGACGGCCGCATAGGCCAACCCGCTATTCGCCGCTGTCCAGATCGCACCCTTGTCTACGCTTTTGAATACGCCACCACCATACGTCCCTGCGTAGAGTGTGCCGTCCGGGGCGAGCGCCAGCGCATTGACCGCCGTACTGGGCAATCCATTACTCGCCGCCGCCCAAGTGGTGCCGTTGTCCACACTTTTGAATACGCCGCCGTACGTCCCGGCGAAGATCGTCCCGTCCGGAGCAAGCACCAGTGAAGTGACAGTTATTAATCCATACTTAGTGGTTGGCAACCCGTTACTCGCTACTGTCCAGGTCGCACCCTTGTTCGCACTCCTGAATATGCCGTTATACGTCCCTGCGTAGAGCGTGCCGTCCGGAGAGAGCACCAGTGCGAAGACAATCGGACTAGTCAATCCGTTGCTTGCTGCCGTCCAGATTGCGCCCTTGTCCGCACTCCTGAATACACCGCCACCAAATGTCCCGGCGTAGAGTGTGCCGTCTGGAACAAGCGCAAGAGCACCGACATGCATATTGGTCAACCCACTACTTGCCGCTGTCCAGGTCGCACCCTTGTCCGCGCTCCTGAATACGCCGCCAAACGTCCCGGCATAAAGCGTCATGTCCAGGGTGAGCGCGAGTGAGTTGACCCCCGTAGCACTCAACCCACTACTCGCCACCGTCCAGGTTGCACCCTTGTCTGTACTCCTGAATACGCCGTTGCCAAACGTCCCGGCAAAAAACGTGCCGTCTGGGGCGAGAGCCAAGGCTAATATCCCCATATTAGTCAACCCGCTATTCGCTGCCGTCCATGTTGCGCCCTTGTCCGTACTCCTAAATATGCCGCCACCATCTGTCCCAGCGTAGAGAACGCCGTCAGGTGCGAACGCGAATGTAGTGAGCCACGGACTGGTCAACCCGCTACTCGCCGCTGTCCAAGTTGCCCCCTTGTCCGTACTCCTGAATACACCGGCACCATCTGTCCCGGCGTAGAGCGTACCATCCGGAGAGAGTGCCAGAGCTCGGGCATCCGTGGGCAATCCGCTATTCGTCATCGTCCAGTTTGCGCCCTTGTCAGCACTCCTGAATACGCCGTCCAACATCCCTGCATAGACTGTGCCGTCCGGGGCGAGCGCCAGAGCGAAGGCTCGAGTATTGGTCAGTCCACTATTTGCCGCCGTCCAGTTTGCGCCCTTGTCAACGCTCCTGAATACGCCACCGCTATCCGTCCCGGCGTAGAGCGTGCCGTCGCGGGCAAGCGCCAGAACTCGGACATCCATGTTGGTTAACCCGCTAATCGCCGTCGTCCAGTTTGCGCCCCTGTCCGTGCTCCTGAATACGCCGCAGCCTCTCGTTCCGGCGTAAAGTGTGCCGTCCGGGGCGAGCGCCAGAGCAGAAACATTATTATTAGTCAACCCGCTATTCGCTGCCGTCCAGTTTGCGCCCTTGTCCGTGCTCCTGAATACACCGCCACCATTCGTCCCAGCGTAGAGATTGCCGCCATCACTGGCGAAAGCCAGAATGCTGCCCCCATCCGGCCCATGGCTGGTTTGCCAATATTCCGCGCCATGGGCAACTAGCCCCTGCCCCAGCAAAACCACCAGCATCAAAATGTGCGACAGCCGTTTCATGTCCAAAATCCTCGTTCAAAGTATGGGGTCGATTATGCGAAACAATCAGGGATGAATCAAAACCGGGATTCGCCGCCTCAAGGTTAAAGACGCTGAATTTGAAGGTTTTTCAGGGCTGCGCCGTCATTTATTTGCCGATAGACGCAGCGCCATGGCGAAAACTTCCGCACGGGACAAAATTCGCGTCCCTGCGGATTTGGGTTTACTCCCCCGCCCAGTTTTCCACCCTCAACCCCGCCACCCTGGCGAACTCGCCGACATTGTGCGATATCAGGGGGATGCCGAGGGCAAGGGGGTGGGCGGCGATGAGGGTATCCAGCGGGTTAATAGGCGCACCGGTTTTTTCAAGTTCCGTCGCGAAGAAAAGAAATCAGCATTTTCTCAAACCCCGGAAAACTGTTTTTGACCGTAGTCCAGACAATCGCCGCATCGACCCGAAAATACTCGTGGGTCAGCACAATCCGCATATCGTAAGCGTCCCGGAATTGCTGCCAGAGAGCGGAATTCCTCTGCTCGATTGACGGAGCTAGCCCCATGATCTTGTTGGCGGCTTCGCCGATGACGATGATGCTTTCGATGACGGCACGCTGTGTTTTCCCATCGGCCAGGAATTGTTCTTTGCTGAGATCGCCTATATCCAACCGGACATTGTTGATCGCTTCCAGCATATCCTGAATTCGATCAGGCACTCGCCGAGGATTTTTGCTCATACGGGAACCGCCTCACGAAGCACGGCTTGCCGGAAGCGCTCATGAAGCGCCATGGGGGTCAGGATGTCGGTCTTGACGCCGAGAATTTGCTCAAGTTCCCGCTTGATCCTGACCAGGCTGACCAGGGAGGTTTTTCCGTCAATAGGGTCTACCAGGATGTCGAGATCGCTATCGTCCGTGTCCTCGCCATGCAAGACTGAACCGAAGATACGGGGGTTACACGCATCATTGAGTTCGACCGTGCGTCGAATTTCGTCTCGATGCAGTTGCAGGGCTTCTGAAGGTCTCATGATCTTTCGTGCTCACATATTTCAAGGGTAGGGAATTCAAATGCACTACATCAAGCAAGCGTAGATACGCTGACTTGGATGTATGCACAGATTAGCTCACCTTGCCTTGTGATGAAATACTCATTGATGGTCACTTCCAAGCAAAAGCACGGTCTACAAGGTTCCTCGGATCATCCACAGCCCTCAGCGCAACGTCATCGTCGCACCACCCAAACTCACCCACTGGTTTGATGATTGGCAAACGACGCCCCCCTCCTCAAGCGCATCAATCTGCTTATCCGCGATATCCAGCGCATCATTGAGAGCGAGCGATGCGCCCTTGTTCCCTGGCTCGTCCGGCAATATTTTCCACCGCCCCCCCTGAAAATCGGCGGAAAGCCGTGTCTTTCAGGATAAGCAGAAAATCCCAGCCTGATCGCCGATTCTCCGGGGCGCTTGCTACCCGCAGGACTTTCAATGTGATAGGCTCAATCCGTTCGCCATTCAGGAGATATTTCATGAAGAAAATCGCTTCGCTGTTGGTTCTCGCTGGTTTCAGCATTTTGACCTTGTCTGCTCATGCACAGGTTTCCCAGCGCTCCAATCCCACTACCCAGCTCAAGAGCACCAATATCAACGTGCAAACCGGGAATATGTCGGCCACCGCGCAGGGCGACAACAACGAAGCGCGCTCCAGGGTCGGCAGCGTGGCGGGGAGCACGGTTCAGGGGCGCACCAACCTGAATGTGAAGACCGGCGATCTTTCAGCGACGGCGACCGGCAAGGATAACCAGGCAATCAACCGGCTTGGCGGCATTGACGGGAGCAAGGTGAAGGGTAACGTCAATACGCAGGTAAATACCCAGAATGTGACCTCGATTGCGCAGGGCCAGCAAAATCAGGCGGGTACCCAGGTCGGCAATGTTTTTAACAGCACGGTGAACGGCAAGATCGATATCAAGGCGAAGACCGGTTCGGTGACGAATAGCGCGGTGGGGACCGGCAATAGCGCCAACGTCAACACCGCCAGCGTGAAAACCAGCGAGGTGAAGGGTAACGTGGCGCTGGATGCGCGCACCGGGAATATCGCCAATCAGGCGTCGGGCAACAACAATTCCGCCGAGGTCAACACCGCCGGTCTCAATGAGGCAAAAGTCCAGGGGAACGCCCGTCTGAAAGCACAAACCGGGAATATCACCAACACCACGTCGGGCAGCGGGAACCTGTCGGGCGTGAATGTCGGCGGTGTGCAAAAGACCGATGTCAAGGGCGGCATTACCACCAACGCCAAGTCCGGCAACATCACCAATTCCACACAAGGCAGCAACAATTACGGGGTGGTGGTGATCGGCGGGACGAAATCCACCGAAAAGAATGCCCCCACCACCATCGGCAATGGCGCTCAGCTCAACGCCAGCACCGGCAATGTCGTCAATCAGGCAAGCGGCAACCATAACGCGGCAATCGTGAATGTTGGCAGCGTTCGCAATAGCCAGGTTGGCGGCTCAGTGCGCACCGACGCAAAAACCGGGAACATTCAGAATATCGCTACCGGCGGCAGCCAGACCGAGGCGGTAACCAACATCGGCGGGGTAGATCGCAGCAAGGTAAGCGGCAATGTCGATCTGAAAGCCTCGACAGGCAACGTAACCACGGTGGCGAGCAATGGCGCCAAGGTTTATTCAGTCGCCGGTGGTGTTCAGGATGCCAACATTTCCGGTAACGTGCGCAGCAATGTGGCGAGGAACAACATCGTGACGGTCGGTTCCGGCAAGAACAACCGGGTGGAAAATTCCGCCGGGGTTATCGGTGGGAATTGAGTGGAGATGCGCACAGGCGCACCTCGGCCCATCCGCGACCACGATTAGCTTTACGCTTAACCAACAGGAGGATCACCCATGAACATCGCCAAACACCTATTCGCCCTTTTCCTGATTTGTCTTTCCGGCGTAGCTCTGTCTCAGGACAAGGAAGGGCCGGTGCGAATCACCTTCCTCGATTCCCGTCTGTTCGACGGCAGTCTTTCCAAGGAACTTGACAGCGGACGGGACACCGTCGAAGTGGAAATATCCGGGAAGGTCAGCTTGAGCAACATTCCG
Organism: uncultured Sulfuricella sp.; assembly: GCA_964451375.1. Taxonomy (GTDB): domain Bacteria; phylum Pseudomonadota; class Gammaproteobacteria; order Burkholderiales; family Sulfuricellaceae; genus JAGXQV01. Next base: position 13,653 of record CAYVIN010000051.1, read on the forward strand.
GGACGGATAGACAAATGGATTTCCGCTGTGGGAGAAGCCGGGGAGGTAAAAGTCAAACCTTCCGAACCCCAATCCCGCAGCTTTTTCGGCGTGATTTCTACGGTTTTTTCCTTCCTCAAGGAACTCAACGAGGAAAGAATGCTTTCCAAAGCACATAACTACAACGCAACGATTTATTATCGCAAGGACGCCGGCGGGGATACCTTGATCGAGAAAATCGTGTTTATCCGCAAACCACAGGGGAAATAGCAGGATAATTTCGCTATTTTGGCACCTGCGGGATACATTCAGCCTTCACCGCATCCACCTCGGAACAAGAAGCTTAAATTACGCCGCTCCTTATTTGCAGGGGCGGTTTACCGGAGGCTGATATCTTTCACCAACGCCCCGTTCATAACTACCTGGCTTCTTTTTTGGGCTCCTCCGGCGGATTGGCGGGCGGCTTTTGATTTTTCCCCTCTTCTTCATTTGGCGCACCCGAATACTGGCGGGTTGCACCGCCCACGCGATTTTCCGGTTTACCGAATTTGGGCGGGACAAACGCTTTTGCCGGGGCAGCCTCGCCTTGCACTGAAGCTGGCTTTGCGGTGTCAGCTTGGGCAACAACGGGGGTAATGGAAACGACAAGGACGCTTATCAAGATGGGCAGGTAACGCATTATTTTCTCCACTGCATTGGGAATAGGGTTTTTGGATTATAACTTTGAAAGTAGCTCGCGCGCCGGGCCGGCGTATTGGGCTGAGGCGCATCGCGCGATATCCAACAACTTCTCGCGGCCCATGTCGATCTCTCCCATTTCCACACAGGTTTTTGCAACTTCCAGTTCTTCCCGCCATCCCCACAATTTCTCGACAAGCGGCTCGTCGGGCTGCGTGGTGACTTCCTCCTCGGGGGCGACATCCTTTGGAATGGGAGCTGGCGGGAGGGGAGCCGCCATTTCCTCGGGAGCCGGATTTGGCGGTGCTTCCGGTGGCGTGACGGCTTCCGGCGTTTCTGTTTCTTTGATGGGTTGAGGCGCAACTTCAGGGGCAGGCTGCAATTGGTAACTCGCAATCACAGTAGGCAGGACTTTCCTGGCGATATCGGGATATTCGTAAAGCGCGGGAATATCGACAATACACAAATGCGGGGATTCGACCGCCTCTGACCGCGCCGCCGGAAAAGCGCTGAGTTCCCTGCCAAAAATCCACCCCCGCGATGGAATTGTTCGGTCGGCGTCGTTACCGGCGGATTTCACGATGAGTTCACCGTTTAGCGGGATGACCATTTCCTGCTCTCGCATGGCCGGCAACTTGCCTCCTGCGGGTTTTGCGAAGCGGCAGTGCCTGGACAACTGCATATACTCGCCATCGTCGAGCTTCTGAAACAAGGGGATTTTCTTCAGAATACCCACCACCTGCTCTTTTACGTCTTGCGGCTTTTTGGGAATCTCATGAGGTTCCAATGCCTGTTCAAATTCCTCCCAACTGGCATAACGCTTCCCTGCCTCCTTTTCCAGCGCCTTATGAACCGCCTGCGCCAGATACTCGGGAATGTCCGGGCGAAGTTTGCGTAAGGAAACGGGTTGCTCGTAAAGAATCTTGTAATAAACAACCCGAACATCGTCTGCGTGAAACGGCAAGGTATGGGTAAGCAATCGATAGAGCACCACGCCGAGGGAAAACATGTCGGTGCGGAAATCCAGGGCGTCCCCCCTTACCTGTTCCGGCGACATGTAGGCTGGGGAACCCAGGCCCTCGATTTTCGATTTGTTGAGATGGACGAACAACGCGCCGCCAAAATCGGAAATACGGATGTCCTGGTGGTCGGTAAGAAGCAGGTTGGCCGGTTTGATGTCGCGGTGGATAACCCCGCAACGTGAAGCATACCCCAGCCCGCTACAGCATTTCCGGGCATAGTCGAGTATCCGTTCGAGGGGAAGTTGTTGCTCGGCAGTGTACTGTTGCAGACTGCCGCCCCCGGCATATTCCATCACCACAAAAGCATGGCCGTTTTCCTCAAAAGCCTCGTATATGGTGGTCAGAAAGGGATGAAAGACCTTCCACGCCAGGGTGACTTCGTTGTCATACTGGATGCTGCGTTCCTTCAGGGCGTTTTCATCGCCTTCCGAGGGAAAAAGTATCTTCACGGCAACCGGCAGCCCGGTTTTTACTTCCTCCGCATAGAAAACCGAAGCTGACGCGCCGCTCCCCAGCAAGCGCCCGATGCGGTAGCCGCGTATGACGTTTTCGTTCTTTTTGGAAGGGCCGAGCGCCATGATTCGAGAAAATAATGGAAAGCGGTTAAGCAACATGGGAATTTTCTCCCGTCCGCGTCGAATTGCCGATCTGATAAACCACCACCGCTTCCAGCTTGCCTTGCAGGCGATATTCGCCAAGCCGCCGCACCGGTATCGAATCATCCAGGCAATGCCGGGTCGTTTCGCTGATCAGGATGCGGCACACCGCAGCCGTTCCGATCTTTCCTTTTTCCATGTTCTCCAGACGCGCCGCCACATTCACGGCGTCGCCCATCACGGTGTATTCGGCGCGTTCGGTGCTGCCGAACACCCCCGCAACCACCGGGCCGGTGTGGATGCCGATACGCACCGAAAAAGGCAATTGGCCTTCTTCGACAAATTGGCGGTTCAATCCAGTCAATGCTTCTTCCAGTTCCAGCGCGCTACGCACGGCCTGGAGGGCATCCTGAAAAATCTCTTCCTTGCGACGGCGCGGCACCGGGACGCCGAAAACCGCCATCACTGCGTCGCCGATGAGTTTGTCCACGCTGCCGCCATTGCGGTGAATAATGGCGATGGCGCGTTCAAAAAAGGCGTTGAGCTGTCCGGCCAATTGGTGCGGAGCAAGCACCTCGGCTTTGCCGGAAAAACCGACGATGTCGCAAAAAAAGATCGTTGCCACCAATTGTTGGGGCGCCGGCAGACCGTCGGCATCCAGCACTTCCGCGCGGCTCTCCCAGATGCGAGCTGAAATATCCCTGGAAAAATAACGGGAGAACAATGCCATCAACTGTTTCTTGTGCTGGGCATTGACCTGGAGATGGTGTGCCGAAACCAACCCGCTTGCGCCCAGGTAAGCCAAAAGCACCGGCGTGACGCTGACCCACATTCCCAGCAGGAATAATCCGTAGTGGAGCACGAGAATAACCACCGGCCCGGCCAATACTGCCAACACGATCCCGCTGACCTTCCTGAATCGCCATCCGGCCAGCGCGCCCAGTACGCCAGCGCACACCATCCAGAAGAATTCCGCCCACCCGGAAACACCCGCCAGCGGCTTGGCGCGACCACTTTCCACGGCAAGCAAATGACTAATGATGCGAGCGTGAACCTCGATGCCGTAGACCGGCGGCGCATTGCCGAAGCGGGTCGTCGGCAGGCTGAAATAATCCTTCACGCTCTGCGAGGTCGTTCCCAGAACAACCACCTTGTTGACCAAAGTCCGCATGGGAACCCGGCCTTCGAGCAAATCGCCCAACGTGTACAGCGGAAACTGGCCGGGGCTATCGTGAAAATTGATGAGAATTTGATATCCCGCCGTATCGGCATGGGAATACGGGCCATCGCCGGGGTTGAGGCGCTGCAATCGGCCCTTGCCGAGGCGGATGATATCCGGGTTGGATGGGTCGGTAGCCGGAATCGCGCCCTTCCTGGCCAGATGCAGCAACGACAGACGCATCCCCAGCCCGAATGCGGTTTCCTCCCCCTCATCGGCAAACAGCAAGGCTCGCCGAACCATTTCGGAACCATCCACCGCCAGGTCGGCAAACCCCACCTTGTCGGTATTGCGCAGCACAGCAGGCGGGGCGATGGGCGGCGCATTGCGTGACGACAGCTTGTGGGCAAAAACGATATTGCTGCCGGCGAGCAGCACGGCATTCAATTGCTCCGCGCCAGCCCCGATAGGCTTGTCGCGATAAAGATCGACCCCCACCGCCGCTGCCTTGGACTTGACCAGCGTTTCCAGCGCCTGGGCCAATATCCCGTCGGGCAAGGGCCAGCCGTATTTGTTGAGGTCTTCGTCGGTCGCGCCGATCAGGCAGATGTCGGAACTTTTTTGCGGTGTTTTCGCCAGCGACTGGGCTAGATCGTAAAACAGCAATTCCGGCTCATCGAGCGCGCCCTGGTGTTGCAGGCCGGACACCGCCAGCGCCAGAACAAGCAAGGCCGGAAACAGGTGATGTCTCATGGCGGCAACGGCAGGCCCGGCGTGGCGCTGAAAAAACCGGGTCAAAGCGCCCGTGAGATTTACCATTCGCCCTCTTGGGATGGGATCGTCGAAAATAAAAAAATCCGGCCTGGGGCGGTGTTAACCGTAGATCAACTCAATCGGAGAGAATGATCCCCAAGCCGGAAAGGAAAGTTTACATTTTCCGTTACAAGTTCTGCGTGAGAATGATGCACATCGTTTACGTTCAATAGCTAAACGACACGCTCCCCAAACTCCATAGATTGCTCCAATTAGCCATATCCAATAAAACCTTGCCAAAAGGCATGGCCTGGACATAAACACTTGTCGTTCCCTTGGGCCAGGTGGCAGGCAGGTTCAATTTGATGATTTGCCTTGAATTGACACTCTGAATCGCCTGCTTGGTCAGAAACCGCACCGGGTTGGACTGGAAATCCCAGGCCGTCCAGTTGATGCCGAGTTGGCCGGGGGAAGCGACATACCATTGCAGCGGGCCATTACTGCCGCTCGGCACAGCCGCTGCAACATACACGTCCAGCAAGGTCGCGCCGTCGAAATTCGCCATGCAAAACTGGATATCCAGCACATCGCCCCCTTTTAACATCAGAGGTGACGGAGTCTGTACGCCATTGAGGGTTAGCAGCATGGTGTAGGGCTTGTTTCCGGCGCAAGCGCCCAATGGCGAGGGGGAAACTTCCACCGACGTTTGTTTGCCCTGGATAACGACGCCTTCGTTGTAGGTAGCCTTGATGGATACGGTGACAGCGGAACCAACCGTGTTGCTGGTCAAGTTTCCATTGTTATCCACCGTCAATACCGCCGGGTTGGCGCTCGTCCAGCTTGCTGCAACCGGTTTGGTGGTGCCGTCGTTGTATACCGCCGTGGCGCTGCACTGATCTTTGCCACCGCTGACTGTTTTGGCAGGACAGGCGATGGTGAGGTCGGTCAACGCGGCGGTGGGCTTGGTGACAGTGACCGTGGCGCTGGCCGTAGCACCGAGAATGCCGCAGGTGATGCTGGCCGCGCCGACGGCCTTGGCATACACGGACGTACCGCTGACAACCGCCACATCGTTGTTGCTGCTGGTGCAAGTCCCCAGTGAGGCTTGCGCGGGCGCCGGATTGATGCCGGTGACCCCGCCAATCGCCAGATTGGATTGAACCAGGTTAATGCCGGTCAGCGGCGTGAGGATGCCCGATTTGATGGCAACAATCGCCGTGGCGGTCTTGGTGATGGCGCCCTCGGTATAAGTCGCCGTCAGGGTCACGCTGGTATCGGTGCTCAGATTGTTGGCGACCGCGAGGCTGCTGCCGCTCAGCGTGACTGCCGTGCTGCTACCGCTCGTCCAGGTGGCGTTCACCGCTTGACTGGAACCGTTGCTGTAACTGGCCGTCGCCGTGCAGGTAGAACTGGCCCCGCTGTTGAGCGATGGCGGGCAATTGGCGGTCAAACCGGTGAGCGTGAGCGCACCGGCCCTGACAGTGAGGGCAGCCGTAGCGGTTTTGGTCACGCCTCCCTCGGTATACGTGGCGGTCAAAGTAACGTTGGCATCACTGCTGATAGTGCTCCCCGCTGTCAGGCTATTGCCGTTCAGGGTCAGCGCCGTGCTGCTACTGCTCGCCCAGGTGGCGTTCACACTTTGGCTGGCACCGTTGCTGTAGCTCGCGCTGGCGGTGCAGGTGGCGCTGGCCCCGCTAGTGAGGATGGAGGGGCAATTCGCGACCAAACCCGTCAGCGTAAGCGCACCGGCCTTGACGGTAACGTTGGCCGTGGCGGTTCTGGTGATACCGCCCTCGGCGTAGGTGGCAGTCAGCGTAACACCGGTGTCGGTTGCCAGGGTACTGCTTGCGGTGAGGTTGTTGCCGCTAAAACCGACTGCGGGAACATTGCTGCTGGTCCAGGTGGCGCTGACGACCTGACTGGTACCGTTGCTGTAGTTTGCCGTGGCGCTGCAACTACCCAGTGCTCCGCTCAAGAGTGTGGTTGGACAACTGGCGCTCAAGGCGGTCAGCGTGGGCGCAGCGGCTTTAACGGTGACGCTGGCGGTGGCGGTCTTGGTAATCCCCCCCTCGCTGTAAGTAGCCGTCAGCGTGACGCCCGCATCGCTGCTCAAGGAACCGCTTGCCGTCAGGCTGTTGCTGCTCACGCCCACCGCAGCAGGGTTGCTGCTGGCCCAGCTGGCGTTGACAGGTTGACTGCTGCCGTTGCTGTAGCTTGCGGTGGCGCTGCAACTGGCAATGGCTGCGCTCAAGAGCGTACCCGGACAACTGGCGCTCAAAGCGGTTAGCGTGGCCGCAGCGGCTTTGACGGTAACCGTAGTGGTAGCAGTTTTGCTAACGCCACCTTCGCTATAGGTTCCGGTGACGGTCACCGGGGTATCGCTGGTGACCGTGCCGCCGGTCATACTGCCGCTACTGCTATTGATGCTGGCAGCGGTTCCGCTTACCGACCAGGATGGCGTGACGCTTTTGCTGCTGCTGTCGCTGTAGCTCGCTGTGGCAGTACAACTGCCGCTGGCATTGGTTGCGAGGGTGGAAGGGCAATTCAGCGACAAGCCCGTCAGGCTGACAGTTGGAGACGACTGGCCACTGCGGACAAGGCGAACAGAGGCATTGTCTGAAATGGAAAATTGTTCCGACTCAACATCGCCCCCAAAGCTAACCACCCACTTAAAGCGCCCCACTACAGATGAAGCCGACCAGTAATAGCCCAAACCGGTATCTGGGAACATTGTACGGTTAACATTTGGGTTTGATGCTGTGAAATCTTTAAGTGAGCGCAATTCACTAAGTGTCGGAAGCCGCCAATCGCTCCTCCCGGCATAATTACTAGTAATGGCGCTGGCGTTGTACCACCCAACGAATATACCTGGATTACCACCGCAAGAACTACCCGTCCAGTTTTGCCCCTCCGCACAACGTTTCCAAGTCAGCATTGTCGGGATATGGGTGACGGTGCCATCCCCATTGTCCACATAATCAGTATCTGGCCGATTGGTTGATGTCAGCGCCGATGGTACGCCGCGTACCAGCCTAACATTGAAATTGCCCTGTTTGCTGACTGCACCAGTAGCTCCTGTGCTAAATACGACGTAGTAAGCGTTAGCAGAGTTTCCAACAACCTCTGTAGATGACCAGAAAAACATGGCTTCCGCGTTTGGAAATACGGTAGTGTTAATCGACGGGGAGGCTGCTTCCACTTCGGTGATACTTTGCAGTTCGCGAACAGTCGGCCACCTCCAATCACTTTTTCCTGCAAACGTTGCAGAAAACCCGGTTGCCGCATATCCAGAGTAATTTGTGGCGGTTCCCGTACAAGTGCCTCCGCTCCATGTTTTCCCTTCGGAGCATCGCTTCCAAGTCAACCCGGTAATCTTATGGGTGACCGTACCGTCGCCATTGTCGGTAAAATCCGAAGTCGGCGTGGTCGGCGCTGCAAGCGCCACCCCGCCCGACAGAAACAGCGCCATGGCGAAAAGCATAGCCAGGGTTCGCGTAAGAGTTTTCAGCATCGTGGTACCCCTTCGTTCAAAATATATGCAACCTTCAGTTGATCCGATTTTGACCCCATCGAACCGAAACGCACTCCGTCTTCCCGATAAGCCAAACCTTGTCTATCGCGAAATCAAATCCCCCTCAGCAGGTCATATCCCAAGTTAAGCGCGTTGGACAGCCTTTACCTGGGAGCGCCGGCGTCTCGCCGGCCTGCCGGCAGGATGCCGGCGCTCCCGCCCGCATCGAGCCAAAACCCAACTTCCAACATGACCCTCAGTAAGTAAACGACACGCTTCCCAGGCTCCACAACTTGCTCCAATTAGCCACGTCCATCAAAGCCTTGCCATAAGGAACGGCCTGCACATAGACGCTGGTTGTTCCTCTGGGCCAAGTGGCGGGCAGGTTCAATTTGATGATTTGCCGTGAATTGACGTTCTGAATCGCCTGCTTGGTCAGGAACCGCACCGGGTTGCCCTGAAAATCCCAGGCTGTCCAGTTGACGTTGAGTTGGCCGGGTGCGGCTACGTACCATTGCAGCGGGCCGTTACCGCCGGTTGGCACTGCTGCGGCGACATACACATCCAGCAGGGTTACACCGTCGAAATTTGCCATGCAGAAATTGATTTCCACGCCGTCGCCGCCCTTTACGACCAGCGGCGTGGGGGTCTGAACGCCGTTGAGCGACAACAGCATGGTGTAGGGCGTGTTGCCCGCACAGGCTCCCAGCAAACTGGGTTCGATTTTTATCTCGGTCTGTTTGGTCTGGGTCAGATCGCCTTCTTTGTATGTGGCGCTCACCGACACCGTGGTTGCAACCGTCACCGTTTTGCTGCTCAGTTTGCCGTCGATGTCGATGCCCAGCACCTCCGGTTTGGCGCTGAGCCAGTTTGCCGTCGCCGCCTTGGTGGTGCCATTGTTATACACCGCCGTGGCGGTACATTGCCCACTGGTGCTGCTCGCCAGGCTGGCGGGACAAGTAATGGTCAGGTCGGAGAGTACGGCTGTGGGTTTGGTCACGGACACTGCCGCCTTGGCGCTGCCGCAGGTGATGGTTGCGGCGCCGGGGGCCACGGCCTGCACAATGTCGCGGATAACCGTGGCGATAGCCGGATCGCTGCTGCTGCAAGTGCCGAGCGTAGCGGACGACGGCACGGGGTTGATACCGACGACCGCACCGACCACCACTTTGGATTGGGACAAGCTAATTGCGGTCAAAGCTGATGGCACTACCGTCAGGGATTGGCTGTAGCCGCCACAGGTGATGGTGGTCGTACCGGCAGCCACCGGGGTGACAGTCGCCCCGCTTACCGTAGCCACCCCGGTGTTGCTGCTTGTACAAGTGCCGAGCGAGACATTCGATGGGGATGGAGTGATAGTGCTGGTAGCGCCACCGAGGGTGAGGGTCGAACTGCTGAGGCTGATGCCGGTCAGGGTGGGCACCTGCACCGTGACCGAGGCGGTGGCGGTCTTGGTGACGCCGCCTTCGCTGTAGGTGGCGGTAATCGTCACCGAGGTGTTTGAAGTCGGCGAACCGGCAGTGAGGCTGCCGGTACTGCCGTTCACGGCTAGCGCGGTCGGGTTGGAGGAAGTCCAGCTTGCGATGACGGATTTGCTGGAGGCGTCGCTGTAGCTGGCGGTGGCGGTGCAGGAACTGCTGGCAGCGGCGTTGAGGGTGCTTGGGCAGGCTGCCGTCAGCCCTGACAGGGAGACCAAAGAACCAAGAGACTGTCCGCCGCGAACAAGACGAACATAGCCGTTGCCCGGCTTGGCGTTGGTGTAGTCGTAGCCAACGTTGAAATAGACGACCCACGCGCTACTCGAATCCCCGGCATAGGCCGAAGCCGACCAGAAATTCGACGCAGACGTATTTGGGAAAATCGTGCTGTTGATAGACGGGTTGATCAGGGCAAAATCCACCAGAGAGCGTAATTCCGTCTGCGTCGGGAGCCGCCAGTCGCTTTTCCCGGCAAAGGTGCTGGTCAAGGCCGTGGCCGCTGTCCAACTGTAGTTTGTCGCCGTGCCGCTACAAGTGCTGCCGTTCCAGGTCTGGCCTTCAGCGCAGCGTTTCCAGGTCAGCGCCGTTGGCGTATGGGTGACGGTGCCATCGCCGTTGTCCACGTAATCCGAAGCCGGACGGTTCGAAGCCAAAAGGCCAAGAGACTGTCCGCCGCGCACGAGACGAACATGGAAGGTGTTCGTCTTATCGCCGCTGAGGTCGTAGCCATCGTAGAAATTGACGCTCCACGCACTGCCCGAACTACCGGCATAGGCCGAAGCCGACCAGAAGTTGGACGCAGGCGTATTCGGGAAAATCGTGCTGTTGATCGCCGGATTGTTAGCCTCTATTTCGGTGATGGAGGACAACTCACGAACGGTTGGCAACCGCCAGTCGCTATTGCCGGCAAAGGTGGCGGTCAGGGCCGTGGCTTGCGCCCAAGTGTAGGTCGTCGCCGTCCCGGTACAGGTTCCCCCGCTCCACGTCATCCCCTCCGCACACCGCTTCCACGTCAGCCCGGTAGTGTTGTGCGTCACTGTCCCGTCGCCGTTATCGGTAAAATCCGTGGTCGGCGTAGTTGCAGCGCTAGCCACATTCCCACCCACCGCGCCAAACAACATCAACCCGATGAACAGCAGCCGAAAACAGGGTATCAACATCCCCACAAAAGTGCGTCCCAATCGCGCCATCCAAAGCATTGTCATTGTCGTTCCCTTTTTTTCCAAAAAGGTAACTACTCAGGAGGTGGTGGCATACCACCGCACCAGTCCCTTCCCCCTGGCAGGGGGAAGGTTAGGATGGGGGTCGAAAGGAGGATAAACCGAAATATCCGGGTTATTCCGCCACTCTACCCCCATCCCAGCCTTCCCCCTGCAAGGGGGAAGGAGCAAAACACCGCCACCCTGAGTAGTTACCCAAAAATTCGTTCCAGATTTTCAATCCGGTTGATGCTAGTAGTCAGTCAACGTGAAACGCCTTGATGTAGGATGGGTGAAGCGCAGCGCACCCATCGAACAGAAAAATGATGTTTTTCAATCTGATGGGTGCGCTATCGCTCTTGTGCCCTTTGGGTATCACCCATCCTACATTTTCGGTATTCCGCCAAATCAATATGACTGACTACTAGGTGGATTCCCGTCCACCCCGCTCCCTCATTCACGCCCCAAGCGCCGGTTTTTTATTCCACCGTCCAGATATGCCCCACTTTGTTAGCGGTTGCGCGAGGCAAGCGCCTACCCAGCCCGATCAGTAGGTAAACGACACGCTGCCCAGGCTCCACAACTTGCTCCAATTAGCTGTGTCCATCAAAGCCTTGCCATAGGGCACCGCCTGCACATATACGCTGGTTGTTCCTCTGGGCCAGGTGGCGGGCAGAGTCATTTTGATGATTTGCCGTGAATTGACGTTCTGAATCGCCTGCTTGGTCAGGAACCGCACCGGGTTGCCCTGAAAATCCCAGGCTGTCCAGTTGACGTTGAGCTGGCCGGGTGCGGCTACGTACCATTGCAGCGGGCCATTACCGCCGGTTGGCACTGCCGCTGCGATATACACATCCAGCAAGGTTGCACCGTCGAAATTCGCCATGCAGAAATTGATTTCCACGCCGTCTCCACCCTTTACGACTAGCGGCGTGGGGGTCTGAACGCCGTTGAGCGACAACAGCATGGTGTAGGGGGTGTTGCCTGCACAGGCACCCAGCAAACTGGGTTCGATTTTTATTTCGGTCTGTTTGGTCTGGGTCAGATCGCCTTCTTTGTATGTGGCGCTCACCGACACCGTGGTCGCCACCGTCACCGTTTTGCTGCTCAGTTTGCCGTCGCTGTCGATGCCCAACACCTCCGGTTTGGCGCTGAGCCAGTTTGCCGTCACTGGCTTGGTGGTGCCATTGTTATACACCGCCGTGGCGGTACATTGTCCGCTGGTGCTGCTCGCCAGGCTGGAGGGACAAGTAATGACCAGGTCAGACAACACCGCCGTCGGTTTGGTTACGGTTACTGTCGCCGTGGCGTTGCCGCAGGTGATAGTGGCGACACCCGGCGCAACTGCCTGCACGACGGCCCCACTGATCGTGACGATGGTTGGGTCGCTACTGGTGCAAATACCAAGGGAAGCTGACGACGGGATGGGCGTGACAACAACAACTGCGCCAACGACGACTTTGGATTGGGACAAGCTAATTGCGGTCAAAACCGATGGCACTACCGTCAGGGATTGGCTGTGACTGCCGCAGGTGATGGTAGCGGAACCGGGGCCAACACCCGTGACCGTCGCGCCGCTGACCGTTGCAACTGACGTGTTGCTGCTGCTACAGGAAGCCAACGAAGCTCCCGCAGGGCTCGCAACAATAGTAGTTGTCGCACCGCTGGCGATACTGCTGCTGCCCAGGGAAATGCCGGACAACGCCGCCGTTAACACAGTCAGGTTGGTGGAAAATCCGCTACAGGTAATGGTGGTGGTACCGGCAGCCACCGGGGTGACGGTCGCCCCGCTTACCGTGGCCACCCCGGTGTTGCTGCTTGTGCAAGTGCCGAGCGAGACATTCGAGGGGGAGGGAGTGATGGTGCTGGTAGCGCCACCGAGGGTGAGGGTCGGACTGCTGAGGCTGATGCCGGTCAGAGTGGGCGCCTGCACCGTGACCGAAGCGGTGGCGGTTTTGGTGACGCCGCCTTCGCTGTAGGTGGCGGTAATCGTCACCGAGGTATTTAAAGTCGGCGAACCGGCGGTAAGGCTGCCGGTGCTGCCGTTCACGGCTAGCGCGGTCGGGTTGGAGGAAGTCCAGCTTGCGGCGGCGGATTTGCTGGTGGCGTCGCTGTAGCTGGCGGTGGCGCTGCAGGAACCGCTGGTGCCGGCGTTGAGGGTGCTTGGGCAGGATGACGTGAGGCCTGATAGCGAGACTAAAGTACCAATGGACTGTCCGCCGCGCACGAGCCGAACATGGGGGCTATACGACTTATCGTTGGTGCCGTCGCTGCCATAGTAGAAGTTGACGCCCCACGCGCTACCCGAACCCCCGGCATACGCCGAAGCCGACCAGAAGCCGGACGTAGTTGGTGTATTTGGAAACATCGTGGAATTGATTGATGGATTGACAAGAGTGAAATCCACCAGCGAGCGCAACTCCGAGATAGTCGGCAATCGCCAGTCGTTTTTTCCGGCAAAGGTGCTGGTGAGAACCGAGGCCGCCGCCCAAGTGGCGGTCGTCGCGGTGCCGGCACAAGTGCCGCCACTCCAGATCATGCCTTCCGCGCAACGCTTCCAGGTGAGTTGAGTCGGCGTGTGCGTCACCGTTCCGTCGCCGTTATCCACGTAATCCGTGGTCGGACGGTTTAGCGCCAAAAGGCCAAAGGACTGTCCGCCGCGCACGAGCCGAACATAGTAGCTAAACGACTTAACGTAGGTGTAGTCGCTGCCATAGTAGAAGTAGATGGCCCACGCGCTACCCGAACCCCAGGCAACCGCCGAAGCCGACCAGAAGTCGGATCCAGGTGTCGCCGGAAAAATTGAGCTGTTTATCGCCGGGTTAGAGGCGTCCATCTCGGCAATGGATTGCAATTCCCGAATAGTCGGCAACCGCCAATCACTTTTCCCAGCAAAAGTAGAAGTCAGCGCCGTAGCGCTTGACCAAGCGTAAGTCGCAGCCGTTCCCGTACAAGTACTCCCGCTCCAGGTCATCCCCTCCGCACAGCGCTTCCACATCAGCCCAGTAGTGTTGTGCGTCACCGTCCCGTCGCCGTTATCGGTAAAATCCGTGGTCGGCGTGGTTGCAGCACCTGCCACATTCACCCCAGCCGCGCCGAACAAAGCCAACCCAATGACCAGCAGCCGAAAATAGCGCATCAGTGTACCGGCGAATATGCGCCCCATTCGTGCAACCCCAGAAAGTGTCATTGCTAATTCCCCTTTTTTTCCGAAATTCGTTCAAACCCGGCAGCGTGGACACAAAAACCGTCTAGCGGTACGCCTCGCGGCGGTTGCCAATCTTCACAACGAAGATTCGCACAGCGCCGTCCTCGATGTTGCTGATGATTCGGTAATCGCCTACGCGGTATTTCCAGAACTCGCCCAGCCTGGAACCCTTGAGGGCTTCGCCAATGCTGCGCGGGTCATCAAGCACGGCCACGCGACCATGCAAAAACGTCAAAATGCGCCGGGCTGTCGGCGGGTCGAGCTTGCCCAGCTCCCTCTCTGCTGCGGGGTCAAGCTCAACCTTCCAAGCCATAGCGCTTCATCACATCTTCGAGCGGTACAGCCTGAGTCTTTCCGGCGCGATGATCTATCAGGCGTTGTTCAGCCAAGTACAAATCTTCAAGGTCGTCAAGGTGTTCGCGGATGGCTTCCACCATGAAAAAGGTTTTGCTGCGCCCGGTAAGTTCGGCCAGATGCTCAAGGCGTTGCGTGATTTCATCGGGTAGGCGCAGGGATACGGAGGTCATGATTTTCTCCAAAAATTCAAACGGTGAGATACCAGCATCTTTCATGAAGGGAATGAATACAAGCTGTTTGTCTGCAAATGACCGTTAGTGAGCGTAGCCCGTATATGGACTCCTCCCATTTTGCAAGTATCACGAGGTACTGAGATCAAGGT
>CAYVIN010000052.1:0-27633 GCA_964451375.1 uncultured Sulfuricella sp.
GCGGCCTGGTGACGGGTGAGGCCTGGAAACCGCTGTGGGTGGTGGATTTCCCGATGTTCGAATTCAACGAAGACGAAAAACGCTGGGACGCCCTGCACCACCCCTTCACCGCCCCCTTCGACGGGCATGAAGATTATTTGTCCAGCGACCCCGGTAAGGCGCTTTCCAAGGCCTACGACATCGTCCTGAACGGCTGGGAAATCGGCGGTGGCTCGGTGCGTATCCACCGCCAGGAAGTTCAGTCCAAGGTCTTCACCGCCCTCAATATCAGCGCCGAAGAAGCCCAGGAAAAATTCGGCTTCCTCTTGGAAGCCCTGCAATACGGCGCCCCGCCCCACGGCGGCCTCGCCCTCGGCCTGGATCGCCTGGTCACCCTGATGGCCGGCGCAGAATCCATCCGCGACGTGATCGCCTTCCCCAAAACCCAACGCGCCGCGTGCCTGCTCACCAACGCCCCGAACACCGTGGACGAAAAGCAGTTGAAGGAATTGCATATTCGCTTGCGCCAGCAGGTGCAGACGAATGTGGAGGTGGAGAATAGCTGAGGGTAGGCTGGGGTGAGGAACGAACCCCAGCTTTGCCTTGAGTTGGAACCGTGCTGGGGTTCGTTCCTCACCCCAGCCTACGAGCTACGAGTTCTATGCGATTTGCGTTGATCCTGACCATATTCACTTTTGCTATGCCTGCAAGTGTGTTTGGCGAGGAATGTGACCGAAATTCTGGGAGCACATACGACGAAGCTTGCTTTCTGTCGCAATCAACTTCGCGCTTTGAAAAGGATATGAAGCGGGAGTATCAGCATATTCTCAAGGTACTTCAAGGAAAAAACCGACCTCAGGAATACCAGGCTTTCGTCGATTATCAAAGCTTGTGGGAGCGAACTCGGCAGCAGACTTGCGAACAGGAGCAGGACGAGTTTGGTGGGGCATTGTCAATCTCATGGGCTAGGTGTTATGCCAGAATGACGGAGGATCGTTGGAGAGAACTCAGGGATTTGCGCTCCCAAAGCCCGCGTAGGGTACGCTGACAATAGCAAGCGTAGTAGTCGGTCAACCTGAAACGACGGGTGGGAGGGCCGCCCTCGGCGCGACGCGATGACGCCACGGAGACAAGTGCTGGGTTAACCGCCTTCGTGCGTTGAGGAGACGCCTTCCCTGGTGGCTTCGTTTTACCACGCGAGTCATTAGAGAAAACCATGTCTACGCAATCACGTTAAAAAACGACTACAGCTATTGTGCTGGTGATTCTTGGATTTACGATCGCGCCAATAGTGCTGTGTATTATCGGGCTGGGGTTGTCCGCGCTGTTTTCTTGCACGGGCATGAATTACATCGAGCATTGCAAAGTCGAGTCATTGACCGGAGTTATCTCGGCGCTTGTTTCAATGGGTTGGTTTGCTGCTTTTTCTATTCCTGGCGGCGGAGTAGGTCTTGTGCTGTGTTTAATATTCACGTCGAAGTAGCTTGGTAGCAAGTGTAGGATGCGCTGACGAAGGAAGCGCATCGTTCGAGCCACTGCCGGGGCTACGCGATTGATGCGCTTCGTACCTCAGCCGGGTAGCCGGGTAGGGTGGGCACGTTTTTTGTGCCCACGCTGAATTCAATACTACTCACCGCGTGGGCACAAAAAACCGTGCCCACCCAACTGCAACGTCATTAGACCTATGCCTCCCGTTGAGTTCGAGTACCAAACCGAAGCCATAATTTTCCCCCGGGTCAGGTGCCCTCACTGCGGGTCTCGCGTGGCGAAAATACAAAACACGGAATCCGAAAATCTTGCCTGGCTGCCCTTCGCGCTTGAGCCGGTTGCGTATCTCCTCCTTGTGGCGGGTGCGCTCGCAGGCTTCTATTGGGCCGGTTTTTGGGCAATTCTTATCGTCGCGCTCGCGTGGATAGTTTGGTTTTATTGCCACGACCTCAGAGCCTCCCAATATCTTTGCCAGAAATGCGCTGCTATTTCCGATTACCTGGCCGTTCGCCGGGCCGGAAGGCTTTAGCCAAGGTGGACACGGCTTTAACGTGCCCACGCGGAAATTCCCCATAACGCGCCGCGTGGGCACAAAAAGCCCTGCCCACCCTACAACTGCGATGACCGAGACACCGGCAAGCGTGGCCGGCAATACCCGCAATTGCCGCAGAAAATCGTCCTTTCCGGCTCCGGGGGTCATGCGCGGTGGCGAGCAAGCCGGTGCGAGCGAAACGCGCCAAGCAAGCGCATTTGCAGCACGTACAGCACAATCAAGGCGGCGATTACCAGCAGCCAGTTGGATTTCTCGAAACCCGGCTGGGTCACCCGCACCGGCAGGTTGCTCGCCTCGACCAGCAGCGCGGTTTCGACAAGGCTCAAGGCCGCGCACAAGGCCCGCCACGCGGGCGATGGCGGCGCCACGCTGGTGCGTGGCAAACCGCGTCGGCCTGCGATACGCAGAACGATGCCCGTGGTGACTCCGGCCAACACCGCCGCAGCGAACAACTTGCCAAGAAACAGGGCCACTGCGGTTCCCGCAAAAGCGCCGATCAGGCCGACGATCTCCACCAGCAATTCCAGCACGGCGGCAAAACGTTGCCGCAATCCGCCGATTAGCCTGATTTTGTTCAAAGAGTTTCTCCTTTGGTTGTTCATACAGATTACCGCATCGCCAATGTTAGCCCGGTGGGCACGGCCCTATCGTGCCCCCCCTTCTACACTGGTATCCCTTCAGAATAGTTAAAGAGTAGAATCCGCGTTTTCCCGAGGGTATGGCGTTTTTTTATGGGTATAAACAAGCATTCCTGGCTTGCGCGGCATCTGCGTTGTCCGCAATGTTATTCGATACAGTTGGTGCAATCCGAAAACTCCCTGCGCTGCCGGATGTGCGACGCGGATTATCCGCACGTGATGAATGCGGTGAACTTCATTGATGAGGACTCGCGCAAACATTTCAACCTGGAAGATACCGCCAACATCTCCGACCATCCCTACGATGAGCGCGCCCAAAAGATCATAGCCGAGTTGGTCCAATCAGGGGGAATGGCCCTGGATTGCGGCTCCGGAAAAAAATCGGTTTTCTTCGAGAACGTCGTTCAACTGGAGATCGTTCCTTACCCGCATGTCGATATCCTCGCGGTCAACCAGGCCTTGCCTTTTCAGGATAACGTCTTCGATGCGGTGTTTTCCCTGGATGTTTTGGAACATGTCAACGATCCGTTCCTGTGTGCGCGCGAAATTGTCCGGGTGTTGAAACCCGGTGGTGTGTTGTACCTGGATATGCCTTTTCTTCAACCAGAGCATGGTTATCCGCATCATTATTTCAATGCAACCAGAATGGGGGTGGAGCGCCTGTTTGAAAAATGGATGACCTTCGAGCAACATTATGTGCCGCTATCCGGTCACCCCATCTTTACCTTGACCTGGTTCCTGACGCATTATCAGAACCACCTTGATCCGGGCGTGAGGGAGCAATTTTCACAGATGACAGTGGAACAATTTGTTTCAAAATCCCCCATCGAGTGGTTGGGAGACCCCATCGTTTCCGGCCTTCCGCAGGACAGCCAATGGCCTATTGCCGCCACGACGCAAGCCATGCTGCGGAAGTCGGCAGGGGAAACCAGAGCCAATTCCCTTCATGGCGGGGACGACGTATCCTTCCTGAAAAACGAGGTGAAACGGTTGGAGAACGAGCTCAAAACCATGGCCGAGTCGAATTCCTGGCGAATTACCGCACCGCTGCGTTTGCTTGGGGCAAAGTTGCGGGGGTGAGACGGCGATATTGCTGGTGTTGATCGAAAATCAATGACCGTATCAATCAAATCAACGGGGTTGTCGGCTCAAGTTTCTTTCCGTCGCGTTTAAGAGGGTGTCGTATCACTCCGTCTACAAATAAGGATACCTGCCATGCCCAAAACCACCGATTTCGTGGATTTCGTGATCGAACAACTCGCGCCCCTCGGCGGGGTTCGGGTGAAGTCGATGTTCGGCGGGTTCGGGATATACCTGGATGATCTGATGTTCGCGATCATCGTCAAGGACAGTCTGTATTTCAAGGCGGATGCGACGACCAGCGGGGATTTTACGGCGCTGGGTTTGCAGCCGTTCAGCTATTCGGCGCGCGGCAAGACCGTGACGATGCAGTATTACGAAGCGCCGCCGGAGGTTTTCGAGTCCCCGCCGGCCATGTCCGAGTGGGCGCGCCTGGCTGTCGGCGCGGCTTTGCGGGCGAAGAAGTAGGCGATTTCCAACCCGGTCTCTCATCCAGAATGATCCGTATCACTCCCCAAATCGCGCTCGACGAGGCCGAAATCCAGCTCCAGTTTGTGCGCGCGTCAGGGCCGGGCGGGCAGAACGTCAACAAGGTTTCCAGCGCGGTGCAATTACGTTTCGACGTGGCGCATTCGCCGTCATTGCCGGAAGACGTGCGCGAACGCCTGATGCGTCTGGCGGGCAACCGCTTGACCAATGACGGCGAGGTGGTGATCGAGGCGCAACGCTTCCGTACTCAGGAGTGCAACCGTCAGGACGCGATCAAACGTCTGGTTGAGTTGATCCGTCAGGCGGCGGTGAAACCCAAACCGCGTGTCGCTACCAAACCGACCAAGGCGTCGCGCTTGCGCCGCCTGGAATCCAAGCAACGCCGCTCTTCCGTGAAACGCGGGCGCGGCGCGGTGGGTGAAAACGGTTAGCCTAAAAACCTTAGTTCAGAACCGCAAAGGCGCTAAGGCGCAAAGAAATCAAAAACATGCAGAATGTTCCGCCCTCACCCGGTGGGTGTACGATCCGACACGGGTAACCTTTTGTTTTTCCTCTGCGTCTTTGCGCCTTTGCGGTTCAAACTGGCTTTTCCAGGGTTAACCCTCTTTGCGCCTGGAATCGCCGTTTCCGCAACAAATCCCCTTGAAGTAAAAAATAATTTGCCGTTGTCATAAATTCAGAATATGCTGTTTCCATATGCCGTCGTAATAAGTTGGTTTATCCGAGGTGATTGGCGAGTTGGGAGGTTCCGATGCGTACAACGAAATGGTTGATGTTGGCGATTTTCCTGGGAGCGCTGGGCGGCTGCGGCGGGCCGGAGCATGTGATTGCCAAGGAACATAAAGCGCGGGCCGAGGATATGTGTAAACACGACAAAGGCTTGAAGGAAGTGATGGACGCCTACGGCGCACATTTCACCGCAAAATGCCAAAGCGGCATCATAGTGGCGGGCGTCGCGCAGCTATAGTTTTAAATTTCCCCCGGATGATATGATTCCTCCCTCGTGATTGGGAGGGATGTCGTGGTTTTTCGAGTGGCTTTTCTGCTGGTTTCCCTGCTCCTGACCTGGAGCGCACATGTTTACGCGGGGGCGTTGCCTGAGGGCTTCGTTTATCTGGACGAAGTTGCGCCCGCCGTTCGTCAGGACATCCGTTATTTCACCCGCAACAATTTCATTGGCGACCCGGTGGCGGGGTATCTCGCCCCACGCGCCATTCTGACTTTTCCAGCGGCCCAAGCCGTGCAGCGGGTCAACGAGGAATTGCAGGCGTTCGGGCTGGGGCTGAAGGTGTTTGACGCCTATCGTCCGCAACGCGCGGTGGATTTTTTCGTGCGCTGGGCGCGGGACGTGGGGGACGTGCGCAACAAAGCGGCTTATTACCCGCATGTGGAAAAAGCCAATCTGTTCAAGGAGGACTATATCGCCGAACGTTCCGGGCATAGCCGGGGCAGCACGGTGGATTTGACCCTGGTGGCGGCGGATGGCGAGGAAATCGACATGGGCGGCCAGTTCGACTATTTCGGCCCGGAATCCTGGCCGGCCTCGCAGACACCCAAAGCCGCTCAGCGCGCCCATCGCCTGCTGCTCCAGACCTTGATGAAAAAACACGGCTTTGCGCCGTATCCTCAGGAATGGTGGCATTTCACGCTGAACAACGAGCCGTTCCCCAAGACTTATTTTGATTTCCCCGTCGAGTAACGGCGTGCCGCAAACCTACAAAATTCCCGTGTCCGTGCTGGTGGTGATTTATACCGCCGCTCGGCAGGTGCTGCTCCTGGAGCGCGCCGACCATCCCGGCTATTGGCAGTCCGTGACGGGCAGTTGCGACCCCGGCGAAACGCCGCTTGAGACGGCAATCCGCGAGGTGGCGGAGGAAACCGGCCTGGATGCGCGCAAATACCTGCTCAGCGACTGGCGGCAAACCTATGAATTCGAAATCTACGCGGAATGGCGGCATCGCTACGCGCCGGGGGTGACGCACAACACCGAGCACGTCTTCGGTCTGCAACTGCCGGACATCGAGGCCATAACGCTCGCCCCGCGCGAACACCTGAACTACTGCTGGCTGCCGCTCGAAGCGGCGAAGGACAAGGTGTTTTCCTGGACGAATGCGGCGGCCCTGGAAAAATTGATCCAGGCTAATTAACCGTCGGCACGTTTCGTGCATAATACCCCGCTTGTGTATGTTTATTGACAGTGAGTTTCCCTTGCCATGAATGCTGCTGCGCTGCCTTTTTCCGATTACCAGAATCTTTCCGACGCCGAATGTCAGGCGCGTATCACCGCCGCCAAGGCCAGCCTGGGCAAGCGTCTGGCGTTGCTGTGCCATCATTACCAGCGCGCTGACGTGTACCGTTATGCGGATTTCACCGGCGATTCGCTGAAGTTGTCCCGCCAGGCCGCCAACTCCGCAGCGGATTACATCGTGTTTTGCGGCGTGCATTTCATGGCGGAAGTGGCCGACATCCTGTCGCGTCCCGAACAAATCGCCATTCTCCCCGACCTCGCCGCCGGTTGCTCGATGGCCGACATGGCGACCCTGACGCGGGTGCGCCGCGCCTGGCGCGAACTGTCCAGTGTGCTCGATCCCGACCAGCACGTTACGCCGGTCACCTATATCAATTCCTCCGCCGACCTGAAATCGTTTTGCGGCGAACATGGCGGTATCGTCTGCACCTCCAGCAACGCCCCGAAAATCCTCGAATGGTCGTTCAAGCAGCGCGACAAGGTGCTGTTCTTTCCCGACCAGCATCTGGGGCGCTGGAGCGGCCACAAGATGGGAATTCCGCTGGAAGACATGGTAATGTGGGACTGGGATCAGCCGCTGGGCGGACTGACCCCGGAGCAGATCAACAAGGCCAAAATTATTCTGTGGAAGGGCTTTTGTTCGGTACATCAGATGTTCCAGCCCGCGCACATCGACAAATTCCGCGCCGACTATCCCGACGGCAAGGTGATCTCCCATCCCGAATGTTGCTTCGAGGTCTGCGAAAAATCCGACTATGTCGGCTCCACCGAATACATTATCAAGGTCATCGCCGAATCCGCGCCCGGCACACGCTGGCTGGTGGGCACCGAGTTGAATCTGGTCAACCGTCTTGCCGAAGATTTCAAGGCCGACGGCAAGATCGTCCAGTTCATGGCCCCCACCGTGTGTATGTGTTCGACCATGGCGCGTATCGACCCGCCGCATCTGGCCTGGTGCCTGGAGAATCTCGTCAATGGGCAGGTGGTCAATCGCATCACCGTGGCGCGCGAAGATGCCGAACAGGCGAAAGTCGCCCTCAACCGGATGCTCGACGCTTCCTGAGCGTTTGCGCCTTTCTCCCGCAGCTGCGGGCGGAAGGCGCAAAACCGCGCCGCCCGGTTTTTCGTCCCCGGTATTTTTGCCGGAACTGCTTTTCTCCTCACCTTGTAGTCTCCCCCTGCGCTACACTTTATGGTTGTGTCCGGTATCTCCATGCCGCTGGGCAATCGCACTATATGGATGAAAGGCGGATTTCACGCCTCCACTAACCCGCCTCCCCCTTTTCCAAAGGGGGGAACCACGTAGTGCGATTTGCCGTGTCAAGGCTATCGGATATCCCGGAATGACACTATCATATGGCTATTGAAAAGGGAGTGTAGATCATGTTCAAGAAATTGATTTTTGTCGCTTTTCCGCTGATGCTGATGACCCCCGCTGCGCAGGCCGGGGTAAGCGATACGGAACTGGATTGCCTGTTCAATTGGGCTGAAAGAACCTATTCCCAGTTGTTTGCACCGGCCCCGGCGGCTTCCCAGGCGGCGGGCGCGTATTATTTCCGCCGTTATGACGCCACCAACACCTATCTGGGGATCGATAAGGATACCCAGCATGTGGTGTATTTGCCGGCCAGCGGGCGTATCGATCTGGGTGATGTCGCGCCGTTTGTGGCGTCCGCCGGGTGCAGTGCTTCCACTCCGGCTTCCTCCACCAGTTACGCCGGCACCTGGACGTGGTCGGCGGGCGCTTATTATTCGGTGCAATTCGTTCTGACCCAGGACGGAAACACCCTCACCGCCAAAATTCCCAGCACCAACCAGCATTTCACCGGCAAGCTCAGCAGCCCCACCACGGCGGTGTTTACCGAAGATGACGGCATCGCCGCCGCCCAGGCCACCGTCACGCTGATTTCCGCCAATTCCGCGAGCCTGCGCATGGATAGCTGCACCGGCATGTGTATGTTGCAGGCGGGCAGTGTAATCACGCTGTCAAGGTAAGCGGTTATTCAGTCAGGTAAGTTATACCTTGCGCATCAAGTAGCGAGACTCTCATGATCAAGTTGGAAAGTTGCCTCAAGCCAGCCTGGGTGCGCCGCCAGTTCGACCTGGCGATTACCGCGCTGCCGCCCAACAGTCGCGTACTGTTTCAGCTTGGCGACAGGCGTCTGGTGGAAATCAACAGCAGCGGAAACGATCTGGTCGAAGGGGTCTCCGGGGTGAGTGCTTTTCCGTTGCTGCTGGAAGGCGCGCGGGTCGGGGTGTTGCTGCTGGGGCAGCCGGCGGACGGCGATCCCGCCCGGGGGGCGGCGTGGGGCGAAGCCCTTATCCAGATCATGCAGGGGATGCTGGAATCCGAACATGGGCGTCGTTCTGCGGCGAGCGAGACGCTGGAAAGTTACCGCGAGGTGGCGATGTTGCAACGCGCCGTGAGCGACCTTAATCAGTCGCTCAAACCGGCAGCCGTCATCGCCGCGTTGCTCAAGGAGTTCAACGGGGTCAACAGCGCGGCGGAATTTGGCGCGGTATTCCTGCGCGCCGGGGACGGTGAAAACCTCGTCCTCGACCAGTGTTTCGGCGAAAATGCCGCGCGCGCTTTTGGCAGACTGCGGGACAGCGCGTTATTCGTCGAACTCGCGGCGAGCGATAAAGGCGAAATTCTCAACAATTTGTCCGCTTCCCCGCGCGGCGCGGACAGCGGCGGGGATTTTCAGGCATTGTTGTGGATGCCGCTGGTGGCGCACGGTAAACAACTCGGTTTGCTGGTGTTGGCTTCCCACCGTACTGATGGTTTTGCCGCGCCCGATCTGAAACGTGCGTTAACCCTGGCTTCGGTCGCCGCCATCGCTCTCCACAACGCCCAGCTTTACACGGTTTCCGCACCGGCCCTGACGTTGTTTCCGGGACGAAAAAAGAAAGCGCTCAAGCTCAAGCAATTTTCGCTGTGGTTTTCGCTGGCGGTATTTTTCACTCTCAGCGCCAACACCTTTTTCCTGCTGATGATCCAGCGCTCCTACGACAGCGTGATCACCGTGCAGGATCACCGCCAGCGCGCGATGTCGCTGGCCAACGACCTACGCCAGGAAACCGAGCAACTCACGCGGCTGGTGCGCGCCTACACCAGCACCGGGCAAACCCGTTACCTCACCTATTACTACGACATCCTGGCGATACGCCAGGGCGAGAAACCCCAGCCGGATAACTACATTCCCGGCGCGTATTGGGATATGGCGATAGCCGGCGAAGTCCAGCACCATTTTGCCGAAGGCGGCGAAAAACGCTCCCTCGCGGATCGCATGAAATCGCTGGGGTTCAGCAGCGACGAATTCGGCGCGCTGGGCAAAATATCCACTGCCACCGAAGCGATGAAACAGGTCGAACAAATCGCCTTTGCAGCCACCCAGGGGCTCTACGACCCGGAAACCGAGGATTTCGTCTCGGACGGCAAGCCGCATCTGGAATTTGCCAGCCAGCAGGTGCATAGCCAGAAATACAACCAGCTCAAGTCGGAACTGGCTAAATCGGTGATCGGGTTGGTGTCGATGGTTGACCAACGCACCAATGCGGCGGTGAGCAAAGCCGCAAAAGACCTGGAACGCTGGATTTTCCTGACTTTCGGCAGCGTCCTGTTCACCTTCGCGATGGTGCTGGTCGCCTCTCAGGTCATCCGCCGCCGGGTTTTGCAACCTATCGACCACCTCTCCAAAGCCGCCGCCCATCTGGCTCAGGGCGACTATTCCACGCGCACCGGGGTCGGCGCTGAAGGCGCGCGCGGCGTCGATGAATTGCTGGCGTTGGGGGCGACTTTCGACGCGATGGCGGATTCCATCGAAAAAGACATCAAGCTGCGCCAGCAGACCCTCCAGGAACTGGAAGCGGCGAATCGCAAGGCCGAAGACGCGACCCGCGCCAAGTCGATGTTCCTCGCCAACATGAGTCACGAAATCCGCACCCCGATGAACGCCATCATCGGCATGGCTTATCTGGCCCTCAAAACCGACCTCACGCCGCGCCAGAAGGACTATATCGAGAAAGTGCACAACGCCGCCAAATCGCTGCTCGGCATCATCAACGACATCCTCGACTTCTCCAAGGTGGAAGCCGGCAAACTGGAACTCGAACAGGCGCGTTTTGTTCTCGAAGACGTGGTCGGCAACTCGCTCTCGCTGCTGCGCCAGAAAGCCCGTGAAAAGGAAATCGAATTACTCTTCGACATCGCCGATCCGTTGTTGCTCGGCGAGTCCGGCGCGTTACTCGGCGACCCGCTGCGGCTGGGGCAGATTCTCACCAATCTGCTCTCGAATTCGGTCAAATTCACCCACCAGGGTTACGTCAAACTCACCGTCAACGCCGAAGAACGCCGCGAAGACGAAGTGTTGCTGCGTTTTTGCGTCCACGACACCGGCATCGGCATGACGCCCGAACAACTTGGCAACCTGTTCCAGGAATTCACCCAGGCGGACGGCTCCACCACCCGCAAATACGGCGGCACCGGGTTGGGGCTGACGATCTCGAAAAAACTCGTCGAACTGATGGGTGGGCGTATCTGGGTGGAAAGCACCCCCGGTCATGGATCGAGTTTCATCTTCACCGGACGTTTCCCGGTTGCCCAGCCGACGCCGCTTAGCGCAGCCGTATTGCCGGGCGTGGACGTATTGCGGGTGCTGGTGGTGGACGACCAGCCGGAAGCCCAGTTGGTGCTGGTCGATTTGCTGACTGCGCTGGGTGTTGGCGCAGCTCACGGGCAGGAAATCGCCTGCGCCGCGAGCGGCGCCGAAGCGCTGGAGAAAGTCCGGCTGGCGGCGCAGGCCGATACGCCGTATGACCTGCTGCTGGTCGATTGGGTAATGCCCGATATGGACGGTGGAGCCGTGTTGCAGGCCCTCTACGCCAGTGGTATGGCGCACCCGCCGCTGGCGGTGGTGGTGTCCGCCTATGACTCGGAAGTGATCCACGAAGCGGCGGAACGTCTCGGCGCGCAGCATTTCCTGCCCAAGCCGGTATTGCCGGACGCCTTGCGCAAATTACTCAACACCCTCACCGGCAATAGCGTGGCCGAGCGCGGCGGCAGCTACGCCAGCCGCGTCGAAGCCAACCTCAACGGAATGCGCGTCCTGCTGGCGGAAGACAACCCGATCAATCAGCAACTGGCGGTCGAATTGATGGAAAGCCGGGGCGTTACGGTGACGGTCGCCAACAATGGTCAGGAAGCGCTTGAGCGGCTGGCGGCGGTTCCCGACGACCACTTCCATCTGGTGTTCATGGATTTGCAGATGCCGGTGATGGATGGCTACGAAGCCAGCCGCCGACTGCGCGCCGACCCGCGTTATTTCTCGTTGCCGCTGGTGGCGATGACCGCCCACGCGATGGTTGATGAGCGCGACCGCTGTTTGGCGCTGGGCATGAACGGCCATCTCAGCAAACCGATTGAACCGGATGACTTATACGCCACCCTGGCAAGTTATTACACCAGCACCGAACCCGCCCCGGCGGCGCAGCTGACTCGCCCAGCCGCACCCGGAGAAGACGCGCCGCTGCCGGAAATCGCCGGTCTGGATAGCGCCGCCGGTCTGCGCCGTGCCGGGAACAAAAGCAAACTCTACCGGCAGATGCTCGCCATGTTTGCCCGCGACTTTGCCGATTGCCGCGCGATATTCACCCGCCTCATCGGTGAATTCCACTGGGAAGAAGCCGAGCGTCAGGCGCACACCCTCAAGGGACTGGCCGGCACCTTGGGCGCAAACCAGGTGCAACCCCTGGCTGCGGCGCTCGAAGCGGCCTGCAAAGCCCGTCAGGGTGAGACCGTTAACGCCGCGTTGGAGGCCTTGCTGCCGGCGCTGATGCCGCTGCTCACCGCGTTGCAGGACTTTTTTGCCGTCGCCCAGGCCGCACCGGAGGCGACTGCCGCGCCGCCCGGCAAATTGCCGGAGTGCCTGACGCAACTGCGCCAATTGCTGGGGGAGGGGGATGGCGACGCCATCGACCTGTGGGACAAACACCGCCAGGAATTTGTCGGCGTTCTCGCTGCGCAACTCCTGCAACGCATCGACACCGCCCTGCAAAACTTCGAGTTCGATGGGGCATTGGCGGCGCTGGCTGAATTGCCGACCGCGCCGGCAACCGCTGACGCCCCTGCGAGTTTGCCGGAATGCCTGCCGCAACTGCGCCAACTGCTGGCGGAAGGTGACGGCGACTCCATCGATCTTTGGGAAAAAAACCAGCAGGAATTCGCGGCTTTCCTGTCGCCGCAAGCCACCTTGCGCATCGACACCGCCCTGCAAAACTTTGAATTCGACGCCGCGCTGGCGGTATTGGCGGAACTGCCGCCAGATACGCCGGGCGCGCCGCCAGGCAAGGAGCAATCATGACCACCCCAACAAACGAACGCCCCACCGTACTGGTGGTGGATGACACCCCGGCCAATCTGAGCCTGCTCAACAGCCTGCTCAAGGATCAATACCGCATCAAACTCGCCAACAACGGCGCCAAAGCGCTCGAACTGGCCGCCGCCGCGCCGCCGGATCTGGTGCTGCTGGATATCATGATGCCGGAAATGGATGGCTACGAAGTGTGCCGCCGCCTCAAGGCAGCGGAACCGACCAGCCATGTGCCGGTGATATTCCTCACCGCCAAGACCGAAATCGAGGACGAGGAACAGGGCTTTTCGGTCGGCGCGGTGGATTTCATCCACAAGCCGATCAGCCCGCCGATCGTCCAGGCGCGGGTCAGAACCCAGTTGCAGGTCAAGGCCTGGCAGGATTTCCTGCAAGACCAGAACGCCTGGCTGACCAAAGAGGTGGAACGCCGCCTTTCCGATGTCAACCGGCTTCAGGAAGCTTCCATCATGGTGATGGTGTCGCTCGCCGAATTCCGCGACGAATGCACCGGCAACCACATCCGCCGCACCCAGGAATACACGCGGATGTTGGCCGAACAATTGGCCCGCTCGCCCAAATATGGTGGCATCCTCACCACCCAGCATATCGAACTTATCGCCAAATCCGCGCCGCTCCACGACATCGGCAAAATCGCGATACCCGACCATATCCTGCTCAAGCCCGGCAAACTCACCCCGGAAGAGTTCGAGGTGATGAAAACCCACACCACGCGCGGCTACGAGATGTTGCGCACCGCCGCCAAACACATGGGCGACAACGGCGAATTCCTCGCCATGGCGATGGAAATCGCCCGCAGTCACCAGGAAAAATGGGATGGCTCGGGGTATCCAGACGGACTGGCCGGTGAAAATATACCGCTGGCGGCCCGTCTGATGGCGGTGGCGGACGTGTACGATGCGCTGCGCACCGCCCGTCCCTATAAAACGGCGATGGCGGTGGAGCAGGCGGTCGCCATCATCACGGAAGGCAGCGGCAAACATTTCGACCCGCAGGTGGTGGAAGCATTTCTGGTCGTGCAGGGCGAACTGGAACGTATCGCCGCGTTATGGGTGGATGGGGAGTAAAAGGGCAGTGTTTAGTGCTTGGTTCTACTTTGTCAGATTTCAGGACAAGTGGGTTAGCACGTCCCTTCCCCCCACGGGGGAAGGACAGGATGGGGGCGAGCAAACTATTCAACCGATTGATTGTGAACGCCCCCACCCCAACCCTCCCCCGTTGGGGGAGGGAGCTAAAACCGTAGCGCACCAATCTGACAAAGTAGAATTAGTGTTTAATGTTTGGTTGGGTGCGTTTACGGTGCGACCGGCAAAGGGAATCGTCATGAAAAAACATATTGCAACAGCGGTGTTCGTATTGGGCGGCGCGTTGGCGTTGCCGGTTGGCGGAGCGGAAATCGCGCTGTCGGGATTTGCGACCGCCGGTTATGCGCAATCGGATCAGGATTACACCTACCAGCGCTTCGTCAAGAAACAGGGCGGTTTCAAGCGTGATTCGGTGGTGGGGGTGCAAATGGACGCCAAACTCAACAACGAGTTCGGTTTTACCATGCAAGGCAAGCTGGCCCCGGCCATCGATAGCGACAATGACGTCAAGGCCACGGTTTCCTGGGCTTTCCTGTCCTGGCGTCCCAGCAATGATTGGCTGGTGCGTGTTGGCAGAATGCGTTACCCGGTGTATTTGCTTAATGAAAACATGGATGTTGGCGCGACCTTCGATTTTGCGCGGATGCCGGCGGAGGTTTACACCACCTCGCAAACCACCGACGGCGATGGGGTCTGCATAGACAAAACCTGGAACGTTGATGACAGCGAAATCACCCTTCAGGGTTACTGGGCGACCGCCAAAACCAGCTACCGTTTTTTCCGTCGCGACGATGCGCCGCCCGTGTTATCCGCCGGGTCGTATTTTGTGCCGGTCAAATTGAGCGTGACAGGGTTGACGTTAACCCTGCATCAGGATGAAAACATCTTCCGCGCCGGGCTGGTGGATTCCTATACCAAAATTACCGACGACCAGGTAATGCCGGTGACTTTCCCCTACGTTGCGATGTTCCCGGGAGTCGGTTATTACCAGACTTCCAATCAGTTGCCCGGCCCCGGTGTAAAGAGTGAAAACGACATCCATGTGCTGGTTTACGCGCTCGGGGCAGATGTTAACCTGGGCAACGGTTTTCGGATGATGGGTGAATATGTGCGCCGCGATGTGCGCAATATCGACAGCGGGCCGGATTCGCAGGGCGCTTATCTGGCGGTACTCAAGTCGTTGGGGGCGTGGACGCCTTACGTCAGTGTGGCGCGTCTGGAACCGAGCGCCAAAACCCGCGATCTTTACAACAAAACCAACAATAACAAGGTTCCCGGCTACATTCCCGGCAGCGCCCTGCTCAACGCCGCCCAGCGCGCCGGTGCGGACGCGGTGATGGCCTATGATCAAACCACCTGGGCGGTGGGAACCTCCTACCGGTTGAATCCGACCAGCCGGATCAAGGCCGAATGGGCGCGCACCCGTACCGGCGACATGTCGATGTTCATTGATGCCCCACCCGGTGGTGAGTCGGGAAAACAAGTGGTGAACATCTTTTCCCTTTCCTACAACGTCGTATTTTGAGGGAGGCGATCATGAACACAACGATAAAAATTGTATCGCTGGCCGTCTTCCTCGCGTTTACCCCGGTTCAGGCGGGCGAAATTGTGGTGATTGGCAACAGCAATGTCCCCAAAATGGACGCCGCCACGGTGCAGAAAATCTACACCGGCAAATTCATTACGGTCGCGGGCGTCAACGTTACGCCGGTCGGACTCAAACCCGGCATGGCGATACGCAATCGTTTCCTCCAGGATTTCCTCAACCAGGACGAGGAAAAATATACCGGTTACTGGACGGTGCGCCGCTACATCGGCAAAGGCGCGCCGCCTGCCGAATTGGCCAGCGCGGCGGAAGTGATCAGCCATGTCATGGCGACGCCGGGCGCGGTGGGTTACGTGGACGAGGCTGAACTCAAGCCGGGCTTGAACGTCATAGCCCGGCGCTAGGGCACACGAGGATATCACTGGAGATCAAGGCATGGTGCGGGTTTTCGCGCCATGCCTTGATGAGGTTCTGCTCTGGATTGAGATAAGTCATTGCCGATTACATGCTAAACGTTAGAGTAGAATATTGTGTTGCCGCCGCTTTGCGGCGCGGCTTTTTCGTATAGGTTTCATTATGACTTTCCGTTCTGTCCTCCTCGCCGCAGCGCTGTCTGCTCTGGCTGGTATGGCATCCGCCGCCGATGTGACGCTGTCCGGCTTTGCCTCGCTTGGCTTTGCGCAATCTGACCAGGGCTTCAATTACCAGCGTTTCATCAACAAGCAAGGCACTTTCAAACGCGATTCCCTGATCGGCGCACAGATGGATGCCCGCCTGGGCGACGAGTGGGGGCTAACCATCCAGGGCAAGCTCGCCCCTTCAATGGCCCGCGAGAGCGGATTTGACCCGACCGTGACCTGGGCATTTCTTTCCTGGCGACCGACTAACGATTGGCTGGTGCGTGTCGGGCGGCTGCGTATCCCGGTCTATCTGCACAGCGAAAACATGGATGTCGGCGCGACCTTCGACTTCGCCCGGCTGCCTGCGGAAGTCTATGCCTCGGTGCAAACCACCGACGGCGACGGTCTGTTTGTCGGCAAGACCTGGAACATCGACGATTACGAGTTGACGCTCAATGGCTACTACGCTACCGCGAAAATGGATTACCGCTATTACTTGCGCGAGTCGATTCCCACGTTATATGGCGCCGGCCCGCTCTACGTCCCGGTGACCGCTACCGCCGGCGGCCTGGTAGCGACTCTCCAGCGCGATGAGAATGTCCTGCGCGTCAGCGCCCACGAAATCTACAACAAGATTACCAACGACCAATTGCTGGCTGCCGATTATCCTTACGTAGCGATGTTTCCCGGCGTTGGCTATTACCAGATCAGCAATCTGGTTCCCGGCCCCGGTGTGCGCTTCGAGCGTGACATCCGCGCAATGGCCTACACCTTCGGCGCGGACGTGACGCTAGGCAATGGCTACCGGGTAATGGGCGAATACGTTCTGCGCCGTATTCCCAACGTGCTCACCGCGCCGGACTCGCAAGGCGGCTATTTGTCCGTGTTGCGCCAATTCGGCGCCTGGACGCCCTACCTCAGCGTGGCGCGGCTGGTGTCACGCCCGGCTACCCGCGACCTCTACAACAACATCAATAGCAACCGTATACCCGGCTATATTCCCGGCGCCTCGCTCATAAATGCCAGCCAGCGCGGAGGCGCCGACGGCATCAATGCCTACGACCAGACTACATGGTCTATCGGTACCTCTTACCGTCTCAACCCGACCAGCAAGATCAAGGCCGAATGGGCGCATACCCGTACTGGCGACATGACGCAGTTCATCGACGCCCCACCGGGCGGCGAGTCGGGGAAGCAGGTGGTGAACGTTTTTTCCCTTTCCTACAGCGTTGTGTTTTAAGGGGAAGAGCATGAAAACAACCCGCAAACTTATCCCCCTGGCTATTCTCCTGGCGTTTTCTTCGGCTTGCGCCGGTGAAATCGTGGTGATCGGCAACAGCAATGTTCCCAAAATGGACGCCGCTACGGTGCAGAAAATCTACACCGGCAAATTTATTACGGTCGCGGGCGTCAACGTCACGCCGGTCGGACTCAAACCCGGCATGGCGGTGCGTAATCGCTTCCTTCAGGATTTCCTCAATCAGGACGAGGAAAAATATACCGGCTACTGGACGGTGCGCCGCTACATCGGCAAAGGCGCGCCGCCAGCCGAATTGGCCAGCGCGGCGGAAGTGATCAGCCATGTCATGGCGACGCCGGGCGCGGTGGGTTATGTCGATGAGGCCGAACTCAAGCCGGGAGTGAATGTCATCGCGCGTCGCTAAATTGCGCCACTAATAGAAAAACGCGGGGGCTGCGGCCCCCGCATTTTTTTGGTGCGAACCTTTGCTGTCGAAAGGGGGATTCAGGGGGTAGTCGCGAGTCGGTTGGGTATTGAAATCATTGATGGATTCATCTGAAATTTTAGTTTTGCCGCCCCTTGTAATATATAAGTCATCTATATAACATTGGAAATTCACCGGTCACGTTTGCTCTGACTGTTCCGGGTTTTTAGAAGAATTCTATCTTATTGACTTTAAATACACTTCGAGGGTTTTTTGATGTCACACAAACATATGGTAACGATCGACGGCAATGAAGCCGCTGCTTACATCGCCCACCTGACCAGCGAGGTGATCGCGATTTATCCGATTACCCCGTCGTCGCCGATGGGTGAGTATTCCGACCACTGGTCTGCACACGGCATCAAGAACCTGTGGGGCACCGTCCCCGAAGTGGTCGAGCTGCAATCCGAAGCCGGCGCGGCAGGCACCGTACACGGCGCGTTGCAAACCGGCGCGTTGACCACCACTTTCACAGCGTCGCAGGGCTTGCTCCTGATGATTCCGAACATGTTCAAAATCGCCGGTGAGTTGACCCCCTTCGTCATGCACGTTGCGGCGCGCTCCCTGGCGGCGCAGGGTCTGTCGATTTTCGGCGACCACGGCGATGTGATGTCGGCGCGTTCCACCGGCTTTGCGATGTTGTCTTCCAACTCGGTTCAGGAAGCCATGGACATGGCCCTGATTGCCCAGGCTTCCACGCTGGAAGGCCGGGTTCCCTTCATGCACTTCTTTGACGGCTTCCGTACTTCCCACGAAGTCGCCAAGGTCGAGCAGGTCAGCCATGAAGTCGTCCGCCAGATGATCAGCGACGACCTGGTGCGCGCCCACCGCGCCCGCGCCCTGAACCCGGAAAACCCGGTGATTCGCGGCACCGCCCAGAATCCCGACGTGTATTTCCAGGGTCGCGAAACCGTCAACAACTATTACACCGCACTGCCCGCCATCGTTCAGGCCAACATGGACAAGTTCGCCAGCCTTACCGGTCGCCAGTACAAGCTCTACGAATACGTGGGTGCGGAAGACGCCGAGCGCGTCATCATCATCATGGGTTCCGGCGCGGAAGCAGTTGAAGAAACCGTGAATCACATGACCGCGCGCGGCGAAAAGGTCGGCGTCCTGAAAGTGCGTTTGTATCGCCCCTTCGCCGCCGACGTATTCCTCTCCGCACTGCCGACCACGGTCAAAACCATTGCCGTGCTGGATCGCACCAAGGAACCGGGCGCTGATGGCGAGCCGATGTACAAGGACGTGGTCACCGCCATCGCCACCTATTTCACGTCCGGTGGCACCGAATTCGCACAGATGCCGCGCGTGGTTGGCGGTCGTTACGGCCTCTCCTCGCGGGAATTCCGTCCCGGCATGATCAACGGCATATTTGCCGAACTGGAGCGCAACAGCCCGAAAAACAACTTCACGGTCGGCATCATCGACGACGTGACCCACCTCTCGCTGGCCTGGGACGACGGCTACCGCATCG
The DNA here is from genome assembly GCA_964451375.1 of uncultured Sulfuricella sp. Lineage (GTDB taxonomy): Bacteria > Pseudomonadota > Gammaproteobacteria > Burkholderiales > Sulfuricellaceae > JAGXQV01. Next base: position 19,317 of record CAYVIN010000052.1, read on the forward strand.
ACGCCGGCCAGGGCGTGATGTGTTCGATGTTCTTCGGTCTGGGTTCGGACGGCACTGTCGGGGCGAACAAAAATACCATCAAGATCATCGGTGAAGAAACCGACCTTTACGCGCAAGGCTACTTCGTTTACGACTCCAAGAAAGCCGGCGCCGCGACGATTTCCCACCTGCGTTTCTCGCCCAAGGTCATCCATTCCTCCTACCTGATCGGCAATAACGAAGCTGCCTTCATCGGCTGCCATCAGCCGATTTTCCTGGAACGTTACGAGATGCTTGATCACGCCGCCGAAGGCGCGGTGTTCCTGCTCAACTCGCCGGTTCCGGCGGACAAGGTGTGGAACACGCTGACGCGCAAGATGCAGCAGCAGATGATCGCCAAGAAAATCCAGTTCTATACCATTGATGCGGTCGCCATCGCCAAAGCCACCGGCATGGGCGCACGTATCAACACCGTCATGCAGACCGCCTTCTTCGCGATTTCCGGCGTATTGCCGCGCGAAGCAGCGATTGAGTCGATCAAGGGCGCAGCGCTCAAGACCTACGGCAAGAAGGGTAAGGAAATCGTCGAGCGCAACTATCAGGCCATCGACGAAACCGTCGCCAACCTGCACAAGGTCGAAATTCCCGCCAGCGTCAGCAGCGACTTCGAAATGCCCGATGCAGTGGGATCTCATGCTCCCGAGTTCGTCAAGCGCGTTACCGCCGAAATCATGTCCGGTCGTGGTCATCTCCTGCCGGTTTCGGCGATTCCCGCTGACGGCACCTGGCCGACCGGCACCGCGATCTGGGACAAGCGCAACCTCGCGCTGGAAATCCCGGTGTGGGATGCCGAACTGTGTATCTTCTGCGGCAAGTGCCCGTTCGTCTGCCCGCATACCGCGATTCGCTCCAAAGTTTTCCCTGCCGCCGTGACCAAGGACGCTCCGCCGACCTTCAAACACATCCAGGTCAAGGGCAAGGAATTCGAAGCCGGTATGCACATCAGCTACCAGGTCGCCCCGGAAGACTGTACCGGTTGCGGTCTGTGTGTGGACATCTGCCCGGCGGTATCCAAGACCGATCCGACCCACAAGGCGCTCAACATGGCCCCGCAGGCCCCGTTGCGCGATACCGAAAAAGCCAACTTCGACTATTTCGTCAGCCTGCCGGAATTCGACCGCACCAAGCTGCGTTCCTCCACCATCAAGGGTGCGATGATCATGCAGCCGTTGTTTGAATTCCCCTCGGCTTGCGTGGGTTGCGGAGAAACCCCGTATATCAAGCTGGCCAGCCAGTTGTTCGGCGACCGCATGGTCGTCGCCAACGCCACCGGCTGTTCGTCGATCTACGGCGGCAACCTGCCCACCACCCCCTACAGCACCAACAACGACGGACGCGGCCCGGCCTGGGCGAACTCCCTGTTCGAGGACAATGCTGAATTCGGTTTGGGCTTCCGCCTCACCATCGACAAGCAGAACGTGTTTGCCAAGGAATTGTTGGGCAAGCTGAAAGACCAACTCGGCGCAGAACTGGTCGAAGGTATGGTGAATGCCGATCAGTCCGAAGAATCCGGTATCCAGCAACAACGCGAACGTATGGAAGTCCTGAAGGGCAAACTCGCCACCATGGAAAGCCCGGAAGCGCGCAACCTGCTGAGCGTCTGCGATGCGTTGGTCAAGCGCAGCGTGTGGATCATCGGTGGTGACGGCTGGGCCTACGACATCGGCTTCGGCGGTGTGGATCATGTGCTCTCCTCGGGGCGCAACGTCAACATCCTGGTGCTCGACACCGAGGTCTATTCCAACACCGGCGGTCAGGCCTGCAAGGCCACCCCGCGCGGCGCCACCGCCAAGTTCGCGGCGGGCGGCAAGGAAACCGGCAAGAAGGATCTGGCGCAAATCGCCATGAGCTACGGGCATTGCTACGTCGCCCATGTCGCCTACGGCGCGAAGGACATCCACACCTTGAAGACCTTCCTGGAAGCGGAATCGTATGACGGCCCGTCGCTGATCATCGCCTACAGCCCCTGCGTGGAACACGGCTTTGACCTGTCCAAGCAGCACCAGCAGCAGGAACTCGCGGTGAATACCGGCCACTGGCCTCTGTTCCGCTATGACCCGCGCCGCGCCGCCGAAGGCAAAAATCCGCTGCAAATGGATTCCGCCAAGCCGACGGTGTCTTTCAAGGAGTTCATCAAGAACGAGCCGCGCTTCCGTGGCCTGGTTCAAGCGATGAACAACGACGAAAGCATCCTGGCGCGTCATGAAGCCGACATTCAGAAACGTTTCGCCTTCTACGAACACATGGCTGCCGAACATGGCGGCAAGAAGGAAAAACACAGCAAGGAGTAAAACCTGGGTAGAGGTGTTAACTGAAACGCCGCACGGGAAACCGTGCGGCGTTTTTTTCGCCCAGCCTCTTCGCGAGTTGGCAATAAATCGATTGTTTCCGTGCTCCCGCGCGTAGCTTGCGCTTTAGCTTCAACCGCTGACCCAAGCCAATACGGGCAATGTTTTCGTCTCGCGAAGTGCCGATTTCTAGCGGCGCCCTTCTTTAAGATAGAATTCTGATATTCTTAATCCGAATGTTTCATAAATTGCGTAAGTCCTCGCTGGTCTTTTGTTCCATATGCAGATTTCGCTTGCCCGTGAAGGGCATCACCGCCTCTGTAATCCGGCCAATACCCAAGTGACACAAGAGCCAGAACAGGGGCGCGACAGTCGGGGGTGTGAATAACTACGCCACACCATCGCGAAATTTGCCTGTGAAACAAGCGGGTAGGCAGTTATTTCGCCGATAGGCGAAAGCTCGCAAGTGGGGTAGGCAGGCATTTCGCCGATAGGCGAAAGCTCGCAAAATCCTGTGCTTTTCATCGCGCGAATTTATGAAATATCCGGGTTAACAAAATGGCAACTGCTCAGGGCTACTCCAAACGGTAGTCAGCAAGCCCCCCCACGTGCGTGGGCGAGAGGAGCCCCCCTGAGCAGTTGCATAAAATGAATCATTGACTCTCTCTTTGGGAGGTGCGTCAATCTCATATAAATCCCCATTTGCGAGAGGATGTTATGACTATCGCCATCATTAACCGATACATTCAATACTTCGCTGATTCACTCTCTGCGCTGAATGCAAAGGCGCCTATGCCTGAAATCGAACGCCTGGCCATGATTGTGCATAGCGCCATGGAAAATAAGCGCCGCGTTTACCACACGTCAAAGCATGTATTTCACATGTGCGAGGGCATGAATCCCAGACAAGTATTGGCGGCTCTTTTTCACGATGTCGTATATTTCCAGCTTGATGGCGGCTTTCCCCATCAAACCGCCGCAATATTGGATGTTGTCGTTGAGTTGAATAATGGCGCATTAGTCCTGAAATCGATCGATTCCGAAGATACGCATTTGCGTCTGGTTGCAGATATTTTTAACTTCAGGCCCGGCCAAACCCTACCGCTTTTTGGGGGGATGAATGAGTTTCTGAGCGCGGTCGTCGCGGTAAGATTGTTACAGAACCATCTGCAACCGGGCGACCTGATTTTTATTGTGGCCTGCATCGAGGCTACCGTGCCTTTCCGAGGTGTTGATGGTGAAGGACAAGATTCCATGATCCTTCTTGCTCAGCGGGTGAATGAGCAGTCTCGCAAGCTGCTCGGAGGGAAGTCGAATGAAGAAATCGATCAACATGTAAAAGCGGTCTTGCTCGGAGCAATCGAAATTGCCAACCGTGACGTCATCGGATTCGCAGAGCCAAATCCCGGCAAGTTTCTTTCAGTGACCTGGCAATTGATAGAAGAATCAAATGCCCCTTTGGCTGCCGTTGGGGTCTACACGCTGCAGGATTACCGCAGAGCCTTATCACGCATGGAAAACTTTTTACGTGATCTGAAACCAGAATCCGTGTTTCATCATTACGCTCATGTTCCCGATGATGCCGAATTTGATGCGCTCAATAGTGCTGCCAGAAAGAATCTGGCTTTCGCTTGTATATACTTGGACGCCAAACTCGTATCAATCGCTGTTATCGAAGCGCTTGCCATCGAAACCGGGGGAAATTGTCCAGTCTCAATGTTTCTGGGCGACATTCGCAGCGCTTATGGGAAGCCCGATCGCATTGAAGATTTTCTACCTCCCGCTGAGAGCAAAACCGATTTGAATCAGGAGCTTGTGCAAGTCCTGGAGAAAGGACGGGCCCAAGAGTCGAATAACGACCTTACCGCTTCGCCATTAACTGCTTTCATATACCGCTTCATGGGAGACGAAGGCATATCGTTTGCGTTAAGTCAGTCCCAAAGGATGTTCAGCAATGAACTCCCCGCAATTGATTTTCTAAAATCGCTCAACAACAACATGCTTGCTGCAATCATTGACGCCTGCGCGCAAATTGCGATTTCACGACGTGATGAGCTGAATAGACTCAAGACCATCCTGGACTCTGCGCCGAATTCATAAGCTTCAACCCAAGCCGGACGGGCCGGAACCAAAAAGGATGCAGGTTGGATGAAGCGGCTCTATCGCGCATCCAACAAACCTATTTTTCTTTTTTTGAAGATTGGATTTTGTCGGATCCGCTGCGTTTGACCCGATCTACATCTGACTGCCGGGAAAGCCGCACCAGACCTTGATCTACGATACATTCTTCTCATAAATTGCGAAGACCTGACGGGTAAGAGACTAAGTGGTGGTGTTAACTGAAACGCCGCACGGGAAACCGTGCGGCGTTTTTTATTTCCGCAAGCCGCGCCTCGCAAATCCGCTTTTTCCCCACTTCGGCAGTATCGTGGGCACGGATTTTTTGTGCCCACGCGGTAAGGTTGTGGAGCGTTTCCGCGTGGGCACGATAGGGCCGTGCCCACCCTACCCGGCTGCCCCACGCCTTCAGTTTATGCCGCGCGGGTCGGACAATGTCCGCAACGAATGGACGCCGGTGTGCCTGGCGTGGAATTTGAAACGCATGGCTGTATTGCGCCCAAATTGAGCCAAATAACCGAGAAACGAGCCTAATCGGCAAAAAAATGGGGGGATTTGCCTAAAAAACAGGCAGACGTCCAATCCTTTCACCTTTCACCGTAGAAGTCCGACAGGCTGCTAGCTATATCGATGGTCGCGATTGATGTGCTTCGTCCCTCAGCGCATCCCACACGAGCCGGCGATTTTCCCTAGGTCGGCAATAGCTTCTTCGGCTTGCGCCGACCAGGCATGGCCGTAATTCAGGCGCAGGCAGTTGGTATATTCGCGCTTTGCCGAAAAGATCGGGCCGGACGCAACGCTGATTCCGCGTTCCAGCGCAAGGCGATGAATCTCACGTGCATCGATTTTCCCAGGCAATTCCACCCATAGCAGGTAGCCTCCATCGGGGTGGGTAATGCGTGTGCCCTCGGGAAATTCCCGGCTAACGGCCTGAATCATGGCATCCTTTTGCGCCGCCAGCGTACGGCGCAGTTTGCGCAAGTGGCGGTCGTATCCACCATATTTGATGAACTCGGCGATGGCTGCCTGCGGGGGGATGCTGGCGGATAGCGTGGTCATCAGCTTGAGGCGTTCGACTTTCTCCGCGAAGCGCCCGGCAGCGACCCAACCGACCCGGTATCCCGGCGCCAGGCATTTGGAAAACGAGGAGCAATGCATCACCATCCCCGCCCGGTCGAACGCCTTCGCCGGCGGCGGCTTCCGCTCCCCGAAATAGAGTTCACCGTAGACATCGTCCTCGATCAGCGGAACGTTGTGGCGGGCGAGCAGTTCCACCAGCTTGCCCTTGTTCTCTTCCGGCATCAACGCCCCCAGGGGGTTCTGGAAATTCGTCATAAACCAGCAAGCCTTGACGCGGTTCTTCTGCAACGCGAGTTCGAGCGCCGCAAGGCTCACGCCGTCGCGCGGGTGGGTGGGGATTTCCAGGGCTTTCAGCCCCAGCCTTTCGATGGCCTGGAGCGATGCGTAAAAGGCCGGCGACTCGATCACGACGACATCGCCGGGACGGGTTGCCGCCTGAAGGCAAAGGTTCAAGGCTTCCAGCGCGCCCGAGGTGACGACTACTTCGCGCGCATCGACGTTCATGCCGTTGTTGGCATAGCGTTGGGTAATCAGGCGGCGCAGTTCTTCGTGGCCGGACGGGAGGCTGGTGACGGTGCTCCACGGGTCGATCTGGCGCATGCTGGAAGCCAGTCCGCGCGCCAATTGCTCAAGGGGAAACAGCAGGGGGGAGGGGAAAGCGGAAGCGAAGGGAACGACCCCGCGATCCCTGATCGAATCGAGAACGCTGAACACCAGTTCGCTGACATCGACCGTCAGCGTTTTCCGGGAGGGGCGCGAAAGCTCCGGCTCCGGGGGGAGCTGGATGCGGGTTGCGCAAACGTAATAGCCGGAACGCGGGCGTGCTTCGACCAGCCCGCGCTCTTCGAGCAGCGCATAAGCCTGGATCACCGTCGCGGGACTGACGCGACCGCTTTGGCTGGCTTTTCTCACCGAAGGAAGACGGTCGCCCGGTTGTAAAACCCGTTCGCGAATATGCTGGGCGATGCGCTGCGCCAAATCCTCGTAAAGCACCATTACGATCCTCGCCAAGAACAAATTTCTCTTGATGTCGATTATGCCGAAAATGCCCCCGCAGGAAAACTGTACCGGTCGAATATTCGCAATTCTGTATCTGTGCCGGTTTGCCCTGCCATGTTCTACTATCGACACCGCTGTGGGAGCGGCGCCGGTATTATTATGGGAGCAGTCCATGCAAACGACCATCAACATTCCGATCCACCCGCGTTCGGTCAAAGGAAATTTCCGCAACTTCAAGACTGCCGTTCTGCTGTTGGCCTATGTGGTCTATTTCGGCTTGCCCTGGCTGCCATACGCGCGCCACGACGCGCCGGGGCAGGCCGTGCTGTTCGACCTTGCCGGCGGGCGCTTCTTCATTTTCGGGCTGGTGATCTATCCCCAGGATTTGATTTCCCTGGCGATGCTGATGTTCATCGCCGCCGCCTTGCTGTTCTTCGTGACCGGGCTGGTGGGGCGCGCCTTTTGCGGCTATTTCTGTTTCCAGACCCTGTGGACCGATGCATTCATTTTCATTGAAAAGTGGATACAGGGGGATCGTCCGGCACGCATCCGCCTGGCCACGCAGCCATGGAATCTGGAAAAAGTCCTCAAGCTGGGTGTGACGCATACTCTCTGGCTGTGCCTGTCCTTCGCGACGGGGCTCGCCTTCATCCTATATTTCGGCGAAACGGGCGAAGTGTTCAAACGCTTCTTCATCGGAACTTTGCCCCACCAAGCCTACATAACCGTACTGACCATCGTCTTATGCACCTACGTGGCGGCGGGGTTGGCGCGCGAGACGGTTTGCCACCTCTGTCCCTATTCGCGTTTCCAGGGGGCGATGTACGACCCGGAAACCCGGGTGCCCTATTATGATTTCCGGCGCGGCGAAGGCGAAGCCGGGCGGTCTCTTCTGCGCTCCGGGCAAAAATCGCTGACTGAGCGGTACGCCCAGGGAATCGGCGAGTGCATCGACTGCGGCAATTGCGTGCAGGTCTGCCCGAGCGGCATCGATATCCGCGACGGTTTGCAGTCGCAATGCGTCACTTGCGGGCTGTGCGTGGATGCCTGCAATACCATCATGGAATCGGTGGGCTTTCCGCAAGGGCTGATCCGCTACGACTCGGAAAGCCGCATCGTCGGCGTTAAAACCAGCGAAGCCAAGTTGGCCATCCTGCGCCCCAGAACGCTAGGCTATGGCGCAGCCATCCTCGTCATGACCGGGATGCAGACCTACAGCCTGGCGACCCGCGACGAGGTGCAGCTGCTCATCCAGCCGGTACGTCAGCCGCTATTTGTGGTGCTGTCCGACGGCGATATCCGCAACCGCTACCAGATACACATCACCAACAAGAGCGGGGAAGAAAAGCGCTTCCATGTCGCCGCCCCCGGCCTGCCGGAAAGAGCACTAGACAAGGATGAACTGGGTGATGTCAAGGTGCGGCCGGGCAAGAGTGTGATCATGCTGGTCAACGTCAGGCTGAGCCCAGCCGAGGCACAAAAAACGGATAAATTCGACTTCGTCCTGATAAACCACGCAAAACCGGAGGCACCATCGGTCAGGAGGGTAAACTTCTATGCAAGGAGCGCGTCGATTTAAGCGGGATTGCCTGATCGGGGCGTGGTAAAGGGAGCAATCGTTCCATCCCTAATCTATGCGCGCAAGCCACCTCCCCCGCTTGCGGGGGAGGTGCGCTAAATCAATGGGTTGTGGAGATGCGAGTATAGATTAGCCGCAAGCATGGGAGGGTTGGGGCGACAATGTTGTTGACTTAAGCACAATTATCCTATAACATATTGTTTATTAATGATTA
>CAYVIN010000053.1:0-27234 GCA_964451375.1 uncultured Sulfuricella sp.
CGCCAATACGGCCTTTCAGCAAGCAGCTCCCTCTTTTAACCGGACAGTAGTGATGCCGCATAGATATTTATTCGGGCCGAATCAACCTGGAAAAGGCAGTTTGAACCGCAAAGGCGCAAAGACGCAGAGGAAAAACAAAAGGTTACCCGTGTCGGATCGTACACCCACCGGGTGAGGGCGGAACATTCTGCATGTTTTTGATTTCTTTGCGCCTTAGCGCCTTTGCGGTTCTGAACAGAGGTTTTTAGGATCAATTGGATCATAATTCTTTCTTCTCCAATTTCTGGCTTTAAACTCTATTGATTGGTTCTTCGTCCATATATTCCGCGCCCCTGCGGGAGCGGGTTTACCCGCGACTTAAGATCGCCCTGAAGCGCACCAGAGTCCCTCCTATAAGGCCGCCCGCATCGGCAGGGTCGCTTCGATCACCGCACCTTGTCCAGGCTGGACAAGCATGACGAACTCCCCGCCCATCGCGGTGATTTGCTCCTGTATCCAAGCCAACTCGAAACCTTCTTCTTCCGTCTGCGCGGTTTCATCAAATTCATTCCCCTGTTCGCGCACAGTAAGCCGACAAGCGTCACCCACCAGTTCAAGGACTAAGCTCACCCGTTCGGCGCCCCTGCGACGAGCTATATGGGAAAGCGTTTCTTCCACCACGCGGAAAAGTACCGTCGCGGCCCGCTCGTCCATCGGAATTTCCGCTTCCTTCTGGTCGATTTCGCAAACGATGCCATGTTGCGCGCTGAATTCCCCGACCAGCCATTCCAACGCCATAGCCAGCCCAAAATCGAGCACACGGGGACGTAGCGCCACGGTCACATCGCGTACCATCTTGACCGTCTCGTCGAGCATTGCCAACATATTCCGAATGCGCTCGGGTAATGCCAGGTCGTCATTGCCGACGCTTTCGTGGAGAATTTGCAGATTTATGCGCAAGGCTATCAGATTCTGCCCCACGCCTTCATGCACCTCCCAGGCCAGGCGCTTGCGCTCAGCTTCCTGTTCGGAATCGCGCTGCATGGCGAGATCGCGCAGCCGCTCGCGGGATTCCGCCAGATAGCGCTCGGCCTCCTTGAGGGCGGTGATGTCGCGCGACAGCATCTGGACAAACGCCACCCGCCCGGCCTCCTCGAACTCCGGGACGATATGCACCAGTTTCCAGGCTGCTTTCCCATCCACAATCTGGACGGGATGCTCGAACTCATCCGCCACACCGGTTTCTATGACTTCCCGCACCCTTTGCTCGAAAAATTCCGCGTCCGGCAGGCCGGGTATCTGCATCGGGGTCTTGCCGCGCAGATCACCCAGCCGCTGGCCGAGCAGGCTCTCGAATTTCGGATTGGCGTAGACGAAGCGGCAATCGTGGTCGTAGCGCACCACGGTGTCCGGCGAGTTTTCCGCCAGGGTGCGGAATTCCAGTTCGCGAGCGCGCAATAGTTCTTCTGAATGCTTGAGGGCGGACACGTCGCGGGCCACGGTGAGCACACTGGCAACCTCGCCGCCCGTACCGAACTCGGGGAAAGCGCGCAATTCGAAAACCACTTTTTCGCCATCGCCCCCCTGCCAGGAAAACTCGGTTTCGAATGGCTCGCCCGATTCGATCAGGCGTTGCAGCTTTTCCTGGTAGGCCGGGGCCAGCGGCGCGGTATGGGTGGAAAGTTCCATGGGCGTCTTGCCCAGCACCTGCTCCACCGGGATGCCATTGACCCTGGCGTATTGTGAGTTGACGTAAATCCGGCGGCAGTCGCGGTCGTAGCGCACCACGGTGTCCGGCAGGTTTTCCGCCAGAGTGCGGAATTCGCGCTCGCGCTTGATGAGCCGCTCTTCCAGCAATTTGGATTCGGTAATATCTTGCACCGTACCGAGCGAGCGCAGGGGTTTGCCATCTGCGGAGTAATAGGTCTCGCAGCGCTCGTGGACGTGCTTAATGCGCCCGTCCGCCATGCGCAGGCGGTGCACGATCTCATAGGGCAGACGCTTTGCCAGTGAGTTGGCGTAGGCGCGGTTGACCGCCTCGTGGTCGTCGGGATGGATGGCGTCGAGAAAGGCTTCGTAGGACGCGCCGAACTGCTGCGGGTCGATCTCGAAGATGCGGAAAATTTCGTCCGACCAGGTAAGGGCATTGCCCACCAAGTCCAATTCCCAACTGCCGAGTTGGGCGATGCGCTGAGCGTCGTTGAGCAATTCCCGGTTTTCGCGCAGGACATTCTCCATGCGCTTGCGCTCGGTGAAGTCCGAGATGATGCCGACGAGAGTCTTCTCCCCCTGTGCGTCGGTGAAAAGTGTCTTGCGCGTGAAGATGTAGCGTGTCTCGCCTTTGCTGTCGGTGATTTCCTCCTCGCTGGTGAATTCCTGCCCACTCTCGAAGACGGCTTCGTCGCCATCCCAGAACACCTGCGCCTCTTGTGCGGGGAAGAAGTCGAAATCGGACTTGCCGATGAGCTCTTCACGAGTACGTCCGATGAGCCGGCAATTGGCCTGGTTCATGTGTATCCAGCGGTGCCGGCGATCCTTGACGAAAATCGGATCGGAAATGTTGTCAATGATGCTGTAGAGGAAGTCGCGCGAATCGCGCAAGGCATTCTCCATCGACTTGCGCTCGGTGATGTCGAGCATGATGCCGTGCCACTCGGTTGCGCCGTCCGCCTGCCGCTGGGGCATGGAGCGAATTTCGATCCAACTCTGACCATTGTCGCGGTTTCTGATGCGGATTTCGATGCGGAACGGCGCCAGCGTCCGCTCGGATTCTTTCGTGAGATCAAGCAAACGCGACAAGTCGTCGGGATGGTAGCGCGCCCGCAGCACACCAGCGTCGCCACGGATGTCTTCCGGGCGCAGCCCGAACAAATCCTCAACCCCGGCGCTGGCGTAAGGAAAGCTGGCGTGACCGTCCGTCCCGACACGGATGGTAAAAACAAAACCGGGAATGTTCTCCGCCATGGCGGACTGGCGCTGTTCGGCCTTTTCCCGCGAGGTAATGCTGCGTTCGAGCTCTGCGGCGCTCGCGCGAAGCCTCTCGATTTCATTGCCTAGCGCGCCGCCGCCCGGCAATGCCCCCATGCGGCGCAGATCCCGATCGATTTGCTCCAATGGCTTGACGACGTTGCGCACGACGTAACGGATTGAAGCCAGGAGCAGGAGCGCCAGGAAGGTTGAGAGGACAACTTGTTGAATCAGGCGGGTGCGGGCATCCCGCATGTTTTCATGAGCAGCCCACACGGCCCGCTCCGTAGCCTGGATCATCAGTCTGGAAATCCCGTCCATCGTCGGCTGCGACGCGACGGTAAGCTTTTCGGGCGTAACCGAGGCGCGCCGCTGCGCCGCCAGATCCGCCAGAAGGCGATCCTGCAATGGACGCAAAACGCCAAGGTGATGGCTCCTGATTTCCTGAATCGCGTCCCGCAGCCACTCGGCCTTCGCGGCCTCGGACAGGCGCTTGATCTCCTGCCAGAGCCGCTCTTCCCGGCCCCGCAGGGCATGGATGGCATACAACTCTTCCGCCTCAGGCGGCTTGCCAACGGACACAATCGCCGCGACGCGGAAGCCATCGGCGCCGACGGCTAGGCGCTGTTCCAGGATCGCCGCAGCCAACAGCGTCAGGCGTCTGGCAGTGTCGCCAGACATGCCGCTGTTGACTAGCCGTTCCACAGCGCCCTGAATCGCGAGGATATGGTCATTGGCGGCGGTGTACCAGCGCTCAGCCAAGCCGGCATCGCGCGACGCCAGCGGAAGCAGCGCTTCACGATCCACCTGACGCCGCAACCGCTCGATTTCATGGCGCTTCTTGACGATGTCCGGGTAAATGCTTTCCGACACCCCGCCGAGCTCGCCAAACGCCGCATCCAGAGCCGCGTCGCCCAGGCGCCGCCGCTCGTCGAGGAAAGCCCGCATCTCATCCGAGAACGGCGCCGCGCCGCGTAGCGCGACTGCGGTGCTGCCACGCTCGTAAGCCAAATGCTGCACTGCGGCAAGGAAGAGGCTGGCGACATGAATCCGCGCGGAAAAATCCTTGCTCTGGCGATAACTTCGGTAGTTGTTGCCAACGTCAAGCAGGGAATCAAGCAGAGCCCATCCGCCGAGCACGACCAGGACGCCCAACAATATCATGCGGATCGAAACAGCCGATAAAGCGAAGGGCCGTTTCATGCGGTCACCACGGTGAAGCCGCCATTGCACACACCTGCAGTTACTGCCAAAGATTTGCAGTTAAACATTTTCGCCCCGCACTTTACTGAGTCATCACAACATTCCTCACATATTTTCCCGGCGACATGACATCGCTGCAATGACGCCATGATGGAGTACAAGAATGCCCAAAAAGAGTCATGATTCACTATCAGGCAATCTTGATTTTGCTGTAAGGATTTCCTCATGCGGGCTGCGGGAAAGCGCAATTCAGCGACGGAAGTCTGCCTTGAACCCGGATTGTTCATTAGGACGCGAGATGATGGCGAGGCGGGTTGCGAGTGAGAGGAATGTGTCATGGATCAAGCTCTGGCGCGGCTTTTCCCGGCAGTCAGATGCAGGTCTGTTCAAGCGCAACGGAACCGACAAAACCCAGTCTTCAAAAGGAAGACTGGGTTTGTTGGATGCGCGATAAAGCCGCTTCATCCAACCTACATCCTTTTTTGGTTCCGCCTGGTCCGGCTTAGGTCATCGGGCTTGCAGCAGGACGGGGGCCAGATAATCACTCAACCAACTGATTTTGAACGCCCCCGTTGGGGGGGGATGAAGCGGTAGCGGGAAAATCCGACGGCGTAGAACTACCCCACCACCCCGTTCTCGACGGCGTAGCGCACTAAATCGGCGTTGCTTTGGAAATCCATTTTCTGCATCAGCCGCGCCTTGTGGGTGCTGACGGTTTTGTTGCTGATGACGAGCTCGTCGGCGATCTCGTTGAGGCTTTTGCCCTTGGCGAGCATGTTCAGTATCTGAAATTCGCGATCGGACAAGTGTTCGTGGGCAGGGCGCTGGTCGGTGTGATTGTTGACTTCGAACACCATCGACTCGGCCAGTCCCGGGTCAATAAAGCGCCCGCCCCGTGCGACTTTCCGCACCGCCGCCAGCAGGATTTCCGGTTCGCTGTCCTTGGTCAGGTAGCCTTGAGCGCCGGCGCTCAAGGCGCGCCGGGCGATTTGCGGCTCATTGTGCATGCTGAGCACCAGGATGGGTATCGCGGGATCGTGGGCGCGAATGCGGGCGATGAGGTTCACGCCGCTGACGCCGGGCATGGACATGTCGAGCAGGATCAGGTTGAAAGCATTATGCAGGTGGAGCATTTCCAATACCTGCCCGCCGTTCACCGCCTCGCCCGCCACCTGGATATCCTGGGTCATGGAAAATAAATGTCTCATGCCTTCCCGCACGATGGAATGGTCGTCCGCCATCAAGACTTTGATCATGTTCACCCCTTAACCAAAATGTTCCGCAGATAATCGCTGGATCCCGCTCTTCTTGTCGGAGCGTTGTTTTATTCGGATTCGGCTATATGGACATCCGGCTTGTCGCAAATGCTTATCCGCTTCCGCTTGGGAATATGCACTTCAATTGTAGCCCCCTGTCCGGGCGCGCTGGAAATATTCACCTCGCCGCCGAGCATCTCGGTACGCTCCCGGATACCGACCAGCCCGAAGGATTTCTTGCGCGGCGCGGCGGGGTCGAAACCTTTGCCGTCGTCGCGAACCCGCAGCATATAATTTTCTCCGACGATTCCCAAGTGGATGTCCACGTGTCCCGCTCCCGCATAGCGGGACACGTTGGTGAGTGATTCCTGCACGATGCGGAAGATGGCGGTAGTCTGGTTGTCGCTCATATCGATTTCCTCGCTGCCGGCATCCAGTTCGCAGTGGATGCCGGTTCGCTTTGAGAAGTCTTCCACCAGCCACTCCAGCGCGGATACCACGCCCATCTCCAGCGGCGCAGGCCGCAGCCGCGTCGCCATGTCACGCACTACCTGGATGGTGCGATCCAGCAGCGACATCACATTTTGCACCTGCTCCAATATTTCCGGTTTATCCTCGCTGAAACGCATGCGCAGAACCGAGATGCCCATGCGCAACGCCGTCAGATACTGTCCCAATTCGTCGTGCATGTCGCGTGCGATGCGCTTGCGCTCGGTCTCCAGCGCTTCCTCGCGACGGGAGGCCAGCTCTTTGGCCAGGGTGTAAATCTCTGCGAGTTTGCGCTCGTTTTCCTTGCGCTCGGTGATGTCGCGCGTCATGGCGAGACTGTAGGTTTTTCCACCATACTCAAAATTGGAGGCGAGCACTTCAATCGGGAAAATCCGACCGTCCCTGGTTCGATGACGGCTTTCCACCATCCCCGAGCCTTTTTCGTTGGCGCCGCTCCATATCGTGGGCCACAAATCCCTGGGCAAATCCGGGTCGATATCGAACAAATCCATGGATAACAACTCTTCGCGGCTATATCCCAGCGAGCTGCACACTTCCTTGTTGACGTAATGAAAACGGGCGCGCTCGTCGAGCAGGAAAGCGCCTTCCATGGCATGGTTCAGCGCGAAATCCACCAGCGCCAGACGTTCTTCAAGCCGCTTGCGCTCGCTGATGTCCAGACCGAAAGCAATGATACCGACCACTTCGTCAGATACGCCCCGTTCCGGCACGATCCAAACCTGATGATAAATCGTCCCGCCCCCGGACGGGGTTTCCGAAAACTCGACGATCACTTCCGTTTCGGTCTCCAGCACCCGCTCGATGCCCCGATCAATTTTCGCGTAGCGCCCGTCCGGCCATACCTCGCAAGGCCGCTTTCCGACCAGTTCAGCCAGAGGAAGGCCAAAATAGCCGAGCATCGGGACGTTGGCGTAAGTCATCCGGCCATCGCGGTCGTAGCGGAGAATGTAGTAGGGCGACGAGTCCGCCAGGGAGCAAAGCTCCGCCTCCCGATCCCGTAGCTGGCGATACGCCAACAGACTGGTCAGACCGTCGGCCAGGCGCCAGCCGATCTTCTGGAGCAGCCTTTCCTCATCGGCAGTCCATACCCGTGCACAAGAACACTGATGAATCCCGAATTCCCAGGGTTTTCCCAGTCTGGGGCGCAAGGCCATCGACATGAGGCTCTTGAAGCCGAACTGTTCCGACACCTCCGCAGGTATGGGATACTGGCCGCCTGGGCCAAATTTCAGCGGTACGCCGGCGTCCAGCAGGAGGCGCATCTTCGCCGCGATACCCTTATCCATGGGTATGACGAGCTCCTGGGCCATAACGCCAGGATATTCTGGCCGGTCGCTCTCCTTCGGCACCCACCATGCAGGCGCATCGGGATCGCAGGGATAAAGGAGGAACACCCGGTCGCAGTCGAAGATGGCGCGCACGATGTCGAGCACATCGCTCATCATCTGCTCAGGATCGCTCGCCTGCTGTATGGCCCGGTTGACCCGATCCATGCTTTCAAAGAAGTGCAGATGCGCCCGGTGCGCCGCCTCCATCCGCTTGCGCCCGGTGATGTCGTATGCCAGCGAGATACTCATCCGCCGGCCTTGGTAGTCAAAAAGCCTGCCGGAAATTTCTACCGGAAATATGCGGCCATCCTTGGTTTTGTGGCGACGTTCGAAGACATTCGGTCCGTCAGGAAGCTCCTTCGCAAACTGTGCGAGGCCTTCCGGGGTGGCGTCCGGGTCGATGTCGAACACCGTCATCGCCAGCAACTCTTCCCGGCTGTAGCCCAATGCCCGGCAGACGCCGTCGTTGACATACATGAAGCGCGAGCTCTCCGCCTCGGTAAGATAAGCGCCCTCGCGCACCTGGTTCAGGGCGAAATCCAGCATCCACAGGCGCTGTTCCGCCAGCTTGCGCTCGGTGATGTCGCGGCCTATCGCCAGCACACTGACGATTTCGCCATTTTCACCGCGTTCGGGGACGTAGAGGACGCTGTGGTAGCGCACTCCAGCGCCTGTGGCCGGTGCCACGACCTCCTCCTCGGTCGTTTCACCCGTTTTAATCACTTTGAGCACCACGTCTGAATTCCAGTCGGGATTCAGCTCCCGGTGCGTTTTGCCGAGCACGTCGCGGGCGTCCAGCCCCAGCGTTTCGGCGAGCCGCTGGTTGATATAGACATGGCGGCCTTGCAGGTCGTAGCGCGCAATATTGTCAGGCGCGTTTTCCGCCAGGGAGCGGAACTGCCGCTCGCGCTCGGCGAGTTCGGCGGTGCGCTCGGCGACCCGCTGTTCCAGTTCCTCGCTGTATTTCTCCAGTTGGCGTTGCGCGGCAAACAGCTTGAGGTGGGTATCGACCCGCGCCATGAGTTCGTCGATTTGCAACGGCTTGGGGACGTAGTCGACACCGCCTGCGGCGAACCCCTTGACCTTGTGCTCGGTCGTGGTCAGCGCGGTCATGAAGATCACCGGGGTGGCACACGTTTTTTTATCCGCTTTCAGGCGCCGGCAAATTTCGAAACCATCCGCGCCCGGCAGCATCACGTCGAGCAGGATCAGACTCGGCTGCACAAGCTGCGCGCGCTGCAACCCCTCTTCACCGTCCTGCGCGATGACGACGCGATAGCCGCGACCTTCGAGCAAGTCGACCACCACGCTCAGGTTAGTGGGAGTGTCGTCGATGATCAGGATGCTGGCGGTGTTCATTTGCGGCGCCACGATAAATATGCTTCATCAAATGCGAGGATGGCCTTCGACCAAGCGGCGCAGCCGCGCGGCGAACGGAACGGACGATAGCGCGAATCGATCTCGGCGATGCGTTCAGCAAACTGCACAATGTCGCGCATATTGCCCCGTTGCGCCAGTCGATGCAAGGTCAGTATTTCTTCAGTATTTCTTCAGTATTTCTTCAGTATTTCTTCAAGCGGCGGCGCAACCGGAAATTCGGCGGGTTCGTTTTTTCACGCGGTTCGGCACGGGGCTCGTTGGCGCTCGCACCCGTATCTGGGGAAGCCATTTCACCTGCGTGTAAGTCCGGTTCGAAATCAGCTGATGAAGAGGCTGCAAACGAGAGCGGGTGGTATCTCGCGGACATTGCTTGGTAAGGTTATGCGGAATATCGCTGAAAAGGGTTTGGAGGGGTTTCCTCAGTCGCCGACTGTCTTTTCAACTGGACTGAAAAAACCTACCCTCAATATTTTTCCCCCGCAGGCAGGAAGTCGCAAATCTACGATATGTACGCCTACCGTCAATACACCGGCAATACCTATCTGGTCGTGTCCGGCAAGGATGACCATGTCTGGGCTATTCTCGACGGAGCCATGGCGGATGTCGGCCCGGCAGTGCAATGGTATGCCACGGCGGGCTGCCGGTAGCCGGTTTCATGAATCGGGCTGCGTATTGAATAATCCTTAAAACCTCAGTTGACCGCTTGCCATGAAGCCTACGATGTTGGTTCTAAATGACTTTGCCCTTGTTTTGGCACTTACCCGTTTGGCGAGGGCGCTACGGGTCGGGTTGCGCGGTTTATCGGGGCGGATTGCTGCGTTGTCGCGCCATTGTTCCGGCTCTTGTGCCCTTTGGGTATTAGCCGGACTACAACGGCGGTGATGCCCTTTACAGGTGCAACTCCACCCGATAAACCGTACACTCCAACCCGTTCAACTGAGGCTTTTAGGATAATCATCAGCAAAATGACTACGGTATAATGACTTGCCTCATTTCTTCAACACCTTCCAAAACGGGATCGTCCGATGACCACCAGAAAAGCCGCCGGGGACAAGCCGGCCAAGCCCAAAAAACCGAACGCCCCTGAAAACGCCCCAGTTTCCGATGGCCCGCCGCAAGAGGACGCCCGGGCCATTGCCAAACTCGCGCCGCTGCGTCCCTATCTGGTGGGCATCGGCGCTTCGGCGGGGGGCCTGGAGGCGCTTTCCTCACTGATTGCGGCGTTGCCGACCGACCTGGGGATTTCCTATGTCGTGCTCCAGCATCTGTCGCCCACCCACCGCAGCATGATGGTGCAGTTGTTGGGGCGCGAGACGGCGATGGCGGTGCAGGAAGTCGAGCATGGCATTCAGCCCGAGCCGGATACCATCTACGTCGCGCCGGCGAGCCGCAACGTGATCCTCAAGGATGGCTGTTTTGTATTGATCGAAGGCCCGCGTGAAGTGATGCCGCGTCCTTCGGTGAATATTTTTCTGACCTCGCTGGCTGCGGAAAAAATCGAGGACGCCATCGGCGTGGTGTTGTCGGGCACCGGCAGCGACGGGGCCGCCGGATTGCGCGACATCAAGGCCGGCGGTGGTTATACCTTCGCGCAAGACCCGCAGAGCGCCAAATACGCGGGGATGCCGCAATCCGCGATTGATACCGGCTGCGTGGACTGGGTATTGGCGCCTGCCGAAATCGCCGCCGAAATCGCCATCATCGCGCGCTCCCACGGCACTGTGACGGTCACCACCAAGCCACCGGTTGCGGCGACGGCGCTGAAAAAACTGCTGATGAAGGTCAAGCAGCAAACCCGCATCGATTTTTCGGGCTACAAGGAAGGCACCCTGTGGCGGCGCATCGAGCGGCGCATGGCCGCCAAACATGTGACCAACCTCAACGATTATCTGACTCTGGTCGAATCCAGCCCGGAAGAACTCGAACATCTGGGCAAGGACATTCTGATTTCGGTGACGGCCTTTTTCCGCGACCCGGAATCCTTCAACGCGCTGCGCACACTGGTGCGCGGGATGGTGCTCAGCAAACAGCCCGGCGATGAAATTCGCGTCTGGGTGCCGGGCTGCGCGACCGGTGAAGAGGCGTACACCATCGCCATTCTGATCGCTGAAACCCTGGGGCCGAACGCTGCGCAGTTCCGCATCCAGATTTTCGCCACCGACATCGATCTCAATGCACTCGCCATTGCGCGCAAGGGTTCGTATGCCGAAAGTGCGCTGGCCGATCTCGAACCGGGACTGGTGGTGCGCTATTTCCAGAAAGTCGGCAATCGTCTGGAAGTCGCGCGGCATTTGCGCGACATGGTGGTGGTGGCGCGCCAGGACATCATTCAGGATCCACCTTTCCTGCGCCTCGACCTGGTGAGTTGCCGCAATCTCCTGATTTATCTTCAGAACGATCCGCAAGCCAAGGTGCTGGCGACTTTTCACTACGGACTCAATCCCGGCGGCATCCTGTTCCTCGGCAAGTCGGAGGGGATATTCCAGCAGGAGTCACTTTACGAAGTCGTGGACAAGTCAGCGCGCATTTATCGCCGCCGCGAAGGAGAATCGCGCCTCAACGTGCCGTCGTTCCGTCTTCCCGATGCGAACGAACGCGCCGGGGCGGTGGTCGCTACCGCGCCCGACGCCGAGCGGCGCTTGCTGGATGCGGCGATCCGCCGCTACGTGCCGGCTTCGGTATTGATCAACGCGACTTTCGACATTCTGCAAATGCACGGCGATGTCAGCCAATATCTGACGGTGTTGCCGGGCAAACCCAATTTCAACCTGCAACATCTGCTGCGCCGCGAAATGCGCGCCGATCTCCAGCTTTTGCAGCACCAGGCCGAACACAAGCAGGAGTCGGCGTTTGGGCGGCGGCATGTGATCAAGACCGTGGATGGCCCGCGCGACGTGCGGCTGGTTGTGCATCCGCTGGAGCGCGGCGTGGCGAGTCCGTTTTTCCTGGTGTGTATCGAGCAACTGCCGCCCAGCGAACCACTGGAAAGCGCCAGCGGCGAACGCCCGCCTTCGGAAGAAGGACGCAATGTCCGGGAACTCGAAGACGAGCTGATTTCGACCCGCGAACGTCTGCAAACCGTGATCGAGGAGCTTGAAACCTCGAACGAGGAAATGCAGGCGCTCAACGAAGAAGTGGTGGCCGCCAACGAAGAACTCCAATCCTCCAACGAGGAGCTGGAAGCGGCCAACGAGGAATTGCAATCCACCAATGAAGAGCTGACCACCGTCAACGAGGAATTGCAGGTGCGCACCGGCGAACTCGCCGACACCCTCAACGACCTGGAAAACATCCAGAACAGCGTTGGTTTCCCGATTCTGGTGTGCAACGAAAATCTCGGCCTGCTGCGTTTCAACAGCCCGGCGGCGGCGCTGTTTTCCTTATCCGCCGCGTCGCTCAAGCAACCCATGCTGATGTTGCGCCTGCCGCCGGGAATGCAGGATTTTTCGCCCATCGTGCGACAGGCCATCGAGTCCAACCGCCCTGTCGAAGCGCCGATTTTCTCCAGCGAACGCCATTACCTGGTGCACGTTTCGCCCTACGAAACCAAAGTTCGCGGCAATCGCGGCGCGATTGTGGTGATGCTCGACCATACCGAACGGCTGGCGGCGGAACGTGAAGTACGCAAAAACCGCGAAATGCTGCTCGCGATCATGAACAATTCGACCTCCATCATCACCCTCAAGGATCTCGCCGGACGTTACGAATTCGTCAATCGCCAGTTCGAAGTGTTTTTCGACGTGGATGCCGACAAGGTGATCGGCAAGACCGACGCCAAGATGATGCCGCGCAAGCTGGCCGATGACTTCCGCACTAAGGAACTCGATGTGGCGCGCCTGCGCGCGGCGCATGAATTCGAGGATCACGTGGTATTTCCGACCCAGAACGACCGTTATCTGCATTCAGTGCGCTTTCCGCTGCTCACCGAAGACGGAGTGGTTTACAGCATCTGCACCCAGTCCATCGACATCACCGACCGCAAACACGCGGAAGACCAGCTTCGCCTCGCGGCGCGGGTCTTTGATCGCGCCGGGGAAGGCATCCTGGTCACCGACGCGAAACAGACCATTCTCACCGTCAACGAAGCATTTACCCACGTCACCGGCTACAGCGCCGAGGAAGTCATCGGCAAAACCCCGACCCTGCTGGCCTCCGGCAAACACGACAAGGAGTTCTACCTGGAAATGTGGTCGCGCCTGCAAAACCAGGGCTGGTGGCAGGGCGAAGTGTGGAATCGCCGCAAAAACGGCGAAGTTTATCCAGAGTGGCTGACCATTAACTCGGTCAAGGACACCGAGGGCAAACTCATCAACTTCGTCGGCATATTCAGCGACATCACCATCGTCAAGGAGTCGCAACGGCGCGTCGAATTCCTCGCCACCCACGACGAACTCACCAGCCTGCCCAACCGCGCCCTGTTCCTCGACCGGGTGCGTCAGGCCGTGGCGCGCACCGCCCGCGGTGAAACCACTTTTGCGGTGATGTTCATCGACCTGGACAACTTCAAGGTGGTCAACGACTCACTGGGACACGCCGCCGGCGATGATCTGCTGATGGAAATCGCCCGGCGTATGCGCGAATGTGTACGCGGCTCGGATACCGTCGCCCGTTTCGGCGGCGACGAATTCGCCATGCTGCTGGAAAGCGCCTCGGTCGAAGACGCCGAAATGACCGCGCGGCGCATCGCCGACGCCCTGCAACGCCCCCACCTGATCGGACGGCAAACCGTGTATCCGAGCGCCAGTATCGGCATCTGCATGTATCCGCTGGATGGCAAGGACGCAGAAACCTTGTTGAAAAACGCCGACAGCGCCATGTATCAAGCCAAGGACGGCGGCAAAAACACCCACCATTTCTTCACCGACGCACTCAAACACGCCGCCGACGAACGCCTGCGCATCGAAACCGGGCTACGCGACGCAGTGGACAAAAACCAGTTGTTCCTGCTCTACCAGCCGCAAATCGACATCGCCAGCGGACGTTTGGTCGGGGTGGAAGCGCTGGTGCGCTGGCAACACCCGGAAGACGGCCTGATCCCGCCGCTGAAATTTATCCCGCTGGCGGAAAAAAACGGCATGATCGACCTGATCGGCGAATGGGTCGCCGCCACCGCCTGCCGCCAGATGGCTACCTGGATCGCCCAGGGGCGCGCCGTGCCGCGCGTCTCCATCAACGTTTCTCCCGAACAGTTGCGACGCACCAATATGCCCGCGTTATTCCGCCGCCTGCTCAGCCACTATCGCATCGACGCCACGCGGGTGGTGCTGGAGCTAACCGAAAGCGCGCTGGTGGAAAACGCCGAACGGGTGCAGCAGATGCTGCGCGAACTCAAAACGCTGGGAATCCTGCTCAGCATCGACGATTTCGGCACCGGCTATTCCTCGCTCGCCTACCTGCGCCGTTTCCCGCTCGACGAACTGAAAATCGACAAATCCTTCGTCGCCGACATCGGCCAGAATCTCGACGACCGCGCCATCGCCCAAACCATCCTCGCCATGGCCGAAACCCTGGGTTTCTCGGTAGTCGCCGAAGGCATCGAAACCGAAGAGCAACTCGCGGTATTACGCGACATCGGCTGCCACATCGGCCAGGGTTATCTGTTCGCCACGCCGCTGCCGCCGGAGGAACTGGTCAGCCGCTATTGCCACTGAGCGGTGTTATCGCCCTGACCGAAACCAATAAGGTGATGCGCAATGAGGGATGGGAGGGGGTTCCCGCCTGCCCCTTGCTGGTCAGTCATGCTGAAACGCCGGGATAGCGAAATTCGTAGGATGTGCTGACGACAGGAAGCGCATCGCTCGCGAGTCTTGTCGGCGATGCGCGACAGATGCGCCTCGTGCCTCGGCACATCCTGCGGGCTGGTCAGCCGCTATTGCCGCTGAGCCGCAATGTTAGTGGTCACATACCCGCTAACGCCCGCCAGTCGGGCACATTGATTGAGAGTCAATAGGGGCGCGGGTTTCCGGGCAATACCTGCCCGGCGTAATCACGCCTTTTCATTCCACGGTGCGACTTTCAGCAACAGCAACATCCCCGGCAGCGCCAGCACGGTGCACAGGAAAAAGAACGCGAACCAGCCGAAACTTTCCACCAGATAACCGGTGGCGGCGTTGGCGAAGGTGCGCGGCACGGCGGCGAGGCTGGTGAACAGGGCAAACTGGGTGGCGGTGTAGAGCGGATGGGTGGCGCGGGCGATGAAGGCGACGAAGGCGGTGGTGCCCAGGCCCACGCCCAGCGCTTCGAAGCTGATGACTGCGGCGAGCAGCACCTTGTCGTAGCCGACTTGCGCGAGCCAGGCGAAGCCCAGAATCGACGCCACCTGCACTACGCCGAACAGCCACAGGGCGCGGTTGATGCCCAGCTTGAGCATCCACACCCCGCCCAGCAGGCCGCCGATCACGCTGGGCCACAACCCGGCGTGTTTGGCGATCAGGCCGATGTCCGATTTGGAAAATCCCATATCCAGGTAAAA
Organism: uncultured Sulfuricella sp.; assembly: GCA_964451375.1. Lineage (GTDB taxonomy): Bacteria > Pseudomonadota > Gammaproteobacteria > Burkholderiales > Sulfuricellaceae > JAGXQV01. The sequence goes on from CAYVIN010000053.1 coordinate 15,096, forward strand.
CGGCGTGGCCAGCGCGGTGGCCATGCTGTCCCCGAGTTTGTAGAGGAAGATGAAGGCGAGGATCAGCGCCGCCTGCCGCCATCCGGCGCGGCTGATGAATTCGTGGAAAGGCTCGACGACCGCCTGACGCAGGGTTTTCGGCGCGGCGTTGGCGAGTTCCGGTTCCGTCACCTTGAGGGTCATCAGGATACCCGGCAGCATGAACAGCGCGGTGATCAGGAATACGCTGTCCCACGGCATATGGTCGGCGAGAATCAGCGACAGGGAGCCGGGAATCAGCCCGGCGATCCGGTAGGCGTTGACGTGGACGGCGTTGCCCAGCCCCAGTTCGGCATCGAAGAGGATTTCGCGGCGGAAGGCGTCGATCACGATGTCCTGGGTGGCGGAGAAAAACGCCACCGTCGCAGCCAGGTAGGCGATCGTCCAGATATCCAGCTTCGGGCTAAACCAGCCAAATAGCGGCAGCGACACCAGCAGCGCCAGCTGGCTGACCAGCATCCAGCCGCGCCGCCGTCCCAGCACGGGCCACACGTAGCGGTCGAGGAGCGGCGCCCAGAGGAATTTCCAGGTGAAGGGCAACTGAATCAGCGCAAATAGTCCGATGGCCTTGAGATCGACCTGTTCGGAGCGCAGCCAGGCCGGCAACAGGCTGATCAGGATGTAGAGCGGCAGCCCGGAACTGAAGCCGGTGAAGATGCAGATCAGCATCCGCCGGTTATACAGGGCCTCGCGTAATGTCGGGGTGGGAGTGAGGGTTTTCATAGAGGCGCTACCTTACCCGAAACCCCGGCGGGTGTGTCAAAATGGCGGCGATGGAACTCAACATTTTCTCGGTTTTTCTGGTCGGCCTGCTCGGCGGCACCCACTGTGTAGGCATGTGCGGCGGCATCGTCGGCGCGCTCAGTCTGCAACTTCCCAATCAAGTCCCGCAGTGGCGCTTTCACCTCGCCTACAGCAGCGGGCGCATCGCCAGTTATGTGCTGGTCGGCGCAATGGCCGGTGCGGCGGGGGCGAGCAGCCTGCTGCTTTCCGATCTGCTGCCGGTGAAACAGGGCTTGTACCTGTTCGCCAACCTGCTGCTTATCGCGCTTGGGCTGTATCTGGCGGGACTCTCGTCGCTGGTGTTACGTATCGAAGGTGTCGGTTCGGCGATCTGGAAACACCTGCAACCCTTTACCCGCAAGCTCCTGCCGGTGCGCAGCGTCTCCCAGGCGGTGGCGCTCGGCGCGTTGTGGGGATGGGTGCCCTGCGGGCTGGTGTACAGCATGCTGATTTCGGCAATGGCGAGCGGCAGCGCGGTAAACGGCGCGGCCCTGATGCTGGCGTTCGGCATCGGCACCCTGCCGAATTTGCTGGCGATGGGTTACTTCGCCCGCCAGCTCAAGGAATTCATGCAGAACCGCGCTGTGCGCCTGGCCGCCGGGCTGCTGGTGGCGGGGTTTGGGGTGGTGGGGTTGTACCGGTTGTTTTGGTAGTTCTGATCTGAAGGACTTCCCTGCACTACACGATGCCCAATTTAGTCTGCTTTCCCCGCCCGTTCCAACCGATATACCGCCAGACTGCCGAACAACTTGGGTAGCAGCGTCACCACTTGGGCGTTGTGCATCGCGATGCGTTCCAGCACGGCGACGCCCTGGTCGCGGCAGAAGGCTTCGAAATCGCCGAAGGTGCACAGGTGGATGTTGGGGGTGTCGTACCATTGGTAGGGCAGGTCGGGCGACACCGGCATGTGACCCATGAGGATTTGCATACGGTGCTGCCAGAAGCCGAAATTGGGCAGCGTGACGATGCTGTGACGGCCCACACGCAACATTTCACTCATCATCAGTTCGATGTTTTTCATCGCTTGCAGGGTCTGCGACAAAATCACGAAGTCGAAGGATTGCGGCTCAAAGCCGGACAGCCCGGTTTCCAGATCCATCTGGATGACGTTGACGCCATTTTTGATGCAGGCGGGCAGGTCGGCGTCGGCGATTTCGATGCCGTAGCCGCGCACGTTGCGGGTCTCGCGCAAATGGCGCAGCAGGCTGCCGTCACCGCAGCCCAGGTCGAGGACTTTTGCGCCGGGGGTGACCCAGGCGGCGATGGCGGCGAAGTCGGGACGAGTCTGGTTATTCATAGCTTTATCCCCTCCATGTAGGCCCGCACGATGTCATGATAATGCGGGTCGGGCATCAGGAAGGCGTCGTGGCCGTGGGCCTCGGTGATTTCCGCGTAACTGACGTTGCGCTCGTTATCCAGCAGCGCCTTGACGATTTCCCGCGAGCGGCCCGGGGCAAAACGCCAGTCGCTGGTGAACGATACCACCAGGAAATCCGCCGTGGCGGGTTTCAAGGCCTGACTCAACGAACAGCGATGATGATGGGTGGGGTCGAAATAATCGAGCGCCTTGGTCATCAGCAGATAGGTGTTGGCGTCAAAGCTGTCGGCGAATTTGTCGCCCTGGTAGCGCAGGTAGGATTCGATTTCGAATTCCACGTCGTAGCCGAACTGGAAGGTGTCGTTTTTGAGGATACGCCCGAATTTTTCGCCCATCACGTCATCCGACAAATAGGTGATGTGGCCGAGCATCCGGGCGATACGCAAGCCCCGACGCGGCACCACGTTGTGGGCGTAATAGTCGCCGCCGTGGAAATCCGGGTCGGTGAGGATGGCCTGGCGGGCCACGTCATTGAAGGCGATGTTCTGCGCGGTGAGTTTGGGGGCCGAGGCGATGATCAGCGCGTGGCGCAGCCGTTCCGGGTGGGCGATGCTCCACTGCATCACCTGCATCCCGCCCAGGCTGCCGCCAATGATGGCGGCGAATTGTTTAACGCCCAGATAATCGGCAAGCCGCGCCTGGGTTTCCACCCAGTCATCGACGGTCAACACCGGAAAGGATTTGCCATACGGCCTGCCGGTCTTGGGGTTGACGCTGGATGGCCCGGTGGAGCCGTGACAGCCGCCCAGATTGTTAACGCCGATAACGAAAAAGCGGTTGGTGTCCACCGGTTTGCCCGGCCCGATCATGTTGTCCCACCAGCCGGGTTTACGTTCCTTGTCGGAGTGATAACCGGCAACGTGATGGGTGCCGGACAGGGCGTGACAGATCAGGATGGCGTTGGAGCGTTCGGCGTTGAGCGCGCCATAGGTTTCGTAAACCAGCTCGTAACTGTCCAGAACCGCGCCGCCTTTCAGCTTGACGGGTTTGTCGAAATGGGCGATGCGGGGGATGACAACGCCGACGGAATTGGGGTGGGTGTGCATTATTTTAATAGCAGTTTTTAGTTATTAGTTTTTAGTGTTTAGTTGTGGAATGCGCTTCGCGCGGCGACATCAACTAAACGCTAAACATTCAAAACTGTCTTTTCTCTTCACTATTGCCTGTCAAAATCGCGCGTTAGCGCACCGAAATTAAACACTAATTCTACTTTGTCAGATTACGTTAACCGCAGCCTGGCACCCTCCCCCAACGGGGGAGGGTTGGGGTGGGGGCGATTTAAAATCATGCAGTTGTGATGATTTGCTCGCCCCCATCCTGTCCTTCCCCCGTTGGGGGAAGGGACGTACTAACGGCCCTGGTCTTCAAATCGGACAAAGTAGAACAAAGCACTCAACACTAAACACTGTTTTTTTAATCACTGGTTGATCCGCGCCAGCAACTGGTGCATTTTTTCGGGATCGTAAGTTTTCAGCATTTTTTGCGCGATCCCGGTGATCTTCGGCAATTCCGCTTTCAACACCTGTTGCTTGACCGCCAGGATATGCGCCGGGTGCATCGAAAAGTCGCGCAGCCCCAGGCCCAGCAGGAGGCGGGTGAGTTGCGGGTCGCCGGCCATTTCGCCGCATACCGACACCGAAATCCCGGCCTTGTCGGCGGCGGTGATGGTGTAGGCGATGAGTTGCAGCACCGAGGGGTGAAGCGGGTCGTAAAGGTGTGCTACGGCGTCGTCGGTACGGTCGATGGCGAGGGTGTACTGGATCAAATCATTGGTGCCGATGGAGAGAAAATCCAGGTCTTTGGCAAAAGCCTGCGCGGCCAGCGCCGCCGCCGGAATTTCAATCATCCCGCCGATGGGCACGTTGTTGTCAAAGGGGATTTCCTCCAAGGCCAGGCTCTGCTTGGCATGGACGATCATGTGCAGGGTCTGGCGTAACTCCTGCAAGGACGACAACATCGGCACCAGGATGCGCACCTTGCCGTAATGCGAGGCGCGCAGGATGGCGCGCAACTGGGTATGGAACAACTGCGGCTCGGCCAGGCACAGGCGGATGGCGCGTAATCCCAGCGCCGGATTGGCGCTTTCGCGGGTGGTGCCGGTGAGATGCTTGTCCGCCCCCAGGTCGAGGGTGCGGATGGTGACCGGCAGGCCTTTCATTTCCTCGGCGACAAAACGATAGGCGACGAACTGCTCTTCCTCGCTGGGCAGGCCGTCACGATTGAGGAACAGGAATTCGCTGCGGAACAGGCCGATGCCGGTCGCGCCGGCTTCCTTGACCTGCGGCATGTCGCCGGGTAATTCGATGTTGGCGTGTAATTCCACCGCCGCGCCGTCGAGGGTGGTGGCGACGGTGGTTTTGAGGCGCTTGAGTTTCTGTTTTTCCAGATCGAGCTGGCTCTGGCGCAGTTTGTATTCGGCCAGCACCTGCTTGTCGGGATTGACGATCACCACGCCCTGCTGACCATCGACAATCAGCAGTTCGTTCTGGTGAATGATCTCGCGGGCATGGTGGAGCGCGACAATCGACGGGATATTGAGGCTGCGCGCCATGATCGCGGTGTGCGAGGTGGTGCCGCCAACATCGGTGGTAAAGGCGGCGATGCGATGCTGTTTGAACAGCATCATGTCCGCCGGCGAAAGGTCGTGCGCCACGAGGATGCGGCTCTGTTCCGAACCGCTGGGCATGGGGATCGAACTGGGATGCCCGAGCAGCGCCTTGATCACCCGCTCCACGACTTGCACCACGTCGTGTTCGCGTTCGCGCAGGTATTCGTCCTCGATCTGCTGGAATTGTTCAAGCAGCTCGTCCATCTGCTGCTTCAAGGCCCATTCGGCGTTGACCTGCTGGGATTCGATGATTTGCAGCGGCACCACGGAAAGCGTCGAGTCGCCGAGGATCATCAGGTGCAGGTCGAGGAAAGCGCCGTATTCCGCCGGTGCGCCGGGTGGCGTGTTGGCGCGCAGATTTTCCAGTTCCTGGCGGGTGGTGGCGATGGCAGTCTGGAAACGCTCGATTTCCGGGATCAGCAGGTGCTTGGGCAACACGTAATGCGGCACTTCCAGCACCGCATGGGAAACCAGATGGGCGTGGCCGATGGCAATGCCGCCGGAAACGCCGACGCCGTGTAGGGTGAAACTCACTCGCCTTCCCCGAATTTGTCGGTGAACAGCGCGGCAATGGACTGAATCGCCTGCGCCTCGTCTTCGCCACTGATTTCCAGATTGACGGTGGTTCCCTTGGCTGCGGCCAGCATCATCACGCCCATGATGCTTTTGGCGTTGACGCGCCGCCCGTTGCGGGAAATCCAGATATCGCTTTTGAACTGGCCGGCAAGCTGGGTAAGCTTCGCCGACGCTCGCGCGTGAAGGCCGAGTTTATTAGTGACTTCAATGTCTTGCTGTAACATCACAGGCTTCCATGGTGATATGGACTATGCCGTCACGGCCACCGGAAAGGGTTTTTTCAACCACGGTGGACAGGGGGCTGTCGCGATAGGTAAGGGCGCGCACCAGCATCGGCATACTGACGCCGGAAACACCTTCGATCTTGCCGGGTTCGAGGAGACGGCAGGCAATGTTGGAGGGGGTTGCGCCATACATGTCGGTTAATACCAGAATGCCGTCGCCGCGATCCACTTCGCGGATCAATTCAAGCGCACGGGGCAAGACAGCGATGGGATCGTCATGAACCGTCACGCCAAGCTGGCGCAGGGGCAGTTCCTGACCGCAGAAAACGTGCTGGGCGCAGTGGATCAAACTATCGCCGAGAGTGCCGTGAGCGATGATGAGTATGCCTACCATCCGTGGATCATCCGCCAAAAAAAGACCGATTTTAATCCTTTAGGGGGCCTCGTGCACTATTGGCGATTTTTCGAGGAAATGCAGGCGCTTCTTCATCGCTTCGGTGAGGTGGATTTCTCCCTGAGCGTCCACCAGCAGCGCCTGCGTCACGCCCATTTGTGCTGCGGCGGCGCGCCAGCCGCCCGCACCGGCGATAAACAGCGGTTTGGAAGTCACATCAGAGAGGGTTCCGGCGAGCCGTCCCGGCGCAATCAGGACGGTCACCGCTTCCACGCCTTGCACCGGATAGCCGCCGGCGGGATTGATGATGTGGCAATAACGCTGTCCGTCCAACTCAAAAAAACGCTGGTAATCGCCGGACGTGCCGATGGCTTCGCCGTCGCGCAACTCCAGGCTTGCCAGCGCCGCCGGCTTGCGCGGGTGCTGGATGCCGACCCGCCAGGGTTGACCGTTGCGCTCGCCGATGGCAATCACATTCCCGCCGATGTTGACCAGTGCGCCCTTGACCTGTTGTTCGCGCAAATAAGCGGCGGCGCGATCCAGCGCCCACCCTTTGGCATAGCCGCCCAGATCGATTTTCACAGCGCGATTGCGGCTGCTCACGGTGGTGTTTTCCACGCTCAGATCGGACATCGCCGGGGCCGCCTTGAGCAGCGCGGCAAGCGCCGCCGGATCGGGACGAACAGGCTGGAATTCGTCGTTCTGAAAGCCCCACAAGGCAATCAGGCCGCCGATGGCGGGATTGAAGGCGCCCCCGGATTGGGCGGAAAGCGCCGCCGCATCGCGTAATATCGCCGCCAGTTCAGGCGTGACCACAGCCTTTTCGCCACGCCCCAGCGCCTCATTGAGACGCGCCAATTCGCTGGGTTTCCAGGCGTGCAGGGTGTGATGAAGACGGTCGAATTCGTGCAACACCTGGTTGCTCAATTCGCGGGCGCGGGTTTCGCTTTCGCCGGCTATCGAAACATCCACCAGAGTGCCGAATACATAACTTTGCTGCTGGTAAACAGGCGGCTCGCGGGTGCAAGCGGCGAGCAGGAACGCCGCCAGCACAACCAGCAGGAGGCGCAAACTCAATTGCATACCCGTTCCAGCGCCTCGACAAACATCCCCGCCACGTCGAAACGGGTTTGGGTGGTGATTTCCTGAAAGCCGGTGGGACTGGTGACGTTGATTTCAGTGAGCCAGTCACCGATGACATCCAGGCCGACCAGAAACAATCCCCGTTCCTTGAGGCGCGGCCCCAGCGCTGCTGCGATTTCCCGATCGCGCGCCGACAGTGGTTGCGCCACCCCGCGCCCACCGGCGGCGAGATTGCCGCGCGTCTCGCCGGGTTTGGGGATACGCGCCAAGGCATAGGGAACCGGTTGACCGTCGATGAGCAGAATCCGTTTGTCGCCATGCACGATTTCCGGGATATAACGCTGCGCCATCACGGTTTGGCTTTCCAGCGCGGTCATGGTTTCGATGATCACGTTGAGGTTGGGATCGTCCTCGCGCACCCGGAAAATCGACGCGCCGCCCATCGCATCCAGCGGCTTCAGGATAATGTCGCGATGTTCCCCCAGAAAAGCGTGGAGCGCCGCCGCGCGGCGCGTCACCAGGGTGGGCGGGGCGAACTGGGGAAATTGCGCAGTCGCCAGTTTTTCGTTGTGGTCGCGAATCGCCGAGGGGCGGTTGAACACCCGCGCTCCCTGAGCTTCGGCAAGCTCCAGCAGGTGGGTGGCGTACAGATATTCCATGTCGAAAGGCGGATCCTGGCGCATCACTACGGCATCGAAGTCCGCCAGCGCCTGGACGGTTTTTTCAGCGCCGCGATACCACGCTTCCGGCGCGCCGCTCAGTTCGATGGGCAGCGCTGCCGCCTCGACCTTGCCGTCCCGGAGCTGGATGTCCTCGCGCATCACCGCAAACAGCGCGTGACCACGCGCCTGTGCAGCGCGCAGCATGGCGAAGCTGGAGTCCTTGTAGATTTTCAACCCGTCGAGCGGGTCGAGGATGAAAGCGAGGTTCATGAAAGACTCCGTTTGGCGGTAAATAAAAGCAGTGCTTAGTGTTTAGTTCTACTTTGTCAGATTTCAGGAAAAGTAGGTTAGTACGTCCCTTCCCCCCACGGGGGAAGGACAGGATGGGGGCGAGCAAACTATTCAACCGATTGATTTTGAACACCCCCACCCCAACCCTCCCCCGTTGGGTGAGGGAGCTAAAAGCGTAGCGCACCAATCTGACAAAGTAGAAATATCCGGGTTTTCTCGTTCCCACGCAGCGCGTGGGAACGCGTTCAGGGTTGCTATCCAATGTTTCCCTTGCGGTAAATCCTGCGCGGTTTTTCCTTGCGCGCTTCCATACGTTGCATCCGCAGCGATTTAAGCGTCCAGGAAGTATTGTCGAGCGGCAGATTGGGGTTGTAATAAGGATCGCCGGCCTTCAGGAAATCCTTCCAGCGATCCAGGAATAAGGCGGTATCGGCAGGGTGCGGATCGTGGAAAGAAGCGTCGCTACGTTTGCCGCGCGTGAAGGATTCGTGATGCAGCAATTCGGCGTGGGGGCAAAACAGCACACGGAACCCGGCTTCGCGTACCCGCAGGCACAAATCCACGTCGCCGAAACCAACCGCGATTTTTTCATCGAAACCGCCGACTTTGGTGTAGGCGTCGCTACGTATCAACATACACGCGCCGGTCACCGCAGAGACCTCGTGGTTGGCGATGAGGCTGCCCAGATATCCGGGGCGTAGGCCCACTCCGGGTACTTCGCGCGCCATGAATTTGCCGTAATGCTCGGCCAGGCCGTACATGCCCACACACACCCCGGCATGTTGAATAGTCTGGCCGTCCGGGTAATACAGCTTGGCGCCGACGACGCCGATGTCGTCGTGCTGACCGAGTTCCACCAGACGTTCCAGCCAGCCCGGCATGAGCGCTTCGATATCGTTGTTACACAGCAGATAGTGGCTGTATTCCCCGTCCAGATGCGCTACCGCCCAGTTGTTGATGGCGGAGAAATTGAATTCGCCGCTGTAGCGCAGCACCTTGTGGCGTTCGCCGAGTTCGGCGAATACCGCGATGCTGGCCGGGTCGTCGGATTCATGATCGACGATCAGGATGTCATAGGGGATTTCCAGAACGCTGTGCTCGATGCTCGTGACGCACTGGCGCACCAGTTCCCCGTGATTTTTGCTGGGGATGATGATCGCGACGCGCTGACCGGGGCGCAGCGGATAACGGATGTCGAAGAAATTGTAAATCGCCCCTTCGCCAACTTCGGCGCTTTCCCCGCAGCGCGCCAGATGGGTGCGCAATACCGTCTGCGAAGCCGCCATCACCTCATCCTGCTTGCGATGGCCCGCCGATTCGCCGTGGGTGCGCCAGCGGTACAGGACTTCCGGGATATGCACGATGGTTGCGGCTTTTTCCGAGGCGCGCAGGATTAAATCGTAATCCTGGGAAACCGTCAGGGCCGGATCAAAGCCGCCGATGTCGCGCAACAGCGCGGTGCGGAAGGCGGCCAGATGAACGATATAGGGATGCGCGCGCAACAGTTCCGGGGAAAAACCCGGACGGAAGAAAAATCCGTGGGTATCCTCGATTTGCCCGGTCACCAGCGCTTCGTCCGAATAAATCATGTCCGGCTGGTCGGCGACAATGGTCTGCGCCAGACGATACAAGGCGTGGCGCTCCAGCACATCGTCGTGGTCGAGGAGTGCGACGAATTCGCCGCTCGCCAGCGCCAGCGCGTCGTTGCTGGCGAGCGAAACCTGCCCGTTGGTGGCGCGGTACGCCACCTTGATGCGTTCGTCGCTCTGGCGGTAGGTTTCCAGGATTTCGCGAACGTGGGAATGCGGCGAAGCGTCATCAACAATGCACAACTCCCAAAATGGATAAGCCTGCGCGAGCACCGAATCGATGGCCTGGCGCAGCCATTCGGCGGGCGTGTCGTAAACCGGCATCAGCAGCGAAATCAGGGGCTGACGGGGAAGCTCGGCGCTCTTGTAGGTCATCTCCTGGAAAAACGCGGCTTCTTCGGCGGCCTGGATGCGCTGCCATTCCTGATAGGCGTTTTCCAGCGCGGTTTGGAGTTCCTCGCGGCGGCGGGCTTCGTCCTCGGCGCTGCCGGGCGACAACACGTTTTCCTCGAAAGCCGCCAGCGCGACCGTGAACACCCACGCCTCGCGCCGTCCCGGCAGACGCACCGAGGGGCTGGCGGAGCGCACCACCGGGTGTTTGGCGAGGGTTTTGGCGTGTTTGCGGCGAAACACCCCGGCATAATTGTTCCAGGCGGCGTCGAAGCTGCCGCGTGAATGATGGGCCACCAGCAAATCGTTGCAGACCGCCAGCCGGTAACCTTCCAGATAGGCCCGGTAGGTAAAGTCCAGGTCGTAAAAATGGAAGCCATCAAAGAGGGTTTCATCGAAATGGATTTTTTCCAGCACTTCCCGGCGCGCCGCGATAAATAACCCGTCCAGCGCCTGGATACCCGGCGTGGCGCGCCGCCGGGTGTCGTAAACAATCACTTCGCAGCCCAGGGCGTCGGGCGGCAACGCCACTGCGCCGTGGATGTAGGGCCACCCGGCGTCCACCCAGGTGTCGCCGCACAACAAGGTCGTACCGGCCACCCCGACGATGTCGAAATCCTGCAAATTGGCCTTGAGGCGGGCCGCAAAATCAGGGGCGAGGATTTCCACGTCATCGTGGCAAAACACCAGGTAATCGCCGCGCGACAGCCGCACTCCCCGGTTGTACCCCTCACACAGCGACGCCGCATTGGTAATCGGCACAATCTCGTGGGGAACCCCCTCGAAGACTTCGGCGATATTGGCGGAAATCGCCGCCAGCCTGGCTGCGTCGATGGAACAGATGATGAAGGACACCAGCCCGCCATCATCCGGGGCGGGCGGATGAACCTCGCCGCGCTCCACCAGCGCCCAGTCGAGTAATTCGCGTTTGTCGGCGTAGTCTTCGGCGAGCGTCTGGACGAAATTGAAATGCCATTCGACATTTTCGGGATTGCTCAAATAGGCGGCGCGGAACGCCGCCAGCGCGGTCGCGGGCTGGGCGCTGGCGCGAAACAGGTTGCCGGCGTTGACCCACGCCTTGTCGTAATTGGGGCGCAGCGCCAGCGCCTGACGATAGGAAGTGGCGGCCATGTCCAACTGATTGACCCGCGCCAGGGCGTTGCCCAGATTGAAGTGAGCTTCGGCTTCGGTGGGGGCGATTTGGGTCGCCTTGAGATATGTGGCGATGCCTTGCACCGGGTCGCCGAGACGCTCCAGCGCCTCGCCCAGACCGTAATAAGCGCTGGTCATCTGCGGCGCGAGACGGAGCGCTTCCTCGAAATGTTGGCGCGCCCCGGCGTAATCCGTTTCCACCAGCAAGCGGAAGCCGAGATTCACCTGAGCCGGGGCCAACCCCGGCTTGAGGCGCACCGCATGGCGGAACAGGTCGGTGCTTTCCTCGGCGCGGCCCACTTCGGCCAGCGTATCGCCGAGGTTGTAGTAGGCTTCCGCCATGCCCGGCGCAAGGCGAATCGCCTGCCGGTATTGGTCGATGGCCATATCGAACGCGCGTTTTTCGCGCATCAGGTTGCCCAGGCTGATCCGGTATTCCGCCACCGACGGCACCGTTTCAATCGCCTTGAGGATCAACTGTCCGCCGTTGTCCAAATCGCCCATGCGATAGTGCACCAGCCCCAGCCAGTGCAACGCGGCGGCCTTGGTCAAGGGTTCGGCGTTTTCGGTAAGGGGGAGGAGCAGCGCGGCGGCTTCGTCGAGGCGGTCTTGATGAAGGAACGCGGCGGCTTGCGCGAGGATACCGGTGGGTGTCACGGCTTCGGTGTGCACCCCGCAGCAATGTTTGTAGCGTTTGCCGCTGCCGCACGGGCAGGGATCGTTGCGTTTGACGGAGGTTTGGTTCACAAAGGCTTGCCGGGTAAGGAATCGAAGATGCGGATTCTACCAAAAGCCGGCCAAAAGGACTCAAGCCCGGATATTTTACAAATTCGCACGATGATCGCGCCGGATTTTGCGAGCTTTCGCCTACCGGCGAAATGCCTGCTTACCCCACTTGTTTCATAGGCGAATTTGGCGAAGGAGCGGCGTAGTTATTCATACGCCCGACTGTCGCGCCCTTGTTCCGGCT
>CAYVIN010000054.1:0-20127 GCA_964451375.1 uncultured Sulfuricella sp.
ACGGCCAGCCCTATCTCGAATCGCACCCCCTGTCCGCCGTCCAGGAGAAGGCCTGGCGCGCTATTGTCGCCTGCCGCACGCCACAGCTTGGCGGGCATGTGTGCAAAAATCAATGGGGTCAGACTCCATCGATCCATTGATTCCATATTAAAATCAATGGGGTCAGACTCCATCGATCCATTGATTCCATACATTGATTCGTGCTACCGCGCCCCCCATTGATTTCATTCATTGATTTCATTGATTTGGGTCGATCACGCCGGCACTTTGATGTTCAACCCCGCAACCCGCCGGAATGCCGCGTCGCCGGTCAGGAACAGGTGATCGGCGATTTGCAGGCAACTCGCCGCCTGCAAGGCATCCGGGGTGCGCAGGCCGGTTTGGGCGCGAATCGCCGCCGCCAACTCCACCACCTCGCGGGACAGTTCGATCCAAACCAGATCGGGGCGCGCAAAAAACGCATCGAACGCCGCAAGCGCCGCGCCGTCGCCGGATTTCATCGGCCCCACGCGGCACTCCAGCCAAGTCAAACGGCTGACCGCCGAACCCAGACCGGGATGCGCTTCAAGCGCATCCGCCAAAACCTGACGAACCCGACCAGCAAACGGCTCACGGCCCTCGACCAGATAGATCAGCGCGCTCGCGTCGAAAAAGGCAATCACCAGTCGCGTCCGGCAGCCAATTCCGCGTCGATCTCTACCTTGTCGCGCCGCTCCAGCGACGGCTGCGCCAGCAGCCACTGCGCCGCAGTCAATCCTTCCGGGGCCATCGCCCCATAGGTGAGGCGCTGGAATTCATCCTCGGAAATCACCACCGCCGCCGGCTTGTTGCGCTTGACGATATGCACCGGGCCAAGCCGCAAGCCCTCCTCGATGGCCGCCATGCCACGGCGCTTGATTTCGGCAACGGTAAGGATGTTCATGGAGGACTCCCGGTGGTGGTGGATGGGGTTTATGGTACTGAAAGCGGTACTGAATAACAATGCTGGGGTAATCGCGCTATCCAGCCCCCCACCTGCAATTCGTGAGCCGCCCGCCACCAAGTCGGCCTGCCGGCAGGATGCCGGCGCTCCAAGGCGTCCGTTGCCCTCGTTCCCACGCGCTGCGTGGGAATGCAGGCCGGGACGCGCCGCGTCCCGAATCTGGCGGGCGTGGCTGCCGAATTCCCGCTCATATTCGCCGCAGCGCGGCGCAGACCGCATTCCCACGCGGCGCGTGGGAACGAGGGCAAAATTAGGGCGTAGGCCACCAATTATTTTGTTCTATTGTTGGTTAGCAATTCCGAAAACCATATACGTCCATGCGTCATTGCTTTTCCAAGGAAACCTTACTAGACTGGTCAGATAACTAGTCATCTATGGGGTGCGCCATGAATGTTTGGCCGGTACAAGACGCAAAAGCCCGTTTCAGCGAACTGCTCGATGCTTGCGTGAGCGAGGGGCCGCAGGTGGTTACGCGGCGTGGTGCGGAGACCGCCGTTCTCGTGCCTATTGCCGAATGGAAGCGCTTGAGTAGCGCCGCGCGCCCCTCTCTCAAGGCGTTGCTGTTATCCGATGAGGGGCGCGCGGATTTCGATCTGCCGCAACGGGGGTCGGCTATCCGCCGGCCTGCGGCGACGCTGTAGGCGCGCCATGTATCTTCTCGATACCAACATCGTTTCCGAGTTGCGCAAGCTGCGCCCGCACGGGGCGGTGGTGGCGTGGCTCGAAGGCGTCGCCGATGCCGATCTGCATCTTTGCGCCGTGACGCTCGGCGAGATACAAGCCGGCATCGAGATCACGCGCGAGCAGGACGCCGTTAAAGCCCTGGCGATTGAGGCTTGGGCCGAGCAGGTTGCCGCCACCTACAATGTCCTGCCCATGGATGCTGCGACCTTTCGGCTATGGGCAAAATTGATGCATCGGCAATCGGACACGGTTTATGAGGATGCCATGATTGCCGCCTGCGCCATCACCCACAAGCTTACTGTCGTCACCAGAAATGTTCGGGATTTCGAGCGCTTCGACGTGCCATTGTTCAATCCCTTCGCGAGCTGAACCCCAGAACGCCGGACGCGGTTGCCCGTGTGCACCCTGAACATGAAGCGCCATGAGGGGCAGACTCCATCGATTTTCCGAACAGCCGCATCCATGGCTAATCTTCCGCAATATCACCGTACCGCCGGGGCAGGCAAAGAAACGCCGTGACAACCTCACGGCACCGCTGCCCGGAAAGCCTCGTCCTTCCTTGTTCTCCAGCTATATCGCCATCCGGCGGGCGTTACGGCGAAAGTAAACACTAACATTGAGACGCCGTTATTTCGCGGCGGGATGGGGATGTTTCCTGGCAAAACGAAACCGCCGGGGAAGGCGGCAGTCTCCTGCCTAATGACCGTTTACACAAAATTTCTGACACCCTTGGTTAACCCAGCACTTGTCTCCGTGGCGCCACCGCGTCGCGCCGGGGCGGCCCTCCCACCCGTCGTTTCAGCTTGACTGACTACTAGTCATCAGTGAAAGCAGCGCGAAGACTTGAGCGATGTTGCACGGCTTGGCCGGGTGGCTTTGCGGGCTATTCCAGGATACGTTCAGGATACGTTAACGACTTAGAATGGAAATAGCCCATGTCATTGTTGACTGACATCGGTTCCTTGTAACTCTGATAACTTTGATAGGAACACCAATCATGAAACTGAAAAAAATCGCTATTCTCGCTGCATTGCTCGGCAGCTTTATGACATCCACCGCCCAAGCGGCAGTGCTTGATCCGATATATATTCTGCTGACCGGGTACTGTAACGTTTACCAGGTTTACCTGACCGACGACGGACATCTTTTCGGCAATGAAATCGGATGCTCCGCCGAAGGTACGCTCATCGGCGGATACTTCGCAGGCGGCTCGAAGGTTTCATTTGCGATTCCGACGACATCCAGTGGTCTTTCCATCCTGGTTTACGACTTGGCCTCCAACACCCGCACCAAAGGTGTTGTAGCCGCCGATGGCAAATCGATTGGAGCGCGCACCAGCGCTCCTTTCACCTATCAGTTCACCAAGCCGAGCGGCACTTTTGCCAGCAAACTGCCGAATGAACTTGACCCCAAGCTCCCTGAAAATCAGTTGAAATAACACGAACGGGCATGTCGAAAGACATGTGTCCCGTTGAGTGGGCGTCCGCCTAATTGCGCCCACTCGCTCTCCCTGTGCGCGGGCATCGGGATAAGTTCTTGCGAAACAACATCACCCGCCGCATCATGTGATACCGCCTCCCTGAACACGCCACTGCCTGAAACGCCGCATCCCGCCTGGTTCTCCGGGCATGTCCTCCAGCGCAGCATAGCGCCGCCCCATCCCGTTCCGCGCTTTCGGCTAAAATGCCGGGATGTCTACGATCCGCATCCTCCCCGATTTACTCATCGACCAGATTGCCGCCGGCGAGGTGGTTGAACGTCCCGCCTCGGCGCTCAAGGAAATTCTGGAAAACAGCCTCGACGCCGGGGCCGATAACGTCGCGGTGACGCTCCTGCAAGGCGGGGTGAAGCTGATGCGGATTGCCGACAACGGCGTCGGGATCGACAAGGAGGAACTGCCGCTCGCGCTGGCGCGCCACGCCACCAGCAAAATCCGCAGCCTGGAAGACCTGGAGCGGGTGGCGAGTTTGGGGTTTCGCGGCGAAGCGCTGGCGAGCATCGCCGCCGTGGCGCGTTTGACTCTCACCAGCCGGCGGCGCGGTGAGCGCCATGCCTGGAAAATGGAGGCCAACGGCGGCGAAATGGGCGGCATCCAGCCTGCCGCACTGGAGCCGGGCACCCTGCTGGAAATCCACGAGCTGTATTTCAACACTCCGGCGCGGCGCAAGTTCCTGAAGACCGAAGCCACCGAATACGGGCATTGCGAGGAGATGTTCCGGCGCATCGCGGCGAGCCGCGCGGATGTCGCGTTTACGCTCCAGCATAACGCCCGCAAAGCTTGGAACCTCGCCGCCGGAACCCCGGAACGGCGCATTGCGCAACTGCTTGGCGAAGAGTTTTCCGGCGCATCAATCAGCCTCGACGAAAAATCCGGGCCGCTACGCCTGTGGGGCCTCGCCAGCCTGCCGGGCTTTTCGCGGGGCGGGCGCGACACCCAGTATTTCTACGTCAACGGGCGTTTCGTGCGGGATAGATTGATCAGCCACGCGATCCGCGAAGCCTATCGCGACATCCTCCACCACGAGCACCAGCCCGCCTACGCCTTGTTCCTGGAAATCCCCCCGGAAGCGGTGGATGTCAACGTCCACCCCACCAAGATCGAAGTGCGCTTTCGCGAGCCGCAAGCCATGCACCGCTTCATCCACCATGCGCTGGACAAGGCCCTGGCCGCGCCCATCGCCTCGCGCCCTCAGTTGGAGAAGCCCGCCCAGCCTGCCTTTGCGGCGCACCGCCCGACGCCGTCCAGCTATGCCCCGCCAACCCAGGCGCGTATTCCGCTGGGCGTCGCGGAACGGGAAAATCTCTATCACACCCTGTTCGGCCAACTCGGCAAACCGGAAGCCCCGCCGCCCGCCGAAACCCAGCCGCAAGCCGCCCCGCCGCTCGGCTATGCGCTCGGCCAGTTGCACGGCGTGTACATCCTCGCGCAGAACGACGCCGGGCTGGTGATCGTCGATATGCACGCCGCCCACGAGCGCGTCACCTACGAAAAACTCAAGGCCGAACTCAGCGAGCGCCCGCTCGCGATGCAGCCGCTGCTGATCCCGGTGAGTTTCCCCGCCGACCCGCTCGATGTGGCGACCGTCGAAGACCACGCCCAGGCGCTCTCCGACATCGGCCTGGAACTCGCCGTGCTCTCTCCGACCACCCTCGCGGTGCGCGCCGCACCGGTGCTGCTGGGCGGCTGCGACCCGGTGCTGCTGGCCCGCGACGTGCTCAAGGAACTGCGCGAATACGGCAGCAGCGAAGTCCTCACCGAACGGCGCAATCAACTGCTCGCCACGCTGGCCTGCCACGCCTCGGTGCGCGCCAACCGCCAGCTCACGATTCCCGAAATGAATGCCCTGCTGCGCGAAATGGAAGCCGCCGAACGCGCCGACCAGTGCAACCACGGACGCCCCACCTGGCGCGCCGTCGGCATGGATGAGCTGGATGGGCTGTTTATGCGGGGGAAGTAAATAAAAGGCAGTGTTTAGTGCTTAGTGTTTAATTTTTAGTGGGGCGGTGGTGTGCATCTGTGAAATGCGTCACCGCTTGAACACCGGCGTCTCGCCGGCTTGCCCGCAGGATGTAGGCGCTCCCTTGTTACAGCGGCGATAACGCCAGCACGGGCTGGCACAGCGCAGCCAATTCGGCGTCCGCACCGATCACCCGGTCGATGCCGCCGAAGCGGCAAACTCCTTGTTGCACGGCGCTTACACGGTCGCCGCTGAGGCCCAGCCAGGCGGGGCTGTCGAATAGTCCGGCAATCTCTTCGTCATGATCCCATCCAATCACTGCTGCGCCTTGAGCGAGCAGGTCGGCGATTTCTTTTTGTTTTCCCATAGCCTCACCAACCAGGACGATTTGCCCGGATAAGGGGGCGGCGCGGCGCACTTTGGGTTCAAAGCCGCCATAGTCGATTTCCGCCGCGAGGACTTCGCGGGGCGGGAGGGAGACGTAGCGTTCCAGGGCTTGGGCGCGGGTGGCGATTTCCATGGCGTGGTGGGCGATTTCGGCGGTGGTGTCGGCGTATTGGGCGTTGACGGCGGCGACGCAAAGGCCCCAGGCGGGGTCGAAAATCACGCGCGGGGCGGGGTCGGGCAGCCATTGGCTTTCCGCCGGGGCGTGGTCGGCAAGGTATGCGGCGTAGGTTTGCGCGAAGCTTGCCGCGTCGCGTCCGAGCATCGCAACACGCTTGGCGAAGACGGCGTGGTGCGGGGTGGCGGGGCCTTGTTGGGAGATTTCGCCAAGGTCGGCGCGGCGGGCATAGGCCATGCCGAGCGGGTCGTTGGTTTGGCGCAGCAGCAGCGGCGCTCCGGCGGCTTGCGAGATGGTGCGGCGCAAGGCTGCGAATTCGCACGGGTCGGCGGGGGCCGGGGTTGGCCCGCTTGCGATATCCCAGGCGGCATGGGTTTGCAGGTAGTTCTCGGCGTACGTCACGAGGTCGATCATATTGGCGTAGGACTCTTCTGCCGAATGGCCGAAGGCGAAAATGCCGTGATGGAGGAGCACCATGCCGATGGTGTTGGGGGTGGCGTCGCGGGTGTAGACCTCGTGGCAGCATTTCGCCAGCTCGAAGCCGGAATGGCGGTAGGGGACGATGACCACTGCGTCGCCCAGCGCGGCGCGCAGGTGGTCGGCGCCGTGGGGCGTGTCGGCGACGGCGAGGATGGCATCGGCATGAGTATGCTCGACCCAGGGAAACGGCAGCACGGCGTGAAGCAGGGTTTCGATGGAGGGGCGCGGGGCGTCCGGGCGGGTTAGTGCCGCTTGGAAAGCGGCCATCATGGCGGCGTTATCGAGATGCTCCAGTTCGATCAGGCGGCGGATCGGGGCGAGGCGCACCGGGGCAAAGTCTTTTGCTTCGACCAGGCCGAGGTCGGAACCGCTGCCTTTGACGTAGAGGATTTCCTCGCCAGCCTCAATGACTTTGACGGAGGTGTTGCCGCCGCCGTGCATCACCATCGCGTGGTCGCCGCCCAGCAGTCGTGAGGTGTAGACGCGGCGCGCGAGATCGCCGGGCAGCGCGGCGAGAAGTTGGGGATCGAGGGTGTTTTTCATGGCGGGGATTATAGTCACTAAATCCGCTGCCTGATGTCAAAACGCGACACGAATGGGGTTTCAATCCGGCTCTGCCGGTAATGGGTGATGAGGAATGGGTGATGAAAATCCCCTCATCACCCATCCCTCATTACCCATTACCTGGTCGGTTCCGGCTCGTCCGGCTTAGGATATCAGCCTTTGGCTAGGGGTAAGCCCTATGGGGGCGGAGCACCTTGCGTGTTAGAGTTTGGCGGTAATTTTTTCCCAGCCGGTTACTCATGATTCAACGCCGTTTCCTGTCCATTTTCGCCGCGTTTCTGACCGCGCTTTGCATTCTTGCGTTGGCTTTTCATCTGGATCGGCTGGAGCAGCAAAGTAGACGCCAGATGTTGCGAACCGATGCGCTTAACCATCTCAGCCTGGTGCGGGCGCGCCTGGAAAGTTCATTGAATTCCCGATTGTTCCTGACGCGTGGATTGGTGGCTTTCGTCACCCACAACCCGGATTTCACGCCCGACGATTTCCAGCATTTCGCGGTGTCCCTGCTCAAGCAGCAGACCGGTATCCGCAGCATTCAACTGGCGCATAACAACGTGGTTAGCCACGTCTATCCGCTGCCCGGCAACGAGTTGTCGCTGGGGATCAGGTTGCTCGAACATCCGCGCCTGCAAGCGACTGCGCAGCGCACCATCGATACCCGCGCCACAGTGGTTGCCGGCCCCTTCGAACTGGTTGCCATCGGGGGGACGGCGATTGTCAGCCGCACCCCGATTTTCCTCGACGATGGGCGTTATTGGGGGGTTGCTTCGCTGCTGATTGACCAGGATGTTTTTATCAAGGAGGCCGGCCTTGACGAGGGGCATCCCAATTACCGTTTTGCGTTGCGCGGCAAGGATTCCACTGGAGCGAACGGGCCGATATTCTGGGGTGATCCCGAGGTGTTTTCAGTGAATCCGGTGTTTCTCGACGTGTCGCTGCCCGGCGGTTCCTGGCAAATCGGCGCAGCCTCCAAGAAGGACTGGCAAACCCAGGGGCCGGCGTGGTTGCGCGAAGGCGGCCTCCTGCTGGCGCTGGTCGCCGGACTGCTGATGTGGCTGGTTACCCGGCCTTCGCGGCTGCGCGAGGAAATTGCGACGCGCCAATCCGCCGAAAAAAACCTGCGTGAGCAGCGCGATCTTTATCAGGCTTTGTTAAAAGCCCAGTCCGATATCGGTGAGGGATTGTTCATTTTCGATGGACAGCACATCGTCCATAGCAACGAAGCCTTGCAGCGTATTCTCGGTTACAGCGCCGAGGAATTGGGCAGGCTGGCGTCTTTTCTGGATTTTATCCACCCGGATTTCCGCAGCAGGGTAGGGGACATACACCAACAATTGATTGCCGGAGAAGTAGCGGAAAATCATCAGGAAATTACCGTGGTGGCCAAGGAGGGCGGCGTTCGCGTGGTGGAAATTGCGGCGGCGACCATTCCCCATTCGCAGGGGCTTTCAGTCGTAGTGGTGATGCGTGACATCAGCCGGCGCAAGGCGGTGGAAACCGCGCTCAAGGAACAGGTGCATTTTGTCCAGACGCTGATCGACGCGATTCCCAATCCGATTTTTTTCAAGGACACCGGCGGGCGATACCTGGGCTGCAACAAAGCCTTCGAAGCGGCGTTGGGCAAATCCGCCGCCGCGATAATCGGCAGGTCGGTTCACGATTTGAGTCCCGGTGATCTGGCCGATACCTATCACGCCAAGGATATGGAACTACTCAATCAGGGCGGGCTTCAGGTTTACGAGTCCGAAGTGCTGTTTGCCGACGGGGTCCGCCACGATATCCTTTTCTACAAATCGGTCTTCACCGACGCCCATCGCCAGACGGCAGGGCTGGTGGGCGTGATGCTCGATATCAGCGCCCGCAAGCTGGCGGAAGAAGAACTGCGGGTAGCTCGCGACGAACTGGAAATCCGCGTGATTGAACGCACCCGCGCGCTGGCGGAAAAAAACCTGGAACTGAATGCGGAAATCTCTGAACGCCGGCGTCTGGAAAAGGAAATTATCCACGTCAGCGAGGAAGAACAAAAACGTATCGGCCAGGAGCTTCACGACGGGTTGGGCCAGCATCTCACCGGTATCGCTTTTTTATGCAAGGTGCTGGAACAAAAACTCGGCGCCAAGGCCCTGTCGGAGAAGACCGACGCCGAGGAAATTGTCCAACTGGTCAACCAGGCTGTCGCCAAAACCCGCCTGCTGGCGCGCGGCCTGTTCCCCGTCGAACTGGACGCTAACGGCCTGATGGCGGCGCTCGAACAACTCGCCGCCAATACCCAGCGCCTGTTCGGCGTGGAATGCCTGTTCCGCTGCGACGAGCCGGTGCTGGTGCATGACAATGTGGCCGCCATCAATCTCTATCGCATTGCCCAGGAGGCGGTGAACAATGCGGTCAAACACAGCAGTGCCGGACAGATACTCATCGAACTGGCAAACGTCGGCAATCAGCCGCTGCTGACCATCGCTGACAACGGCACAGGTCTTGATTCAAATGCGATAAAAAATGACAATGGTATGGGTGTGCACATCATGCATTATCGTGCGAAAATGATCGGCGCGACTTTGGAGATACGCAAAAACGCATCCCAGGGAACGACGCTTTCAGTATTGGGACAATAATGAACACCGCAACGAAACACCGAATTCTCATCGTCGATGACCACCCCATAGTGCGTCAGGGCATCGCCCAACTTATCAATCAGGAAGACGACATGCTGGTTTGTTGCGAGGCAGGCGACGCCGACGAGGCGATGGAAAAATTCCGCACCTGCCAACACGACATCGCCATCGTGGATATTTCGCTGACCGGCGTATCGGGTATCGAATTGCTGCAAATGTTGCGGCAGCGCAGTTACGAAATCCCGGTATTGGTAATGTCCATGCACGACGAGTCGCTCTACGCGGAACGTGCTTTGCGCGCCGGGGCGCGTGGCTACATCATGAAGCAGGAGGCCACTGAAAAAATCCTCACTGCCTTGCGCCAGATTCTGAAAGGCGACATCTATGTGAGCGACAAGATGCGCTCCCGCATGTTGCAACGCCTGATCGACAACCGCCCCGAAGAAAACGCCTCGCCTGTATCCACGCTAAGCAACCGCGAACTGGAAATCCTGCGGATGATCGGCCAGGGCTTTGGCACCGGGGAAATTGCCCGCGAACTCAAGCGTAGCGTGAAAACCATCGAAGCGCATCGCGCCAATATCAAAGATAAACTGGCCCTGAAAACCGCTGCCGAGTTGGTGCGTTTCGCCGTCCAGTGGGTCGAAACCGAATCTTGAGCGGCTAGGTGTTCCCCCTAGTCTCCCCGTATATCCCCCTAGTTCGTTTCCAGTGGCGCACCACACACCTAAACCGCGCTCCCCTGATTCTGCCAAGGCCTTGACACGGGTATCTTGTCAACCATGCGCTCTCGGCAGAACTTGGAAAAACAACCCCGAGCAGCGGCGATCATAAGGTTTTTCACTCCTCCAATGGTGAAAACTTCGGGGCACCTTTGGGTGCCCCTTTTTTTTCGATGGAACGGGAGATCAGAAAATGAACAATCCAGACAACGTTCTGAATCTATTGATCGATCCGGATAGCGGCGATATCAATCACGTCAGCTCGATGGCCCAAAACCTTTCGGCCTGCTGGCGGAGAAGCTGCGCGGCATGGCCTTTCCCTGGGGCTTCCGCCAGACCGTCGCGGATATTGTCGGCGTCATCGACAAGGCGGATTGCCTCAAGGAAGTCACCCTGCAAATGCGCGACAAATCCCCAAACGTGTCCGATGCCAAAGCCTTTGCCAGCCTGATGACCATAGACAACTGCGTGATGCTGTTTCTCAGTGTTTTCCGTATGCCGGAAACACCACCCACCTTTATCAAGCTCGCCGCGTAAGGGGAGGCCGATGGGCTATTCGGACTGGAGCGAGGATTTCTCGGTACATCACGCACTCATGGATGAGCAGCACCAAATCATATTTCGCTTGGTCAATGAGCTGCATACCGCAATATTCCAGAAGAGAGCTCGCGACGTGCTGGGAGACATCGTTCAGGAATTGATCGACTATACCGAGCGGCATTTCGCCGAAGAGGAAAACCTGATGCGCCGCATCAATTTTCCGGGCTATGCCAAACACAAGGATACACACGACCAGTTGCTGCGCCAGATTCTGGATTTTGAGCGCAAATTCCAGGCCGGCGACAATTCCTTCTCAGCGGAAATGTTCCAGTTTCTGGTTTCGGATTGGCTGGTGCGGCATATCCTCGGCATGGACAAACAATACGCGCTAATCATCAAGAAAAGCCCAACTCCACCATGTCCCTGATTGCGTTCCCCGCCGCCAACCTGCAACGCGAACTCAGCCGGAAACTCTCTTTGGGGCACCAACTATCGCTGGTTCACAACGAGCTGAAAGGCGTCTGCCCCTTCGTGGATCGTGTTGCAGTTGCGCTCCACGACGCAAAAACCGGCGACCTCTCGACTTTCATTCATAGCAGCGGCGTGGCGGCCCCTTGCTGAATTATTCGGTGAAGCTCAAGGATGTGCCGTCGCTCCAGGAAGTCGCCAAAACCGGCCAGATGCGTGTCCTCAACGATCCCGCAAGGTTGTGCGCGGGGATATATCGATCCAGCGTGACTTACCCACTTTTTCATGATGGCGCGGTAATCGGTTTCCTGTCTATCAAAAGGGTGTATTCAACGACTCCAGTCTGGCCTGGCTGAACCTTTACAATCAGGTCATCGCTGGCTTGGTGATCAAGGAAACCGCGTTCATCCGCACGACAATTGCGGCGATTCGCACCGTGCAAAGCCTGACCCGTCACAAGGACGAGGAAACCGGCTCGCACATGGAAAGAGTGTCCCATTATTCACGCCTGATTGCCCTCGGTCTCGCCCACAACCACGGCTTCAGCGACGAATACATCGAATACATTACGCTTTTCACGCCGATGCACGACATTGGGAAAATCGTTGTGCTTGACTACATTCTGGGCAAACCCGGCAGCCTGACTCTGGAAGAATTCTCGGTGATCAAGACCCATTGCAGCAAGAGCCGCGAAATTGTCGACAATATGGTGGATGAATTTGACCTGGATGGATTTCTGCATATTCCGATACTGCGCAACATCGTCGAATATCATCATGACGGCATCGACGGCAGCGGGTACCCCCATGGCCTGAAGGCGGAGTCCATTCCCATGGAGGCGAGAATCTGCGCGGTTGCCGATACTCACCAGTCGACGCGCCTACAAGGAGCCGTGGAGCAACGAACGGGCTTATCGGGTACAAAGCTCGATAAGGAATGCGTCCAGGCGCTCCTCGACAATGGCGTGGGGATTTCCGAAACCCAGGAATGCTTCGCGGACGACAAGCCCGTCCGTCAAGCGCGCGCCTAGCCCAACTTTCCTTCTACATAACCACGTAATTACGGAAGCGCTGTGGCGTCAATCCAGGGAGGGCGCTACAGCCGTAGGGGATGACGCAGATTGAGTGAACGCTCAGCGTCCAAACCCCTTTCGCGTATCCGCGACAACAATGTTTCGATCTGCATGGATGGGGTAAAATACGCGTTTTTTGCCGGTGTATCCGCCATGAATCTGTCTTCGCTCACCGCACTATCGCCTCTCGACGGGCGTTATCACAACAAGGTTGCCGCGCTACGTCCCTATTTCAGCGAGTTCGCTCTGATTCGCCATCGTGTGCTGGTGGAGATCGAGTGGCTGAAAGCATTGAGCAGCGAAGGGGCGATTGCCGAGGTTCCCGCATTTTCCGAAGAAACTCTAAACGAATTGGATAACCTTGTCGCACAGTTTTCCGAGTCCGACGCCGACGGCGTGAAAGCCATCGAGTCGCGCACCAACCATGACGTTAAGGCGGTGGAATACTGGATCAAGGAAAGACTATCCGGCAACGACGAAGTGATGCGGGTCAGCGAGTTCATCCATTTCGCGTGTACCTCGGAAGACATCAACAATCTCTCCCACGCGCTGATGCTCATGAGCGCCCGGGAATCCGTCATGCAGCCCTCGCTGGACAAGCTGATCGGCAAACTCAAGGAACTTGCCCGGCAATGGGCGGATTTGCCGATGCTCGCTCATACCCACGGACAGCCAGCGTCTCCGACTACCGTCGGCAAGGAACTCGCCAACGTTGCACACCGTTTGACGCGCGCTCAGGAACGTATCGCAGGCGTAGCGTTGCTTGGCAAAATCAACGGTGCAGTTGGCAACTATAACGCTCATCTTTCCGCGTATCCGGATTTTGACTGGGAAGGTTTTGCACAACGTTTCGTCGAAGGACTGGGGCTGACGTTTAATCCCTACACGATCCAAATTGAGCCGCACGATTACATGGCCGAACTATTCGATGCCACAGCGCGCGTCAATACCATTCTGATTGATCTGAACCGCGATGTTTGGGGTTACATTTCGATGGGGTATTTCAAGCAAAAGGTAAAGAAGGACGAAGTTGGTTCTTCGACCATGCCGCACAAAGTAAATCCCATCGACTTCGAGAACTCCGAGGGTAACTTGGGTATCGCCAACGCCTTGTTGCGCTTTATGAGTGAGAAATTGCCGATTTCCCGCTGGCAGCGCGATCTTACCGATTCAACCGTGCTGCGCAACATGGGTATCGGCTTGGGGTATTCCTTGCTCGGTTATGATTCCTGCCTGCGCGGCCTGGGCAAGCTGGAAGCCAATCCGCAACGCCTTGCCGCCGATCTGGACGGCAACTGGGAAGTGCTGGCGGAGCCGATTCAGACCGTAATGCGCCGCTACGGTGTAGCCAACCCTTACGAACAACTCAAGGAGTTGACACGGGGCAAAGCCGGGATTTCACGCGATACGCTGCAAGCCTTTATCCACGGATTGGCTATCCCGGAAAGTGAGAAGCAGCGACTGCTCGCCTTGACTCCCCACAATTACATCGGGAAAGCGGTTGAACTGGCGAAAAGGATTTAGTGGAAACAAAGATGCCGCCAAAAAGGCGGCATCTCTACCTACGCACGAGCGGGCGATGTCAGGAATTAAGGTGTTGTGGATGAATCCGGACAATAACGTCGATACTCTCTATCGCCATGCCATCCGGCAATTTCGGCAAACCGGACAAACGTAATTCGTCACTGTCGATGTCGGTCAGTATCCCTGTTGCAACATCGTAGAAATGATGATGGATATGGGTGTTCGGATCATAGAACACCTTGCTGGGATCAACGATCACTTCCCGTATCAACTTCCGCTCCACAAATAAATTCAACGTATTGTAGACGGTTGCCTTGGAAGTCTCGCTGTGTTTGGTATTCACGGCAGACAAAATCTGATCCGCCGACAGGTGCTCCTGACGAGAAAATAGCGCGTAAGCAATCTCGATCCGCTGATGTGTCGGGTTAATCCCGAATTCTCTCAGACGGTCAACGATATCGTTACGGGAAAGTGATTCAGTATACATGTTGTGATGTTATGCCAAGCAGTGGACTCTATACTAAGTGATTGATCAAAGTATCCCGCCGATTCTTCCCCATATTACATATCCATGGCTTCAGTCCAGGCCAGCGCATCCAGGTGAGCGCGATTGATTTTATCGGGCTCCAGTTGTAACGAGGCCGCCAGTTCTTCAATTTTCTTGGCGTCCCCCGCCTCACACGCTTCAGCCAGGGAAAGAAACGGCCCATAGATACCCTGGCGTTGCATCAGAGCGTCGCTGACGGATGTAGAAAGGGATAGCTTCTCCAGAACCTTTTCCATCGGTGTTTCAAGGATCACGTCGAGCAACGAAAACATTCCCACCACGAAAAGATTGTCGCGTTCGCGGGGTTCCATGTATTCCTGTCCCAGCAACTCAGTCATCCTGCCGCGCGTCATGGCGGTAATCAGCAAGGCCGGTGGCGTCGTAGCCTGACCAGCAGTCACCAGCAACAGAGTCAGCCAACGGTAAAGTTGCTGGTAGCCCAAAATGGCTATCGCGTGGCGAATGGACTCGATTTCGCAGGACAAGCCAAAGCCGACGGAATTGATGTAACGCAACAATTTGAACGTCAAGGCTACGTCATGTTTGAAAAACTTCTCGATCTCCGGGGGGTTGGCGTTTTCGCGAACCTTGTTGAGAAGCAGCAGGACGTTTTCGTAAGCCGGGTTAATGGTTTTGGCGGACAGCGTTTCCGGATGCGCGAAATAGAAGCCCTGAAAATAGCTGAATCCAATGTCTTTACAGGCTTTAAACTCGGCAGCGGTTTCGACCTTTTCGGCAACCAGTTTCAGGTTGGGATGAAACTTGTCGATAGCCTGCAGCATTGCCGGAATTTTTTCGAGCGGGGTCTGACGAATGTCGACCTTGATGTAACTGGCAACCTGAAGCAGCGGCTGATTAACTTCGTTCAGTTCAAAATCATCAAGCGCAAAGCTAAAACCCTTGCTGCGCAGATGTTGGCACCGCGCGAGTACTTGTGGTGAAGGCAGAACCGTTTCCAGCAACTCAAGAACAACCCGATCCGGCGGGAGAAGTTCAAGGACTCCGCCACCCAAAAGCATGGACGCGGAAACATTGATAAAAGCGAGCTTGTTGCCCAGCACCCATTTTGCACCCAAATCACACAATGTACTGGCAAGCACCGTAGAACTGGCGTCATGCTCATCGCTGACATTCGCGGTAGTTGCGTCATGGTGATGACGGAACAGCAACTCGTAAGCAACGATCTTCTGTTGTCGATCCAGTATGGGCTGGCGCCCCAAGTATGCGTGATCGAGCATCGGTCAGGTGAGGGCTATGGAATCAAACAAACATGGCGGCGCGTGTTTCCACCGTATTCATGTTCAGCAATTCTTCGATATCGAGCACCAGCACTACCAATCCGTCGCCAGACAGCGTAGCGCCGGCGATACCACGTGGCTTGATATCATGCAGTGGCTTGATCACCACGTCGTCCCGCCCCAGAAAACCGTCAATTGCCAGGATAAACGTGGTCACCGTGGTCTGCATCAGTACCCCGAAAGCCGGCGTCGCATTACGCGGCCAACCGATGAGATCCGCCAGTGAACGCACCGGCAACACCTCGTCACGTACGACCATGGTGGCACGACCGGATACCTGCTGGATTTCCTTGGGGTTAATGGGGATGATTTCACGCACCATGGAAAGCGGCACGGCAAAAGGCTGATCCCCAAGGCGCACCACCAGCACGGGCAAAATCGCCAGCGTCAGAGGTAGGGAAATGGTGATGCTGGTGCCATGTCCAACCTGCGAAGAAATGTCGATGCGACCGTTGAGTTTCTGGATATTGGTGCGCACGACATCCATACCTACACCACGACCGGAAACATCGGAAATTTGATCTTTGGTGGAAAATCCCGGCAGGAAAATCAGATTGAGCGATTGGCGGTCATCAAGGCTGTTGGCGGTTTCCAGGTCAATTAGACCTTTCTCCAGAGCCTTGCGGCGCAGGGAGTCGGGACGCATCCCTTTCCCGTCATCCGCAATTTCGATAATGATGTGATCGCCTGCCTGTTGGGCGCTCAATTTGACCAGACTCTTGGTCGGTTTGCCGGCGGCGCGCCGGTCTTCAGTGCTTTCCACGCCGTGATCAACGGCGTTACGTACCAGATGCACCAAGGGATCGTTAAGATCCTCAATCATGGTTTTGTCGATTTCGGTTTCTTCACCGGTAATGACTAGTTCGACATCCTTGCCCAATTGCCGAGCCAGATCACGCGCCAAACGGGGATACTTCTGGAACAGCCGGCCAATCGGCTGCATCCGCGTCTTCATGACGGCGTTTTGCAGGTCTCCCACCAACAGGTCAAGGGAACTGACGGCTTCGTCAAGTGCCTTGAGCGTATCGCCATCGGTCTTGCCTTGCAGGATGTTGGCGCGCAAGCAGGTAAGGCGATTTTTCGTCAAGCCGATTTCGCCGGACAAGTTCAATACCATATCCAAACGAGCGGTATCGACACGAATGGTTGTTTCCTTGGCGGCAACCTGAACCGTCGGCGTTGTCGGGGTCGGTTTGGCGCGGGCCGACTGGCCGGAATCAGCCCCAGGCATCATTGAGGCCGGCACAATGGTTGGGCGAGGCGCATCTGGAGGAGGTTCAACAACCGCTGCGGCCGGTTCGACGTGTTTGGCGACGACCTGGCCGGTAATCGCGCCATGCATGGCGTTCCAGTCAGGCCCATTCCCGAGAGCTGGCGCAGTTTGCGGTGCAGCAACGACTTGCGGCGCAGCGGCGCTTGATGCGACATGGGGGGGGTGGACATTTCCCGATAGCACTGCATCCAGAGAAGTCAAAAGCGCCGGATCCGCAGCACGCGGCAACTGGGATTGGGAAAGGAAGGCGAACATGTCCCGAACAACGCCGGTGGATGTCAGAATCACATCCATGATTTCCGGCGTCAGCTGCAAATCGCCGGTTCGCAATTTGTCGAAGAGGTTTTCGGTGCGGTGGCAAAGCTCCACCAGTTCATTGACGTTGAGAAAACCTGCACCACCCTTGATGGTGTGAAATCCACGGAAGATGTCATTGAGCAACGCCTTGTCGTTCGGACGTTTTTCCAGTTCAACAAGTTTGTTGTCCACATCGGCCAGCAGTTCACCGGCTTCGGTAAGAAAATCCTGCAACAACTCTTCCATCCCGGCGAAATGGCTCATGGGAGTATCTCCAGTTAATCAGCTACTTTACCGCAGGGAACTGCGCTCCCCCGGATTGATATAGTTAAAAGCCCAGGCTTTCCAGCAAGTCGTCAACCTGCTGTTGATTCGTCACCACGTCCGCACGCCCTTCGGGATTGATGACCGGGCCATTGAGCAGGGAATTGTCAACTTCCGCCTTCTTGTCCACGGGAGTAACCGCGATCAGCAACTGCAGCATGTCGTGTTCCATCCGCTGCGCCATATCCACAACTTTTTTGATGACCTGTCCGGTAAGATCCTGGAAGTCCTGGGCCATCATGATTTCCATCAATTGGGCGTTGGTCGCCTTGGCGCGATTCGGTACGTCGGCCAGAAAATCGCGGGTCTGACCGGCAAGTTGCTTGAACTCGTCCACCCCCATCTGATTTCCATACAGACGTTGCCATTGTTGACTTAAGGCAAGCGCATCCGACTCCAGCTTTTCCTGAATTGGCTGGGCAATTTCAGTAGCCGTCAGGGCGCGGACGGCGGCCTTTTCAGTCATTTTGGCAATGTATTCGAGGCGATCCCGGGTGTCGGGTATTGCCTCGACCGTTTTTTCCAATTTTTTGTCGTAGCCCAATTCGCGCAACGCGTCATGCAGCTTACGGGTCAAGTGACCAATCTGGTTGAAAACCGTTTCTTCCCCGTCATCTCCGCCACCGGTCACGTGATGCACGGCATCATGCACTACTTCAGCATCAACGACCTCAGGTTCACTTGAGTGGGAAGCAGAGACAATGCTGTCGAATAGGGCTTCCAGTTCGTCGGAATCACCGTTTTCGTTACTCACTACATTCCCCTTTTCTGAAATATCTTGTTGAGCTTCTCTTCCAGAACCGCAGCCGTGAAGGGTTTGACGACATAACCGTCCGCACCCGCTTGGGCGGCCTCAATGATGTTTTCCTTTTTCGCCTCGGCAGTCACCATCAAAACCGGTAGGTGTTTGATATTGGCGTCGGCGCGAATGCTGCGCAACATGTCAATGCCCGTCATATTGGGCATGTTCCAGTCGCTCACCACGAAGTCGTAGGCCCCGCCGCGCAGCTTGTTCAAGCCGATCAAGCCGTCCTCGGCTTCGTCCACGTTGGTGAATTCGAGTTCTTTAAGAAGATTGCGGATGATTCGACGCATAGTCGAAAAATCATCCACCACCAAAAATTTCATGTTCTTGTCAGGCATGAACCACTCCGCTACTTCAAGTCAATCTTGTCGATTGCACTATTTTTGTCATGTTCCAAATGTGTTCAACGCTGCAACAGGGGACGCAGGGTATCCGCCAATACCGCCGGATCAAACTTGGCGACATAGGCGTCAACCCCTACCCGTTTACCCATGTCGCGATTCGCTTCCGATGAAAGCGACGAATGCATGACAATTGGGATCCCATCAAAGCGGCGATCCGCACGAATATTTTTGCACAGAACATAGCCGTCCATTTCCGGCATTTCGGCGTCCGCCAGAATGAGTTTTATCTGGTCGGCAAGGGGGATTCCATCCTGTTGCGCACGATTGGCCAACCCGATGAGACGATCCCAGGCTTCCTGGCCATTGGTCGCTTGCTGGTATTTGGCGCCGAGTTTGTCGAGCACCATCACAATTTCCTTGCGGGCGACGGCAGAGTCATCAACGAAGAACACGGAGGAATCCTTGTCGCTGGCCTCAATAGGTTCAAAATCAGGAACCGGTTCAATACCAAAGGCGTTGGCAAGAATTTGCTCCACATCGAGAATCGAAACCAGACGGCCATCCGGCAATTCGGTAATCGCGGTAATCATGCCTTCGTTACCGGACAGCATATTTTGCGGCGGTTTGATCTTGTCCCAATCGACGCGGATGATGCGATCCACTTCATGCACCAGGAACCCTTGGGTATGGCGGCTGAATTCGGTCACGATCATGGTATGTCCGGTATCTTCCGGCGTACCTTCCGAATGGATAAATTTGGCGAGGGAGATGACGGGAATAATGTTGCCGCGTAGCGAAATCACCCCTTCCACACCATCCGGCATGTAAGGCGTTTTGGTGACAAACGGGGTTTGGCAGACTTCGCGCACCTTGAACACGTTAATCCCGAATATCTCGCCTGTTCCCAGCGAAAACAGCAAAATCTCCATCTTGTTCGAGCCGACCAGTTTGGTTCTGGCGTCTACTGCCTCAAGGAGTTGATTGCTCTGCATATTCACCTCGATTCCCTGTCAATTCAATTTGAGTGCGCGTGTTCCGGCGCCAGCAGCCGGGTCAGGATATCCGCGAGTTTTTGCGGCTCGAACTTCGGCACATACTCGTCAACCCCCACAGCGCGTCCCAGCTTCTCGTTAGCCGTGCTGGAAAGCGAGGAATGCATCAGCACCGGGATCCCCGCAAAGCGCGGGTCGCTCTTGATGTTCTTGGTCAGCACATAGCCGTCCATTTCAGGCATTTCCACATCGGTGAGCACCAGTTGCACCAAATCCACCACCGGCACCCGCATCACTTCGGCCTGCATGGCGATGCGCTGCAATTCTTCCCAAGCCTGACGGCCATTATTGGCGCAGGCAAACTTGACGTTCATCGCTTCCAGAGTGCGCGCAATTTGTTTGCGGGCGACAGCGGAGTCATCGGCGTAAAACACTGTTCGATCCATTTGTAGAGGGCGTATGCTGCTGAATGCAATGGCGTTATCGTCGAAATGGCCGGTTTCAGACAACACTTTTTCGACATCCATCATCCTCACCAGACGGCCATCATGCAATTCCGTCACCCCAATCCCCAACCCC